>DASRQZ010000130.1:0-20961 GCA_035696125.1 Polyangia bacterium
GGAACGGCCGTAGCGGGGGACGGCCGGCAAGAATCGGATCGCCGACGCTGACGCCGACGCCGACGCCGACGCCGACGGAAGAGGTCGGATTCCTGATCCGATCGTCTGATCCGACCGTCTGATCCGACCGTCTGATCCGACCGTCTGATCCGACCGTCGGCGTCGGCGTCGGCGTCAGCGTCGGCGATCCCAGATCCTCAGCGCTGCCCCGACGCCGATCCTTCCTCCATCGACTCCCAGAAGGCGCGCACCAGCGGCGATTGCAGCTTCCTGCGCTGCGTGCACACGCCGACCCGGAACTCGCCGACGTCGGGATCGACCTCCAGCGCGCGCACCTGGCGCGCGAGCGGGCTTCCGTCCATCACGATGCGGGGCACGATCCCCACCCCGCAGCCCAGGCTGACCAGGGACAGGATCGCCTCGCTGCCGGTGACCTCGCCATAGATGCGCGGCCGGATGCGCTTGCGCCGGAACCAGCGGTCGGCGCCGGCGCGCGCCAGACCCGACGCGGGCAGCACGATCGGCAGCTCGCCCCAGGCCAGCGGGCGGCGCGCGACCTGGCGCTGCACCTCGCACGGTGAGGCGGGCGCGATGAAGACCAGCGGCGTGTGCAACAGAACGCGCGCGATCAGCGGCGCGGGGATGCGATCGGGCAGCGCGGCGACGGTGACATCGACGCGCCCTTCGGCCAGCATCTCCAGCGCGTCGGCGGCATAGCCGGTCTCGAGGCGGATGTGGATGTCGGGGAAGCGCTCGCGGAACCCGCTCAGGATCCCGGGCAGGAAGGTCTGGCAGGCGGTCACCGAGGCGAAGATCGCGATGGTCCTGGCCAGCGCGCTCGATCGCCCGCGCAGCTCGCGCGTCACCCCCTCCCAGCGATCGACCGCGTCGCGCGCGTGCACGACGAAGCGCGCGCCTTCGGGCGTGAGGCGCACGGTGCGGCGGTCGCGCTCGAACAGACGGCAGCCGACCTCGCGCTCCAGGCGCTGGATCGCGCGCGACAGCGCCGACGGGCTGAGATGGCATTCGCGGCTGGTCTGCAGGAAGCGCAGCGTGCGCGACAGGTGCAGGAAGAGGCGGAGCGCGTCGTGGTCCATGGCGGACGGGGCATCCTTTTGTTGCAAGAATCGCAACAGTGATTTGATAACAATGCATTTTACGCAACCAGCGGAACGGCGTATATCAGGGACTTCACGTTCGGGACGTTTCGATACCGCTATCCACGTTGGGAGGACGATGCCATGGCCGCCGAATCGCTCAGCTTCAGCTCGAAGGTCTTCAAGGTCGACACCGTGCAGATGGGCGGCCGCGTCGAACAGATCGTCAAGGGCGGCCGCCACCTCTTCCCGCTCCTGCCCAAGGCGCTGGCCGGCTGCAAGCAGATCGGGGTCATCGGCTGGGGCTCGCAGGGTCCGGCCCAGGCGCAGAACCTTCGCGATTCGCTGGAGGGGACCGGCATTCGCGTCAAGGTCGGGCTGCGCGCCGGCAGCGAGTCGATGGCGCAGGCACGCGCCGCCGGCTTCACCGAGGAAAACGGCACCCTGGGCGAGATGTTCGCCGTCGTGCGCGAATCGGACATGGTGCTGTTGCTGATCGCCGACGCCGCGCAGGCCGAGCTTTACAGCCGGGTCTTCGAATCGCTGCGCCCGGGCGCGACGCTGGGCCTGTCGCACGGCTTCCTGCTCGGCCACCTCACCAACGTGGGCGCGAGGTTCCCGGCCAACGTCAACGTCATCGCGGTCTGCCCCAAGGGCATGGGTCCGTCGGTGCGCCGGCTCTACGTGCAGGGCAAGGAAGTGAACGGCGCCGGCATCAACGCCAGCTTCGCCGTGCAGCAGGACATCGACGGCCGCGCCACCGACTACGCGCTGGCCTGGTCGGTGGGACTCGGATCGCCGTACACCTTCCAGACCACGCTCGAGTCCGAGTACAAGTCGGACATCTACGGGGAGCGCGGCATCCTGCTGGGGGCCGTGCACGGCATCATCGAGAGCCTGTACCGCCGGTTCGTGAGCCAGGGCATGAGCAAGGAGGCTGCCTTCCTCAACTCGGCCGAGTCGATCACCGGGCCGATCAACACCATCATCTCCAAGCAAGGGATCCTGGCGGTCTACGAGAGGCTCGACGCCGCCGGCAAGGCCGAGTTCGAGAAGGCTTACACCGCCTCGTACCCCGCCGCGCGAGAGATCCTGGCCGAGATCTACGACGAGGTCTCGACCGGAAACGAGATCCGCGGCGTGGTGCTGGCCGGCAACCGCCTCAAGAAGTCGCCCATGGGCAAGATCGACGGCACCGAGACCTGGAAGGTGGGCGCCGGCGTGCGCGCCAAGCGCGTCGAGAATCAGATCCCGGTGCACCCCTTCACCGCCGGCGTCTACGTCGCCACGATGATGGCGCAGATCGATATCTTGCTGGACAAGGGACACCCCTACTCCGAGGCGGCCAACGAATCGGTGATCGAGTCGGTCGACTCGCTCAACCCCTACATGCACGCACGCGGCGTCGCCTACATGGTCGACAACTGCTCGACCACGGCGCGCCTCGGCTCGCGCAAATGGGCGCCACGATTCGACTACAACCTGACTCAGCAGGCCTACGTCGCGCTCGACGAGGGGACCCCGATCCCGAACGCCGCCGCGCTCATCGACGGCTTCAAGTCCAATGTGATCCACACGGTGCTCAAGGTGTGCGGCGAGCTGCGCCCCAGCGTCGACATCTCGGTGAAGTAGCGCACCAAATAAGCCGATGACAAGGGTGTGGCCAAGAAACTCTACGAGGTGATCTACGGCAGCGTGGAGACTCGCTATCTCACGGCCATCCAGCTCAGCGACCTCCTGAAGCTGGCGCGCGCCCACAACCAGAGCGTGGACATCACCGGCGTGCTGCTGCACCAGAAGGGCGTCTTCGTGCAGGTGCTGGAGGGGGACGAGTCGATCGTGGGCGCGCTTCACGACCGGATCGCGCGCGACAAGCGCCACAAGAACGTCGCGGTATTTCGCCGTGGTCCGATCCAGACGCGCCAGTTCGCCGCCTGGAGCATGGGCTTCCTCGAGCTGGACCCCTCGGTGTTGGGCCGCCTCGGCGGCTGGAATCCGCTGCTGCAAAAGGGCGCCGCCACCAGCGCGCCCAACGCCGAACGCCTGCGCACGATCCTGGCCGCGTACCGCTAGAGCACCGAACGGTTTGAAAGCTAGACCACCGCACGTCGAGGGGCCTGGCTTCGGGCCTCGGACCTCCGGTGAAGAGTGCTCCAGAGGCCTGAGGCCCGAGGCCCGAGGCCGGCCCTCGCTCGACGCGATCCGGACCTGAGGCGATGCTTCGTCGCGCGCCTCTAATTGTGGGGATGGTTTGTCCGAGGAGATCGGGTGTTTGCAGTACTTCACAAATCGCGGTTTGACTTGACCCGGTCGCCGTTCTATCTCCCGCGGCGATCGCCCGACGCGTGCTTATCGTCGCTCCGACGCACAGTCCACTTGACTTCGATTACTCAAATTTGAATACTCCCGTCTCGACGCGGACGGCAGTGCCCGCCTCAGGAGGACCCATGGCAGCGATCGTCTCGGTGAAAAACGCGGTCAAGAACTACACGCTCGGCAAGGTGGTCGTCCCGGCGCTGCGTGGCATCACCCTCGAGGTGCGGGGTGGCGAGTTCCTTTCGATCGCCGGCCCGTCGGGCAGCGGCAAGACCACGCTGCTCAACCTGATCGGCTGCGTCGACACGCCGACCTCGGGCACCGTCGAGGTGGCCGGCAAAGACACGCGGGTCCTGTCCGAGCGCGCGCTGACCGATCTGCGCCTGCACACCATCGGGTTCATTTTTCAGAGCTTCAACCTGGTCACCGTCCTCAGCGTGTTCCAGAACATCGAGCTGCCCTTGCTGCTGCAGCGCGAGCTGGGCGCGGGCGATCGCCGCAAGCGCGTGATGTCGCTGCTCGAACGGGTCGGGATCGGCGAATACGCCAACCATCGCCCCAACGAGCTGTCGGGCGGCCAGCGCCAGCGCGTCGCCATCGCGCGCGCGCTGGTGACCCGGCCGCAGCTGGTGCTGGCCGACGAGCCGACCGCCAACCTCGACTCGGTGACCGGGGAGAACATCCTGGATTTGATGAAGGAGCTCAACCGCACCGAGGGGACGACGTTCATCTTCTCGACTCACGACCAGCGGGTGATGGCGCACGCCAGCGCGGTGGTGCGTCTGGCCGACGGCAAGTTCGTCGACCGAGTCGCTCCCACTCACGGCGTGTACGACGCCAGCGCGCCGGTGTAGCCATGTCGTCGCGCCGAATCACCGGCTGGATCGACACCTTCGGGGTCGTGGCCCAGATCGCCTTCCGCAACCTGTTCGCCAGCCGCCTCAAGACCATCATCGTCGGCGGCATCATCTTCTTCGGCGCGCTGCTGGTGGTCGCCGGCAACTCGCTGCTCGACAGCCTGGACGCGTCGATGAGCCGCAGCGTGATCGGCAGCGTCGCCGGGCACATCCAGGTCTACTCGGCGCAGTCCAAGGATCCGCTCGAGGTCATGGGTAGCATGACCATGGGCGACGCGGACCTGGCCCCGCTCGATGACTTCGCCCGGGTGCGGCAGACGCTGCTATCGGTGCCCAACGTCAAGTCGGTGGTGCCGATGGGGATCAGCGGCGCGCTGGTGACCTCGGGCAACACCATCGACGTCGCGCTCGACAAGCTGCGCGGCCTTTACCGCAAGAAGCTGGCCGGCGGCCTCACGGCCGACGCCCAGGGCAAGCTGTCGGCGCAGATCGACGCCGAGAAGGGGCATATCCGCCAGATCGTCTCGGTGTTGCAGGGCGACCTCAAGAACCTCAAGGCGGTGATCGACGTCAAGGCCATCAACCAGGAGGACGCGGACGCCGTCAACCATGCCGCCTCCGATGATTTCTGGGCCAAGTTCGACAAGGATCCGCTCGCCTCGCTCGAGTTCCTCGAGAACCGGATCGCGACCCAGGCCGCCGACGCCGACCTGCTCTTCATCCGCTACGTCGGCACCGACCTGGACAGCTTCGGCAAGGCGTTCGACCGCATGCAGATCGTCGACGGGACCGCGGTGCCGCCCGGCAAGCGCGGCTTCCTGTTCTCGAAGTTCGTGTATGAAGACCAGCTCAAGCTCAAGAGCGCGCACCGCCTGGACCAGATCAAGGACGCGCGCGACGCCCGTGGCTCGAAGATCGCCAAGGATCTGGATCTGCAGCGGATGGTGCGCGAGAACGTCGCGCAGGTGCGCGAGGTGCTGCTGCAGCTCGACGCCATCAAGACCGCGGACTTCCGCGCCAAGCTGCAGAAAGAGCTGGGCAGTCCCCTGGCCGACGTCGGCGCGCTGCTGGCCGCGTTCTTCGAGACCGATGATCGGAACTTCGACGCGCGCTACGCCTTCTTCTACCGCGAGCTGGCGCCCTCGCTGGAGCTGTACCGCATCCGCATCGGTGACACGCTGACCATCAAGTCCTTCACGCGCAGCGGCTACGTGCAGTCGGTCAACCTGCACGTCTACGGAACCTTCCAGTTCCAGGGTCTGGAAAAATCCACGCTGGCCGGCGGGCTGAGCCTGATGGACCTGGTATCGTTCCGCGAGCTGTACGGATTTCTCACCGACGAGAAGCGCGCCGAGATCGAGCAGCTGCAGAAGGCGGCGGGGGCCCGCAGCGTGAGCCGGGAGAATGCCGAGGCCGAGCTGTTCGGAGCGGCGCCCGACACCCAGGCTGCCGAGCCTGTGAAAGACCGCAAGGCGCGCGGCAAGAAGGTCTCCGCGCACGCAGCGGCACACGTTGCGCCAGACGTAGCCTCGGACTTGGCCTCGGGCATGGCCTCGGACGTCGCGCCGGCCATCCCCGACCTCACCGCGGGCCTGGGCCAGCGGTTGCGGCGCGAGAACCTGGTCGATCGGGCCTACGCGCCCGGCGAGACCGAGAGCGGCGTGGTGCTGAACGCGGCGGTGATCTTGAACGACCCGAAGAAGATCCCGCAGACCATCGCGGCCATCGAGGCCGCCGGCGTGCGCAGCGGACTGCCGCTCAAGGCGATCTCCTGGCAAAAGGCGTCGGGCATCATCGGCCAGTTCATCATGCTCGCGCGCATCGTCCTTTACGTCGCGATCTTGATCATCTTCGTGATCGCGCTGGTCATCATCAACAACGCGATGGTGATGGCGACGCTCGAGCGCGTGCAGGAGATCGGCACCCTGCGCGCGATCGGCGCGCAGCGCCGCTTCATCCTGGCCATGCTGGTCATCGAGTCGCTGGTCGTGGGGGTGATCTTCGGCGCCATCGGCGCCGGCGTCGGCGCGCTGCTGGTCTCGATCGTCGGCAAGATCGGGATCCCGGCCCGCTCCGACGTCTGGTTCTTCTTCTTCTCCGGGCCGCGCCTGCATCCGTTCCTGGGCACCACCAACCTGGTGGTCGCCTTCCTCGCGGTCATGCTGGTGAGCGCGTTCTCGAGCTTCTATCCCGCCTGGCTGGCGATGCGGGTCACGCCGCGCCAGGCCATGCAGTCGGAGGAGTAGGCGGCCATGTCCAAGTTTCTCGTCGACCTCAACATCGCCCTGCGCAGCCTGATCCAGCACAGCCGCCGCGCGCTCTTCCTGGGCAGCGCGATCGGCTCGGTGACCGCGCTGCTGATCCTGCTGGTCGGCCTGTCGACCGGCATCCGCGAGACCATGATCGACACCGCCACCACCCTGAGCAGCGGCCACCTCAACGTGGGCGGCTTCTACAAGGTGACGGCGGGGCAGGCGGCGCCCGTGGTCACCGACTATCAGCGCGTGCTGGAGGTGGTGAAGCAATCGCTGCCCGAGATGGCCTTCGCGGTCGAGCGCGGCCGCGGCTGGGCCAAGATCGTCTCCGACACCGGATCGATGCAGCTCGGGGTCACCGGCATCGATATCCAGCAAGAGCCGCGCTTTCCGTCGGTGCTGCAGATCAGCAGCGGCAAGCTCGCCGACCTGGCAGAACCAGGGACCATCCTGATCTTCGAGAACCAGGCCGAGAAGCTCAACGTCAAGGTCGGTGATGCGCTCACCATCTCGGCGCCCACGACGCGCGGGTCGAACAACACCATCGACGTGCGCGTAGTCGCCATCGCGCGCGGCATCGGCCTGCTCAGCTCCTGGAACAGCTTCGTGCCGATGGCCAGCCTGCGCGCTCTGTACCAGTTGAACCAGACCTCGACCGGCGTCATCCAGGTCATGCTGCGCGACCAGTTCGTGCCCAGGATCCCCGAGCTGGCGGCGCGCCTGCGCATCGATCTCGAGAAAGGCGGCTTTCGGCTGCTGACGCCCGACCCGCGCGCCTTCTGGTTCAAGTTCCAGTCGGTGGCGCGCGAGGATTGGACCGGGCAAAAGCTGGACGTCACCAGCTGGGAGGACGAGCTGTCGTTCATGATGTGGACGCTGCAGGCGTTGAACGGGCTGTCGTTCATCCTGGTGGTGATCCTGATTGCCATCGTGATCATCGGCATCATGAACACCATGTGGATCGCGATCCGCGAGCGCACGCGAGAGATCGGCACCCTGCGCGCCATCGGCATGCAGCGCACCGGCGTGCTGTGGATGTTCCTGCTCGAATCGATGTTGCTCGGGCTGTTCGGCACGGTCGCCGGGGCGGCCCTGGGGCTGGCGGTCGCCACCGGTCTGAACGCGCTGCACATCCACGTCCCGATCTCGGTGCAGTTCTTCCTGATGTCGGATCATCTGCACCTGGCCGTGCACCCGGGCGCCATCATCTTTGCGGTGGTGCTGATCACCTTCATCACCGGGATCGCGGCCATCTATCCGGCGCTGCGCGCGGCCCGGCTCAAGCCGGTGACCGCGATGCAGCACTTCGGTTGACGGGCGAGACCGCAACCTCAGACCACGTATGGGAGGCAGGGTGACACGACGAACGCTGATAGGGCTCGCGCTGGCCGCCGGTGCGCTGCTGGTCACTTCCAAGGTGCGCGCCGCGGACACGCCGCCGAGCCACGACCAGATGGTCGAGCTGCTCAAGCAGGTCGACGATCGCCAGCGTAACAACGGTGACTGGCGCGCGGGCGCTTACATCGAGCAGAAGGAGAAGGACAAGGTCGACGTGGTCTACGAGACCCTGTACTTCCGGCGCTCGCAGGATCAGAAGTTCATGATCCTGTTCACCAAGCCCAAGTCGTCGGCCGGTCAGGGCTACCTGCGCATCGACCAGAATCTTTGGTTCTACGACCCCAGCGTGGGCAAGTGGGAGCGGCGCACCGAGCGCGAGCGCATCGGCGGCACCAACTCGCGCCGTTCCGACTTCGACGAGTCGCGCCTGGCGGAGGAATACGCCCCGACCTTCGAGGGCGAGGAGAAGCTGGGCTCGCACACCGCCTTCAAGCTCATGCTCAAGGGCAAGCCCGGTCTGGACCTGGCGTTCCCGATGATCCGTATCTGGATCGACAAGGACACGCACAACGTCCTCAAGCGCCAGGAGTACGCGCTGTCCGGCCGGCTGCTGCGCACCTCGTACTATCCCAGGTGGAAGAAGGTCTTCAGCGAATCCAAGCACGGCGAGGTCTGGTATCCGGAGGAGATCCGCTTTTACGACGAGGTCGAGAAGGCCAACTCGACGCTGATCCTGATCCGCGCCGTCGACCTGCATCCGCTGGAAGCCAACCTGTTCACCAAGGCCTGGCTCGAGAGCAAGAGCCGGTGATGCGTTCCTCCGATCCCCTCGCCCCGGTCCGCCGGGGAGAGGGGATCGGAAAGGGATCCCGGACCCTCTGACCCGCGTCAGTGTCACCGTTGCCAGAGCAAGAGCCGCCGCGATTGTCTTCCTGATGGCACTGTCGCGGCCGGCCTTCGCCCAGGACCGCCCGAGCGAGAACGATATGTTCGGCGGCCCCCCGGCCGCGCCTCCGACCGAGAGCAAACCCACCGACGACAAACCGACCACCCCGGCCCCGCCCGCCCCCGCCGCGCCGCCCGCCTCCGTCGCGCCGACCAGTCCCGCCTCGCGCGACGACCTCCTGCTCGGCAATCCCGACGCGGGGCCGCAGCTCAGCAGCTCCGCCGCGCCCGAGAACCCGCTCACCATTGGCGGCCAGCTGTACCTGCGCGCGCAGAGCTCGGCGCTGGAGCACAACAATCCCGACCACTGGTCGCTGGCGTCCCCCAGCCTCCTCGACGTCTACTTCGATGCGCGCCCCAACGAGCGCGTGCGGGCCTACGTCCGCGGCCGAATGAGCTTTGATCCGACGGTCGCACCGGCGACATCCTCGGCGTCCGGCGCGAATGGTCTGTCCATGACGATGATGAACAGCTCGGGCGGCGCACTCACCGGCGGGGGCACGTCGACCACGGGCTTTTCGACATTCAACGCGTCTCGCGGACCGAACAGCGTGCTCGATCAGATGTGGATCGCCTTCGACATCGAGCACAAGGTGTTCGTCACCGCCGGCAAGCAGCACGTCAGATGGGGTACGGGACGCTTCTGGACCCCGACCGACTACCTGCATCCGGTCAAGCGCAACCCGCTCGACGTATTCGACGCGCGTGCCGGCACCACCATGCTCAAGCTGAATTTTCCCTGGGAGGCACGTGCCTGGAACTTCTACGCCTATGCGCTGTACGAAGACCCCAACACCGCCAGCAATACCTTGCGCCAGCTCGCGGGCGCGGCGCGCGCTGAGCTCGTCCAGGGGCCGGCCGAGCTGGGGCTTGGCGTCTTGCTCAAGCGCGATCAACGGCCGCGCGCCGGCGCCGACCTGTCGCTCGGCATCGGCGACTTCGACCTCTATGGCGAGGTGGGCCTGCGCGCGGGCAGCGAGCTGCGGTTGGTTGAGCGGGCGGCGACCCCGGCCAGCGTCGACCAGGTCGAGATGACCTGCGCAGGCCAGCCCTTCAGCCGCGAAACCTCACCGACCTACCACGTCTTCAGCGCCAGCGGGGTCAAGCCGCAGGCGGTGGGCGGCGCGAGCTGGGCGAGGAAGTACAACGACAATGACGTATTCAGCATCGGCGGCGAATATTTCTACAATTCGGTGGGCTACCGAGATGCTTCCCTGTACCCCGGCCTGCTGTTCAACGACGCCTGCACCCCTTTGCTCAATTTCTTTTACACCGGGCGCCACTACGCATCGCTATTCGCGTCGCTGCCGGCACCGTATTCGTGGAACTACACCACCTTCACCCTTTCGACGATCGGGAACCTATCGGACCTGTCGTTCGTGACCCGGCTCGACTACTCGGTGACCCTGCTGACCCATCTGACCTTCGAGGCGTTCGTGGCGGTGCACTACGGACGTCTCGGCGAGTTCCGCCTGTCATTCGACGTTCCCGAGACCGTGACCTGTGTGCAATCCTTTTGCACCACCCCCACGCCGGGACGTCACATCGACGCGTCGGTGGTCGACCTGGGAATGGCGCTCCGGCTGAAGATCTGAGGCGATGGCGCGACGGCGCGCGCCGGCGTGCACCTTGTTGCCGTGGGTCTGCGCCAGGGTGTGCTTGATCGCCGCCTGCTCGATCACCGCCAGGCTGGGACCGCCCAGGGGAAAGCGATCGATAGGCCTGCGCGCGCCGGGCTGCCAGTCCGCCACCTGCCAGCAGGATGATCGCCGTCGCGACCCACCGAAACTCGGTCACCGGCCCGCGCCGCGCGTCCGAACGTCACAGGTTGGCACCAATCGCGATCGGCGCGAAATCGCGGTGGGATCAGGCAGGCGATGCGCCTTTGCTAAAGCCGCGTGCCTGTGGCGTCTCTTCCCACGGCGTGGTCCAGGCGGACGCGGGCGATGCGCGCGTCGATGTGGGCGTTCACCACTTCCAGCCGAGACCGGGTCAGCTCGCTCTCGGCGTCGTTGACCTCGACCAGGGTGGCCTTGCCGTTGCGAAACAGATCCCGACGCACGCGTGCGCTCTCCTCGGCCGCGAGCAATCCTTGCAGGGTCGTGCCGAGCGCGACCTCCGCCTCGCGCTGCAATTGATAGGCCTGCGTGACCTCCAGGCGCAAACCGTCCAGCAACGCCTCTCGTTGCGCGAGGATCTGCCCCTCCTGAGCGGCCTGGGCGCGGCCGGCCGCGCGCGCGCCGGCGATGTCGGTCGGCGTCCAGCTGAGCTGGACGGTGGCGTCCCAGGTGCGGTCGAACTGGTCGCGCAACGGGAAGATGCGCTGATTGGGGTTGGCGTAGATCGCGTTGCCGGCCAGGTCCAGGCGCGGGTATTGCGCCGCGCGCGACACCTTGGCCAGCTCCCGCACCGAACCGGCGGTCTCGTCGAGCGCGCGCAGCTCCAGCCGATGGTCGAAGGCCTCGTCCTGCAGGTGCGTCAGGCTGGCGTCGGTCGCGCGCGCCGGCAGCGAAGCGGTCACGTCCTCGCCGACCTCGTAGTGGCGCGCGCCCGGATCGTGCATGACGATGTGCAGCTGCTCCTCGGCGAGATCGACCAGGTTCAGCGTGCGCGTCTGTAGCAGCTCGATCGATTTGACCTGCGATTCGGCGCGCAGGGTATCGGCGCGCGAGACCACGCCGGCGGCGAACATCTGCTGCGCGTCGCGCAGGTGCGCCCGCGCCTGCTCCAGCGCCTGCGCGGCGATCACCGCCTGGCCGCGCGCGCGGATCCACTGGTAGAAGGCGACGCGCGCCTCGGCTGCGACCTTGAGCCGGGCGGCCTGTTCGTCGACGCGCGCGGCGCGCGCCGAGTGGGTCGCGGCGGCGATCGCCTGCGAGACCCGAAACACGTAGTCAGACAGCGGCACGGTCAGTGACACCTGCAAGGTGTACTGGTTGACCGGCGTGGGGATGGGCGGGAAGGCGGATGCGAACAAAGGCTGCTGGGGCGTGACCGCCGTGATGATCCCGGGATCGCCCTCCCTGACGACGAACGAGACGCCCGGTGCGCCGAACTCGATCGGCGGTACCTGGGACAGCCGCGTGTAGCGCGCGGTCCCGATCAGGCGCGGCCAGTAGCCGGCCTCGGCCTCTTGCTGGCGCGCCTCGGCGGCATCGACCGCGCGCTCCCTGACGCGCGCTTCGACGCTGGTCTCGGACGCGCGGCGCCCGACCTCGTCGGCGGTCAGCCCGCCGCTGGCCGCCTTGAGCGCGGTCAGCGGATCGGTCGCGGGCGCCGCCGGCGGTGGCGGCGGTGTCGGCGATGGCGGCGGCGGCGGTGGCGTCTGAGCGTGCGCGGCGGCAGAAAGAAGGAAGAGAGAGACGACGGCAATCGTTCGGGTCATCGGCATCCTGGTCACTGGGGTTCGTGCACGGGGAACGGCACGGGTGGGTGGCAGCATCAGCTCACTCGGCGGCGTCGCGCACCCGCATGTCGGGGGCGTCGGTCGAGGCCGGCCCGCGGCGCAAGCGCCGCTTGAGCCAGGCCTTGGCGCCCTCGATGGTCAGATAGAAGACCGGCACCACCACCAGCGACAGCAGCGTCGAGCTGATCACGCCGCCGATGACCGCGATCGCCATCGGCGACCGGAACTCGCTGCCCTCCGACTTGCCGAGCGCGGTCGGCATCATGCCCAGCACCATCGCCGCGCTGGTCATCAGGATGGGGCGCAGACGCTCGGGCCCGGCCTCGAGGATCGCCTGTAGCGGCGTCTCGCCGTGATCGCGCACGCGCACGATGGCGCGGTCGATCAGCAAGATCGCGTTCTTGGTCACCAGGCCCATGAGCAGGATGATCCCGATCATCGACCCCATCGCCATGGTGTTGCCGGTCAGGAACAGGCCGAGGATCGCGCCCAGCATGGCCAGCGGCAGCGACACCATGATGGTGATCGGGTGGATGAAGCTCTCGAACTGCGAGGCCAGGATGATGTAGATGAACAACACGCCCAGCAGCAGCGCGGTCCCCATCGCCTCGTTGTTCTCGGACATCAGGCGGATCTGTCCGTCGTAGGCGATCACCGTTCCGCTTGGCAGCGTCATCTTCTGGATCGCCGGTTGGATCTCCTGGACGATGTCGCCCAGCGGGCGTCCAACCGGCGTGGCCCAGATTGCGATCTGGCGGCTGCGGTTCTCGCGCTCGATCACCTGCGGCCCCTCGCCGCGCGAAAAGTGGGCCACGTCGGACAGCTTGGCCAGGCCGCGCGGCGTGGGCAGCGTCAAGCTGGCTATCTCATCGGGGCGGTCGCGGTGGGTCTCGATCAGGCGCACGCGGATCGGCACCTCGTCCTTGCCCTGGCGCAGCGTGCCCGCCTCCTCGCCCTCCATCGCCGTGCGCAGCGCCATGGCGATCGGCGCCAGCGGCAGCCCCTTGTCGGCGGCGCGCTCGCGATCGACGGTGATCTGGAGCTCGGGCCGCCCGGGCGAAAACTTCATCTGCACGTCCTGCACGCCGGGGGTGGTGCGCAGCAGGTGGGTGATCCTCTGCGACACCGGCACGATGTCTTCGTAGGTGTTGCCGCGCACGTCGATCATGATCGGTGCCTCGGTGGCCGCCCCCTCGACGAAGGGCGGGTCGGTGATCGAGACCTGGGCTTGCGGCACGCTGGTCAGCACCGCCTGGCGCGCGCTGTCCTTGAGCGCGCTGATCTTCACCGTGCGCTTGTCCTTGGGCGTGGTCACCACGCGCCAGCGCGCCTTGTTGACCTCGTTGAGCGGGCCGATGGTGCTGAACACCACCACCACATCCTTGTCCTGCAACAGCTTCTGCTCGGCCAGCGCCGACAGACGCGACGTCTCTTCCAGCGAGGTGCCGCCCGGCAGCTCCATCTCGACCACGAACTGGCCGCGGTCCTCGGAGTTCACGAACTCCGAGCCGGCCAGGTTGGCGAAGACACCGATCGCGAACAGGCTGAGGATGGCGATGACGCCGACCACCAGCTTGTGGCGCGTCGCCATGCCCAGCAGCGAGCGGTAGCTGGCGTCGACGTGGGCGAAGAACCACTGGAACGGCCGCTTGAGCCAGCGAAAGCCCTCGTCGTGCTTCTCGGCCAGCGACCTCGAGAACCGCGAGGACAGCATCGGGTCGAGCGTGAAGGCCACGAACAGCGACAGCACCACCGCGGCGATCACGGTGTTGCCGAACTGGCGGAAGAACTGGCCCACCATGCCCTTGACGAAGGCGACAGGCAGGAAGACCGCGACCACGGTGGCGGTGGTCGCCAGCACGGCGAGCGCGATCTCCTTGGTGCCGTCGAGGGCCGCCTCGCGCGGCGGCTTGCCGCGCTCGAGGTGCTTGAAGATGTTCTCGCGCACCACCACCGCGTCGTCGATCAGCAGGCCGATCGACAGCGACAGCGCCAGCAGCGTCATCATGTTCAGCGTGTAACCCGCCACATAAAGGACGAAGAAGGTGCCGATCACGCTGGTCGGCAGCGCGATCGAGCTGATCAGCGTCGAGCGCATGTCGAGCATGAAGATCAGGATGACCAGGATCGCCATCACGCCGCCGATGCAGAGGTCGTGCTCGACCTGATCGACGCTGGCCCGGATGAAGCGCGCCTGGTCGATGATCAGGTCGGACTGCATCCCGGCCGGAAATCGCGCCTTCTTGAGGCCGTCGAGGCGCGCGCGCACGGCGTCGGCCACCGCCACCGTGTTGGTGCCCGACTGCTTGACGATCTCGAAGGTGACCGCTTCGTGGCCGTTGACCCGCACCAGCGTGCGCCGCTCCGCGAAGCCGTCCTCGACCGTGCCGACGTCGCGCAGGCGCACCGCCGACCCGTTGGCCGCGGTGGCGACGATGACGTTGCGGATGGCGTCGACGCCGCCCAGCTCGCCCACGGTGCGCACGCTGATCTCGCGCGCACCCTCCTTGAAGCGGCCGGCCGGAACGGTGAGGTTCTCGGCGCGCAGCCGCGCGACCACGGCCCCGGGGCTGACCCCGACCGCGTCGATGCGCGTGCGGTCGAGCGCGATCTGGATCTCGCGCACGCCGCCGCCGGTGACGTTGACCGCGGCGACGCCGTCGACCTGTTCCAGCTCCGCCTTGATGACGTCGTCGGCGAACTTGCGCGCCTGCGACAGCGAACCGCCGCCCTGCAACGTATAGGTCAGCACCGGCGCCGCCGAGAAGTCGAAGCGTCCGATCACCGGCTCCTTGACGTCGGTGGGGAACTTGTAGCGAATCTGCGACACGCGCTCGCGCACCTGGGTCGCGGCGTCGGCGGTGTCGACGCCCAGCTTGAACATGACCCAGGTCTGCGACAGGCCTTCGCGCGAGAACGAGCGCACGCGGTCGATGCCGTTGAGGCCGATGACGGCGTCCTCGACCGGCTTGGACACCAGATTTTCGACCTCGTCGGGGCTGGCGCCCGGGTAGGCCGCGGTCACCATCACGACCGGAAACGAGACGTCGGGGAACAGATCGGTGCCCAGGCGCTTGAACCCGAGCACGCCCAGCACCAGCAGCGCCAGCGTCACCATCACGGTGAAGACCGGGCGCTTGATCGCGATCGCCGACAGGTTCATGGCGCGCCCGCGGCCACCCGCACGGGATCGCCCTCCCTGGCTTCGGCCCAGGGCGCGGCGACGACCGCGTCACCTGCGTCCAGGCCGCCGCGCACCAGCAATGAACCGTTGCGGTCGGTGACGAAGTCGATGCGCCGACCCGACAGCCGCTCACCCTTGACGATCATCACCTCGTCCTGCGAGCCCGGGCGCAGCGCTCCGTGCGGCAACACCAGCACGTCGACGGGGCGCGTGCCCTTGATCGACGCGCGCGAAAGCGCGCCCGCCAGCAGCGGCTGCTCGCGATCGTTGTCCAGCACCGCCTCGACCGGCACCCGCTTGGTGGCGGGGTCGAGCGCGGCCACGACCGCAACCACCTTGCCGCGCACCGTGCGGCCGCCCGCGCGCGGCAGCTCGACCTCGGCGCCGACCTTGACCAGGGCCGCGTCCTGCTCGTTGACGGTGCCGACCAGCTTGAGGGCCGACAGATCGACCAGGTGGAACTGCGGCGCGCCCGGCATGCCCGGCGCGACGATGCCGCCCGCGCCGGTCAGGGTGCGGGTGATGGTGCCGGCGAACGGCGCTTTGAGCGCGTGATTGGCGACATGGGCGCGCGCGAGCGCCAGCTGGGCGCGCGCCGCGGCCAGCTGCGCCTCCGCCAGCGCACGCCGCTGCCGCGCCTCGACGCCGCTGGCCTCGGCCTGGGCGCCCGAGCTGACGATGGCGGCCGTCCGTCGCTCGGCGTCCTGCGCCAGCGCCAGCTGCGCCTCGGCCGCCTGCACCTGCGCCTCGGCTGCGCCCAGCTGCGCGTCGGCCTCGCGGCCGTCGAGCGCGGCCAGGACCGCGCCGGCGCGCACGCGGTCGCCTACCTTGACCCGGACGCTGGCGATGCGGCCCGCGGTCTTGAAACCGACGTCGGCCTCCTGCGCCGGCATGAGCGTCCCCTCGAAGGGAACGCGTGCCTCCCAGGTCGATCGGACACCGCGCACGACCTTGACCAGCGGCGGCTGGGAGGCGCTCGCGGCGGCGGCCTTGGCGACGGCGGCGTGCTCCTGCGCCACAGCCTTGCGACCACCGAGCGCCTCCTTGACCCGGACGCCGGTCCAGGTCGCCAGCGCCAGGCCGATCACCAGCACCACCCAGCCGCCGCGCGACCTGGTAGGTAACTCGTCCCCGGGAGCGCCACCGCCGGCGCTGCCATGCGACGGCGGCGTCGACGTCGACGACGGTGACGGCGATCGGAGCGGGGATTCCTTGCTGGATGCTTTCATGGCGGGTCTCGCTTCTGGATCACAGGCCGCAGGGCGTGGTTGAGGGGAGAAGGAGCGGTGGAGGTCACCTTGCGCGCACGGAGCCCCCGGCGATGAGACACCGGGCGGCCGTTGTTTGTGCCAGGCCGGGCGGCGGTGGCCGTGGCGGTGGCGGGGGCGGCGCGCAGCGCCGCCGACAGGGCGGGACTGCCGATGCCGCGCAGGAAGAGCACCTGGACCTGGCGGATCAGTCCCCGCAGATCGGGTTTCTTCTTCGCGCGCACGATCTGCCGCGCCAGCCGGTCATAGGCGCCGCCGATGAACGCGCAGGTCACGTCGAGATCGATGTCGGCGCGGTACAACCCCGCGGCGATGCCGGCCTCCAGCAGCAGGCGGGTCTTGCCGGCTGCGCGCTCGGCGAACTCGTCGACCAGGTGGCGGTAGGTAGCGCTGCGCCCACCCTCGAGCAGCAGCGCCGCCAGCCCGCGGTTGCGCCAGATGAACTCGAAGATCTGGGCGTCCTGCTCGACCCAGAAATCGAGAAACTCGCCGACGCTGGGCATCTGCGTCGCCGAATCGACCGGACAGGCGTCGACGTGACCGGCCAGGCCGGCGACCATGGCCTCGACCAGCTGGCGAAAGGCGTCGTCCTTGCTACGGAAGTGCAGGTAGAACGCTCCCTTCGACAGGCCCGCGCGCCGCGTGATGTCCTCGACCTTGGCCCCCTCGAGCCCCGCGCGCACGAACGCGGCCTCGGCAGCGGCCAGCAGGTGGGCGCGGGCGTGGGGATCGCTGGGGCGAGGCATGGGTTAGTGACCGGCCGGTCATTTATAGACGGCGGTCCATTTTGCGTCAACGCCCAAGGTCAGCCATTGGTGGGGGAGCGCCCACGCCGACACGCCGGGGTCGGGGCCGGCCGGAGGGAAGATCGTGGCTTCTGAGAGGCGGCCGGGCCGCGCGACTCTAAGAGTACGTCGGGCGTAGTCCCGGTTGTTTTGCGAGTACCGCCTTTTTCCATGACAGCGGGGGAGCCATCCCCGGCGCCTGGCGTTGTGATGAACGACACTGGGTGCGGCGTCGTCTCCTACCCGCGGGCGGAAGCATCCGCTAGGCTAGCGGCCTCATGCGATCTGGGAGTGACCCGGCCGGGGCGGCGCGGCGATGATCTGGGCACCGTTTGTGGGGGTGCTGGCGATGGCGGGCGGACTGCAAGTCGACAGCAGCACACCCGACGCGCTGTGCCCAGACATCGGCCAGGTTCGCGCGGCGGCTCAGGCGCGCCTGGGCGACATCGAGGCCGAGGGGGCCTGGCACGCCTCGTACGCGCTGATCCACCGGCCCGATCGGGTGCAGGCTGGCGACGTCGTGCGCCTGCAGCTGCACGACCCCATCGGTCGCCTGCGCTTGCAGCGCGACCTGCCGCGCGCCGGCGAATCCTGCGTGGCGCTGGCGCGCGCGCTGGTCGTGGTGCTGGAGTCGTACTTTCGCCACCCCAGCGACGACCCTCCGGCGCCCGCGCCCGACCGCGCGCGACCGGCGCGCGTCGTCGTGTCGGCGCGCGCGCAACCGGCGCCGAGCGCGGCGCGGCTGGCGCTCGACCTGGGCGGCGGTTGGGCCGGCGGCTGGTCGGGCGCCGAAGAGTCGAGCCCCGTGCTGGCGATCGACGTACGCCTCCGCATCGCGCCGCCCGCCTGGTGGGCGGGACTCGAGGGCGCCTGGCTGGTGACCCAGCAAACCCAGCCGGTGAGCGGCAGCAGCCTGCGGGCCAGCGAGCGCAGCTTCGCGGTGCGCGCCTTTGTGGCGCGCGACCTGCTGGGCGGCGCCGGTCGATCGGTCCTGCTGGTGGGTCCGGAAGCGGTGCTGGCACTCGACCGCGCCGACAGCACCATGCTGATGGACGGCGGCGCGCGCATGCGCGCCTCGTTCGGCGCCGGCCTGCGCGCGCATTTCCAGCTCGCGCTGGCGCGCGAGGTCTTCCTGGGCTTGCTCGCGGCCGTGGACTACCTGCCTCGCCCGTGGGGCGGCAGCTTCTGGGTCGACGATCCGCCGACGGGGACGACAACCGAGATCTTTCCGGCGTCCCGGGTACGCCTGATGATCGGGGTGGGTCTTAGTTGGGCGGTCTTCTGATGAGCGCGCCGGGCATGCGCGACGCGGGTGCGGGCGCGGGCGCCGCCGTGGTCGCTGAGCTCTCGCCGCGCAGCTTCGAGACCGCGCTGGTTCAGCGCTGTCTGGCCGGCGACCGCGCGGCCGCGCACGAGCTGCATCAACGATACTACCCGGCGGCGGCGGCCTTCTTGCGCAAGCTGGGCACGCGCTCCGACGAGATGGAGGACGCGGGCCAGGAGGTTTTTCTGCAGTTTTTCCGCTACCTGCCCTCGTTCCGCGGCGACGCGCAGCTCAAGACCTGGCTGTTCCGGCTGTGCATCACCGAGGCGCGACGGGTGCGCCGGCGCCGCCGGCTGCGCGAAACCGTCGCCAAGGTGCTGGGGCGCGAGCAGCAGCACGAAGCGGCGGTGCCGCCCGCGACCCACAGCGAGGCGACCCTGCGCCAGAAGTTCGAGAGTGGTCTGGATCGCCTGTCAGCGGCGCATCGCCTGATCTTCGTGTTGCTGGAGATGGAGGGGCTGCCCGCCAACCAGGTGGCGGAGATCGCGGGTTGCTCCGAGGCGACCGTCTGGCGCCGTCTGAGCGAGGTGCGGAAGCTGTGCCAGGAAATGCTGGAGCTGGACCCACCGGCGGGCGACGGCAGGGAGCCGGCGTGAGGCCGCTGCGCGACGAGAGCGCCGCGACGGCCCGGCGAATCGCCGAGGCGAACGCAGCCTTTGCGACGGCGCCGGGCGAGCAGGCGGCCGCCTGGGCGCGCCTGCAAAGGCGCTGGAACGGCCAGCCCGAGCCGGGCGATGCGCGCGGCGCGCGGCACACCGGCTGGCGCCTGCTGCTGGGCGCCGGCGCGCTGGCGGGGCTGGGCGCGCTGCTATGGATGGCGCTGCCACACCAGGCTGTGGTGGATCGGGTCGCCGGATGGATGGCTCCCCACCGCCCGCTGACACCCGCGCCGCCGGCGTGGTCGGCGCCGGCGCCCGAACCGCCCGCCCCGACGCCCGCCTTCGAACCAGGGCCCGCGGTGCCCGACGCGCTGGCGCCCGGAGCGCCGCCGGCGCCGGTCGCGCTGCGTCCCGGGCGTTCGTTGCTGGCCGCAGGCGTGCGCGCCCGACTGGCCCCGCGCGGCGCGGCCACGGTGCGCGCCGGCGCGGGGCGGGCCGCCGGCGTGGTGGCGTTGCAGCGCGGAACGCTGGACATCGCCATTGCCCCGACCCGCGCGGCGCCCGGCGCCGCGCCCGGGCCGGCGGCCGCCACGCGCCTGCAAGTGCAGGTGGCGGCGTACCGGCTGGAGGCCGAGAGCGGGCGCTTCCGGGTCAGCGCGCGCGGCGGGCGCGTCGACGTCGCGGTCAAGAGCGGCCAGCTCGCGGTCTGGTCGTCGCGACGGCTGCTGGCCACGGTGGTGGCGGGCGAACGCTGGACCAATCTGGCGCCCGGCGGTCCGGGTCGCCCTGCCGACGGCGTCGACCAGGGCGGCACCGGCGACGGCGCGGCGGCGAGCCAGCGCGCGCTGCAGACAGATGCCGCGCCCGCAAGCGAAGCACCCGCGGACAAGGGGGCCGCGTCCGACGCGGATTGCGCGCGCCTGACCCGGCAAGGGCCGATCGATTCGGCGCTGGCCTGCTTCGCGCGCGAGGCGGCGCAGCCCGGCCTGGTGGGCGAGCTGGCGCTGATCGAGCTGGCGCGCATCCGTCGCGACGTCAAGGGCGACCTCGCGGGCGCCGAGCAAGCGCTGGCCGAGCACCGGCGTCGCTTCCCACACGGCGCGCTGGCCGACGAGGCGGCCGGCTCGCGTGTCGAGCTCTTGTTGCGGCTGGGGCGCGCCGCCGAGGCGCTGGCCGAGGCGGAGCGTCTGACCGGAGGCGACGCGAGCTTCTGGCGCGCGGTCTGCCTGCACAAGCTGGGACGCCGGACGGAGGCGGTGCAAGCCTTCGACGAGTACCTGGCCCGCCCCGATGGCAAGCGGCGCGCCGAAGCGGCGCGCATGCGCGCCGAGCTGAAACCGTGAACGCGGTCGCCCCGCGCCCCCGCGCGCGGCCGGCCGCCGTCGACCGGCGCGCGCTGGTCGCGTTCCTGGCCGCGATCGGCGCCGGCGGCTGCTCGCGCATGGTGATCGGCCACCTGCCGCCCGCCGACGCCGGCCCCGACACGAAGATCGACGCGCGCAACGATCGCCTGGACGCGCGGATGGACGCACCGCCAGATGATCCGCGGGGCGACGCGCCCAATGAAGCTGCCGCTGACACGCCCGC
>DASRQZ010000131.1:0-69041 GCA_035696125.1 Polyangia bacterium
GGTCTCGATCCAATTTCACTGCTGCGCAGAGGTGCGCGGCTCTTCGTGCTTCAGTTCGATCTTGGGTTCGCTGTCGACCTTCGCCGTGCGGACCACCGACTTGACGCCCTGCAGCCGCGCCAGGCTCTCGCGCGCGTTGTCGTTTTCCATTTCGGCGGCCTTCTTGTACGACTCGCGCGCGTCGTCGAGCCGATCCACGTGCTCGTACGCCATGCCGAGGTTGTTCCACATGAACCCCTCGACGGGCTCGAGCTCGACCGCCGCCTCCAGCGCCTCGACGGCGTCGTCGTAGCGCTGCTCGTAGATCATGGTCAGCCCCAGGTTGTTCTGCGCGTACGAGTTGCTGGCGTTCAGCTCCACCGCTTTCTCGAAGGAAGTGATGGCCAGCTTTCGCTTGCCTGCTTGCAACTGGGCGCGTCCGAGCAGGTTCCAGGCGCTGGATCGCTTCGGCGCCTTCTTGACCGCCAGAGCTGCGAGCTTCAGCGCGCGGTCGGTCTCGGCGTCCGCCAGCGCCTGGCGCGTGCGCGCCAGCAGATCGCTCAGCGTGGCAGAGTCGTTGTCATCGCTGTCACCTTCGTCGATGACTTCGACCTTTTTCGTGGCGATCGCCTCCTCCTTCTTGATCTCGGGGGTTGTGGTCGGAGCGGGCGTCGTCTCCGTCCGCGGTGGCGGCACCGATACCTCGGGGGACTTCGGCGTCTCGCCCGCCAGGGAGGGCTTGGGCTGCGGGATGGGCGACTGCTTCGAGATGTCGTCGCAGGCGATGAGGCCAGTGCCCAGGGTCAGCAGGGTGAGGATTTTGAGAGTGAACGTTTGAGTGCGCATGTGAATCGATCTCCTTTCGCAAGGGAGATAGAGCAGCGGGCGTGCCAAGCGCGATCTCCGCTCGTGGGCGCGCTTCCAGGGGCGCGGCCCACCGGTGACACCAAACGTAGACCGATTTCTACGATTCGTCGTCGCGGTCAGGGAATGATCGGCGGCGGCGGTGGCGGCGGCGCAGGCGGTGGCGGCGGCGGTGGCGGCGCCAAAGGGGGTGGCGGGGCTGGCGGTGGTGGCGGCGGTGGCGGCGGCGCCGAACCCGGTGGTGGCGGTGGGGGGGGTGGTGGCGGTGGCGGCGCGGCCGGTGGCGGCGGCGGGGCAGGCGGTGGTGGCGGAGGTGACGGCGGCGGCGGCGGCGGTGGTGGCGGAGGCGCGCTTGGCGGCGGCGCGTTGGGCGGCACCATGGGCGGCGGGGGCGGCTGCTTGTCCGGCGTCACGCAGTTGGTGACGTCGAAGAGCATGAACTCCAGGACCTTTTCCTGGGGTGTCAGCGCCGTGTCCATGCCGCATTCAGTCGGGAAGGTGTCGGTCTGCTCCGGGACGTTCGCGACGTGGAAGTCGCTGAACAGAACGCGACCGCACTGCCCCCCCTCCGGCGCCTGCAAGGGCGTGTTGAAGGTGTAGTGCTGCACCGTCGCTGGATTTTCAGAGAAGATCCAGCGCTGCGCCGGCGGGAAAGTCTGGTCCAGATCATTGCGCGGGTCGCGGATCGTGATCTGGGTGCGATTGGCGACGACGGTGCCCGCGCCAACCCCGACCAGCCACTGCGCGAAGGCCACGCCCTTGGGGAAGGACTGGTCGATGAAGGCGGTCATGGGATTGGCGGGCCGCGCCGGCTCGACGCGCGCGAGCGCGTTGGTCCAGCTCCCGGTCGCCGAGAACGCCGGATTCCGATACAGCCAGGCGTAGCTGAAATGGGTTGCGAACACGCGTCCGCCCGCGTTGGTGTAAGAGACCACGTTCTGTTGATCGACCGTGGGTGGGTTGTTTATCGACGCAGGGGGGTTGATGGGGTTGGGGCGCGCGCCCCAGCAGGGCAGCAGCAAAAGGTCATAGTTGGCCAGGGTCGGCGGCATTCCCACCGGCGCCGGCGCCGTCGGCGAGGACGTCGTGAGCCTGGTCCACGAGGTGTTGTTGCCCAGCCGCGACCCGTTTCCGCTGTAGACGTGCACCCGGCCGTTGCCGGTCGGATCGGTGAACTCGCTGTCGTCGATCCCGATCTTGCGCAGCACGCACTCCAGCGTGTCGACGGCCCCGGTGACGAACGCCATCTGGGGGATGTCCCCCTCGGCCTTGGTGCGCGGCAGGCGGGTCTGCTCGGCGGTGAGCGGGTTATCGGTGCAGGCGACGGTGTTGATCGAGATCTGCCGGCGCCAGCGACCGAGCTGGATCACCAGTGGGATGTTGTTTCCGACCGGGACGTTGGTGAGCGTGAATTTTCCGTCGGGCCCGGTGGTCGCGGTCACCAGCGGATCGCCGCTGAGGTCGGACCCGCACTGGTCGCAGGAGACGCCGCGCGAGAACGCCGCCACCGTGCCGTTGGGAATGTAGACCACGGCGTTGTACAGCGGATCGGGCGTGCCGAAGCGGGGCGGCGTGGGCGCGTATACCGTCCCGCTGACGCTGGTGGTCCCGCCGTCGCAGGTACGCTGCAGCAGGCAAAGGTTGGTGCAGGGTTTGGGGACGCCGCAGATGTTGGGGCCGGCGCCGCCGCAGGTCTGACCGGTCGGGCAGGGGGTGCCGCAGGTCATGGAACCGCCGCAGCCATCGCCGATGGTCCCGCAGTACTGGACGTCGGCCGCCGGCGAGCAGCTGCCCGGCACGCAAGCCGGGTCGCCGCACAGGTGCGAGGCCCCGCGGCCGCCGCAGGACTGCGGCGCCGTGCAGTCCGGACAATCGATGGTGCCGCCGCAGCCGTCGCCGATCGACCCGCAGTAGTGGCCGCCGGTGTACACGCAGGCCGCCGCCGTCAGCGGTGTGCACGTCCCGCCGCCGCACAAGTTGGCCACGCCCTTGCCGCCGCAGGTCTGTCCGGCCGGGCAGGCGGCCGCGCAGTTGAGCGCGCCACCGCAACCGTTGCCAATGATTCCGCAGTACTGGCCGCCGGTCGGCGTGCAAGTCGAGCCGGGGCAGGTTACGGAGCCGCAGGCGTTGGCGATCCCGGCGCCGCCGCAGGTCTGTCCCGCCGGACAGCTGGCGCCGCAATCGACGGCGCCGCCGCAGCCGTCGCCGATCCTTCCACAGTATTGTCCGCCGGATAGCGCGCAGGTCCGGTTGGGGGTGCACCCGAGCACCCCGCAGACATGGGCCACGCCACCGGCGCCGCAGACCTGGCCGGTCGGGCAGTCACCGCAGTCCGTCTGCGCGTCGCAGCCGTTGCCGATGACGCCGCAGTAGCGGCCGCCCGGCGGCGCGCACGAGACCTTCACGCAGTTCGGCTGGCCACAGATGTTGGCAAGGTTCGCGCCGCAGGTCGTCCCGGTGGGACAGCCGCTGCCGCAGTCGACCTGCCCGCCGCAGCCGTCCCCGATCAGTCCGCAATAGGTCGCACCCGGGACCGTGCAGCTGGTCACGACCGGCGAGCAACCGGGAGGCAGGCAGATGTGTTTGGTCGGCTCGCAGAAGGTGCCGGCCGGGCAGGCGCCGCAATCCAGCGCCTGGTCGCAGCCGTCGCCGATGGCGCCGCAATACTGGCCGCCGAGAAAAGTGCATGACATCGGCGTGCAGTTGGGCTTGCCGCAGATCCCGCGCACGTTGGCTCCGCAGCTGGTGCCGCTGGGACAGGCGGCGCCGCAGTCGACCGCGCCGTTGCACCCGTCGCCCACGACGCCGCAATAGGCGGCGCCGGTCACCGCGCAGGTGGTCAACGTCGGCGTGCACCCGGGGACCTGACACAGGTGGCTGGTCGCGTCGCAGTTGAATCCGGTCGGACAGTCTCCGCACGCCAGGTTGTGGCCACAACCGTCGCCGATCGCGCCACAGAATTGGCCGCCCGGGAAGTCGCAGGTGTGGGGCACGCAGCCGGGGTCGCCGCAGACCTGGGGGACGCCGCCCCCGCCGCAGGTCTCGGGTGCGACGCAGGTGTCCCCGCAGGAGATCGGGTGGCCGCAGCCGTCGCCGATGGTTCCACAGAAGGTCGCGCCGGCACCGGCGCAGGCAGTCACCCCCGGCGTGCAGCCCGGCGGCCCGCACAGGCCGGGCGTGCCGCTGCCGCCACAGGTATCAGGGTCGGCGCAATCGGGGCAGTGGACGATGCCACCGCACCCGTCACCGATATCGCCGCAATAATGGCCCCCGGGCGGATCGCACACCGCCGTGGGCGTACAGGGCGGCAGGTCGGGCGACGGAGGACGGTCCCGAGCATGGACGTCCATTGCGGCGTCGATCTCGATGGCGATCGACGCGTCCACCGCGGGCCGCTCCATCTTGAAGGTGCAGCCGGCCCAGAGCAGGGTGAGAAGCGGAACCAGCCACGACTTCCTTGCCACACGCCGAGCCGAGGAAGCGGTAGTCATCGAGCCTCTCCTGGCGACGGAGCCGGAAAAGCCTCGCGCGAAGCTCGAAGAAAATGAGCCAAAGCAGTCCCGCTTCTTTCTGCCTGGTGTTGGCCGTCGCCGTCAATCACTCTTTTGCGTTGACTGGAAGCGAGGCTTCAGAGGCCGCGCTTCGCCAACTGGCCTGTCGCCCGCGGTGCTACGGTTGTCACCGCCATGGCATACACCTACCGGCAGATCGCCGCAGCCGACCTGTCCCTCTTGAAGGCCCTCCTCGCGGTGTTCGGCGACGCGTTCGAGGAGCCTGATACCTATCAGGCCGCCGTGCCGAGCGACGCATACCTCACGACCTTACTCGGCAAGCCCCATTTCATCGCGCTCGCGGCGTTGCACGGGGCAGACGTGGTCGGTGGGCTCGCCGCCTACCAGCTGGAGAAGTTCGAACGAGAGCGCAGCGAGGTATACATCTACGATCTCGCGGTACGGGAAGACCATCGCCGCAAGGGGGTGGCCACCAGCCTCATCCGAGCGCTCGGGCGCATCGCCAAGGACCGCGGCGCCTACGTCATGTTCGTACAGGCCGACCAGGGCGACCGTCCAGCCATTCGACTTTACGAATCGCTCGGCACCCGGGAGGACGTGCACCACTTCGACATCCCCCCCGAGCAGGGATGACTCGAAACACGCCGACGTCGGGTATTCCCGACGTCGGCTGTCGATCTACTACGGCGCTACTACGGCGCTACTACGGCGCCTACCAGCGACCGCCGCTGCGACCGCCGCCGCCACCACCGCCACCACCGCCGCCCGAACGGCCACCGCCGCCCGAGGATCGCTCCTGGGCCTCGTTGACGTTGATCGCGCGCCCGCCAAGCTCGCGGCCGCTCAGCTGCTCGATGGCGGCCTTGGCCTCCTGATCGGTGCTCATCTCGACGAACCCGAAACCGCGCGGCCGCCCGGTCTCCCGTTCCATCACTACCTTGGCTTCGGCGACCGTACCGACGGTGCCGAAGATCTCCCTCAGCTCCAGCTCAGTGGTCTGATAGGAAAGATTGCCAACATAAAGACGTCTACCCATTTCGCTGCTCCCTGTGTCAGATCCGACGGAAACTGCCGCCGTGCAGAAGCCTCAAGCGTGCCGACGATCGCGACCTCGAACGAGTGGCAGGCGAAGCTGCGACGCAGAGGGACGAAACCCGGTAACAAAAAAGGACCTGAGCGGGTTCATAGCATGGATGGCGGCACGAAACCATCACACCCGTTCCTCCCCGGATCCGGGAGGTGGGCGGCAGACCCCTATATGCCCAGGCCGTACAGCAGGTCGCGCAGCATCGACGCGATACTTCGCTCGCGCTGCTGGCAAAAGTCGTTGTAGCGCGACACGGTCCACAGGGTGTCATCGTCGGGGATGAGGTGCGCCGAGCGGTCGCGCGCCTCGATGATGCGCAGGTAGATATCGGGCGCGATCTCCCCGATGTGTTCCTTGTCGGAGCGGACGAGCAAGGTGAGGTTGCCGACCCGGTCGGGGACGTACTCATTGTCGCGGCCGGGGAAGCGGTCGAGGGCGGCGCGCGGAAAGATCTGATGAACCTCGAGCGGCTCCTGAGCGCCGCTCAGCAACTTTTCGCTGGGAAAGCTGTGCGCGGTCACCTTCATGAAGTAGACCAGCAGCGCGAAGAAGATCGCGTTTTCGCCGACGATGTTATGCAACAGATCCTCTTCTTCCGGCACCGCGCTCTCCGGTCGCTTGGCGCGCATCTTGACGTGCTCGATGAGGCCGTCGATGTCGCCTCTCGCGGCCAGTCCGGCGTCCTTGGCGAGCTTGCTGTCGACCTCGCCGCCGTAGTGGCGCCACAGGCTGGCGACCATGGCCCAGGCCACCCAGCGATCGCCGAGCTCATGCCCGCGCGCCGCCGCCATCGCGGGAGCAAACAGAAGGTATCTATAAGGGAGCCAGTCGCCGGTCGGGACGCCGGCGTTCCGGAACAGGGCCACCGCGCTGACGAAGCCCGCGACCGCCGAGTCCCAGCTCGCGTCGATGCTCTGATAGTGCGACTGTAACTTGGTCTTCTCCGCCTCCCGGTAGCGCACGCCGCCTCCGCCCAGGAACAGGGCGCCCCGGATCAGCAGATCGGTGTCGATGAAGGCGCCGCTGCGATTCCCTTCCTCGAGTCCCTCCGGGGCGGAAAAGCCGCGCAGCTCTTTCATGGTCACGACCTCGCGTGCCCGGGCGCGGAAGTTGGCCATCTGGCCGGTCAGGCGCGCGGCCGCCAGGTCACCCGGGCGCAGGCGAACGCCCTGCTGATTGAGGCGCGCGAAGATCTCGATGACGTTGTCGTCGTTGGCGGCGGCGTCGATCTCATAGGCCACTACCTCGGCCTGCAGGATGGAATTGCGGATGGTGTTGGCGCGGTCGAGCGCCTCGAAGAACGCCTCGTCGCCGGGTGTCAGCCATTCGCCGAGCGCGCGCTGGACGGCCAGACTCTCGTTGCCGCCGCGCACCCCTTCGAATAGAACCTCGGCCGGCACCAGGAGCCCATCCCGCAGTCGGCGCTGCAGTGTCTTGGAGCGCAGGTGGAACGGGCTCTCCATCCACTCTTCTCCCGTTGACAGGGCCACCATCAGGTCCGGATCGGGGATGGTCTTGTTGCGGATGCGGCTCCTGAAGACGACCCGGAAGATCGAGGTCAGGCGCTGCTGTCCGTCGAGCACGAAGAGAGAGCCCGGTTGTACCGCGATCGTCGGCTCGGGATTTCCGCGCAACGTCAGGTCGTCCGGCGGACACAGATCCCAGGGACGCGTCGAGAAGGGAGCCTCGCCCTCCCAGCTCGGCGACCAGAGCAGAAGCGCTCCCACCGGGTATGAGCGAAACAGCGAATCGTGCAGGGCGCGGACCCGATCGGCGGACCAGACGAAACCGCGCTGCAAGTCGGGCAGGTGCAGCCGGCCTGCCCGCTTCAAAGCCGCGAGGCTGGCGATCTTCCACGGAGCCGCTTTGAGATGCAGTCTGCTCGGCGGTGCCATCTGGTCCTCCAGGAGCTAGAGTGCCGTGATCTCGGGCCGCTAACAACCCCGCCTGGGGACGCTGTCCGCCGCCGCGGCGACCGTCACGGCGCGCGAAGACGGACTCGAGTCGGGCTCGACCGGGCGCTTGCGATTTTCTCCCGCCAGCGGATAATTTTGCGCACAGACTGTCGCCGATGAAAGAGATCGCGAGGAAGACGTGAGCGTCGTTCTGGTGACCGGCGGATCGGGCTTCATCGGCAGTCATTCCATCCTGCAGTTGCTGGCCGCGGGCCATCAGGTCCGCGCCACGGTGCGCAGCTTGACCCGCGAGGCGGACGTGCGCGGCATGTTGAAGGAGGGCGGTGCCGAACCGGGTGAGCGCCTGACGTTCTTCGCGGCGGATCTGGAGAGCGACGCCGGCTGGGCGCCGGCCGTCGCAGGCTGCGACTTCGTGCTGCACGTGGCGTCGCCGTTTCCGCCCACCATCCCCAGGAACGAAGACGATCTCATCAAGCCAGCCCGCGAAGGCGCGCTCCGGGTCCTGCGCGCGGCGCGCGACGCCGGCGTCAAGCGGGTGGTGCTGACGTCGTCGTTCGCGGCGATCGGCTATGGTCATCCGCAGCAAGACACGCCGTTCGACGAAACCAGCTGGACCGACCCGGCGGGCGCCGACGTGACCCCGTACACGAAGTCGAAGACCCTGGCCGAGCGCGCGGCCTGGGACTTCATCGCCGCGGAGGGGGGCGACCTGGAGCTGTCGGTCGTCAACCCGGTGATGGTCTTCGGCCCGGTGCTGGCCCGCGACTATTCGACGTCGATCATCGTCGTGCAGCGCCTGCTGGACGGCGCCGCCCCCGGCTGTCCGAAGCTGTACTTTGGCGCCGTCGATGTGCGCGACGTGGTCGACCTGCACCTGCGGGCGATGACCGAGCCCGCCGCCAACGGGGAGCGTTTCCTGGCCGTGGCCGGCGACTTCGTGTCGGTGCTGGAGGCAGCGCGGGTGTTGAGGCGACACCTGGGCGCGGCGGCCAGCCGCGTGCCGAGCCGAGAGCTCCCCAACTGGCTGGTCCGACTGGTGTCGCTGGTCGATCCCTCCGTCAAGCAGATCCTGCCCGACCTCGGCAAGCGGAAGAACGCCACCAGCGAGAGGGCGCGCAGCATCCTGGGCTGGTCGCCGCGCTCCAGCGAGGAAGCGATCGCCGCCACGGGAGAGAGTCTGCTGCGCCTGGGCTTGCTGAAAGACAGCGCCAGGAAGTAGCGCGGGCCCGGTACGTTGACACGCTTTGAGCAGGAGATTCGCGAGCAACCCGTGGCGCTGGCTCGACTGCTGCGCGCGGGCCGGGCCGAGGTCGGACAAGCCGCGGCGGCGGTGCGGGCATTCCAGCCGCGCTTCGTGGTCACGGCGGCGCGGGGCAGCTCGGACAACGCCGCGCGCTACGCCAAGTATCTCTTCGGCGCGCGCAACCGGCTGGTGGTGAGCCTGGGCGCGCCGTCGCTGCTCACGCTGTACGGCGCGCCGCCCGCGCTGGCTGGCGCGCTGGTGATCGGCATCAGCCAGTCGGGCGAATCACCGGACATCGTGGCCCTGGTGGAGGAAGGGCGCCGGCAAGGAGCGCTCACGCTCGCGCTGTGCAACAAGCCAGATTCGCCGCTGGCCCGGGCGGCCGCGCACATCATCGACCTGCACGCTGGCCCCGAGGAATCCGTGGCCGCCAGCAAGAGCTACACCGCAGAGTTGCTGGCGCTGGCGATGCTCAGCGCGGCCGTCGACGGCGATGCGGCCGCGACCGCGGCGCTGGACGCTGTTCCCGACGCGGTCGAGCGGACCCTGAGCGCGGCGACCTCCTTGCCGGACGCCGCACTGGCGCCGTTCGTCCTGGCGGATCGCTTGCTGGTGCTGGGGCGCGGCTTCAACTTCGCAACCGCGTTCGAGCTGGCATTGAAGATCAAGGAGTTGACGGGCGCGACCGCCGACCCCTACGCCACCCCCGACCTTTTTCACGGGCCCCTGGCGATGATCGACGCCGGGTACCCCGCGCTGGTGGTGGCGCATCGGGGCGCCGCGTTCGAGGACGCGCGCAGGACGTTGCAGGCGATCGCGTCCCGAGGCGCCGAGATCCTCACCATCTCGGATGATCCGTCGTTGCAAGCTGACTTTGCGTTCTGTGGACACTTCCTGACCGCGCCGGGCGTGCCGGAGTGGTTGTCCCCCATCACCGCGATCGTTCCCGGCCAGCTGCTGGCCCTGGCGTTGGCCCGGGCGCGCGGTCAGGACCCCGATCGCCCGTGGGGCCTGGCCAAGGTCACGCGGACCTGTTGACCGCGGATTGCGTTATCCACGATCCGCGCGCATGGTGACCTGACCATGGGTGACAAATCTCCGAAATCGATGCGCAAGCAGGCCGATCAGAAACAGGCCAAGTCCAACGAGGACAACCGGAAGAAGCAGGCCGCCACGAGCGCCAAGCAGGTGCTCACCAAGAAGAAGTAGCCGCTCCCTCGAGCTAGCGCGCACCAGATCCCCAGAATGGGCCGGTCAGGGGTTGGGCTAGGGCCCGGCGCTGCGGGCCGATGCCGCGCGCAGCGCCGCGCGCAGCTCGTCGACGGTCAGCCGATGCCGGAACCTCTCGACGCCGTCGATGGTCACCACCGGGATGTCGTGGCGGTAGGCGGCGAACCAGGCCGGATCGCTGGCGATGTCGCGCACCTCGAGATCGAAGGGCAGCTGGCGGCGCACCTCTTCCAGCACGTCGTGGACGTCATCGCACAGGTGACAGCCGGCGCCAGAATAGAGGACGACGTGGGGGCTCAACGTTATCCACTACTTTACACCACCAGCAGAAACACGCTGCGGACTGACAGATCGCAACGCGCGGCGTAGGATGCGCGCGAGCAATCTCCAATGGGCACATCCGTGGCCGACGCGCTCCTGTGGCACCGACTGCAGTTCGCCTTCACCGCGGTCTATCACTATCTCTTTCCGCAGCTGACCATCGGACTGGCGCTGCTCATCGTGGTGCTCAAGGCGCTACACCTGCGGCGCGGCGACGAAGGCTCCGCCGCGGCGGCACGGTTCTGGATCCGCGTCTTTGGCATCAACTTCGTGGTGGGTGTGGTCACCGGGATCCCGATGGAGTTCCAGTTCGGGACCAACTGGGCGCGCTTCACCCAGCACGCGGGCGGGGTCATCGGGCAGACGCTGGCGCTCGAGGGCATGTTCGCCTTCTTTCTGGAGAGCACCTTCCTGGGGCTGCTGGTCTGGGGCGAGGGCAAGATCAGCCCGCGCGCGCATTTCCTGGCCGCGCTGGCCCTGTTCGCCGGCAGCTGGCTGTCGGGTTACTTCATCGTCGCCACCAACGCGTTCCTCCAGCACCCGGTGGGCTACACGGTCGACTCCGCGGGCGGACTGGCGCTCGGCAGTTTCTGGGCGTTGCTGCTCAACCCCTGGGCGTTGTTGCAGTACGCGCACACGCTGGTCGCGGCGGTGGTGACCGGGTCGTTCGTCATGTGCGCGGTGGGCGCGTACTGGTTGCTGAGCGGCGTGCATCAGCCGGCGGCGCGCGCGTCGGTGTCGGTCGGCGCCGTGGCCGGCCTGGCCGCGACGCTGCTGGTGGCCTTCCCGACCGGCGACCAGCAAGCCAAGATGGTCGCGCGCTACCAGCCGGCGGCGCTGGCCGCGATGGAGGGCCGCTTCGAGAGCGGATCCAACGCCGAGATCACCCTGATCGGACAGCCCAACGTCCATGAACGGCAGCTCGACAATCCGATCCGGGTACCCGGATTCCTGAGCTTCCTCGCGTTCGGCCACTTCAGCGCCGAGGTGCTCGGTCTGAACGAGTTTCCACCGCGCGACTGGCCCACCAACATCGAGCTGCTCTACTACGTATTTCACGTCATGGTGGGGCTGGGCACCATCATGATGGCCCTGATGGCGCTGGCGGCGCTGCAGGCCTGGCGCGGCAGGCTGCACCACACCCGACCGCTGTTGTGGATCCTGATGCTGACCTTCCCGTTGCCGTACATCGCGAACGGCGCTGGATGGCTGAGCACCGAGCTGGGCCGTCAACCCTGGCTGATCTACGGCTTGTTGCGCACCGCGGACGGATCGAGCGTCAGCGTGCACGCCGGGGACGCGCTGTTCACATTGATCGGCTTTGCCGGGATGTACCTGGTGATTGGCGTGACCTTCCTGTTCCTGGTCGCTCGCGAGGTGAGCCATGGCCCGCCTCCCGCTCCCGCTCCCGCTCCCGCCGCGCCGGCACCGGCGCCGGCGCCCGGCCCAGGGCCGGGGGTCATCGAGGCCCACCGATGATGGTGGCGATCTTCTACGCGCTGGCGGCGATCGCGCTCACCGCCTACGTCGTTCTCGATGGATTCGATCTGGGCGCCGGGCTGGTGCACCTGTTCGTGGCCCGCGACGAGGATCAACGGCGGGCGGTGGTCTCGGCCATCGGTCCTTACTGGGACGGGAATGAAGTCTGGCTGCTCGCCTCGGGCGGCGTGCTGTTCGCCGTCTTCCCGCGCGTGCTGGCGGTGGCCTTCAGCGGATTTTACCTGGCGCTGTTCCTGCTCGTGTGGACCCTCATGCTGCGCGGGCTGTCGCTGGAGCTGCGCGGCCACCTGGTGGCGCCGCTCTGGCGTTCGCTTTGTGATGCGCTGTTCGCGATCTCCAGCAGCCTGCTGGCGCTGCTGTTCGGCGTCGCGCTGGGCAACCTGTTGCGGGGTGTGCCAACCGGCGGCGACGGATGGTTCACTCTCCCGCTCTTCACCTCGTTCCGGCCGCGCGCGCCGGTCGGCCTGCTCGATTTTTACACCGTGCTCATCGGCATCTTCGCGATGGTCACGCTCGCCCACCATGGCGCCCTGTTTCTGGCCTGGAAGACCGCGGGGGAATTGAACCGGCGCGCGCGCTCGATGGCGAAGAGCCTGTTCCCGGTGACCTTGGCGCTGTTGCTGGTGGTATTTGCGGTCACGGGGCTGGCCCTGAACCTGCGGCCTGCGGCGCGCGCGCTCCCTTTCTTCGTGATCGCCGTGGGCGCGCTGGTCGCCACCCGCCCCCTGGCGGCGCGCGGCCACGAGCGCGGCGCCTTCCTGGCCTCGGTCGGCTTCTTCGCGGGCGCGCTGTTCGCCGTGGCCGCGACCCTGTTCCCCGTCATGCTGCGCTCGATCGACGGTGCCGCCGACCTGACCGCGTACGACGCCGCGGCCAGCTCCTACTCACTGGCGTCGGTGCTGACCTGGATGCCCCTTGCCCTGGTCCTGGTGGCATTTTACTTCGCCAACCTCTTTCGCATCTATCGCGGCAAAGTCGAGACGGGCTCGAGCGGCGCACACTGAGTCATCAAAATTCCCTGCCGCGATGGCGCGGCCGCGAGTTACGGTGCGCCAGCTCGTCAGGTGCCGATGGCGCGGTCGCGTCAAGAAGGGTTCGAACATGAGAACGAAAAACTACCGCCACTGCGTCGCCCTCCTGCGCCTGGTTTCAAGCTCGATCGTCATGTCGACGGCCTGCGCGCCTCCGCCGAGCTTTCGCGCCAGCGACGATCACGCCGGAGCGGTCACCTTCGCCCTCGGCGTCGCGCCCGGCCTGACGCTGGATTCGGCGACCTACACCATCACGGCGCCCGGGTTCACCCGCAACGGGAGCCTGGACCTCCGGCAGAGCACCGAGCTGTCCGCGACGATCGGCGGTCTACCAGCGGGGGACGGCTACCTCCTCGCGGTCGCGGCCACGTTGAGCGACGGGGCCACCACCTGCGCGGGCTCGCGCTCGTTCGCCGTCACCGAGGGCGCGATGACTTCGCTGTCGATCCACCTGCTCTGTCGCGAGCCGCCCCGGACAGGGGGCGTGCAGGTGAGCGGAACCGTCAACATCTGCCCGCTGGTCGACGCGGTCAGCGCCAACCCGGCGGAGGTCAGGGTGGGCGGCAAGATCGCGCTCGCCGCCGCCGCCCACGACACCGACAACGCGCCCGCGCCGCTGGCCCTGCAATGGAGCGCGAGCAGCGGAGGCATCAGCGACGCAGCCGTCGCCGCGCCGACGTTCACCTGCACCTCCGCCGGCGTCGCCACCGTCACCTTGACGGCGACCGACGGGGACTGCAGCGATGCCCTGACGCTGACCGTGACCTGCACGCCGCCGCCCGCCATCGTGATCAATGAGATCGAATCGAACGGCGGGGTACCCGGTGATTGGACCGAGCTCTACAACGCCGGCCCCCGCGTCGTCGATCTCTCGGGATGGATCTTCAGGGACAACGACGACAGCCACGGCTACTCGATACCGGCCGGGACGACCATCGCCGGTCGTGGCTACTTCCTGCTCGAGGAAGCCGCGTTCGGCTTCGGGCTTGGCGCCGCGGATGCGGCCCGCCTCTACGACGCCAGCGGGATTCTGATCGACGCCTACAACTGGACGGCTCACGCGGCGGCGACCACCTATGGCCGCTGTCCCAGCGGGGTCGGGGCATTTGCGACCACCGTGTCCGTGACCAAGGGGGGCGCCAACGACTGCGGGGCGCTGCCACCCGACGGCGGCGGGACTGGCGGCGTGGGCGGCTTGACCGACGGCGGCGTGGCCAGCGACGGCGGCGCGGGCGGCGCGGGCGGCGGCGGAACGGTCGATGGCGGGGTCGCCGCCTTGCCCTGGCCGGGCGCCAACCGGGTCGCCCTGGTCGATTCGGTGGGCCAGTTCACCGGCAACCTGAGCGGCCTTTGCTACGATCCGGCCACGCCCGCCGGGCTGTCGGTGCTGTGGGCGGTGCAGAACGGTCCTTCCACCCTGTACCGACTGCTGTGGAACGGGGTCACCTGGGCGTCCGCCACGTCCGATGACTGGACGGCGGGCAAAGCGCTGCACTATCCCGGCGGCACCGGCGCGCCGGATTCCGAGGGCGTCACCAGGGCCGAGGCCGACTCGCCGATGGTGTACGTATCGACCGAGCGGGACAACGACGCCAACACCATCAGCCGACTCAGCGTCCTGCGCTTCGACACCAGCGCGCCCGGACCGGCGCTATCGGCGACCCACGAATGGGATCTCACCGCCAGCCTTCCGGTCGCGGGCGCCAACCTCGGCCTGGAGGCGATCACCTGGATCCCCGACCGGTTCCTGGCGGCGGCCGGCTTCGTCGACGAGAGCACCGGTCGGGCCTACGATCCGGCCGCCTACCCGAACCACGGCAGCGGCATCTTTTTCGTCGGGCTCGAGGCCAACGGCGCCGTCTACGGCTTTGCGCTCGACCACGCCGACGGTGGTTTCCAGCGCGTCGCGACGTTCCCGGGAGGACAGAGCTCGGTGATGGATCTCTCGTTCGACCGCGACACGGGCTATCTCTGGGCCGCCTGCGACAACACCTGCGGCAACCGAGCGGCCGTGCTGCAGATCGACGGCGACCCGTCGTCACCCGCGCGCGGGCGCTTCGGCGTCAGCCGGTTCTTCGATCGTCCGAGCACGCTCCCCGACGTCAACAACGAAGGCATCGCGATCGCGCCCGAGTCGGAGTGCACAAACGGGTCGAAGGCGTTCTTCTGGTCCGACGACGGAGCGACGGCAGGCAACTCTTTGCGCCGCGACGCGATCCCGTGCGGTCGCTTCTTCTGACCTCGGAGCGATCGCCCTCGAATTTCCCGACAAGCCGTAGATAGACGGCGCGTGAGGCAGCGCGCATTCGCTCCCGACCTCAGATTGTCAGCATCACGCGCGCGAGGCGTTCGGGCGGCAGGGCGTGGGCGCCGACGCGCAGGGCGGCCTCGCCCCCCTCATGCTGGACCCGGTGAATCTCGGTGAGAAGGACGCGCATCCGGTCGTATACGGTCGCGTCGAAGCAGGCCTGGCGCTCATGATGGGTTGGAGATCGCGGGTGGGGCCAGCCGGTGATCGCCATGACGTGCTCGAGCTCGCGCCGCTCGTTGATGTTGCCGGCAGAGATCAGCAGGCCGCGCGCCTTCGTCATGTCGCGCTCCCGGAAGGCAACGGTCGCATCTGCCAGCAGAGACAGGAAGCGCGCCCGTCGGACCAGGAGCCCGCTTTGCACCAGGTTGCGCTCCAGCCGGCGGCGGACGCGCGCCAGGTCCCACTCGGTCGGGGCGGCGCGGGCGTCGTCGTCAGTCCCGGTGTCGACGGCGACGGCGTCGGCGCGGCCGCGCAGGAGCCACAGAGTACGCGCCGCGCGCGCCAGGCGCGCGGCGGCGGTCGGCTCCACACCGCCCAGGTGGTCGGCGACGAAGTCGCGAAAGCCCTGGTCGAACAGAGACGGTGGCGGCGACAATGCCGGGGGAACGGCGAGGGCGGCGGCACACAGCCCGGGCGTGGCGTTGACCCCGTCGGCCAGCAAGCTCAGCGCGGCCAGCGGCAGCAGGGCGTGCTCCGACGGCAGCGGACCGATGGGGTGCGCCGCATCGGGAGCGGGTGCCGCCTGGCGCAGATCGCGCGACGCGAACCACGCCTGTCGGCCCGCGGACCGCAACTGCACGTTGTAAGGCGGGTCGAGACGCTTGATCTCGTCAGTCTCCAGCAGCGCCGCCTCGACCAGGCTGGCGGTCTGCGTGGGGTGGACTTCATGCACCTGCGTCAGCAGCTCGAGGGCGCGCTCGTTGGCAGGCACACGGCCTCGGAAGTGGCTGGCCACGCGCTTCTTCAGGCTGGCCGCCTTGCCCACGTAGAGGACATCGCCGCTGCGTCGCAGGAAACGATACACGCCCGGGCCATCCGGTAGCGCGCGCCGCCGGTCGGACGCGAACGGGAAGACCGGTCGCGCGCGGCGTGCGCGCGGCGCGGGCTCGTCCAGCCAGGCCTTGAGGGCGCTCCAGGTGTCGACCGATCGTTGCTCCAGCCGCGGCAGCAGCGCGCGCCAGATGAACGCGGTCGCTTCGACGTGGCCGGCGGCGCGCCGCGCGAGGCCCGGCGAATGGCCGAGGTAGCCGGCCAGCGCCCGGATGTTCCGGCGCGGCAGGTCCGGGAACAGGCGCGCTGCGATGGTGTGCAGGCAGATCACGTCGAGGGGCAAGCACTCGCTGCAGTCGACGCGCCGGCAGAGATCGTGCAGGAACCGCAGCTCGAAACGGGCGAAGTGGATCACCGTCGGCGCGCCGGCCGGCGCTGCCGGCGCGAGGTCGGCGCGAAGCTCGGCCCAGGCCTGGCGCTCGTCGACCGACTCGGCGAGGCAGGACTCGGTCCAGCCGGTCAGGTCGCGCACCGCCCAGGGCACCGGGCGTTGGGTGCGCGGCACGATCCAGCGGCTGCGCACCGGACCGACCAGTCCCCCGCCGGTGCAGGTGGCCCAGCCGAGCTCGAGCAGATCGCCGTGCGCCGGCGTGCTACCGCCGGCCTGGCAATCGAGCGCCAGGACCGGGAGCTCATGCAACCCATCGGTCATCGAGCGCCCAGCATAGCAACGGGTCGCGGCGCTTCGAGCTTGCCAACCCCTTTCACGTCGCGATTCTGCTCGCCGCGAGGGTGAAATAGAAGGTCGCGCCGCGGTTGACCTCGCCGTTCGCCCAGGCCCGCCCGCCGTGGCGGTTGGCGATCCGTTGCACGGTGGCCAGACCGATCCCGGTGCCGGGGTAGTCGGCTGCGGAATGGAGCCGCTGAAATGGCGCGAAGAGCTTGCTGGCGAAGGCCATGTCGAAGCCGGCGCCGTTGTCGCGCACGAAGAACGCGCGGGCGCCGGCGACCTCGACGCTGCCGACCTCGACGCGCGGATGGGCCTCCTTGCTGGTGAACTTCCAGGCGTTGGCCATGAGGTTGTCGATCAGCGCCCGCGCGAGGTGGGGGTCAGCCTTGACCCCGAGACCATCCTGCACGACAAGCTCGACGACCCGGGCCGGTTCGGCGGCCGCCAGCCCGGCGCCGGCCGCGCGTGCCAGATCGCCGACATCGACCAGCTCGGCGCGCAGCTCGGTCCGGGTCACGCGCGACAGCGTCAGGAGCGCGTCGATGAGCGCCGACATCTTGGACGCGTTGCTCAGAATCTCTTGCAGCCAGTCCTGCGCGTCGCTGTCGAGCTTGTCCCTGGCGACGTCGAGGAACATCTGCGCGAACGCGCGGATGCCGCGCAGGGGAGCGCGCAGATCGTGGGCCACCGAATAGCTGAACGCCTGCAGCTCCCCGTTCGCGTGCGCGAGCTGCGCTGACGTGTCCGCCAGCCGGCTCAGCGTGGCGGACAATCGCTCGGCCATCTGGTTGGCCTCGGCCGCCAGGCGACCCAGCTCGTCGTCGGTCGTGATCGGGATTGGCCGCCCGAGATCGCCCCCGCCAAAGCGTGCAAAGCCCAGGGAGAGATCATTGATCACGCCGAGCACCCTCCGGCTGAACCTGATCGAGAGCAGCAGCACCACCACCAGGCAGGCCATGCTGACGGCCCAACGCGCGCGCGTCGCGGTCGCGCGCGCGGCGTGGATGGCCGCGAAGTGGTCACTGAGCTGGCGAAGGTCCAGGCTGGTCGCGTGCTGGAGGGCCTCGGCCGCCGCGCGCTGCTTGACCTGCATGGCGTCCATCGCGTCGATCATCTCCTCGCCCGTCTCTTGCGCGATGAGCCGGCGCGAGAGCGCCTGCGCATCGCGGTAGTACTCCTCGACCTTGTCCCGGAGCAACGCGGCCTGGGCGGCGTCCACCGCACCGGGAACCGACGCCAGCCGCCGGGATATCTCTTCCATCATGGGGCGCGCCTCCTCGAGAGCCCCGAGGTCCTGGGCAGCGACGGCGTCTTGCATGCTACGCCCGAGGCGTTCGAAGTCGCTCTGGAGCTCGGGCCCCAGCGCGAGCCTCGGCAAGAGGCGCCCCTCGATCGCGGTGAGGTCGCGGGTCTCGCGCAGGCCGATGAGTGCGCTCAGCACGATGACCAGGATCAAGCCGAGCGCCATCGCCCCCACGATCATCAACAGTTTGGCCCGGAAGGTCACTTGACCTGCAGGACCTTGGCACCATTGAGGGCGGCCGCCCCCGACACGTAGCCGACCCCTCCCCTGTCTCGCAGGACGTACCGGACGACATCATCGTCGGTGCCGACCTCCGGCGGAGGGAGGTCGCGGCCGGCGAAGATGCGCTGCTGCCAGTAACTCCTCACCGCCTCGACCGGCCGCTTGAGGACATCCTCGCTGAATCGCCGCCGCACGGGAGAGCGCGGCGCCAGGTCGACGGGGTGGGCGGTCGCGCCGGTCGGCCAGGCCTTGACCTTCTTCAGGAAGGCGTCCTCCAGGAACTGGCGGTCGGCGGTCGTGATCGGGTTTTCCGGGTGACAGATGATTCGATAGGCCGGCCCCGGCGCCACCGCCTGCGCGGTGATCGCGACGGTGAGTGCCACCAGCGCGACAGCTGCGGTCGTCGGGCGGCGCGCGCGCGTGGACACTAGAAGTACCCGGTCGTCTTCAACAGGAAGACGCCCCAGTGGGTCTTGAGATCGGTTGGTAGCGCGGTGACGCTGAGGGGTGGGACCAGCCCCGCGGTGCCGACCATGTAGTTCCCCTCGAGCTTCACGATCCAGTGCGCGGTCAGGTCGAAGCGCAAGGCCAGCGCGACGTCATCCTGGCGAAACAGGTCGCCTCCGTCGCGTTTGTTGACGTCGGGGAAGAAGAGCGCGTAGTAGGCGCTGGGCTGGAACCAGGGCGCCACGCGGTAGCTGACCATGGCGTAGGTCCGCTCGTTGGTGATCGAGAAGTTCGACCCCGGGATGCTGCTCTCCTGAACCGTCGGCCAACGGCTATATTCGGCGGTGACAGCCAACCCACCGCGCACGTACTCGAGCGACGCCATCTCCAGCATCGCCCGGTTCTGGATCGGGTAGGCGACGCCGCCCGAAAACGCGGTCACGTACAGGCGGACCGCCAGCGCGCTGACGCCCAGGCGCAGCCCGTGCACGGGGGTCTCCCAGAACAGCCGGCCGCCGATCACGCGGCGCACGTTCAGCTGCAGATCGACAGAGCTGCCGGGGGGGACCAGGATCGTCCGGTCGATGAAGATGGTCCCGACATACGCGCGATACTCCAGCGCCCCCGCCGAGCGCGCGCGCAGGAAGCCATAGAGCTCGACGCCCGTCTCGGCGAAGAGAAAGTTCCGCCCTTGCAGCGGGTAGGTGGACTGGGGCAGCAGGATGGGGGCGCGCGCCGCATCGATGTCGTTGACCTCGTTGTAGAGGCCGAAAGGGATCTTGAGCCGGCCGGCGCGCAGCCCGAGCCAATCCTTCCAACGATAGTCGACGTAGAACCAGTCGGCCTTGAGATTGAAGTTCTCTCCCAACCCGAGGTTCTGCGCGAACGCCTGCACGCCCAGGCGCAGCTGGTCCGAGACCTCGGTGGTGAAGTTGATCGCGACCTCCGAGAACTGGAAGCTGCCGTGCTTCGTGTCGGGCGCGAGATAGTCGTTGCCCGTCGTGAGGATCAAACCCTGGCTCATGAAGCCGTGGATCTCGATCGGGGCGATGACCTGTGCCGGTTCGGGCGCGATCGGCGGCGGCGGCGCCATCGCAGCGGGCGCGCTGGTCACGACAGGCGGCGCCGGGACCGCAGGGGACTCACTCACCAGAGGCGTCGGTTGCGCTGCCGCCGATGCGGCGAACGCCGCGGTCAACGCGGCTGCGCGCGCGAGCAGAATGATCGACGACTGAATCGGGGCGGGCAAGCGCATGGCGGTTGGCCGCGGGCGCGCGCCTCCGTAAGCCCACGCTGACAGCCGTCTAGCATGATGCATAGATTCTCGGTCGACACCAGCGCATTGTCATTCTTGCGGTTGCGCAGCCGGCGCGTCCAGGACCTCACGCACCTTGCGCAGCAGGCTCTCCGGGGTGATGGGCTTCTGGAGAAAGGCGAGGCCGGGCTCGAGGAAGCCGTGGTGCACGATGGCGCGGTCGGTATAGCCAGACATGAAGAGCACCCGCAGGCCGGAGCGGAGGCGCCGCAGGCGCTCCGCGAGCTGGTTGCCCCCCATGCGGGGCATGACGACGTCGGTGAGGAGCAAGTGGATGTCGCCCGCGTGCTGCTCGGCGATCAGGATCGCCTCGCCCCCGTTCTGCGCCTCGAGGACCCGGTACCCGTGCCGGCGCAAGATCGTGAGCGCGACCTTGCGGACGCCCTCCTCGTCCTCGACCAGCAGGATCGTCTCCGTGCCACGCAGGACGTTCTCGGCGAGCGTGGGGGCGGTCAGATCATCGGACAGGCCACGGCTACTGCGTGGCAGGTAGAGCTTGAAGCAGGTTCCCTTGCCGAGCTCGCTGTAGACCCAGATCGTCCCCCCGCTCTGCCGGACGATTCCGAACACGGTGGCGAGTCCCAGTCCCGTCCCCTTCCCGATCTCCTTGGTGGTGAAGAACGGTTCGAAGATTCGTGCCTGCGTGGCCTGGTCCATGCCGGTCCCCGTGTCGGTGACCGCCAGCATCACGCAGGGCCCGGCCGTCATACCCACGTGCTCGCCGGCCGAGGCTTCGTCCAGGACCACGTCCGCGGTCTCGATGGTCAGCTTGCCACCGTCGGGCATGGCGTCGCGGGCGTTGAGAGCCAGGTTCATGATGACCTGCTCGATCTGACCGGGATCGACGAACACCTTGTCTGCGCGCGAAGCAGGGATGGACGCGAGCTCGATGTCCTCGCCGATGAGGCGGCGCAACATCTTCTCGATTCCGGACAGGATCTGGTTCAGCGCGACATTCCGGGGTTGCAGCACTTGCTGCCGGGAGAAGGCCAGGAGCTGCCGGGTGAGGTCGGCCGCGCGCAGGGCGGCGTCACGAACATCCACCATCCTTTCATGCAGGGGATCGTCGCGCTGCAGATCCGCAATGGCGAGCTCGCTCACGCTCAGGATGACCGACAGGAGGTTGTTGAAATCGTGCGCGACGCCGGCGGCCAGACCGCCGACCGCTTCCAGCTTCTGGGCCTGGCGGAGCTGTTCCTCGCTGCGTCGCAGGGCCTCCTCTGCGTGGCGCTGCGCCCTGCGCGCCTGCGCCTCGCGCAGCTCACGCTCGAGCGCGGGTGCCAGCCGCGCCAGCTTGTCCTTGAGCAGATAATCGCGCGCTCCGGCGCGCATTGCCTCGACCGCCACTTCCTCGCCGACCGTGCCCGAGATGATGATGAATGGAATGTCGAACCCCATCTCCTTCACGATCTCCAGGGCCACGCCCCCGTTGAAAGACGGGAGAGACCAGTCCGAGATCACGACGTCCCACTCGCCCTGCTCGAGGGCTGCGCGCAGCGCCGCCGCGTCCTCCACCCGCGTGAACTCAACGGTCCAGCCTGCCTGCCGGAGCGCGTAGATGATCAGCTTGGCGTCGGTGGGGGAGTCCTCGACCATGAGGACGCGCAGCGGGCCCTTCATTCCGGACCAACCCACCTGGTCAGCGCGCGATCGTTGTCGTCCATTCTCGCTGTGTCGCCCTCCCCCCCCGACGCGACCGCCAGTAGAGCAGGGCGGGGGGGGCGACACAAGCCACGGTCGCAGGCGAGTTTGTCGTCGCCGGCGAATCGTCATAGATTCCCCGGCCAAACGCCCCCATCGTCGAAGAACAGGAGCCCCCATGACCAAGACCGGTGCCGTTCCGTCTCTGCTCTCTGTGCTCACCACGTTTGCATTGGGATCGATCGCCGTCGCGCAGACCCCGGCCTCCAAGCCGGCGGCGCCCGCGATGCCCACGCCGTCCCCGGAGCTCGAAGCGTTCATGAAGGGCTTCGAGGGCAGCTGGAAGTGCGACACGAAGTTCGCCGCGGGATCGATGGGCCCTGGATCTCCGGAGAGCAGCGCGAAGACGGCGGTGAAGATCAAGAAGGAGTTCGACGGATTTTCATGGCACGGCGAATTCAAGCTGGGCAAGACCCCGGCCATGCCCGCGATGAGCGGCGTGTTTCAGGTCGGCTACGACCCGGGCACCAAGCAAGCCACGTTCGTGAGCTACGACAGCATGGGCTCCGCGATGATGGGGGCGGGCCCCATCTCGGGCGACTCGGCTACCTTCACCGAGGAGGGATTCATGATGGGGATGAAGGCCAAGGTGCGGGAGACCATGACCAAGAAGAGCCCCAAGGAGATCACTCACAAGGTGGAGATCGACCAGGGAAAGGGCTTCCAGCTCATGGCCGAGGACACCTGTAAGAAGTAGTGGCCCGGAGGCGGTAGCGCCTGCGGGCTCAGGAGCCGCGGGACGCGGCCGGTGTTTCGTCGAGGGGCGTGCCGGCCTCGATCCGCAGGGGCTGCCGCTCGCGCCGACGCGGGCGGGCCGCGCTCGAGCAGGCGCGCAGCATGGCGCCGCCCACGCGCGGCCACAAGCCGCGCCCGACGGCGCCGACGATCTCTTTCGTCCGCCCCGAGAATTTCGCGGAAGCGATGCGCTGGCCGGTCACGCCGCTGCGCAGGTAAATGATCGCGCTCTGGCGGGCGCCCTCGCCCCACAGCTCACCCTCGACGAACACTCCCAGGTTCAAGGCGAAGGACATCTCTCGGTACTGGGCGGCGCTGTCGACCGGTCGCAGCGTCGCGGTGACGTTCAGGCCCTTGTCGCGCAGCACCCGCACCACGGCGGCGCGCACCGGCTCATAGACGTCATCGCCTCTGAAGACGAAGACCGCGACCTTGCCCTTCGAGCGAGCCCCCGGCCGGACCGGAGCGTCCAGCAACCAGGATTGATCCGTTCCGGTCGTGCGCACCACCGGCGGTTGCGGCCGATAGGGAACACTCCAGGCTGCTTCGGCGCGCGCAGACGCCGCACTCCCGATCACGCCCACCACAGCCACCACGAACCATCTGCTACCCGGCGTCAGGCGCGAAGCGACCCACGATGGAATCCAATGGCGCGACATCGACGAGAATTCTTACCCGAAATCGACGGACAGACCCAGCCATCCTCGCGATTTTCTCGGTCCGCGCTCGGTCATCAATTTTTCTGTGGGCGAGGACGCTTTGATGACCGACGCGCAGCAGCGGCGTGCCAGCCAGACGTCGCAAATTCCGCGCATTTCCGACGCGGTTGCACGATTGGTCGTAGGCTGCAGGGACGATGGACCTTCCCATGATCACCGGCGGCCCTGAGCGCACGGCCGCCATCACGAACAGTCAGCCCCTGGTTGTCGGCGCCAACCCGGCGCGGGTCCGCGCCGTGTTCGGCGTCGCGCTTCACATGCACCAGCCGACCGTGCTCGGCGCCGGCGACCGGCGCATCGCGCCGCTGATCTCGAATCTGCAACACATGCTCGAGCACCCGGGGCAGGGCGACAATCACAACGCGCCCGCGTTCCTGCGCTGCTACGGGCGCGTCGCTGATCTGGTCGGCGCGCTGGTCGGGCGCGGCCTGAAACCGCGGTTGATGCTCGACTACTCGGGAAATCTGTTGTGGGGGCTGACCCAGATGGACCAGACGGAGGTGCTCGCGGCGCTTCGGCGTACGACCGAGCCCGCCCTCGCGCCCTCGATCGAGTGGCTCGGCACCATGTGGTCGCACGCGGTGGTCTCGTCCACGCCGGTGCCGGATCTCGCGCTTCACATGCTGGCCTGGCGCCATCACTTCGCCGCGCTCTTCGGACTGCCCGCCCTGGCGCGCGTGCGTGGGTTCTCGGCGCCCGAGATGCATCTGCCCATTCACCCTGACGTGTGCTTTGCCTATGTGCGCGCATTGCGCCAGTGCGGTTACCGCTGGCTGATGGTCCAGGAGCACACCGTCGAGAACGCCGACGGGACGCCGCTGCGCCAGCCGCGCCTGCCCCATCGGCTGGTGGCCCGCAGCTCCGAGGGCGACACGGAGTCGATCCCGGTGCTGGTCAAGACCCAGGGCTCGGACACCAAGCTGGTCGGTCAGATGCAGCCGTTCGGCGAGGCCCGGTCGCTCGATCGGCAGCCCTTCGCAGGCCACGCGGTTCCGCCCTACGCGCTGCAGATCGGCGACGGAGAGAACGGTGGCGTCATGATGAACGAGTTCCCGAGCGCGTACGAGCGAGCGTTCGAGCAGCTCGGAGCCGGCGACGTCGTCGCCATGAACGGCACGGAATACCTGGAGGCCCTGGCGGCCCTGGGCATCGACGAGCGCGCCTTTCCGCCCGTGCAGCCGGTGTCCCAGCACCGCATCTGGGCGGAGCTCGAGGCGCCCGGCGCCGGTGCCGCCGATCGAGCCATCGCCCGCCTGCGCGAGCGCGATCCATCGTTCAACCTCGACCGCGCGTCCTGGACCAGCGACCGGAGCTGGGTCGAGGGATACGGCGACCTGATGGATCCGATCGTGCGGCTGAGCGCCCGCTTCCACCAGCGCTGGGATCAGGCCGGGGCCGACGCGCGCGACCAGCCGGGCTACCGGCGCTCCTTGCTGTACCTGCTGCTCTCGCAGACCAGTTGCTTTCGCTACTGGGGCCACGGCTTCTGGACCGACATCGCGCAGGAGATCTGCCGCCGCGGGCTCGAGTCCCTGGACGCCCCCTCTTAGGCCCAATGCAGTTCGGATAGGGCTAACCGCCAAGACGCCATGACGCCCAGATCCGGATTATAAGGGGTCCGGGCTTGGCGTCTGCGGCGCCTTGGCGGTTAAGCGACCCGCGTTGGCCTTGAGGCCTGCCCGCGTCCTGCAACGGTATCTCTCTGCCGCCTTTGCGCCGGACCGGGACGGCGCTCAGGGACTGACCGATTGCTCCCAGAAGACGATCTCGCCGTCGCGGTTGGCGACGAAGATCACGCCGCCGTCATGGGAGACGACGATGGCCAGGCCGCGCGGGTGCTCGTTCACGAACCGATAGGCCGCCCGATGGCGCGTGCCCACGTTTTCGATGTCGTCCAGGTCGCGCTCCCGACATTCGGTGTCACGGGCGCGCCACACCCGGGTGGGCACGGGAAGATCGGCCGAGACCTCGACACCGAATCCTACCAATCCGAACGCCTTGTCCAGTACCACCGCGCCGTCGACGTCTGCCAGGTTGGCAATGAGGCGACTGAGCTCGAACACCGCCCCCTCGAGCTTCTCGAGGCTGGGGCTGGCGTCCGACGCGAAGTCCGACCACCCGACCGATGGCTTCGACGTGGCGGCGGCGACGCGCTCGAGGATCTGCAGCAGCAGCGTCCGATAGCGATGGGAGGGTTCGTCCTGGTCGAAGCGATATTTGAGCCGCAGGCCCGCGAGCGCGTTCGCTTGCGCCGGTGGCGTGGAATCCACGACCAGGATCATTCCTCCGCGCTGCGCCCCACGGACCAGCTGGATGGCGCGACGGAGCATGTGCTGGCCCACGCGGCCCACCAGCGATTGGTCGGCCGCCGTCGGTGAAGAGGTCTTCGTCTGGCGCGTGGCGTGCTCGGCTCGGACTCGTTCGAGCTCGTCCGCGAACAGCGTCGGCAGCCACTCCGACTCGAACACGTCCATCATGGTTTCGACCAGCGCTCCCCGTTGCAGCGCTCCCACCAGCTTGCCGGCGCAGCGGACGGCGAGGTGCCCCGGTCCGGTGACGTGAACGATGGGGTCGTAGGTCCAGTTGGGAACCAGGCTGCGTCCGCCCCAGGTCGGCGCCAGCCACGCCGGCCCCGAATGCGCCACACCCCAGATGCGCAGCTTACCGTCCTCTGCGTGCGCGCCGATGAGCGATGTCTCGAACGACACCGACGGGCTCAGACGGCGGAGCTCGTCGGCGTGCCAGGGACGACTTTGCGTGAAGCGCAGCCGGAGCACGCCTTCATTGGGCGCGCCCGCCGGTGGCAGGGCATCGGCGGGCGTCAGCAACAGGCGAAAGCGGGCCAGTCGCGCCTCTTCCGAGGTCAGCGAGGCCTGGAACGCCACGGACAGGGCCTCGCGCAGGAGATCGCTGGACATCCACAGCTCGCGGCCCGCGGGCCAGTGCTCCTCGACGTAGCGAGCGAGGTCTGGTGGATAGGCATGCGCGCCGAACATGCACCTAGCATGACTCGATTTTGCGGCGATGGGAGTCGCGGGCAGTTTCTGGCGACGCTGGCGCGGATCTGACCGAGCGCTCATCGAAAAACCCAAGTTCTCGACGGACTTCGCGTAGTCTGGTGAGCCATCGATGTTCGAGTCAGCCGAGGTCGGCCACACCGTCGACAAGAAGACCTTCCGCCGGGAAGAGGAGACGCTCCGCGCGCGGCTGCTCGACGCGCAGAGTGAGCTGCGCGCGCAGAAGCGATTCCCGGTGCTGCTGATCATCTCGGGCGTCGACGGCGCCGGCAAGAGCGAGACCCTGGCGAAGCTCTACGAGTGGATGGACGCCCGTTACCTCAGCACCCTGGCCTTCACCACGCCCACCGACGAGGAGCGCGAACGACCGTACATGTGGCGCTACTGGCGCGCGCTGCCGCCGCGCGGGCGAATGGGCGCCTTCGCCGGCTCCTGGTACTCGACGCCGATCGCCCAGCGCATCGACGGCAAGATGTCGCGCGTCCAGCTCGACAAGCGCCTCGACGAGATCAACCGCTTCGAAGCCATGCTGGTGAACGAGGGCGCGCTGCTGCTCAAGTTCTGGCTGCACCTGACCCGCTCGGGCCAGAAGCGGCGCCTGCGCCAGCTCGAATCGGATCCGCGCACCGCCTGGCGCGTGACCAAGGCGTCCTGGGCGCGCACCCGCACCTATGACGCGCTTCAGTCCGTCGCCGGTCACGTGCTGCGGCTGACCAACACCGCGTGGGCGCCCTGGAGCATCGTCGACGGCACCGACGATCACTACCGGTACCTGCGCGTGGGCAAAGAGCTGCTCGCGGCCCTGGAGAAGCACCTCGCCGAGAAGGTCGCCAGAAAGCGCGTGTTCGCGCCCCCCGTCGTGCGCCCCGCCGACGATCGAGACGTGCTCTCGGCGCTCGACCTCGACCGGAGCTTGCCCGACAAGAAGTACCGGCTGGAGCTGGCCAAGTGGCAGGGACGGCTGGCCGAGCTCGCGCGTCACAAGGCATTCGCGAGCCGTTCTCTGGTGCTCGCCTTCGAGGGCATGGACGCCGCGGGCAAGGGAGGCGCCATCCGTCGGCTCACCGCCGCGCTGGACCCGCGCCAGTTCCAGGTGGTTCCGGTCGCCGCGCCCACCGAGGACGAGCGCGCCCAGCCGTACCTGTGGCGGTTCTGGCGCCAGGTGCCGCGGCAGGGCCACGTGACGATCTTCGATCGCTCATGGTACGGACGCGTGCTGGTCGAGCGCATCGAAGGCTTCTGCAGCGAGGCCGACTGGCTGCGCGCCTACGCAGAGATCAATGACTTCGAGCACGAGCTGGTGAGCTGGGGAACGATCGTGCTCAAGTTCTGGCTACAGATCGATCAGGAAGAGCAACTGCGCCGTTTCAAGTGGCGCGAGAAGATCCAGCACAAGCGCTTCAAGATCACGCCCGAGGACTGGCGCAATCGCGACAAATGGAAGGACTACCAGAGCGCCGCCGTCGACATGATCGATCGGACCAGCACCGGTCACTCACCCTGGATCATCGTGCCCGCCAATGACAAGAACTTCGCGCGGGTGAAGATCACGCGCCACGTGGTCAAGCACCTCGAGCGGGCGCTCGACGGGTGAGCCGCTGACGGACAATCGCCGCCCTCAGAAAGTTGATGGGGCTGCTCGGAATGGGATGCGTTCTTGCGGGTGCAACCCGAACGAGGCCGCGGAATCTCCGGCTTTTCGACCGGCCTCGAGCTGGTATGAAGAATGCTTGAATGCGACGGATGATGGCCCACACCTCGCGCAGGTCCGATGTCCTCCTTCGATTGCTGACGCTGGCCGTCGTGCCGGCGTTCGCCGTTCTGGTCTCGAGCTGTGACTCGTTGCCGCTGATGGGAGACGACGGTCCGGGAAGCGGTCAGGTTTGCGGGGGGATCGCGGGATTGACCTGTGCAAAGGGAGCCTATTGCAACTTCCCGCCCAGCGCGCAGTGCGGGACGGCCGACGCCACCGGCCGTTGCGCGCCGATTCCGCAGGCCTGCACCCAGCAATACGCCCCCGTCTGCGGCTGCGATGGTCAGACCTACGGCAATGCTTGTGGCGCGGCGGCGGCGGGCATCAGCGTGATGAGCGAGGGGGCGTGCACGCCTCCTCCTGGCTCCTGCGTGGTCGACGGAATCACCTATCCCGACGGAGCCGGCAACATCCCTGCGTCGGATGGATGCAACATCTGCGCGTGCGCGAGCGGTACCCTTCGTTGCACCTTGCGCGCCTGTCCAGTGCCGAAGGCGTGCGGCGCGCGCGCGGGCAACACCTGCACCGCGGACGAATACTGCGCCTATACCGAAGGACTGTATTGCGGCGCGGCCGACGCCGAGGCGGTTTGTAAACCGAGGCCGGACGTTTGCGACACCATTTATGCGCCGGTGTGCGGGTGCGATGGTCAGACCTACGCCAACTCGTGTGTGGCATCGCGAGCCGGCAGCGGGGTCCTGCACTCGGGGCCGTGCACGGGGTCAGGGCGTAGCTGCGTCGTGGGTGGGGTCACCTATCCGGATGGTTCCGGCAACATTCCGGCGGGCGACGGCTGCAACATCTGCGGCTGCACCGACGGCATGCTGGCGTGCACCAAGAGGGCCTGCCCCGCGTCCAAGCCGTGCGGCGGCTTTGCCGGCTTCACCTGCGCCGCCACCGAGTACTGCGCCTACGTCGAGGGGCAACTGTGCGGCGCCGCCGACGCCAGTGCCACCTGCCAGCCCCGCCCCGACGCCTGCCTGGCCAACATCGATCCGGTGTGCGCCTGCGACGGCAAGACCTACTCGAACGCCTGCGTTGCCGCCCAGACCGGCTCCGGCATCAACCACAAGGGCGCGTGCACCCGCTGACGGCTGACGCCTAGGAGACCGAACGGTTTCAATGAGCCGTGCACCCGGTCTAGGGCCTCGGGCCTCGGGCCTCAGACCTCAGACCTCAGACCTCGGGCCTCAGGCCTCGGGCCTCAGGCCTCGGGCCTCAGGCCTCAGATCTCTGTAGCACTCTTCACCGGAGGTCCGAGGCCCGAAGCCTGAGGCCCCTCAATGTGCGGTGGTCTAGCTTTCAAACCGTTCGGTGCCCTAGGAGACCGAGCCGAGCTCTCGGCGCTGGGTGACGGCAAGGCAGGCCGAACAGTTCGCGGCCAGACGCCAGGCTTCCGGATCCAGGGCGACCGCCACGTCAAACTCGAAGGCTCCGCCTGCGCGGGCCTTGCCGATGGGGACGCCGCACAGCGACCGCCAGGGCTGCGCCCCGGCGGTCCCGCGCCAGGCGGGCACACGTTCGACACGATGGATGGGTCGATCGGACAGGACGGCGCTGCTGATCTCGCGAAGGCTCACGCCCTAAGCATAGCCGTCTTTTCCCGCGCTGTCCCAAACGTGTTGAGGAGAAGCCGATGTCGGGTTCCGATCGGGATTCCAGATCTGGGTCCCGATCGGCTTGCCGATCAGCTTCCGGCGATCCGGACGTTCTGAGCTTGCAAGCCCTTCGGTCCTTCCGTGATGTCGAATTCGACCTGCTGGCCTTCGCTCAGCGATCGGAAGCCATCCGCTACGATTGCGGAATGATGGACAAAGAGGTCCGGCCCGCCTTCCCGCGTGATGAATCCAAAGCCCTTTGCATCGTTGAACCACTTCACAGTTCCGGTCGCCATCCTCTACCCTCCTGAAATGCTCTCTGGAATTTCCGACTGAGCTACGGCCCCCGCGAGAGTAGGGCTCTGTAGGGTCGAGTTCAAGCGCCGAGTGCGACTCGCGACCTGAAATGGGCGCAAGACTCGTGGGCGTATGTAGGCGAATCCCCCGGAACCGAGTCTTGCGTGGTGCGAGGGCGACCTCGGCTTTCGAAGCGCAGACCGAAGCGCCCATGGCGACGACGCCCTTGAAGACCGTCGAGCGTGTCGATCCACGCTTGCCTCGTTCGTCGTCCGGACGGAGGACAATTCATGCCCAAGCTGATAGTGAACGCGTTTCTGACCCTCGATGGCGTCATGCAGGCTCCTGGCGGTCCCGACGAGGACCGCGAAAGCGGCTTCCAGCACGGCGGATGGCAGTTCCCCTACACCGACGACCTGACGGGCAAGCTGATCATCGACGGCCTCGCCGACGCCGGCGGCTTCCTACTCGGCCGCAAGACCTACGAGATCTTCGCCGGCTACTGGCCCAAGATCACCGATCCGAACAACCCCATCGCCGCCGCGCTGAACTCGCGACCCAAGTACGTGGCCTCGCGTACGCTCGAGCGGATCACCTGGAACAACTCCAGGCTGATGCAGGGCGACCTGGTCGCCGAGGTGCGGAAGCTGCGCGAGCAGCCCGGCACGGGCGTGCACACCTGGGGCAGCACCGACCTGCTGCAGACGCTGCTGAAGCACGACCTCGTCGATGAGCTCCGCACCTTGGTGTACCCGCTGCTACTGGGCACGGGCAAGCGGTTGTTCGGCGACGGCACCCGGCCGACCGCGCTCGACCTCGTCGAGTCGGTGACCACGGGCAAGGGCGGCGTGTACCTGCGCTACTTGCGCGCCGGGAAGCCGACGTACGGGAAGATGGGGTAGCCGTCGATCAGCGAGGGGCAACCTCCCTCGCCTACCTGATTGGATGTAAGCTCCGGCCTCGAGCCCATGACCCGCGTCACCGGACTCTTCGTTTACCCCGTGAAATCGCTGCGCGGCTACGCCGTGCCCGCCGCCGACATCGACGCCCTCGGCTTCATCGGCGACCGCCGCTTCCTGGTCGTGGACGAGTCGGACAAGTTTCTCACCCAGCGACCGTACCCCCGCATGGCGCTGATCAACGCCCGCCTGGCCGGCGGCATGCTCACGCTTTCCGCCGACGGCGCCGGTTCGGTTTCCGTGTCCCAGGCTTCCGATCCGTCCGCCCGGTTGCGCTCAGTGACCATCTGGAAGCACGAGGGCCTGCTGGCGGAGGATTGCGGTCCAGCCGTGGCAACCTGGCTCAGCTCGTTTCTCGGTCTGCCGTGCTCGCTGGTGCGCATCGGACCGAAGTTCCAACGTCCCATGTTGAAGCCGGCCAGTCGGCCCGGCGACCAGTTCACCTTCGCCGACGGCGCGCCCATCCTGGTCGTCAGCGAGGCTTCAGTGGCGATGCTCAACGATCGCATCGTGGCAGACGGCGGCGCGCCCGTTCCCATGAGTCGTTTCCGGCCCAATCTCGTCGTGGGCGGCTGCGCCGCCTTTGCCGAGGACACCTGGTCACGCCTGCAGATCGGCGACGTCATCCTGCGCAGCGCCGGCCAGTCCGAGCGGTGCATGATCACCACCACCGACCAGCTCACCGGCGAGCGGGGCAAAGAGCCTCTCCGAACTCTCGCCACCTTCCGCCGCAGCCCCGCCAACCCCACCGAGGTCGTCTTTGGTGTGAACCTCATCAACGAATCCAAGGGCGGCACCATCCGCCTCGGCGACCAGGCCGTTTTCAGCGTCTGATCTCGGATGTCGCTGCCGTTTTAGCTTCTAACCGGCCGATTCTGGGGATGCGGTGCGCGGTAGCTCAGTCGAAGGGCGTAGCTGGGCGAGGTGCTATCAGTTTTCAGTCTTCAGTCGACAGTGTAAAAGGGCCGGAGTCAGGTCGCGGCTCGGATGCCGAGTTGAACGCCGCCCACTATCCACTGATGACTGAAGACTGATAGCTGACTACCCTTCGTCCGAGCTTCGAGGTTCACTTGGCTATGTTTAGGGCAGAATCGCCCCCTGGGGGGGCCGGGCCGGTGTCGAAAGGAGCTCGCCGATGACGACAGGTGGGAAAGTGGATCTCGCCGGTGATGGTTTCTTCGTCCTGGTGGATCTCCTGGAGGCTGCCAAGGCGGGTTTGCCGCCAGAGATCCCGTCACCTCTGGACCAAGGATTCAGCGAAATTGCCCGCGCGTATCGCAAGGCCGACCCGGCCCTGCGACAACAGGTGCGCGACCAGATTCCGAAGGAGTACTGGTTGCCGCTATTGCAGCTGGGGGACCGGTGCGCTGAATGGGCCCTGGCCGACAAGGATCCGAAGCATCTCGAGGACGGGTTGACAGCCTATTGCCTCGAGGACTTTCGTTTCGACGCCCACGAGAACCTGGTTCACTTGAGCCGTCTCTGGTACGCGGGAAAGACGTTGCACGCCGACACCAGGGGGATCTTCAACCAGGTCGGGCAATGTGGCTCGCCGCAGGGATTGCAGGAGCTGAGCAACTTCTCGGCGCGACCTGAGGACGCGAAGTCTCCCTGGAGCATGGGCCTCGAGACCTATCAGGAAGGGGGCCACATCCGCTTTCGTCCACGCCGCCCCAAAGGGACGGAGTCGCCGGTCAAGTGAGAGCCTGTGAATGAATTCCGTCGCCAGGGCGGCAAGGGCCTCGGGCCTCCGGCGTCAGGCCTCTGGAAGAGGCAACGAGGTCGGAGCGCGGAGGGCACGTCGAATTGTCGAGTTGTCCACAGGCTTGATCTTCCCCCGGTTTTGTCGACACCCACCAGGCCCGAGGCCCGAGGCCCGACGTCCGAGGCCTTTCCTTCACAGGCTCTGAGGCCCGGAGTCAGAACGAAAACTCCTCTTCGACGCGCTGTGGGGAAGGCTCATCTTCGGCCCCGGCGTCGTGGCCGCTCCTGGAATCCAGTGAACCGTCGGCGGGGACGACGTACCACTGGCGGCCCTGCTGCTGGCGTTTGAGCATGCCCTCCTTCTCCATCGCCTCCAGCAAGCGAGAGAAGGTGGAAAAGCCGTGGTCGCGCTCGTCGAAGTCGGGCTCCTTGCGGACGATGGTCTCCTTGATCAGCGAGGGGTTGAGCGGCCCGGTGGCTCGCGACAGCAGGCTGGACACGACCTCGCGCGCGATCGCCGGCAGCGCGCGGGTCTTCCTGGGCCCACCGTCGCCGGAGATCACCGTCACCGGCGTCTCTGGTCGGCTTCTGGACGTCGCTCGCGCGCTGTCGCGGTACTGATCCCGGCCGTCGCCGCGCTCCTGTCCACGCAGGTAGATGAACTCGTCGCAGGCTTTGACGAAGAAGGGCGAGGTCGCCTCGCGCACGGCCAGGCCGATCACGAAGCGGTCGTTCTCGCGCAGCTTGTACGCCAGCGGGCAGAAGTCGCTGTCGCCCGAGGCGATCACGAAGGTATTGATGTGCTCGCGCGCGTAGCAGAGCTCGAGCGCGTCGATGACCAGCCGCATGTCGGCGCTGTTCTTTCCCGCCCGCGTCGAGGGTGGCACGTCGACCAGCTCGACGCCGAACTCGTGCAGGTGCGCCTTGGCATCCTTGAACCGCGACCAATCGCAGTAGGCGCGGCGAAAGATGACCTTGCCCTTCTCCAGCAGGCGATCGAGGGCTGGCTGCAGATTGAAGGTCGGCGCCGTGATTCCGGTGTTGGTCACCAGGTTCTCGAAGTCGATGAACAGGGCGATCCGGCGCTCGGTGGATGTGGTCACGATTCAGCTTATCGTAGGTCTGGCCGTCTGGGTAAACGTCCTGGCAGGGCGTTCGCAGGTGGTGGGTGGGCCATGAGCGTCGCCTGCCAGAATACGAACCCGCCCGCCACAGTCCGTTCTTTTTTAGCAGGGCGGCTGACTTTTTTCTCGCCGCCCTGCCCAGGACGCCAACGCAGCCTTACCTTTTCAGAATGCTAACGCTGCTCATCATCTTGCTGGTCCTCTCCGCGGTCTTCGGGGGGTGGGGTCATAGTCGCTGGGGATACACCGGCTGGTCTCCACTGGGCATCGTTCTGGTGCTCTTGCTGGTCCTCTGGTTGACGGGGAACATCGGCGGGCACGGCGTTCGGCTCCGCTAGCCCCGGAGGCGCGGGTAGAAGCGCTCGCTCTGCGTCTCGCAGAAGTCCAGGATCAAGACGCCCGCGTCAAAGTCGCGGTCGTTTTCCCGCGTCCCGAGAATCCGAGAAGCGAACCTATGGGACGATGTCGCGAGCTTCAGTAGATTGCTGCTGAAGCGGATCCCTTGTCCCCCTGCGGGTTCATCGGTGCGGGACGCCTTGGGGGTGTGACCAGCCTCGGTCTTTGTGCCGAAGACCGGAAGCCACGCATCGCGAGCCCGGCGTTTCAAGTATCCCGCTGCTTCTCCCGACGATCAGAAACCAGCGGCTCCCCGGGATCTTCGGGTTCGCCGGGGGTATGCGCGCCGGGAGCACCGACTTGATCACGTGATTGCACCATGACATCCCCCCAACGAGTCCTCGGCCGTTCCATCGGTAGAAAGCAGGCGAGCGCGACATTCGTGCTCATCCTGCTCGGGGCCGCCGGGTCGTTCCTCGAGGTCAGCACCTATCAGCGGGAGAGCCTGCTCACGGCCAAGGAGGTGGGAGCTGCGGCGGTGAATCGCCTGTTCGCCGACTCCTGCGCCGCGGCGGTGGTCTTCGAGGACGACGTCGCCATCAAGACGGCTATCGCAACCCTGGGGCGAAACGAGGATGTCGAATACGCCGCCGTGTGGAGCGTCGACAACGATGGTCACCCGGGCCGGAAATTGGGAGAGCTCTCGCGCGGCAGGGCCGTCCCCATCAAGGATGTGTCGCTCGCGACCCCCATCCGGCGCGAGTCCGATCGGGTCGACCTGGTGGCCGCCGTGCGCGATGAAAACGGCAAGACCGTTGCGATGGCGGTGACATCGTTTTCTCTCAAGCGGGAGCTGAGGACGATCGCGGCTGCCCAGAAGACCACCCTCCTCGTGTCCAGCCTGGTCGGCCTCAGCGTGACGGTCCTCATCATGGTGATGGCCAGGTTCATCATCGTCGGGCCGCTGCGCAAGCTGGTCGGAGCCGCCAAGGAGCTAGAGAAGGGCGGGACCGGGGAGATTCAGATCCGGACCAGCGACGAGGTCGGCGAGCTGGCCCGCGCTTTTCGCAGCATGGCGGCGGCGATCAAGGCTCGCGAAGCGCAGATCAACACGCGCAACCACGACATGCGGTTGGTCCTCGATAACGTCGGCCAGGGCTTTCTCACCCTCGACATCGCAGGGACCATGTCCCTGGAACGCTCGCGCGTCATCCAGGAATGGTTCGGGCCGGTCGAGGGCACGCCCGTGTTCTGGGAGTACCTGCGTCGCACCAGCGTGCCCACGGCCGAATGGTTCGAGGTGGGGTGGATGGCTCTGAGCGAGGACATCCTGCCCCTTGAAATGTGTCTGGATCAGCTTCCAGGCCGGATCGTCACGCACGACCGAACCTACGACCTGGTGTACCGCCCCATTCTGGAAGGCGAGCGCCTGGTGAAGACGATCGTGGTCATCACCGACGTCACCATGAGCATCGAGCGTGAGCGAGCGGAGCAGGGCCAGCGCGAGATGATGAGCATCTTCCGGCGCATGCGGTCGGACCGGATCGCGGTCGACGGGTTCTTCGTCGAGGCGACCGAGCTGGTCGACGCGGTCGTCGCCGGCGCGCGCAGCGGGGGCACGCCCACGGTCGCAGCCCTGTCGCTGCTGCGCCGTCAGATTCACACCATCAAGGGCAACTGCGCCTTGTTCGGCATCGAGAGCGTGGCGATCTATTGCCACGCGCTCGAGCAGAGCATGAATGAATCGAATAAAGAGATCTCCAGCGACGAGCGCGAACGACTGCGCACGCTGTGGGCGAAAGTCATGGAGACCCGGGACCAGCTCATGGACGGAGCTCCGGCCGGCCGTCGGATCGAGATCGACTGGGACGAGTATGCCGCCTTCATCGCCGATCTGAAGAATCGAACCGAAGGCGAGCGGCTGCTCGGCACCGTGCTGTCCTGGCAGAACGAGCCGGCGTCGCAGCGCTTGATGCTGATCGCGGAGCAGATCCAGACGCTGGCCAAGCGACTGGGCCGATCAGAGGTCACGGTGATCCAGCAGCCGACCAGCCTGCGCTTGCCACCCCGTAAATGGGGGGCGTTCTGGTCGGTGTTCACGCATGTGGTCCGCAACGCGGTCGACCACGGGATCGCCAGCCCCGAGGAACGCATCCGCTCCGGGAAGCCCCAGGTTGCGACCGTGACGATCTCGGCGGTGCACCAGGACCGGCAGGTGGTCGTTTCGATCAGCGACGACGGTCGCGGCATCGACTGGGACAGGATCGCGGGGTTGGCCAGACAGCGGGGTCTGCCAGCCGCCGGTCGTGCCGATCTCGAGCAAGCGCTGTTCGCCGACGCCATCTCGTCACGGCAGGATGGCGTGAGCTTGACCTCTGGCCGGGGCGTCGGTCTCGGTGCCGTACGCGATGTCATCAGGCACCTCGGCGGACGGATCGAGATCGAGACCGAGGCAGAGCGGGGCACGACGTTCCGGTTCTATCTGCCCGAATCGATGCTCTATCAGGATGTCGAGCCGGACGCAGGGAACGACGATCGGGCAGGCACCTTGGGTCAATCGACGGAGTCAAGCACGTTCCCTGGCATCCAGGTGGCCAGTGTTGTCCAGGGCACAACGCTGGTTCCGCCACGGGATTGACGATCGCCGTCGACGCTCGCAGGCGTACGTCGCGTATCCGGGGCTCGTCCGCGGGGGAGGGCGTGCTGACGCGCCGCGATCGCTCTTCGCGGTCAAGTATCGCGCCCGCTCCAACGATGACCAAGACATGGGCGACGATGTGCCGGGATCAGAGGGCCACGAGCGACGTCGGGAACCACGGATCCGGTTAGCCGGTGTCGCGGTGGTTCGAGGCGGCTCTCAACCGCCCTCGGTCTGGCGAGTCACCAACCTATCGTTGGGAGGGGCCTCCCTGGTTGGTGACGGCGCGCTGCCGCCGGCCAGGTTTTCCCTCAGCATCCACATCGGCGGGTTTCAAGCCGTGACCACGGACGCGAAGGTCCTGCGGCGGCAGCTGGTGACGCGCGCCGGGAAATGCGCGGTGAAGTTCATGGACGTGTCCGGAAAGCAGCTGGAGGCGCTGGCGGAGATCCTGGGCGCTGACCACCCGCCATTGCTGGTCAGGCGACGGGCCCTCATCGTCGATCTCGAAGAGACCCCGATGCTGGCATTGTCGGCCGAGCTCGCGTCGCTGGGATTCACCGTTCGCCAGGAGACGTCTCCGGAGCAGGCGGCGGCCTGGCTGCAAAGAGAGGACACCGAGGTGCTGCTGGTGGGCGAGAGCGTCGTCGGGTCCAGCGGCTGGAGCCTGCTGGAGTTCGCCCGGGACACCGAGCCCGAGATCCGCCGCCTGGTCCTGGCCGAGGACGTGCGCGGATTTCGGCTCTACTACGCGATCAAGGCCGGTCTCGTCGACGGGCTGGTCGGGCGGAAGATGGTGGGTGACACTCTGGCCCGGCATGTCCTCGGCGCCGTGCCCGCCAAGCCCCGGACATCGCGCCGGCACGCCGGGCGCCGCGGCTGAGCGCTCCCCGCGCGGGATCCGTGGGCGTACGCCTGATCAGGGCCCGCGCCTGATCTCGGGCGAATGAAAGTGTATCTCGAACTGGTGCTGGGTTCGGTCCTGACACGTGATGATGCCGGTGAGCTGGTCGACCCTCAGCGGAACGGGCGTGCGCCGTTCCTGGTAGACGGCGTGGTAGCCGCGTTCGGCCAGGATGTCCAGCACCATGTCGACCGTGGTCGTGTCTTCGAACAGAGCGCTGTCTGTCTTCACCACGCACCGCCCGGCCAGGGCGTGCCGCACGATGACCGGGACGACGTGAGCCTCGATGAAGGCCGCGACTTCCCTGAACAGAGGCGCGGCCGCGTGCTCGTAGGAGTCGAGGCGGCGCACCAGCTCTTGCCGGGCGTACCGAGTCACCTCGGACACCACGGGGATGTGGTGGATGATGTCGTGGGTCGCGTGCCCCAGCTCGAGCGAGCTCTGGTACTGGAACTCGGCGTTGATGCTCTTCTCGACATCGGCCAGGGGCGCGTCGGCGTTGACGAAGTGATAGTGGAAGTGCCTGCGCAGGCTGGTCAGGGCCTCGTAGGTCAACTCTTTGAACGTCCGGTAGCGGTTTCGTGCGAGAGCTTCGTCGATGTCGGTGGAACGCAATTCGACGAGCTGGCCCGCGCCGGTTCTGCGTACCTTTTCATTGTGGGCGCGGATCTCGCGGCCGCGGCTCAGTTGCCGTTCCACCGAGGTTTGCTCGCCCACGAAGAGCACGGTGATGCGGAAGATGGGCCGGCGGAACCGCTTGCCGGTCGGGGTGCCCCAGTAGGTGGTGCGCAGCTGCATGATCTGGTCGTGCAACAGCTTGACGGCCTCGGCCTGGACCTTGGTGCGGGGAAACCCGTCGACCACCACGCCCGTCTGATAGGCCGGCTCGAGCAGCTTGCGCAGCAGCACCTCGATCACCTCGCGATCCCCGACGAACTGCCCGCGATCTTTGAGCGCGCGCATCTCGGGGGTGTCCAGCAGGTCGCTCACCACGATGGGCGACGCGGTCAGCCCTCGTTCGCGCAGGATGAACGGGGTATTGGTGCCCTTGCCTGAACCGGGCGCCCCGCCAAGCCACATGACCTCCTTGGGGAAGACCATGTTCTCGAGGCCGCGCTCCTGGACCAGGCGGTTCCAGACCTGTCCGAAGATCAACGGCGCGTCTTTGATCTCCAGCTCGGGAGTGGCGATGCGGCCGGCGCCGACATCAGCTGGGTCTGCTGGGGGAGATTCTGGGTCAGACATGGGATCCTCAGATTAGAGAGTCCCGCCCCACGTGGGGCAGGAAAGTCAGTCGGCTCATCCGCTCTGGCCCGCCCCAAGGGCCGCGACGAGACCGGCGTCCGCTGGCGCCGCCACGACGAGTACGGTAAGCATTGAGCGAGTCATGGCTGCCGTGGCGCCAGTGCAGGACACGAGATCTCGGGTCGCGATGAACGCCGAGCGAGCCTCGCTGCTGACGGCTCGGCAGAGGTTTCTGGGCGTCTCGGCGCTGCTCTTTGTTGCCAGCGCGGCGGGAACCATCGTCTGGTGCGCTTCGATGTCTGCCATGGGCGAGATGCCAATGCCCGGCGGCTGGACGATGTCGATGGCGTGGATGCGGATGCCCGGGCAGACCTGGGCGGGCGCCGTCGCGTCATTCCTGGGCATGTGGGTCCTGATGATGGCGGCGATGATGCTGCCGTCGTTGGTCCCGATGCTGTGGCGCTACCGCCAGGCCCTGGACAGGCCAGGCGAGTCCCGCCTCGGCCGGCTGACCGCGCTCGCCGGCGTGGGTTACTTTGTTGTCTGGACCCTGTTCGGAGTGGCCGCTTTTCCGCTGGGCGTCGGGCTGGCGGCGGTCGAGATGCAGCAGCCGGCGCTGGCGCGGGCCGTACCGATCGCAGTCGATGTGGTCGTCCTCACCGGCGGCTTGCTCCAGCTCACCGCGTGGAAGGCGCGTCACCTCGCCTGCTGCCGGATGACACCCGGGCTCGGCCGCACGCTGCCGGCCGACGCCGGAACGGCCTGGCGACACGGTCTGCGCCTGGGTCTCCACTGCAGTTATTGCTGTGTGGGTCCAATCGCGATCCTGCTGGTCATCGGCGTCATGGATCTTCGCGCGATGGCTGTCGTGGCGGCCGCCATCACGGTCGAACGGCTGGCGCCGGCCGGGGAGCGCATCGCGCGAGCCATCGGAGTCGCCGTGGTCGGCGCAGGGTTGTTTCTGATCGCGCGCCAGTTGTTGTCCTCGTAGCGGTCGAGCCGTAGGCTCTGAGCCCATGGCTGACGATATCCCGACGCCCGGAGACTACGCGGGAGGGTTGCCCGCGTTCGAACGCCTCACCGCTTGCTTTTACAAGAAGGTTCGCGCGGACGAGCTGCTGGCGCCGGTCTTCAGCCAGATGAGTGAGGACCACCCCCAGCACGTGGCCGCGTTTCTTGCGCAGTGCTTCGGTTGCGGCCAGGCCTATTCCGCCGGTCGATCCGAGAACGAGGCGCTGAGGGAAATGGTCGGCAAGCATCTCGGCCGCCACCTCACCGAAGCGCAACGTCGCCGCTGGGTCGCGCTGCTGATGGACAGCGCCGACGAGGTCGGGCTGCCCCACGAGCCGGAGTTTCGCTCAGCCTTCGCCGCCAAGATCGAATGGGGAACGCGCATCGCGGTGCAGAACTCGGCGGCGAACGAAAACCCGGTGCAGCCCGGTGACCACATCCCGCGCTTCGGTTGGGGCAGTGTGCGCGGGCCCTATTCGATCGTCGGCAGCATCTGCGCCTTCGAGCTCGACGACGAAGCAACGAAGCCCTGAACCAGGGCGGGTTCAACGCGCCGGCAACCTGAGCGCTCGGGGTCCCGCGCCTATTTACCGGCTTTCTTCAGGCGCTTGGCCTCTTTCTTTTCTTTCGGTGTCCTGGTGGGGGCCTTCTTGACGTTCTTCTTCGAGTCCTGGCTCTTGCTCATGACGTTGTCTCCTTGGGTTGAAGAGTAGTCGATGCCGCCATCTGATGCGGCGATATCGGATGACCGATCATGAAAGGGAAGGGGGGTGGGCCGGCAGGGATGCCAGGGACGTCAGGCCTTTCAGGAAATTTCTGAGCAACTGATCGCCACAGTCGCGATAGTTTCGGTGGTCCGGCCGGCGAAAAAACGCGCTCAGCTCGGTCTTCGACACTGTCAGCCCGGTCCTTCCCAGGAGCGCGATGATGTCGCTGTCCTTGAGCTCGAAGGCCGCCCGGAGCTTTTTCAACACGCTGTTGTTGGTCACCGGGACCTCGACGGGTTGAGGCGGTCGGCCCTCTTCCTTTCCGCGCTTGTAGGTCACCAGTCCATTCAGGAAATGCGCCATCACGTCATCGCCGCACGCCCGATAACCGTCGTCGTCCTCTCGCTTGAGGAATGCGACCATCTCGGCCCTGCTGACCTCGCGGTCACCGAGCCGGGCGATGTCGACGAGGGTCGCGTCGCTGACGTTGAGCAGGTAGCGGATGCTTCGCAGGACGTCGTTGTGGGTCATGAATCCGCCCCGCCCGCTCTAGTCCCCTGGAAAGGTGATTTCTTCCAAATCTCGCCGGTCCTCTTCGTCCCTGGCTGCGTTGCTCCTCGGTTAAATACGCTAGTATTCGCCCTCGTCGCGCCTTGCCAGAAACGAAGATGCCTCGCCGACATTTGGAAGCCTTCACCTTTCCAGGGGACTAGCGCGCCCGCCCCACCTTGAACCTCTTACCCTTGATGCGGCCGGCGCCCAGCTGCTGGATCGCGCGATCCGCGCTGCCCGTGGCGATCGCCACGTAGGAGAATCGATCGTGGATCTCGATCTTGCCGACCTCGCTGCCCTGGAATCCGCCCGCCTGGCCGGTGAGCGCGCCCAGGATGTCGCCGGGGCGCAGCTTGTCCTTGCGGCCACCGGAGATGTAAAGCGTCTCCATCGTCGCGCCGGCGTGAACGGCAGGCGCGGAGCCGCGCGTATCGTCACGCGCCGCCGGCGGCGCCACTTGACGCTCCAGCCGCGACCCGATCGCCGCCTCGATCGCCTTCAGCTTGGCGCGATCCCGCGGGCCGACCAGTGACGCTGCCATTCCCGCCTTGCCGGCGCGGCCGGTGCGCCCGACGCGATGGACGTAGATTTCTGGCTGAGACGGCAGCTCGAAGTTCACCACCAGATCCAGCCCCTCGATGTCGAGGCCGCGCGCGGCGACGTCCGTCGCCACCAGCACGCGAGTGCTGCGATTGCGAAATTTCGCCATCACGAAGTCGCGCTGCTTCTGATCCAGGTCGCCGTGCAACCCGGCGCTGCTGATGCCCGCCGCGCCGAGCGCCTGCTCGATCCGGGCGACGGTCGCCTTGAAATTACAGAAGACGATGGCCGATTCGGGCGGGCTCATCCGCAGCATCGCCAGCAGCGTGTCGAGAGGGTCAGCCTCGTCCACGACGTAGGCCACCTGGCGCAGGAGAGCCTGCAGGTCGTCCGATTCCCCGACGGTCAGGCGCTCGGGGCCTTGCTGATGCGCCCTGGTCATCGCCTCGATCGAGCGCGGAAAGGTGGCCGAAAAGAAGACGGTCTGCCGCGGCTTCGGCGCGCTGCTCAGGATCTTCTCCATCTCTTCGCCGAACCCCATGTCCAGCATGCGGTCGGCCTCGTCGACGACGATGGTCGCCACGCCGTTCAGATCCAGCGAGCCGCGCGTGATGTGATCGAGCGCCCGGCCCGGCGTTCCGACGACCACGTGCACGCCCTGTTGCAGCGCCGCCAGCTGCGGATTCATCGGCTGCCCACCCGAGAGGGTCAAGACCTGAAGGTCCGCTTCGCGCCGCCCCAGCTTGCGGAAGTCGCGCGCCACCTGCGCGCACAGCTCGCGCGTGGGACACAGGATCAAGGCCTGTGGGTGGCGTTCGCCCAGCTTCAGCCTCTGCAAGATCGCCAGGGCGAAGGCCGCCGTCTTCCCGCTGCCGGTGCTGGATTGTCCGATCAGGTCCCGGCCCGCCAGCAGGACAGGTATGGCGCGCGCCTGGATGGGTGTGGGCGTGGCGAAGCCCAGCTCGGCCACCACCTGACGCAGGGTGGGGGACAGACCGAGCGCGGCGAACCCCCCATCAGCTGGGGGCACAAGCTCAGGGAGGGCCGGCGTCATGGACGCCTGATAGCAACTGTGCGGGGAAAGTCCACGTATTTGCTGCTACAGCGAACGCGGATCGAGGTCGTCTGGCGCCTGGCAGGGAGATCCGACGACGCTGAAGCCACGACCGGGGGTCCTGGTCTTTTCGGTCTGGTCGGCGGGGATTGCGAACCTGTTTGTACGGCGGAGGCGGGACATATACCCTCGGCGGAATGGGCAAGCTATCGCCGCGCGTCGCACCAATCGTCGGCCTCTTGGCCATCGGCCTGTCGGCCTGCTCGTCTTCGAGCACGCAGAGCGGTACGCCGAACGGCACCGGAGGCGCAGCGGGCACGGGAACCAACGTGATCACGGGGACTGGTGGCGCGCCGTCGGGCAGCGCCGGCCAGATGGGGACCGACGGCGGACCGGCCGCAGGCGGCTCCGCAGGGACGACCAGCGGCGGCGCCACCGGCGGAGCATCGGGATCGGTGGACGCGGGTGGCAGCGGGGGCGTCAACGGCGGCGCCGATGCTTCAGGGCCAACCGCCTTTGTTTGCAATCAGGTCACCGCCATGACGCTGACCAGGGAATGGTACGAAGCGGGCTTCGAGACCTTCGTGACCGCCAGTCGCTGGCAGCTGAAAGCGCGCGAACACGGCTACATCACCGAATGGTCGAATCCGAACAGCGACTTCTGGAACGAACCGATCGAGTCGCCTTGCGCGCAAGGCTCGACCCAACCTGACCACGTCGTCCTCACCGTCTTGAGCTGGGTGCCGCCCTGTTGCGCGACGCAGGCGCAATGGCAGACCCAGATAACCGGAGCGATCAACACACTCAGGGCCAAATACCCCGGCCTGCGCCGCATCGATCTGATGACCGTCATCCGAGGTCCGGGTAACCACCTCTGCCCGACCGCGCCGGCCGCCGGCGAGACGATCGTGATCCCACCCGAGCTCGACGGCGCCCTGGCGGCGGCCGCGACGCAGTTCCCGGGCCTGGTCTTCGTGGCACCCAGGTTCGAGGCGCCCAGCTGCGCCGCGTTCAGCGGCGGGGGGCCCCACCTCACGAGCGCGGGCAACGCCGCCGTGGCGTCGATGATCGGCGCCTACTTCGCGACGATCCAGTAGCGCCCGCCAGGCGGCTGTCACTGCCGGGGGGGCGGCGGCCGATATATCCTGTCACCATGACGACCATGACCCTTTACCATTCGCCGAGCACGGCGGCGCTGGTGGTGCACTGGCTGCTCATCGAGCTGGAGCTGCCGCACCGGATCCATTCGCTCGACTTCGACAAGCTCGAGCAGAAGTCGCCCGCCTACCTGCGGATCAACCCCGCCGGCGTGGTCCCGACGCTGGTGATCGACGGCCTGGCGATCTGCGAGGCCGCCGCGATCGCGATGCACCTCGGCGACCTGGTTCCCGCTCGCGGCCTGGCGCCCGCGCCCGGCACGCCGGAGCGCGCGCAGTATTACCAGTGGATGTTCTTCGCGGCGAACACCCTGCAGCCGGCCTATCGCGCCTGGTTCTATCCCACCGAGCCCGCCGGTGAGGCCAACGTCGATGCCACCAAGCAGCAAGCGCGCCAGAGGATCGAGTGGGCCTGGGCTCGCGTGGCCGCGCAGCTGGAGTCAGGCGGTCCCTACGTCCTCGGCGCGAATCTGTCGGTCGCCGACTTCCTGCTCACGATGCTGATGCGCTGGTCCCGCAACATGCCCCGCCCCAGCGACACCTGGCCGGCGCTGCATGCCTACGCGCAACGGATGAAGGCGCGCCCCTCGTTCAAGGAGACCTACGCGCGCGAGGGGCTGACCGACTGGACATGATCGAGCGGGCGCGCCCTTCCCCCCCGGCCCGTCACTCTCCGGACACGAACTTGAGCCCGACCAGGGAGGCGATGAGTGTTGTGAGAAACGTCACCCGCCAGAACGTCGTCGGGTCCTTGAAGATGACCATCCCGATCACCGCAGTGCCGGCCGCGCCTATCCCGGTCCAGACGGCATACGCCGTTCCCAACGAAAGGTCGCGGGTCGCCAGGTTCAGCAGCCCAAAGCTCAGCAGGGCGCACACAGCGAAGCAGACGTTGTACCCCCAGTTGCGGAAACCGCTCGATAGCTTCATGAACGTGGTGAACCCCATCTCGAAGACGCCGGCGGCGATGAGGTAGGTCCAGGGGTTCAGGTGGGCAAGCGAGCTCAAGAAGGTCATCGATCGGGCTCCTTGTATCAGCGAGGTTAGCACTGGGCGGGACAGGACCGCCTTCCCACGACCTGGTAGCTCGGGCCCTGTCGTTCCTTTCGATAGCGTGTAAACTGGGCCGGAAGGCGCTCCACGCGATGTGGCGTGCCATCGGGGGGGAGGGCGTGACCGAAAGATGGCCAACGTACTGATCGTTGACGACGACTTCGACATTGTCGAAGGGCTGACCGCGATATTGACGGCCGAAGGCTACGCTGTGCACACGGCGCACACCGGCGAGGAGGGGCTCACGGTGCTTCGGTCGGCGTCTCTTCCCGACGTCATCTTGCTCGACGTCGACATGCCGGTGCTGGGCGGTCCGGGGATGGCGCACCGGATGATGCTCCACGATGCTGGCGAAGAGAAGATCCCGATCGTCCTGTTTTCAGCGAGGCCGGACCTGCCCACGCTAGCGTCCGAGATGGGAACGCCCTACTCGATTGCGAAACCGTTCCCGGTGGACAAGTTGCTCGCTCTCCTCGGCCGCGCCGTCCACGATCGCGTGGCGCCGACATCCGCGTGAAGACGGCCGAGACATCCACTCTCCTGCCTCACGGTCCCCCGCCGTCCAGCAGGTACCGCAGCCTCCCCACGATGACCTCCAGCGCGGGCGCGTTCTGCCCGCCCTCGGGGATGATGAGGTGCGCGTGCGCGCGGCTCGGCGCGACGTGTTGTTGATGCATGCGCCGCACGCTTGCCAGGTATTGAGACTCGATCGATTGGATGTCGCGCCCGCGCTCTTCAATGTCGCGCCTCACGCGCCGGAGGAGGCGGACGTCGTCGTCGGTGTCGACGAACAGGCGCAGGTCCAGGGCATCCCGCAGGGGCGCGACGGCGAAGAGCAAGATCCCCTCGACCAGAATGATCGACCGGGGCAAGATCGTGCGCCGCTCGGCGCGCCGGGTGTGGGAGCTGAAGTCATACTGCGGGCAATCCACCGGGCGGCCGGCCTTCAGCGCCAAAAGATCCGCCAGGAGCAGATCGTTCTCCAGCGCGTCGGGCTCGTCGAAGTTGATGAGCGCGCGCGCGGCCGGATCGAGGTGACTGCGGTCGCGATAGTACCAGTCCTGCTGGATCAAGGCCGCCCGCTCCGCGGGCAGCGCTTCGGCCAGCTTGACCGCGACTGTCGTCTTGCCGCTGCCGGTCCCGCCGGCGATACCGATGAGCGTCGGGCGCATTCCCGAACTCTATGCCATCTGCGTCTGGTTGGGGCCCACCGCGCGACGGGTGGCCGGGACGGATAGCCGGGATAACCGGCCGTCCTGCGCGACGGCAAGAGGTGTAAAACCCTCACCGGGCAGGTATGCTGACAGTGCGCGCAGCATCGTCAAATCACGCGAGGACGCCCGTGACCGTCGACAAGCCGAAAAAGAAGCAGCCGAAAGCCATCGTTCTCACCTCGCATCCAGGCGGGCACGGGCCCAAGCCGATCCCGATCGTCTGGGGAGCCGCCGATCCGGCCGTCCGCGGGCCCCTGGTCGCGACGGTCACCAATCGGGCCCAGCGCAACGTGATCGGGACTCACTCCGGGTCCTACTCGGTCTACAGAGCGCTCGCCGTCGCGGCCGGCGCGCTCGATCCGCTGCGCAAGCCGGATCTCACGAACACCGCGCCGACCCACGCGTTGGGCCCGTTCGCCGCATGGGCCGATCCCGAGAAGATCGTTTCGCTCGATCCGTTCGGCGCGGTCGTCAGCGACGCCTTTCGCGGCTATTTCGAGCAGGGCTATGACATTCAACCGACCATCGCGGTGACCAAGGCGCACATCCGGTTGCCGGAGCTCGCCGACGCGGTCCGTGCCGGCCGGCTGCAGGTGGATGGGACGGTGCTCAGGGCCGCCGGTGACGTCGTGGTCGTCAAGGCCGCGATCGAGCCGGTCTGGTACCTGCCGGGGGTGGCGCGGCGCTTCGGCTGCCAGGAGGCCGACCTGCGACGGACGTTGTTCGAGCACACGGGAGGCATGTTTCCCGAGCTGGTGACCAGGGGCGATCTCGACGTCTTCCTGCCGCCCATCGGCGGCATGACCATTTACATGTTCGGAGACGTCGCCTCGATCCCCGATCGGGGCAGGCCGCTCACGGTCCGGGTGCACGACGAGTGCAATGGCTCGGACGTATTTGGCTCTGACATCTGTACCTGCCGGCCCTACCTCGCCCACGGCGTCGAGGAGTGCGTGCGCACGGCGCAAAGCGGGGGCTCGGGCGTGATCGTCTACAATCGCAAGGAGGGGCGGGCGCTGGGCGAGGTCACGAAGTTCCTCGTGTACAACGCGCGCAAGCGCCAGGCCGGAGGTGATCGGGCCGACCAGTACTTCGCCCGCACCGAGTGCGTCGCCGGCGTGCAGGACATGCGCTTTCAAGTGCTCATGCCGGACGCGCTGCACTGGCTGGGCATCACGAAGATCGATCGCTTCGTGTCGATGAGCAACATGAAGCACGACGCGATCGTCAGGGCCGGCATCGAGGTCGTGACCCGCGTCCCGATCCCGGACGACCTCATCCCCGATGACGCCCGGGTCGAGATGGACGCCAAGACAGCGGCCGGCTATTTCACCGAGGGCCTGGTGCCGAATGAGACCGAGCTCGCGAAGGCGAAGGGACGGGCCCTCACCGAGTGACGCCGCCCCTGCCAACGCCGAGCGATGCAGAGGCAGCGGAGGCGCGATACCTGGCGACGCCGCGCGCGGTGCGGGATCGCGCCGAGGCGCTGTACCTGCTGGGTGCGCGAGGGGATCTGGCGCACTTCGCCATCGACGAGAGCAAGCTCACGGCGCTGGCTGAGCGCGTGCTGCGGGTCTCGCAAGCGACCTACCCCGACGTGAGGGCCATCCCCGATCACACGCGCTTTCGACACTTCGGCGTCGGCGGAATCGACCGCGTCGCTCAGCTGGACGCTCGGCTCGCGGGGCTGTCGATCGAAGACCGGTTGTGCGCGAAATTCGAGCTGGCGATCACCAGCGTCCTGCTGGACGCGGGGGCTGGGGAGCGCTGGGCGTTTCGAGAGCCGGGGGGCGAGGCGTATACCCGGTCGGAGGGGCTCGCCGTCGCGAGTTACCACCTGTTCGTTGGCGGCGTGCTTTCGGACGATCCGGCGCACGCCCCGCATCGCGCCGACGCCCGCGCCCTGGCCCACTTCAGCGCCGACGATCTGGCGCGGGCGTTCCAGGTGGGGCCCGACAATCCGCTGGTCGGCCTCGACGGCCGGGCCTCGATCCTGCGCCGCCTGGGGGAGGTGATCTCTCACCGCCCGGAGGTCTTCAACCCGGCGGGCTCGGGAGGAGGCGCGACACCGCCTCGCCTCGGACGGTTGGGGGTTCACCTCGCTTCGCAGGCCAGGGAGGGCGCGCTGCCTGCCGGCGCCGTGCTGGGCGCCGTGCTCGATGTCCTGGGTGACATCTGGCCGGGGCGCGAGGTGTGCGCGGGGAGAAACCTCGGCGACGTCTGGACCCATCCCGCGGTGGGCCGCGTTCCCTTTCACAAGCTTTCGCAGTGGCTCACCTATTCGCTGTGTGAGCCACTCGCGCAATACGGCGTACGGATCACCGCCTCCAGCGAGCTGACCGGTCTGGCCGAATATCGCAACGGGGGCCTTTTTGTCGACGGAGGCGTGCTGGTCCCGAAGCACCCGCGCGTGCTGTCGGAGACCCATGACGTCTCGTCTTCGCTGGTCGTCGAGTGGCGCGCCTTGACGGTCGCCTTGCTCGACCGCATCGCCGTGGAGATGCGCCGGCTGCTCGGCCTGCATCCCGACGAGCTCTCCTTGGCCCAGGTGCTTGAAGGCGGGACGTGGCGCGCGGGGCGAGAGCTGGCGCGGGAGCGGCGTCCGGATGGCGCCCCTCCGATTCGTGTTCACAGCGACGGCACCGTTTTTTGAGAGAGGACCAGATGACAGCCGCGAACGTCAGGGTCATCGACCACCCGCTGGTTCAACACAAGCTCACGCTCATGCGCCAGAAAGAGCGCAGCACGAATTCGTTTCGCGAGCTGCTGGGCGAGATCAGCACGCTGCTCGCTTACGAGGTGACCCGCGATCTGCCGCTGGTCTATCAGGACATCGAGACGCCCCTCGCCACGATGCGCGCCCCCATGCTGGAGGGCAAGAAGGTCGTGCTGGTGAACATCCTTCGCGCCGGCACCGGGATGGTCGACGGCATGCTGCGTATCCTGCCTTCGGCGCGCATCGGGCATATCGGCCTTTACCGCGATCCGGAGACGCTGGGCGCCGTCGAGTACTACTTCAAGATGCCCAAGGAGATCGGCGACCGCGACGTGATCGTCGTCGACCCGATGATCGCCACCGGCAACAGCGCGATCGCCGCGGTGGAGCGGATCAAGACCGCGGGACCGAAGTCGATCAAGTTCGTCTGCATCCTGGCGTCGCCGGAAGGCCTGTCGAATTTTCACGACGTTCACCCCGAGGTGCCCATCTTCGCGGCCGCCATCGACGCCGGCCTCGACGAGCACGGCTACATCCTGCCCGGCCTGGGAGACGCCGGCGATCGATTGTTCGGAACGAAGTAGGGTCCGACTCTCGGCCGACGAAGATCCCCACGGCCGGTCCTACGATACCGGTTACCGGGACGGGACGCCCCGCACACGCGGGAGCTGGCGCCAAGATCCCCGATATCCCGCCGACGGCCGCATCCAACGGAACGTGTCGCAACAGGAAATCGACGCGAGAGATCTTCTCCCCGCATGACTCTAAGCGAGGTGCGACGTGCCCTGGACGGTCGGTCGACGACCGGTTGGCGAGCGGCGATCAATCCGCTCGCCGTGAGGTGCTCGTTGCGCCAGACCCACATCGAGGGAGGGACGTTCATGAAATCGAGAGCAAGGGTTCTTACTTTACTCGCCAATGGAGTGTTCCTGTCGGCTTGCGGCCCGTTGACTGAAGATCCGCAGGAAAACACAGCGGTCGCGGAGGGGGCGGTGAACCTATCGTTCGCCCAGCATCGGACCGCCTGTCAGGCCGATCCGCGCGTACAGGCGGGCGTCGTCTCACTCACCGAGTGCATCGGCGCCGATATCTTCTTCCGCGAGACCTTCAACGGCAACGGCCGGACCTGCGGCACCTGCCACCGCGTCGAGCGGAACTTCACGGTGGACGCCCCCTTCATCGCCCGGTTGCCAGCCAGCGACCCGCTGTTCATCGCGGAGAACCACTCGGACACCCTGCCCCTGGACGGCCTGGAGATCCCGGCCCAGATGCGCGCGCGGGGCCTGATCCTGGAGAACGTCGATGGAACGGCGCCGGAGGGGCCGACCGTCCGCTTCGTGCTCCGCAGCGTTCCGCATACCCTGGCGCAGGGCACCAGCATCACCAGACCATCGTTCGCGCAAAATCCACCGGCAGATCGAACCGGATGGGGCGGCGACGGCGCGCCCGGCCAGGGCCGCCTGGCCGACTTCACGGCCGGCGCCATCAACCAGCACTTCACGCGCAGCCTGAACCGCGTGCCCGGGACGGACTTCCGACTCTCCACGGAGGATGAGGGTCAGGCCGTCGCCACCTTCATGCGCCAGACCGGCCGCCTCAACGACATCGACCTCACCAACCTCACCTTCACTGACGGGGACGCCGAACTGGGCCGCCAGCGCTTCCTGAACGGTGGTTGTAACGCCTGTCACGAGAACGCCAGCGCCAACCTGGGCGGCACGAATCAGAACTTCTTCACCGGCGTGGACTTCGTGCGCAACCCGGCCCTCAACGCCTTCCCCCAGGACGGCGGATTCGGCGTCGCGTTCGGCGGCCCGCCGCCCGGCCCGATCGGCGACAACACCTTCAACGTGCCGCCCCTGATCGAGGCAGCCGACACGGGGCCCTTCTTCCACACGGACACCCAGGTCATCGGCGCCCCGGCGGAGAACACCAGCAGCGTCCAGACTATCGAGCAGGCGGTCGCCTTCTACAACTCGCAGGCGTTCCAGCTCGGCATGAACGCGACCGATATCGCGAACATCGGCCGGTTCCTGCGCGCCCTCAACGCCGTCTTGAACATCCAGATGGCCAGCAACCGGATCATCGGCGCCCGCAATATGGGCAACGTCCTCGGCAACGTGGCGCGGGTGGATAGAATGCAGCGGCGCCTGGCGCAGATGACGTTGTTCGAGCTCGACGACGCGGTGCGGGTCCTGTCTGCCGTGCCGAACCTGAACGTCGCGCAGGCGGACCGGGTCCGCACGGCGCGCACGCGCATCGAGACCGTCGTCGCCACCAGCGGCACGACCGCGACCGCGTTCAACACGCGCATGGTCAACCTGGCCAACGCGTTCAACGACCTGGATCTGGCCGATGGCGAGATCTCCGGGAACCTCACCTTCAACATCGGCAACGCGACGCGGATTGACTGCGCCGACCCCTCGACCGACGGGCAGCCTGGCACGGCACCTTGCTTCGATCCGGCGCTGCGCACCGCCGCTCCGTAGCGCACCGTCCCGGTGAACGAGGGGCACGCGGCCAGCACGCGGCCCCCGTCTTTGCACACCGCTGACCTCTCGGCGACACCCGGCGGAGGTGGGGGGCCTCCGCCGGTGCCGTCGGGTCGGGCGGGATTCAGCGCCGGTAATTCACCTGGGCCGGGCGTGTGCAGCGGAACTGGGTGCGCAGGTCGCGGATCTCCTGGACGTGTTGCTCGAGGTGCAGGCGATCCCGCATGGTGATGTAGCCCCTGGCGGAGGCCACGGCCAGACCGCGTTCGATCTCCTGCCGATCGGCAGCGAGCGAGGCGAGCGCGCGCCGCTCGACCAGGCCGCGGCGGACGTCGAAGCGCAGGTCCTCGGCGGCGCGCTCCATCTGAGCGCGAATCTCCAGCGCGACCACCGAGGGAGCCTGCGTTCGGGCGGCCAGGAAGCCGTAACCCTGGTTCGGCGCCCCCGGCACGACCCCGGGGCGGTAGTGGCGTTGCTGTTGCCATGCGCCCGGGCGCGCAGCAGGCGCCGCGTAACCGACGACGGCTGGACGCACGTTCACACGGACCACGTCAGCTTTCGCCTGACTGGTGGCGCCGATCAACCCACTGGCGAGCACGGCAACGATCATTGTCAGCTTGAGTGTCATGTCGAACCTCCTGTGGGTGAGACGGTGCGTGCCCAAGCAAATTCGGCGCTTTACACAACTTTACCTTGGCGACGGCGACCGCGACGGGCGCGGGCGCCGCGCGGTTCAACCTCGACCTTCAGCGCGACCGTCACGCACGGCCTCGATCCAGGCCAGCCCGAAGCGGGTGTCAGGCTCGAGGTAGTGTCCCTCGCTCCATTCGTTGAGGGAGGCCACGAACACCATCTGCTCGTCGGGGGGCAGACCGCAAGCGCGTGCGTGCGCCACGGCGCGCGCCACCACGACGCGGAAACGATCCGGGTGCTCGCCGGTGATCACCGGCGACCAGGGGTAACGGTCGGGTCGGGTGACGCCGAAGTCGGCGCCGCGCGGCGAGGCGTCCCAGCCCGGTGACACGGAGGGGTGGTACGGGAGCCGCGCCCGCGCCGCAACCAGCGGCCACTCGCGCGCCCGCAGCGCCGCGCGCGCCTCGTAGTCCTGCAGGAGCGGGCCCTTCCAGTCCGGCAGCAGCAGATAGTGCGTGACGCTATCGAAGCCCGCGCCTGCCACCTGGCCGATGACGTCGGCGCTGGGGTCGATCGCCGCCAGATGCAACGGTGGCAGGCCGGCCGACACGAGCATCGCCCGCGCCGCCGCGATCGCCGCGCGGGCACCGTCGAGACCGAGCTCGCGCAGGAAAAAGGTCGAGTCGAAGATCGAAAGGTAGGCGCGGCCGCCCACCCGGATGTACCCCTCGCGGACGAAGTAGCGTTCGGCAAGGTAGCGGACCAGAGCGACGAAGTCAGCGACATCCGTGGGCACCAGACGATCCGTCTCGATCACGGCGAGGTCCGCCCGGCGCACCGGGAGCACGCGGCGGGGCATGCGGTTGGCCCACATGACCGCGAACGGAAAGCTCCGGCCCGAGGGGCTGCCGAGGAAGCCCAGGTCGAGCGCATCCTGGAACACCCGCTTGCCACGGCACCAGAAAAAGCCGAACACCAGCCCGTCCACGCCGTGGTCACGGCACAGAACGACGCGGCGCTCGACGGCGCCGGGATCGCGATCGTCGTAGCGGCCCCACAGCGGCAGGCGCGGCTGCACGTGCCCCGGGAAGCGAGGCCCGCTCTCGAAGACCAGATCCCACTCGGTGAAGCCGGGGTAGTAGCGCTCGTCGCGCTCCGGAATCGGATGCCAACCCGGGTAGACATAGGCGAGGACCCGCAAGTCGCACAACACTACATCGGTCGCGACGTCTTTCGGGCCCCAGCCGAAACCCGATGCGTCGCCCGAACCGCGGCCGGGCGGGGCGGCCCGCAATCGTGAAGGCGCGGGAGCCGAGGACATGAGGTATCCTTCGAGTTCCTGCAGCCGAATTCCGTGGGGCGGTAGCAAGCTTTCCGCCCGCGTGCTCACCAGTCGCGGTGTCCCCCGTCAGCCATGACCAAGGAGCAGAAATGAACCCCGGCTTGTTTTTTCTTGCCGCCCTGGCGACCGGCGCGTTGGCTTGCGAAAGAAGCACGCTCAACGGAGGACCAGGCCCGGGCGGGTCCGGTGCCGGCACCGGCGGCGCGGCGGCGGTCCCGATGGCCATGGGGACCGGCGGCGGGTCCGGCGGGTCCGGTGCGGGCACCGGCAGCACCGACGGGGGGCCAGATGAAAAGGGCGGGGCCACAGGCGGTGGCTCCGGGGGTACGACGGGTTCGGGCGGCGCGGGTGGTTCGACGGGCGCAGGCGGGGCCGCGGGCGCCGAAAACAAGATCATGCTCTTCGACGGATCGGCGGCGACCTTCAACGGTTGGGCATCGACACGAAATCTGGCTGGACCCAATCCATGGCGTAGCAACGGCGATGGGACGATGACAGTCGTCACTGGTGCCGGCGACATCCAGTCGAAAATGAAGTTTCAGGATCTGTTCGTGCACATCGAGTACCTGACGCCGGTGTTCCAGGAGTCGGACCCCACGGTACAGTATCGCGGCGACAGCGGGGTCTTCCTGAAAGGCTCGTACGAGATGCAGGTCATCGACTCCTACGGGCAGCCGCCGGCGCTCGACGGTTGTGGCGCGGTGTTCGGCATCAGTGCACCCTCCAGCTCGGAGTGCTTCCAGGGCGGGCAGTGGAATACGTACGAAATCGAGTTCAAAGCGAACACCTGTGACGCCGAGGGCGTAAAGACCTCGAACGCGCGGATCGTGTCGGCCAGGCTGAACGGCAAGATGGTGCAGCAAAACGTCGACGTACCCAGCGCCACCACGGCAGGGCAGGCGGAGTCATGCAACCCGGCGGGCCTGCTGCTAGAGGATCACGGCTCGTTCAGGCCCATCATGTACCGCAACATCTGGGTCATTCCCCGCAGCTAGCGTCGTTGTTGGCACCCCCGGCCGCCCGCCCTGAAATCGACCTCGGTGGGGTTCTGGGTGAAAATCAACGTCGGTGGGGTTCTGGGTTCGATTTTTCGGCGGCGCTTCCGGCGGTTGCTCTAAAATCAACCTCGGTGGGGTTCTGGTAAGTTCTGGGTTCTGGTTGCGATGACTCTCCCGCCCGAGCGACAGCGCGATCTGGTGGCGCAGCTCATTTCGCCCTGGGTGCCCGCAGGAGCCGCGGAGGAGGCCCGTTTCCTGGCCGCCGTGCGGCGGGCGACCGAGGCGCTGCGGTCGCCGTTCGCGCTCGCCGACTCGTACGAGATCGGCCCCTCGGATCTGCTGATCACCAATCCCGATGGCAAGACGGGGTGGACCACCACCTTCGGTTTCATCGAACCACCGGCGGCGGCCCCCGCTACCACCGATCGGCGGCGCGAGTTGGCTGGCGTGCTGCTCACGATCTGGAAGCGCCTGTTTGTGGAGGTAAGGGGCGAATACGGCTTCGTCTCCGTGCGGGAGGAAGTGGTCACGTCCAAGGCCAGCCTGTCGGCCAGGGGCTTGCCCGACGTGCTGTGGGCCAATCTCTTCGGTCCGCGCGTCGTCAAGGCGATCGGCGAAGAGGTCGTGATGTCCGTCCCCGCAGAAGCTGTCGAACGGCTGGCCGGGGCAGGCGTCATCGTGATCCGCGATCCCGATCCCTGGACCTGGAATCAGTCGCTCGCTCGTGGCCGCCGAACGGAGATTCGCAGTCGCCTGGGCGAGACGCTCTTCGTGCGCCGCGGTTGGTTGAGTGGAAAGGTGGCCCCCGCCCGCTCACCGATCGACCTCGGCGCCCGCAGCCTGTCGCCGATGACCATCACGGCGCCCGCGGGCCGCTACCTGGGGGCCGATCCCGCGGCCCTGTTCTCCGATCCCGATGCTCGCCGGCGCGCGCTGGCTGCTCTGCTGGGCACGACCGTCGCGGCGCTGGGATGCGGCCGGCAGCAAGCCGAGAGCTGGGACGAGCGGCGACCCTGGGAGAACGTCGGCGAAGGCGAGCGAGCCTCCTGGGTGGCGCCGCTGGCGTTTCACATCGGTGATTGCGTGGCGGGAGCGCGTGCCGGCAAATGGGCCGTGCACCCGGAGTTGCGCGAGCCGGTGGTCCAGCTCCCCGACGGCCGCTTCCTGCGCCCGTTGCTGGAGGCCCAGGACGTCGTCTTCGACCGCGGGCGGGTCGAAGAGGTCCTGACCCGCGCCGGCGCGCTACCGACTTAGGAGGCGACTTGCTCGGTGAACGGCCCGTTCGGATCGGGTAGCCGATTCACTTCTTCGGCGGCTGTCACTTGACCTGCTCGGCTCGGGGCTTGACACCGCTCTGGCCGTTGAGGAAAGGAAGCACGGTTTCGGCCACGCGAGTCGACACGAACGCCTCGTAGTGGGTCATGTCGGGGATGATCGCCAGGCGGTTCCTGGGCATGTTCTCGCGGTTCCAGCCTGCGTCTTTGAGTCCACCGCCGAGCAACTGGTAGAACTTCACACGCCCTCAGAAGATATGACCCCGCCGCTACCGCCTGCTTCGACGACGGCGGGCAAGGGCCGCCGCCAGGGCAAGTCCCAACACGAACAGGGCACGCCGACCATCCTGGTGGGAATCAGCTCCGCCGAGGACGCAGCTACATCCACTCGGTTCTCCTCCACTCGTCGAGTCGCCGGCTGCACCGCCGTCGCTCGATGTGCCGCCCGAGCCACCAGCAGCGCCTCCGCTGCCGGTTGCCCCACCGGTTCCCTGGACGCCACCGGTTGCGCCGCCATCGCTGCCCTGACTGCCTGCGATTCCCGACGCTCCGCCATTGCCGTTCCCCCCGCTGCCGCCTCGGCCGCCGTCCGGTCTGCTTGCGTCGGAGGTGGGGGCGCCGCCGTCGCTCATGCATTGCGCTATCTCGGGATCGACCGCTGCGGTGGCCGCGGTCTGGCTGTCGAGCCCCAGGAAGGGCAGCACATATCTGGACACGAACAAGGTGTCAGACGGGCCGTGATCGCCGCCGGCGGTAGGGTCGGTCGCGCTCTTGTTAGGGTCTTTGTGCTCGGTGAACGCATCGAGAACGGTGTAGCCACACGAGTTCTTCCACGACTGTCGCGTCGCGGGGTGGGCGGGGTTGGTGCCCAATGTCAGGCTATTGTCGGTCGACGTCGGGTCCGCGCTCAGGCCGAGAATGTTCGTCCATTCCTTGATGGCTTCGCCCAGATTCTTGTAAACGATGAGCGAGTCCGCATCGCCGTGGAAGAGCTGCACGCGCGGGCGATGTCCGGAGTATCCCGGATACATGGCGCGCACTCGATCTCCCCACTGCTGCGCGGTTTGAGCTGGGCGTCCGCACAGGCCCGATGCATCGAAGGCGTTCGAGCAACCGGCCGGCACCCCGGCGAACACGGCTCCTGCCTTGTAGACGTCGGGGTAAAGAGCGAGCAAGAGCTCCGACATCATGGCGCCGGACGAGTCTCCGGTGGAATAGACGCGATTTGCGTTCGCGTGATTCTGGGCGATCGCGTACCTGACCATTTGCATGATGGCGTGACTGTCGCCCCCACCGTCGCGCGTCTGGGTCTTGGTCGAGCTGATGTCCCAGCATCTTCCGTTCCTACCGGCAGCGTCCGCGTTGCTCGGGACGACGATGATGAAGCCGTACTGGTCCGCGGCGCTGACGATCCCCCCCCCTTGCGCCTGGCCGAAGACGGCTTGTGCACTTCCCCCGCAAAAATGGATGAGTGTCAGAACCGGTGGATTGAGCGCAACCCTGTCCGGAAGATAGACATACATGCTCACATCCAACGGGAGGGTCGTCCCGCCGTTCCAGTTGCTCACCGGCGCAAGCGAGGCGGCTCGCGCCGCTGAGGTTGCAAGTAAAACGAGAGCGCCGGCGAACAGAGCACTACGGGGGCGTTTTTTTGTCATGACGGGAACTTCTCCTGGAACTGACGGAGGCTACCGGCCGTGGTGAGGTCAAGGTCTCCAGCACTTTCTACCACTTCCTGTGGCCCTGGGTCAGAACCAGACTATCGGCCGCGCAGCGCGTCCAGCACGCCGGAGTAGGCCGACTTCTTGCCGAAGTTGTCGTCCCAGAGCAGCGGAAGCGGCAACTGCCCGGTCGCGCACCCCGCGCTGGTGGTGCTATTGAGCCACGAGTACTTGTCGACGATGCCCCAGACGGTGACGGCAGCGCACGCGGGCTGCGCGACGCAGGTGGCGACAATGTCGTGGTACTGCGTCCTCTCCTGATCGAGCGAGTAGCCGGCGCAGCCGTTGACGTCCATCTCGCTGATGAAGATCTTGAGGCCGAGATCGGCCAGGCGTTGCAGGTTCGTCGCGACGTCCGCGGCGGTTGGCGCCGTGTTGATGCCGATGTGCATCTGCAGGCCCACGCCGTCGATGGGAATGCCGCGCGCCTTCATGTCCTTGAGCATGTTGTAGACCGCCGTCGACTTGTCTGAAAGCCCCTCGTTGGCGAACTCGTTGTAGACCAGCAGGGCCCCGGCATCCGCCTGGCGCGCCGCGATGAACGCCTGATCGATGAAGGACGGGCCAAGCGCGCGGGAGAATACCGAGTCGCGAATCATCGGATTGCCGTCGCCCGTGCTGCCCGTGGTGAGCCACGCCTCGTTGACCACGTCCCACACCGTCACATTGCCCTTGTAGTGACTCATCACGCCGGTGATGTGGTCGACCATCGCCTTGCGAACGTCGTCGGCGGTCGACAGGCTGGTCACCCACGCCGGCAGCTGCTTGTGCCAGACCAGCGTGTGGCCCTTGACCTTCATGCCGTTCTGCATGGCGAAGCTGACGATCTGATCGCCGGGAGCGAAGTTGAAGGCGCCGCGCGTCGGCTCGATCGTGTCCCACTTCATCTCGTTCTCGGGGGTCACGAAGCTGTGCTCGCGCGCGGCGGTCGCATACGCGCTCTCGCCGAGGTGCGAGGCCGCCAGCGCCGCGCCGAACAGGCGCCCGGTGCAGTTGGCCGCCGCCTTCAGCGTCGTCGCCGTGCAGACGATTGTCCCGCCCGTGCCCATCGTGCCGGCTCCGCCCGCCGCCCCGCCCGGTCCCGCCCGGCCGGCCGCGCCGCCCGTTCCCCCCGATATGCCGCCGCCCGCGCCCGCCCCGCCCGTCGTGCCCCCGGTTCCGTCGCCTCCGCCGCTTCCCGCGGGCGATCCGCCGGATCCGCCACCCGCCCCGGCGCCGCCGCCGGTCCCCGCCACCGCACCGCCGCCCCCCTTGCCGCCGCCCGCATCGACGCCACCGACACCCGCGCCGCCCGAACAACCCGTCGCCACCAGCGCGGCGGCGACACTCAGGAATACCGGTAAAAATTTCCGCAGCATGGGACGTATCAGATCATTCCCTCCAGTCGCCGAACCGATCGTGCGCGTTGCGCGGCACAGATCCTGGGCCCCGGCTTGCTTTTCTGGAATCGTGTAACGTCGTCGCATGAACTTGATCCAGGTGAGCTCAGGCACCGCGGATCGACAGCGGGTGGTGGAAGACGTCGCGCGGGTCCCAGCGCGCCTTGGCCCGCTGCAGGCGCGGATAGTTCCCCTGGTAGTAAAGCGCGTACCAGGGTACGCCCGATGTGTTGAGCGCCGGATCCGCCAGGTCGACGTCGGGATGATTGATCAACGCCCCTCCCGCGGCCTCGCCCGGGACCGGTACACCGCCCCTGTCGGCGAACAGCGCCTGGTAGAAGTCCCGCACCCAGCGCAGGTTCTTGTCGGCGTCGCCGGGGTCGATCCACCCGGTGTTGCAGGCGATGTCGAAGATCGCCTGTCGTTGCACCGACGCGGTCGCGTCGGGCGCTACCGTGTTGATCCGCCCGCCGTAGCTGGCCAGGCCGAACGTCCCGCCCATGACGTCGTGGTCGCCGCGGGTCAGGTAGTCGTGGGCCACGCCGATCTGGCGATCGTCGAGGCGCTTCTTCAAGAGGGCGTCCTTGACCTTGAAGCTGACGCCGCCGGGTGGCGCGCCGAACAGCTCGGGGAAGGGGTCGAGCGCGAACTCGAGCCAGGACATGCGTGTCAGTCGCCGGGGCGCGGACGCGACGACTCCGTCGCCCACCGCCGCCAGGAAATCGTCGACTTGCCGGTCGGCGGCGGCGCCGGCTGTGCTGAGTCCCCGGATGAAGATCTTTCCGAACTGCTGGCGATGGAGCTCGAACAGGTTCCACAGCGTGGCGAAGGGTGAATCGGCGCCGCTGTGCCGCTCGCTCCAGTCGCCGTGGTTGCGCAGCAGGCGGGTGAAGGCCGCCTGGTCGAGATCGCTCCAGCTCCACTCGACCTGGAAGGTTGTGATCGACGCGGGCGCGCGCGGCAGCAGCAGGGCGGGGTCGCCGCCCGCCGCGCCGGGCGCGCGGAACCAGTAGCGTGTGACCACACCGAAGTTGCCGCCGCCAGCGCCGGTATGCGCCCACCAGAGCTCGCGCAGGGGGCCGGCCGACGCGCGGGTCGCCACCACGCTGCGCGCGCGACCATCGTGATCTACGGTGACCACCTCGACGGCGTGCAGGTAGTCGGCCGCCAGGCCCAGCTCGCGGCACAGAAATCCGAACGCGCCGCCGGCGACGTGGCCGCCGATCCCCACGCCGGGGTACTCGCCCAGCGGAACCACCACGCCCCAGTTGTCGTACAACGCGCGAAAGGTCTCGCCCACGGTGGCCCCGGCCTCCACCGCCACCGCCCCCATCTCGGCGTCGTGGTAGATGCGCTTCATGGCTGCGAGGTCGACGATCACCCGCACCTGGGGATCCGACACGAATCCCTCCAGGCAGTGGCCGCCGCTGGTCGGCACCAGGCGCCGCCCCTCGCGAACCGCCTCCTCGACCGCCGCGATCACCTCCTGTGTCGAACCGACCTGCCGGATGTAGTCCGGACTGCCGCGGAACCGCTTGTTGACCTGCCGGTCGATCACGGCGGCATAGCGCGGATCGCCGGGACCGATCTTGCCGGTCTCGCCCGGGCCTTCCTGGTTGTCTGGCGGCGTCGTCGACATCGTGTCTCCTCGAACGCGGCACAACATACTACGGGCCCGACAAGATGAGCGCGCGCGCCGTCGGACCGCGCGAAGACGGCCTCGCGGGGGACGGCGAAGTTCAGGTACGATCCGCCCCGCGTGGCGGGGCGCGAGCTTGTGCGTCGGCGCCGGCCTTACCGGCAGGTCGGGGGGGCGCCGCCCGCGTCGGGGGCCGTGCAGGTGAGGCCGGTATCGCAGGTGCGGTTGGCGATGGGACCGCCGCCGCAGCAGGGTTCACCGGCGGCGCCGCAGGCGCTGCACATGCCTGGGTTCCCGATGCCGCCGCCAATGCAGGTCAAGCCCATGTTGCAATTGGGCCCTCCACCCCCGCCCTGGCAGCAAACCTGGCCGGTGGCGCCGCAGGCGTTGCACGTGCCGCCCACGCCATTCATCGCGCCGACGCAGGTGCCGCCGGCCTGGCAGACCGCGCCCGCGCAGCAAGCGCTGCCAGTCGCGCCGCACATCTCGCAGGTGCGCGGGCCATTGTTGGGGTTGGCGCAGGCGAGACCGGTCGCGCAGCGGCTGGTGCCGCCCACGTTGCCGGCGCAGCAGGCCGCGCCCGCGGCGCCGCAGGCCACGCACATCGGTGGCGCGCCGCCGCCGCCGCCCTGGCACAGCGCGCCGGCCGCGGTACAGGTACCGATGTTGCCGCCACCGCCGCCGCAGCAGAGCTGGCCGACCGCGCCGCAGGGGACCAGGCCGGCGTCGCCGCCGCCGTTGCGCTGGCAGGAACCGTTGGTGCACATCCCGGCCAGGCCGCCCATGCACGTCGCGCCTGCGGCGACGCAGTTGTTGTTCACGCAGCAACCGCCGCCGTTACAGCTGTTGGTCGCACAGCAGTTCTGACCCGGACCGCCGCACCCGGCGCCAGGCGCACCGCCCGTGCCGCCGGTCGCACCGCCGGCCCCGGTCGTGGAACCACCAGTACCGGTGACCCGCGCGTCAGTGTTCGAGCCGCCGTCGGTCACGCTCCTGCCTCCGGCTCCGGTCGTCGCACCGCCGGTCCCGGTATCGCTCCCGCCGGTGCCGTGGCCCCCGAGGCCACTGTTCGTTGCGCCGCCGGTTCCCTTCGTCACATCGGGCGGGGGGGTGAAAGTGTTGCAGCCGATACCTCCGACCGCGAGCGCCAGCAGCACCGCGGCGGCAAGCTCGCAGCGGGCGGCGATCGCAGGATGACGAGTCGTGCCACAGAGGGCGTCGGTCCGAAGCGCGTTCGCAGTTGCGGCGTGGTGGCTCGATCGGTCAGCAGGTTTCATCTCTTGGTCTCCCTTGCTAGCTGGTTCGCGAGGAATTATTCAGGTTCGTCCTGTCAACTTCTGTCAACGTCCCGGGCAAGGCCGGGGTGGTCCCAGGAGAGATTAAGACCATTGCCAGGTTAGTGCGACCCCAGCGGCTCAATCATTCAATTTTCGGACTGGCGGTGCTAATAGATCTCGCGGCCTAGCAGACGGAGCAGGCCGCAAGCCCCCGTGGGCGGGTGCCCGAGGACCAGGCCCCTGGGGGGGAAGGACGATTCCGGAACGCGTGCTGTCGGGCCGAACCAGGGGCTGACGAGGGAGCTCGCCTCAGCGACCGGCGTTCAGGAGGTGCGATAGCGACTCGCGCAGCCGGGCGAGGCGCGCGGTGGCCGCGCGATCGCCTGCGCGGCGCTCCAGCTCTTGCTCCAGCGCGGGGATCGCCTCGACGCCATAGATATCGCCGATGGCCCGCGCGGCGCTGCGGCCAGCGACCGGATGTGCGGCGGCCTTGAGCAGATCCGCGAGCATCTGTGGGTCGCCCCGACAGGTTGAATCGACGCGGTAGGCGCGGAGATACCTTTCGACCGAGTCGCTGAACCAATCGACCTGCGCGTAGGCGCGTCCGAGGAGAAGCCATGGGCGCGGGTCGTCAGGATTCTGGTGCGCGAATTCGTACGCAGGGAAGAGCGCCCGCTGGGACATGCGCAGGCCGCGATTGACCCGGTCCCGGATCGGTCGGAGGGCCCGGGGAACAGGCTCTCGCCACGGATCGCGCGCATCTTGCCCAGCCTTCGCTGCGGTTTCTGGTTGCTCCGGTTGTCCCTGGTCCGCCACGGGCGCTCGAACCTCGGCCGGCGGCGACGTCGGCGGTTCCGGCGTCGGCGTTGGTAGCGACGGCAGCGGCGATGTCGGGTCCGGCGAGGGCAGCGTCGCCGTGGGCGCCTGCTCCGCGGGCAGGGCCGGCTTGGGCGGTGACGGCGTGGGCGACGACGTCGGTGTCGGTGTCGGCGTCGGTGTCGGCGTCGGTGTCGGCGTCGGCGTCGGCGTCGGCGAAGATAGCGCCGGCTTGGGCGGCGGCCGCGCCGGCAGCGCAGGAGTCTTCACCGGTTTCGCTCCTTCGCGCGCCAGAAACGTCCCCACGGCCGCGATCCCCGCCGCGAAGGCGACCAGGGTCAGGGCGCGGCGCCAGAAACGCGAGGCCCGCGGCGCCGCGCCGGGTGCCCGGGGCGTCGCTTTCCTTCGGGTGTCAGCGCGCCCACGGCTGAGGGCCGCGGCGGGCAGGCGGGCAACGACGCCCTCCAGCGCCGCCAGCATCGCTTCCGCGTCCTTGAATCGCTCCGCCGGCTTCTTCGCCATCGCCCGTTCGATCAGCGTCTGGAACAATGGCGCACGCGCGAGCCCGGGCCGCACTTTCGCCAGCGATGGCACCGGCTGGGTGAGGTGCGCACCGATGTAGCCTTCGTAGGAGTCGGCAAGGAAAGGACGCCGGCCGGCGAGAAGCTCGAACAACAGGACGCCGGCCGCATACACATCAGTCCGGGCATCCGCCGGGGCGCCCTTCACTTGCTCGGGGGAGATGTACGCAGGCGTTCCGATCATGATCCCGGTGCCGGTCAGCTCGGCCAGGGTTCGCGAGCTCGACCCCTCGAGAAACTTCACCATTCCGAAGTCCAGCAGCCTCACGTGATCGGCCTGGTCCGGTAGCGCCTGGAGGAACACGTTGGCGGGTTTCAGATCGCGGTGGACGATTCCCTTGCCGTGAGCGAAGGCCAGCCCACGCAACGTCTGGCGGGCGATGTCCAGCCCGCGCCAGAGCGGTAGCGGGCCTTCCTTGATCAGATCCCCCAGCGTCTTGCCCTCCAACAACTCCATCACCAGAAACGGCACACCGCGGTCGACTCCGGAATCCGTCACTGGAACGACGTTGGGGTGGGCAAGCACCGACAACGCCCTCGCCTCCAGCTCGAAACGGCGGCGCCACTCCGGGCTGGCGGCCGTGTCCTGATGGAGCACCTTGATCGCAACGAATCGGCCGAGCTGGGCCTGCCGCCCCCGGTAGACGACCCCCGCGCCGCCCGAGCCGAGGCGCCCCAACACCTCGTAGCGTCCGTCCAGCTTGCGCCCGATCAGCGGATCGGGTGCGGGCTTGAACAGATCCTCGACCACGAGATCACGACTATATCGCGGAACAAGGCCCGAACGAGCCGCACCGCGGTAGCCTTCCTCCAGCACGACTGGCTCATCTTGCCGTTGCGCCGTTGCGCGAAACCCGGACGGCCACGGGGTACGACCAGAGCATTCCATTTTGCGCGCAAGAATCGAGACCGCGCAGCCGGGCACCACCACGATCGATTGACGCTCCCGACCTGAGGCCTACGTGTGGGGCCTCGCCGCGCGGCCAGGCGCGATAACCGCGCCGCAAATATCGTCAGATCGGTTAACGTGGTGGCCCACGAAAATGCGACTCCAACCTCGCTTTCGAATCTCGCCCCGGCGCCTCCTCGTCCTCCTCCTCGGGGTGTCGCTGTCGACCGGCGCGGTCGCGTGGACGGCGCCGCTCGACAAGCGGGAGCTCGAGGCGCGGGCGGACTTCGCGGCGGGACGGTACCAGAAGGCGGTCGATGGGTTCGCGTCGCTGTTCGCGGACACGGCGGACCCGATCTACCTGCGTAACATCGCGCGCTGCTACCAGAAAATGAAGCGGCCGCAAGAGGCCATCGATGGTTTCCAGGAGTACCTGCACAAGGCGAAGAACCTGACGAAGGGGGAGCGGCAAGAGATCGACGGCTATATCAGGGAGATGGAGGCGCTGAAGGTGTCGGAGGCGGCCGCACCGGTCGTTGCGCCGCCGCCCGCCGCTCCGCCGGCGCCAATGTCGATGCCGCCGACGCTGACGCCACCGCCCACGCCGACGCCCAGCCCCACACCGTCGGCCGTCGGCACGATCGCAACCACGCCGGCGGGCGGGCCGGCGCCGGGTGGCGACGGGCGCGGCTGGCGGATCGCGGGCATCGCCACCGGGGCGGCCGGGGTGGCCTTCATCGCCGTCGGGATCGCGTTCGGCGCGGCGGCCAGCAACGCCGCCGACTCCGTGAGCCAGCGATACTCCGCCTCGACCGAGAGCGACGGCAAACGCGACGTCACGCTCCAGTGGGTCGGGTACGGCGTCGGCGGGGCGGCGCTGGCGACGGGGGCGCTGCTCTACCTGCACGGGCTGCCGCCGGCGAGCCGGAACGCGCCCGAGAGGACCGCCAGCCTGCGCGGCGGGGTGATCGGCGATCGAAACGGCGGCACGCTCCAGGTGCAAGGAAGCTTCTGATGCCAACGCCCGACAACAGGACGCGGAGGACCGCCTTCTGCGCGATCGCGGGCGTCGTTGTCGTCGTCGCGGTCGCCCTCGGCGGCGGCGCGTGCAGTTACAGCCCGCGCTTCGCGAGCGGCGTCACCAGGTGCGCGACCAGCGGGCCGCCCTGTCCCTCGGGTTACACCTGCGACGTCGGCCGCGACGTGTGCGTGACGACCGACGCGGCCGCGAGTGGCCAGGGCGGCGGCGGCAACGGAGTCGGCGGCGGCGGCGCGGGAGTCGGCGGCGGCGGCGCGGGAGTCGGCGGCGGTGGCAACGGAGTCGGCGGCAGCGGCAGCGGCACCGGCGGCGGCAGCGGCAGCGGCACCGGTGGCGTCGTCGTCGGCGGCACCGCCGGGCGTGGCGGCAACGCCGGCAGCACCGGAGTCGGCGGCACCGGCGGCTGCACCGCCAATATCGCGACCTCGCCCACGAACTGCGGCGCCTGCGGTCACTCGTGCGGCGGCGGAATGTGCAGCCTCGGCGTCTGCCAGCCCTTCGTGCTGCCGGGGATCACCGCTTCCAGCATCTCGGTCGACACGACCTCGCTCTACTTCACCTCGAGCACCAGGGTCCTGGCCTGCCCGAAGACGGGGTGCGTGCTCCAGCCGACCCAGCTCGATGACATGGGCCCCACCGGTTACTCGACCTGGGCGGTCAACGTCACCAACGGGAGCCTGTTCTTCATGTCGGCCCCGACGCAGGCCGGGACCGAGCACGACGACCTGTTCCTGTGTCCGCTCGCCGGCTGCCCCTCGCCGGCGCCGCCGATCGCGACCGCGCGCTTCGGGGTCAGCTACCTCTCGAACTCGGGGAACGACGTCTACTGGGCGGACGCCGACCAGCGGAAGACCTACCGCCGGGTCTGCCAGCCCAACGGGGGCACCTGCGACGCCATCGTCACGATCATTCCGGAGGCGGTGGACTTGCGCCAGCTCGCCGCCCGCAGCGACGAGTTTTACTTCGTCGACACGCTGGGACTGCAGAAGTGCCCCTACGCGGGCTGCCCGGGCACGGTGGCCACGGCGACCGGAGCGACGCTGCTGACCGGTGTGGTGGGCACGAGCCTTCCGACCGCCGTCCTTTACTACAACGGCCTCGTCTACATGCAGTTCGGCGACACGATGCACACGTTGAACGGCGCGATCCGTACCTGCAGCCCCGCCGACTGCGACGCCCACCTCCCCAAGACCATCGTCAGCGGCCGCGATCCCGTGAATGGTCTCGCCGTCGACGCGAACGGCGTCTACTGGCTCGAGGACAACACGCTCTACTCGTGCGCGCCCAACGGTTGTGTGGGCGGTGCCAAGACCCTGGCGACGGGCATCACGCGAACGCTGACCGGGCTCAACCCGTGGCCCATCGTCACCGACAGCGCGTTCATCTACTGGATCAACGACGACGCCGGCGTGGTCAAGGCGCTCGCCAAGTAGATCCGCGCTCGGCCGACCGGCCGGGCGCCGTCAGAGCTTGCGCGCTTCGTCGCTGAGGCCGGACGGCATCGAGGGGACGGACGGTCGGCGCAAGCGGGGCTTGTTGTGCTCGTCGCCGCCTCGATCGCCCGGCCTCTGCGCCGGCAGCCCACTCGCGGCGGCAGGCGCGGGCGGCGCGGCCGCGGGCGCCCGGGCGGGCTCCGCCGGTTGCAGCGACAGCGTCAGCGTGCGGTTCGCAGATCCGTCGACATCCATCGTCTTGTCCTGGAACCCCGGCGCGCGAAACAGCAGCTGGTGCTCGCCGCTGCCAGCGGGCAAGCGGACGGGCAGCGTCGCCGGGGCGCCGTCGACCCAGACCCGGAGCCCGCCGGGCGCGTCGATCACGCCGACGTTCACGGCCTCGGGCGCGCGCGGCGCCGGAGCCGCCGGCGTGGGCGCGGGCGTCGGGCGAGATCGCGCGACGACCAACCCGACGGCGACGACCGCCAGCAGCGCCATTACCCCGAGCACCCACTTGCCGATCGGCGCGGACCCGCGTCCCACGCTTTCGGCCGCGTGCGCCGACAGCGTCGTCATGGCGGGCGGCGACGATCTCGCCTGACCGGTCGATGATGAGAGCATCATCGTGCCGCCCCCCGACGCGCCAACGCCCACGCCTGACGGCTGCACGGCCGTGCTCCGGCGCCGGAGCCCCTGGATCGACGCGCTGACCTCGGCCATCGAGGAGAACCGATCGTTCGGCGACTTCGCCAGCAGCCGCCGCACCCACGCCTCGATCTCGGGCGGCACGTCCGCCCCCACCGAGGCGAGCGTGGGCGGCGTCTCGTTCAGGTGGGCCGAGATGAGCTCACCGAAACCCTCGTAGATGAACGGACGCCGCCCCGCGAGCATCTCGAACACGATGCAGCCCAGCGAATAGATGTCCGTCCGGTGATCGACCAGGCTCGCGCCTCTGCACTGCTCGGGTGACATGTACGCGGGCGTCCCCAGCAGGCTGCCCGTCCGCGTCCGCATCGAACCGCCGCGCTCGCGGTCACCGTCGCCGCCGGCCATCAGCTTGGCGATCCCGAAGTCGAGGATCTTGATCTCGAAGCCGAGCGGCGCGCGTTCGTCGCCGGCGAGGAAGACGTTGTCCGGCTTGAGATCTCGGTGGACGATCCCCTTGGCGTGCGCGGCGGCGATCGCGTCCGCCACCGCGGCGGTCACGGCGAGGACGCGATCGAGATCGCGCCCGAACGACGGATCGCGGGCCAGCGCCGCGGCCAGGCTCTCGCCCTCGAGCAGCTCCATCACGATGTAGGCGCGCCCGCTCGGATGGACGTCGCAGTCCAGCACCTCGACGATCCCACGGTGCCGGATCGACGACGTGGCGCGCGCTTCCGAGAAGAACCGCTCCACCACCTCCGCGTTGCCGGACAGCTCCGGCAAGAGGACCTTGATCGCCGCGCACCGCTCGATGCGCGTGTGATGGGCCAGGTACACCTCGCCCATCCCTCCCGCCCCGAGGCGGCCCACGATGGTGTAGCTCCCGAGCGTCTCGCCGATCATGCGCCCCCTCACACTATTTACCACGGCCGCGCAGACACGTGGAGGACGACTCGGCGCCGAAATGTGTCAACGCGTTCGAGAGAGCGAGGAATCCACGCTAGTCACCATGCTCTGGCGCGGGCGTGAGGATCTCGCAGCCTTTGCGTGTGACCAGCACGGTGTGCTCGAACTGGGCGGATAGCGAGCCGTCGGCGGTGACGACCGTCCAGCCGTCGTCGAGTTGTCGTACCTCGGGGCCGCCGAGGTTGATCATCGGCTCGATCGTGATGGCCATGCCCTCGCTCAAGCGCAGCCCCAACCCGCGTGGTCCGACGTGGATGATTGTCGGCGGTGCGTGCATGAGACGGCCGATTCCGTGCCCGCCGAGCTCGCGTACCACGCTGCAGCCCTCACGCGCGGCCAGCTCTTCGATGGCGGCGCCGATATCCCCGAGACGGGCGCCGGCGCGGACTTCGGCGATTCCGGCATCGCGGCAGCGTTGGGCGGTCTCCACGATGTGTCGAGCCTCGGCACCGGGCGTACCCACGAACAGCGTCGCCGACGTGTCGCCGTGAAAACCGCCGAGCTCGGTGGTGACATCGACGTTGATGATATCGCCCGGCGCGAGGTGTTCTCGCGGGGATGGGATTCCGTGGCAGACGACGGCGTTGCGGCTGGTGCACACCGCCGCCGGGAACCCGTGGAACCCAAGCTGGCTGGGGCGTCCGCCACGCCGAGACGTGTCCGCGCGCACCCAGGCGTCGATGTCGGCGGTCGACACACCTGGAGAGATTCGCGCCCCGATCATCGCCAGCGTGGCCGCGGCGGCTCGTCCGGCCCGCCGCATCGCCGCAACCTCGGCGGCGCCCAGAATCTCGATTGCCATCGCTCGACTGTGCAGGCGCGCACCCCCCGTGATCCAATACCTTTTCGATCTGGCAGGGGTGCCATGCCTGCGTGGTAAGCTCGTTGGCTGTGAGTCTGGCGCAGCTGGAGTATTTCGTCGCGGTCGCGGAAGAGGGCAACGTGGGTCGCGCGGCAGCCCGCTTGCACCTGTCCCAGCCGCCCCTCAGCCGCCAGATGCGCTCGCTCGAGGACGAGCTCGGTGTCAAGCTGTTCGAGCGAACTTCGCGGGGTGTTCGCCTCCTCGCGCCCGGCGCGACGTTGCTTCCGCGAGCGCGCGCCATTCTGGCCGACGTCGCCGCCGCCGCGCGCGCAGCGTATCGAGCGGGATCCGACCCCCCCGACTCGGTATCGTGAATCCGG
>DASRQZ010000132.1:0-23576 GCA_035696125.1 Polyangia bacterium
CACACGGGAGCGACCGTCCCCGTGGTCTGCGGAAAGCGCATCAAGCCGAAGTTGGCCTCGTCGGTCCCGACCTGCGCCAGCGCGTCGCGCAAGGCCTGCTTGAGACTGAAGATACGGCTGGTCTGCCCGTTGTTGCCGCACAAAGGCGATCCGTCGTTGCCTCCGTTCAACATCGAGCCCGAGGTGTCGAACACGATGAGAATGTTGGGACGCAGGGACTGGGCGCGCGCCGTGGTCGCGCCCAGCGTGAGGAGGACCGTCGCTCCGACCGTCAGACCGATTTGAAATTTTTTCATGAGTTTTTCTCGGTTCACTGCGGCAGTGGGCCGGTGTGGCAGCATCGGAACCCGACCGAAGGGAGCCGCACCGGATCGGGCGGCGCGGGAGAGGTGGAGTCGCACTGCAGGCCGGGCGCGGTGGTGACGGTGCCCCCGTCCACGTTGACGGTGAAGCTGGGCGTGTTGTAGGCGCCGCCGCGGATCTGGTAGGTGGTCGTTACCCCTCCGTCGCAGCCGCCGGCGTCCGGCGAGCACGCCGCGGTGCCCGTGACCCACTCCTTGACGTTGCCGCTCATGTCGTAGAGCGGGACGCCGGCATCGGGGACGACGTTGCTGGTGCAGCCGGACGCGAGCCCGGTGTTGATGGGCGCCGCACCGACACCCGACATATAGTCGTAGCCGTTGCACCGGTTGGCGATGTAGGTCGCCCCGTAGGGGAACACGCTGTTGGCGACGCCGTTGCACGCGTCGGTCCATTCGCTGCCGGCGCACAGGCGCCAGCCGTTGCCGATGCGGGCGCACGCGGCGGCGGCTTCTTCCTTGGTGACGTTCGACCACGCCTTGCGGCCGCCGATCGAGCAGGGCCGGTGGGTCGAATCGTTGTTGGTGGTCGGCGCGTCGACGCGGCTGGCCTCGTAGATGAACATCGTGATGGCCGTCGGGGAGCCGGCCGGGGTGAAGGTCACCAGCCGGTCGTCGCTGTCGGACAGCTTGTCGAGCTCGTCGATCTTGCCGTCGCAGTCGTTGTCCTTGCCGTCGCAGACCTCGGGCGAGCCGGTGGGCGCGACGGCGTTGCACACCCGGCCGTGCAGCGGTGTCGCGCTGTCGCAGACCCACTTGCCGGTGCTGGTGCAGCCGCCCTGGATGATGCTGCAGTCGGTGTTCCAGCCGAAGGCCTCGTCCTTCCGGCCGTCGCAGTCGTTGTCGAGCCCGTCACAGCCCTTGCTGGCGTCTTCGAGGTCCTGATAGGTCGCGGCCGGATAAGTGCACACGTATCCGGCGGTGCCCATGCAGGTCGGCAGCGTGCCCGCGCAGACGCCCTGGCTCTTGCAGGTGATGGTGGGGGCCAGGACGCCATTGTCGACCAACCCGTCGCAGTTGTTGTCGACGCCGTCGCAGATCTCGACGCCGCCGTTGCTCTTCTGGCAATTGGTCTCGCAGCCGGGCGTCGCCGGGTCGCGGTCATAGAAGTTGGGCAGACAGGCGCCCTGGGTGCAGACGCCCATGTCGCAGCTCGAGGCGGCGAAGGGGAAGTAGCAGGGGCGGTTGCAGCCACCACAGTTGTTGAGGTCCGACATCTGGTCGAACCCGTCGTCGACGGTGCCGTTGCAGTCGTTGTCGACGCCGTCACACAGCTCGACGCCGCCGTTGGTCGGCTCGCATTCGCAGCCGTTGGTCGGGTTCCGATCGGCGTCGAAGAAGCCGGTGAGGCAGGTGTACTGGCAGTTGCCGCCGGCGCAGGTCGCGTCGGCGTTCATCTGGTAACACTGGTTGAAGCAGCGGCCGCAGTTGGCGACGTCGGTCTGTCGCAGCGGCGAGCTCTCGTCGCAGGTGTTGCTGATGCCGCCGGTCCCGCCGGTCGTCCCGGCCGCCCCCGCGCTGCCGCCGGCGTCGCTGCCGCCCGCGCCGGTGCGCCCACCCTGAGCACCGCCGTCGCTGTTCGATCCGCCGCGGCCGCCGAGGCCGGCAGGGACGCCGCCGTCAATCAGGTTGATGGTTTCGCCGGAGTCGTAGAGGCGGTCATGACAACCGCCCCCCAGCCACCCGACCACCCCGACCACGAATAGATTTCGGACAAGCGAAGATCTCATTGGCGCTCAACTACAATCGGCGCCATGTGCCCCGAGGTTGAGTGGCTCCTCGGTATGGTTTCGCGCGTACATCCGGCCCGGCGGGGCGCGATGTGCGCGTCCGGTCGCGGCGCCACGGCGTTCCGTGGTCAGCCGGACGTTTTTCTCAGAAGGTGCTGCGCATCGGACAGGTCACCGGCGTCGAGAAGTGGCGCTCGAACAGCATGTCCGACAGCAGCCGGCGTCGGGAAGGGTCGCCGACGGGTTGGATCGTCAGCAGCGACGCCCCGCCGTAGGTGATCGTGGTGATGCTGGGCGGCGCGATGCACGGCGACCCGAAGTAGGTCGTCGCCAGGCCGACGGACGGGTTGAAGGAGAAGCTCAGGGAAGCTCCCGAGACCTCGATCTTGCTGCCGCGCTCTTGCTGTGACGCATCAAGGGACGACGACGACTTGAGCGGGCAGTAATAGGTCCCGCTGGTCGGTGGACTGGGCACGGTGATGCTGAGCCCGTTGTCGAAGTCCTCGCGGGCGGTCGCGCCGAAGACCTCGATCGGCGCGTTGAAGGTGAGGGTGACCTTGCCGCTGTAGCTGGTCTCGTTGCCGGCGGGCGGCACGCAGGTCGCCGCGTCATTCACCACAATCGCCAGCGGATCCTGGAGATCGCGCACCAGGGTGAAGGTCCTGCTGGTCACGCTGCCGGCCGCCAGGCCGGTGCTGGCCGTGAATGGCTGGTAGCCGGCGACGTCGAAGATCGCCACCTCGTAGGTGACGCCATAGACCAGCTCGCCCTCGTCGACAATGACCGCGCCGTTGGTGAAGGTCTTGACCACGGTCTGGGTCAACAGATCTTCGTCGTTGAACCAGACCCGGCTGATCGGAGATCCGAACGGCTGGCCGCCGCCGACCTGGAGGGCGGGCAGGCTCTGCGGGCGCAGGCGCATCGTGCCGACGATGTTGCTGGAGGTCGGCACTCCGGTGAGAAGGTCCGGGATGGCCACCGTCAGGGTCATCGCCGGCGATCTGAGGCTCACCGGAAAGAGGTAGGCCGCGAAGTCCAGGGTCTGGGTGGTCGACGCCTGGGCGATGCCGTCGGTCATCGCCAGCGACGCCGGAACGTCGATGCCGGTGTTGTAAGAGACGAAGGTCCGGTAGCCGTTGGCGTCGACGCTGACCGTGTAGTCCTGCCAGGTCGGCAAGGGGTCGCGGCTGATGAAGCGGCCGTCGTCCTGGATGTCGACCTTGATCGGCTTGTCGCCATAGCTGATGCCGATCTTGGTCAGCGACGTCTTGGCGAGGCGCGCGCCCGAGGCGCCGTCGTAGACATAGCCCACGAAGTACACCCGGTGATCGCCGCGGTCGCTGGAGTCGCCCCCGCAAGCCGCGAGCAACGCCGCGATCAGTAGCATCCCGACCATCCGATCGCGCCCCCTCCCTGGTGTGCTTCCGCGCGTGATCCCGATCATCGCACCCATCTTCGTAGTCGGAGTAGTCGGAGTAGTCGGAGTAGTCGGAGTAGTCGTCGTCTCGCCCATCCTCGCATCCTCTCTGTCGTTGCCAGACGGCGCGCATGGTACACGGGAGGCTTCGCGATCGGCAAGAGTGGACGCAATCATCGGGACAATTGCCCCGCGGCCACCCCTGCGGTTGTGATTGTCGAGCGGGCAAGCCCCGATTACTATCGCGCTCGTTGCGATGAAGGGTCGGCACTGGGTCGGTTGGGCGCTTTGCCTGTTCTGGGTGGGCGCCTCTGGATGCGGTGGTTCCGCGGGCGCTGGCGCTCTGTCGGTACGAGTGCGCGACGTGTCGATGGCGGAGGTGCTCGGCGCCGTGGTCACCACCGACCCGGCCACGGAGTCGTTGACCACCGACGCCACCGGCAACGTGCGTTTTCCCAGCCTGCCGGCCGGCTTCTACAGCGTGACGGCGGTACATCCTTCCATCGGGTCTAACCGCATGGCGGTCACCGTGCGCGCAGGCGGCACCACCGAGCTCACCCTGATCCTGCGCCGATCCCTGGTCGCCGACGCGGGAGCGGGCGGCGCAACGGACGGCGGCGGCGGCGGCGGCGGTAGCGATGGGGCCACGCTGGCGGACGGCGGGTCGCCCGACGGCGGGTCGCCCGACGGCGGCGGCGGCTTCGTCGTGACCCTGGATCCTCTGCACAAGGACAGCAACGGGATCGATCTGCATTGGTCGACCACCGGGACCACCAGCTTCACCTCGTACCGCGTCTATCGCGCGCGCGACCCGTCGACCACCTTCGAGGTCGTCGATATCCTCAACGCCCCGGCGACGTTGACCGACCGCGATGAGAAGGTCCAGCTGGGTGCGAGCTATCGCTATCGGGTCGGCGGCGTCGGCGCCGGCGGGCAGGAAGCTCTCAGCAACGTCCAGGCGCTCACCGCCGGGGTCTACATCGAAGTGAACTCGCAGGTCGAAAGGATGAAGGTCGATCCGACCCGTCCCTATCTCTACGCCATCGACAGGGTCAACAACTCGCTGCACTTCGTGAACCTCGACACCCAGACCGTCGAGAAGACCATCTTCATCGGTTCCTCGCCGACCGACCTCGACATCAATGTGTCGGGCCGCGAGCTGTTCGTGGCCAACTTCGGGGCCACCGAGATCGGCGTCGTCGATCTCGACACCCGGGTCAAGAGCCGTTCGCTGTTCGTCGACACCTCGCAGGGGACCTGGGACGGCAACCCCTACCGCCTGGTATGTACCGCGGGCGACACCCTGGTCTTCACCAGCCAGGACCAGTGGAACGATCTCAAGCTGGTGAGCGCGGTCACCGGAAACCACATCGTCACCGTCGGCACTCTCTATACCCCCACGCTGAGCCGGAACGCCGCCGGCACGCGGGTGTATGCCAGCGGCGGCACCTCGGGCGCGATCCGCTACGACCTCACTGGCAACACCCTGGCGCAGGTCGACATCTCGTCCAGCACCGGCGGACCGCTGAACGCGACGCGCGACGGGATGTTCCTGTTCTCCGGGGCCAAGAAGCTGCTCGCCAACAACCTCAAGTCGGTGGTCGGCACCCTCTCGGAGGCGATCCTGGTCGCCACCAGCGACGGCAGCGTCGCGGTCGGGATGACCTCGATCCACAACGCCAGCCTGTTCTCGGTCATCAAGCCGCTGCCGCTGTCGACGGCCGTCGTGGCGCTCGGGCCCGACGACCATACGCTGTACCTCTATGACACGCTGTCGAGCCGGATCTACCTCTACAAGCTGTGATGGTGACGTGATGGAGAAGGATCAATCCAGCAGCGCCAGGTCGAGCCGCGCCCGACGCCGTTCCTGGTTTCTTGGGATCGCATTGCCGATGTCGGCGCTGGGCTGTGTGTTCGCGGGCGGCTGCGGTAAATCGGCGCCGCATCCCGGCGGCCTGTTCGTCACCGTCAAGGACCCCTCGATGGCGACGGTCGCCGATGCGGTGGTCACCACCGATCCGGTGACCGAGTCGATCGCCACCGACGCGCTTGGCTCGGCGCTGTTCCGCAAGGTGCCGCCCGGCTTTTACTCGGTGACCGTGGTGCACCCGTCATTCGGGGCCGCGCGCGCGCCGGTGACGGTTGAGCCCGACGTGCTGGCGGAGATCACCGTCACCCTGCGCAAAGACCTCTCGCTCGACGCGGGCGCCGATGGTGGTGCCGCCGGCGGCGGTGTGGGTGGCCGCGGCGCCGCCACAGGCAGCGGTGGCGCGATCGGGACCGGGGGCAGCACCGGGCGGCCCGACGGGGGCGACGCGGCTGGTCCGGGCGACGCGGGAAACATCGATCCCTCGCTGGGCGTCGCGCTGGCGCCGCTCACCAAGGACTCGAACGGCGTCAACCTGGCCTGGACCGTCACGGGCACGTACACCTCGTACCGGATCTACCGCGCTCGCGACGCCGGCTCGTTCGAGGTCATCAACATCCTGAACGCGCCGCCGACGCTGACCTATCGCGACGAGAGCCCGCAGCTGGGTGCCAGCTACCGCTACCGCGTCGGGGGTCTCACCGCCGGGGGCCAGGAGATCCAGAGCAACATCCAGACCATCACCGCCGGCGTGTTCATCGAGGTCGGCTCGCAGGTCGAGCGGATACGCGCCGATCCCACGCGGCCGTATCTGTACCTGCTCGACCGGGTCAACAACTCGCTGCACTTCGTGAACCTGTCGAACAACACCGTGGCGACCACGATCTTCGTGGGGTCGACACCGGTCGACATGGGTATCAACCTGGCGGGGACCGAGTTGTTCATCGCTGACTTCGGCGCCAGCGAGATCGCGGTCGTGGACCTGGCGACCCAGATGAAGACGCGATCGCTGCTGGTTGACACGGCGATCGGCACCTGGGACGGCAACCCCTTCCGCCTGACTCCCACCGCGGGCGACACGCTGGTCTTCACCAGCGAGGATCAGTGGAACAGCCTCAAGCTGGTGACCGCGACCACCGGCGCGTCGATCGTCGCGCTGGGCACGATCTATGAGCCCGCGATGGCTGCCAGCCCCGACGGCAGGCGGGTCTACGTCGGCGAGTTCGGGCTGTCGAGCGACAACCTGATTCGTTTCGACGTGTCGGGCACGACCCTGACCCAGGTCGACACCGCGGTCCCGCTGAACGGCAACAACACGCGCGAGGTGCTGGTCACCGGCGACGGGACCTACGTCTTCTACGCGGGCCGCAAGTACCTGGCGAACAACCTGAAGTCGTTGCTCGGCACCTTCTCGGAGGCCATCCTGGCCGTGAACCACGACGGAACGGTGGCGATCGGTCCCACCAAGATCTTCGACGGCACGACGTTCAGCGCCCGCAAGCCGCTGCCCTTGTCGACGACGGTGATGGCCCTCAGCGCCGACGACAAGACCCTCTACCTCTACGACATGATGAGCAGCCGGATCTACCTCTACAGTCTTTGAGTGCTAGCACCCCGAGCAGCCGCTGCGACTCGACAGCTGGGCGCCGCCGGTGCTCGTTGTCTCGGAGGTGACGGTGATCGTCTCGTCGATGGCGACGTCCTCGAGGATGGTCTTCGCGCCGCCGGGCCAGGTCACCTCCAGGCGATCGACGCGCTTCGCGGCGCCGAGACCGAAGTGCGCGTCGAAGGGATCTTGCGAGGCGTAGTTCGAGCCGGCGCGGACCTGGCGCAGCTGCTGCCGGCTGCCGGTGGTGACGCGGATCAGCGCGCCGATGGCGAACTGGTTCGGCGCCGGGCCACGCAGCGACACGGTCAAGAAGTGGCCGGCGGCACGGCCGCCGTCGTTGCGGAAGAGCCGGTACGGGCCGTTGTTGTTGGCGACGAAGATATCCAGATCGCCATCGCCGTCGTAGTCCAGGGAGACCACGCCCCGCCCGTCGCCGCGGTCGTCGAACCCCAGCGCGGCGGCGCGCTCGACGAACGTGCCCGCGCCGTCAGCCGAGGCCGAGGCAATGAATAACCGGGAAGGCGAGTCACGAAACTGCGCCGAGCCTTGTGGCCATCCGTTGACCACCACCAGATCGAGCCGCCCGTCGTGGTCATAGTCGGCGAAGCTGGCGGCCCAGCCCCAGTCGGCGTCGCGCACGCCCGCCGCGGAGGTCCGGTCCTCGAAATCACCGCCGCCGCGATTGCGGTACAGGCGGTTGCCGGTCGTGCCCCAGTCGCCCTCGACGACCCCGTCGTCGTCGAAGACGCTGGACACGAACCAATCCAGGTCGCCGTCGCCGTCGTAGTCGCCGACCGCGCTGCCCATGCCATTCTCGTCGCTGATGGCGGGCATCGTGACGCGCGCGAAGGTGGCGTCGCCGCGGTTGTGCCACACCGACGAGTGGCCGAAGTCGGCGGTGATCAAGAGATCGGGGGCGCCGTCGCCGTCGATGTCCGTGAAGTTGCCGGTGAAGGTCAAATCGATGCCGTCGGGTGCCAGCGCGTCGAGCCCGGCGTCGTGGTCGGCGCACCGGAAGCCGTCGCCCGCCAGGTTTCGCCACAGGTGGCAGGTGGGCGCCGGCGACTGCCAGTGCGCCAGGAACAGATCGACCCAGCCGTCGCCGTCGTAGTCGAACGCGGTCGCCGACACGGTGTTGAGGGCCGCGTCGGGCAGCGCCAGGCCGCTGCTCGCGGTCACGTCGGCAAAGGTGCCATCGCCCTGATTGCGGAAGAGCGCCAGCCGCCCACCGTCGACCGCCCCCACAAACAGATCCAGCTGCCCGTCGCCGTCGTAGTCGAAGAACAGCGGGCCGCTGCCCGACACGCCGTCCAGCGCGACCCCTGCCGCCTGTCCGACCTCGGCGAAGGTGCCGTCGCCCCGGTTGCGGAACAACCGATTGCGGCCCGCGCTGCCGCCCACGACGTAAAGGTCGACGTCGCCATCACCGTCGATGTCGCCGGCCGCGACCCCACCCGCGGCCCGCTGACCCAGGGTGGTTGGCCCGGGCGGATAGGCGTGCGCCGAGGTCAGCCCGGCCGCGGCGGTCGCGTCGGTAAAATGCCAGGCGACTTGCCCGCGCGCGCCCGGCAGCAACATGCTCCAGGGCGCCAGCACCACCGCCCAGACCAGATGCCGTGGCCAGAGCGACCGGCGGCTGCTCACCGACGACGCGCCCGTCAGCCGGTCACGAGGCCAGCTCGGCGCCGGTAAAGAAGAAGCTGATCTCGGCCTTGGCGGTGTCGGCCGCGTCGCTGCCGTGCACGGCGTTCTTCTCGATGTCGGTGCCGTACTTTTCACGAATCGTCCCGGCCGGCGCCTTCTTGGAGTCGGTGGGCCCCATGATCTCGCGGTAACGCGCGATGGCGTTCTCGCCCTCGATCGCCATGACCGCGACCGGCCCCGAGGTCATGAACGTGACCAGATCCCGGAAGAAAGGCCGCGACTTGTGCACGGCGTAGAAGGCCTCGGCCTGGGGGCCGCTGAGCCTGGTCAGGCGCAGCCCGATCAGCTTCAGGCCGAACTTCTCGATCATGTCGACGACGCCGCCGATCGCGCCCGCGGCGACGGCGTCGGGCTTGACGATTCCAAACGTTCTCTCGAGTGCCATGTGTGGGTTCTCCCTTTACGTGCGTACGGTGCGAATGCTCGCTCGCTAGTCCCCTGGAAAGGTGAAGGCTTCCAAATGTCGCTGAGGCATCTTCGTTCCTGGCAAGGCGCGAGGAGGGCGAATATTGAACATATTTAACCGACGAGCAACGCAGCCAGGGACGAAGAGGACCGGCGAGATTTGGAAGAATTCACCTTTCCAGGGGACTAGGACACGAACGCAGCGATGGTCTTGCCCAGGTCGGCCGGCGTCGGCGCCACGGCGATGCCGGCGTCGCGCAGGGCGGCGATCTTCTCGGTCGCGGTGCCTTTGCCGCCGCTGATGATCGCGCCCGCGTGACCCATGCGCTTGCCGGGCGGCGCGGTCTGCCCCGCGATGAAGGCCGCCACTGGCTTCTTCATGTTGTCTTTCACGAAGCGCGCCGCTTCCTCCTCCGAGGTGCCGCCGATCTCGCCGATCATCAGCACCGCCCTGGTCTGTGGATCGCGCTCGAACAGCGCCAGCGCGTCGACGAAATCCAGCCCCTTGACCGGGTCGCCGCCGATGCCGATGGCCGTCGACTGTCCCAGGCCCAGCGCCGTTAACTGGTGGGCAGCTTCATAAGTGAGCGTGCCCGAGCGTGACACCACCCCGACCGAGCCCGGCTTGTGGATGTAGCCGGGCATGATGCCGATCTTGCACTCGCCCGGCGTGATGATGCCGGGGCAGTTGGGGCCGATCAGCTTGACCGCCGAGCTGGCGTTGGGGCCCAGGGCGCGCCGGACCTTGACCATGTCCAGGGTCGGGATGCCCTCGGTGATACACACCACCACCTCGATGCCGGCGCCCGCCGCTTCCAGGATCGCGTCCGCGGCGCCCGGCGGCGGCACGTAGATGACGGTCGCGTTGGCGCCGGTCCTGGCCACCGCCTGCTGGACGGTGTCGAAGACCGTGAAGCCCTCGTGCACCAGGCCGCCCTTGCCGGGGGTGACGCCGCCGACGACGTTGGTGCCGTACTCGCGCATCTGCTTGGCGTGGAAGGTCCCGGCGCCGCCGGTGATGCCCTGCACGATCAATCTGGTCTGCTTGCCGACGAGGATGGCCATGACTACTTGCCCCCGCCCTTGGCCAGCGCCACGATCTTCTGCGCGCCGTCGGCCATGTCGGTGGCGGTGGTGACCGCCAGCCCCGACTCGGCCAGCATCTTTCTGCCCAGCTCGACGTTGGTGCCCTCGAGGCGCACCACCAGCGGCACCTTGAGCCCGACCTCCTTGACCGCGCCGATGACCCCGGTCGCGATCGTGTCGCACTTCATGATGCCGCCAAAGATGTTCACGAAGATCCCCTTCACGTTCGGGTCGGCGGTGATAATTTTGAACGCCGCGGTCACCTTCTCGGCGGTGGCGCTGCCGCCCACATCGAGAAAATTCGCCGGCTCGCCGCCGAAGTGCTTGATGATGTCCATGGTGCCCATGGCCAGGCCGGCGCCGTTGACCATGCAGCCGATGCTGCCCTCCAGCTTGATGAAGCTGAGGTCGTAGCGCTTGGCCTCGCTCTCCGCGGGGTCCTCCTCGTCGATGTCGCGCAGCGCCTCGTACTCCTTCTGGCGGTAAAGCGCGTTGTCGTCGAAGGTCAGCTTGGCGTCGAGCGCCAGCACCCGCCCGTCGGTCTGCACCACCAGCGGGTTGATCTCCAGCAGCGAGGCGTCGATCTCGATGAAGGCCCTGTACAGCTGGCCCAGCATCTCGGTCGCGTTCTTGGCGGCGTGGCCGTGCAGGCCCAGCCCGTAGGCCAGATCGCGCGCCTGGTAGGCCGCCAGCCCGATCACCGGGTCGACGACCTCGCGCAGGATCTTCTCCGGCGACCTGGCGGCGACCTCCTCGATCTCCATGCCGCCCTCCGACGACGCCATCACCGTGACCCGCCCGGCGCCGCGGTCGACCACGATGCCCAGGTACAGCTCGCGCGCGATATCGACCGCCTGCTCGATCAGCAGGCGCTTGACCAGCTGCCCCTGCGGGCCGGTCTGATGGGTGACGAGGTTCATGCCCAGGATCTTGCGCGCGGCATCGCGCGCCGCCGCGGCTCCCTTCACCACCTTGACGCCGCCGCCCTTGCCGCGGCCGCCCGCGTGGATCTGCGCCTTGACCACCACGAATTCGGTCTCGGTCTCGGCGATCAGCTCCTTGGCCGCCGCCTCCGCCGAGTTGAAGGTCAGCACCGGCCTGCCCTTGGGCACCGGCACACCGAACTTCTTGAGGATCTCCTTGGCCTGGTACTCGTGAATTTTCATTCGAAGGCCTACAGCTTCTTCGAGGCTTCGATGAGCTCGCGCACTGCCGCGGCCGACTTGTCCAGCATCGCCTTTTCGTCGGCGGTGAGCTGGATGTCGACGATCTTCTCGATGCCACCCGCGCCGATCACCACCGGCACGCCCATGTACAGGTCCTTGTATCCGTACTCGCCGTCCAGGTAGGCGGCCGCCGGCACCAGGCGCTTCTGATCCTTGAGGTAGGACTCGGCCATGAGGATGCCCGCGGTCGCCGGCGCGTAGTAGGCGCTGGTGCCCATCAGCTTGACGATCTCACCGCCGCCGCCGCGGGTGCGCTCGACGATCGCCTTCAGCTTGTCGGCGGGGATCAGCTGCGCCACCGGGATGCCGTAGATCGTGCAATAGCCGGTGACCGGCACCATGGTGTCGCCGTGGCCGCCCAGCACCATCGCGCGGACGTCCTTGACCGACACCCCGGCCTCGCGCGCCAGGAACAGCTGGAAACGCGTGGCGTCGAGCACGCCGGCCATGCCGACCACCTTCTCACGCGGAAAGCCGGTCACCTTCTTCAGCTCGTAGACCATGGCGTCGAGCGGGTTGGAGATGACGATGACGAACGCGCCCGGCGCCTTGCTCTTCAAGTTTTCCGCGACACCGCGGATGATCTTGAGGTTGATCGAAAGAAGATCGTCGCGCGACATGCCCGGCTTGCGCGGCACGCCGGCGGTGATGATCACCACGTCAGCGCCGGCGACATCGTCCCAGCTCGACGTACCGGTGATGCGGGCGTCGCTGCCCAGCACGGCCCCGTTCTGCTCCAGGTCCAGCGCCTTGCCCTGCGCGACCCCGAGCTTGTCCGGGATGTCGAACAGCACGACGTCGCCGAGCTCGCGCCGCGCCGCCAGCGCGGCCAGCTCGCCACCGATGTTCCCGGCGCCAATGAGAGCGATCTTGTTCCTGCGGGGCATGTCGAGGACTCCTTGAAAAAACCAGGTCTAGAGGTTGCGGATGATTGCGTCGCCGAAGGCGGAGCAGGATACCTCGGTCGCCCCCTCCATGAGACGCGCGAAATCGTAAGTCACGGTCTTCTGGGCGATGGTCTTCTCCAGCCCCGACACGATCCGGTTGGCCGCGCCGGTCCAGCCCAGGTGCTCGAGCAGCATCACCCCCGACAGGATCACCGAGCCCGGGTTCACCTTGTCAAGGTCGGCGTACTTCGGCGCCGTGCCGTGGGTCGCCTCGAACACGGCGTGGCCGGTGGCGTAGTTGATGTTGCCGCCCGGGGCGATGCCGATGCCGCCCACCTGGGCCGCCAGCGCGTCCGACAGATAGTCGCCGTTCAGGTTCAGGGTGGCCACGATGTCGAATTCGTCGGGGCGGGTCAAAACTTGCTGCAGGGTGATATCGGCGATTGAATCCTTGACCAGCACCTGCCCGGCCGGCGGCTTGCCCCCGCAGTCGTCCCAGCCGACCGCGCGGCCCGCGTACTCGCGCTTGACCAGGGCGTAGCCCCAGTCGCGGAATGCCCCCTCGGTGAACTTCATGATATTGCCCTTGTGCACCAGGGTGACGCTCTTGCGCCCGTGCTTGATGGCGTAATCCAGCGCGCCGCGGATCAAGCGCTCGCTGCCCTCGCGCGACACCGGTTTGATGCCAATGCCAGATGTCTCGGGGAAGCGGATCTTCTTGACCCCCATCTCGTTCTGCAGAAAGGCGATGACCTTCCTGGCCTCGGGCGACTCGGCGGCCCACTCGATGCCGGCGTAGATATCCTCGGTGTTCTCGCGGAAGATCACCATGTCCACCTTCTCCGGGCGCTTGACCGGCGAGGGGACGCCGGTGAAGTAACGCACCGGGCGCAGGCAGACGTAGAGATCCAGCATCTGGCGAATGGCGACGTTGAGCGAGCGGATGCCCCCGCCGACCGGCGTGGTCAGGGGGCCCTTGATGCCCACGTAGTACTTCTTGAAGGCGGCCAGGGTCTCGTCGGGAAGCCAGGTGTCGAAGAGTTTCTTGGACTTCTCACCGGCGTAGACCTCGGCCCAGGCGATCTTCTTCTTGCCCCCGAACTCCGTGGCCACCGCGGCGTCCAGCACCCGCACCGAGGCCCGCCAGATGTCGGGGCCGGTCCCGTCTCCTTCGATGAAAGGGATGATCGGCTGGTCGGGAACCTCCAGCCGGCCATCGCCGTGTACTTTGATACCTTCGCCGCCGGCCGGGATCTGAGGAGTCGCGCTTGCCATGCGCCGTCATTACGTCGACGGCCCGGGTGTGGCAAGGGAAAAGATTCTGTCGGCTCGAAATGTGCAAGGCGAATGTCAAGGCGCCTTCCGGTGACTTTTTTTGCACCGCTGGTGCGGCGCGCGGGTTTTGCTCCCAGGGCAGGTGTGCAAGCGGTGCGCAGCGACCGATTGACCGACCTATACCGCAGCTACGGGCCGGCGATCTACGCGCGCTGCCGCATGTTGCTGTCCGACGCCAGCGCGGCCGAGGATGCGACCCAGGAGACCTTCCTGCGGGTCCACCGCCACCTGGATCGCGTGCCCAGCGCCCGCGAGGGGCTGTACTGGATCTATCGCGTCGCCACCAACTACTGCCTCAATCACCTGCGCGACCAGCGCGCGCGCCCCCAACCGCGGGCCGAGTTGCCCGAGGTAGGCCAGGAGATCGCCAGCGCGGAGGCGCGCCTGGGCGATCGGGACCTGATGTGGCGTTTGATCGATCGCGCCCCGAGCAAGATCCGCGTCGCGGCCTGGCTTTACCACATCGACGGGTTCGAGCAGGAGGAGATCGCCGCCATCCTGGGCATCTCGCGGCGCACCGTCGCCACCCGGCTGGCCCTGTTTCTCGCCAATGCGCGGAAGTTCATTCGAAGGAGCGCGGCATGATCGCAGCGGAGACCGACCGTCACCTCACCACCCTGGACCTGGACCGGTTGACCCTGGCCGACCTGGCACCCGGGGATCGCCAGCGCATCGACGCCCACGCCGGCCGCTGCGCGCGCTGCACGGTGCGCCGATCCGAGCACCAGGCCGCGGTGGCGGAGTTCCGCGTCGCGGTGCTGCCCCGGACCCTGCCGCTGATCGAGGCGCGCGGCCGCCCCTTGCACGCGCGCCTGTGGGGAGTTGCCATCGCCTTGCCGGCACTGGCCGCCGGGATCCTGGTGCTGACCCACCGATTCGACGGTCAGCCCGCGGGCACCCAGGGACTGGTGGCGAAACCGACGACGATCGCCATCAAGGGGGACGATCTGATGCAGGTGTTCGCGCTGCAGCACCGGGAGCCGTCCGGTGGCAGCGACCCGACCAGCGTGGCGCGGGTCGCCAGCGGCCAGCGGCTGGCCCCCGGCGACGCCTTGCGATTTGTGCTCTACCCGTCGGGGTTGCCCTATGCTCTGATCGCGTCCGTGGACGGGGCCGGGCAGGTCAGCGTGTACTTTCCCTTTCACGGTGAGGAAAGCGCCGCCGTCGACGGCGCGCTCGCGGTGCCGGTCGCGGGCAGCATCGTGCTGGATCGCGCGCCCGGCCCCGAGCGGTTGTTCGCGATCTTCAGCGAGCGCCCGGTCGCCGCGCGGGTGCTGCGCGGGTTGCTGTCGGGCATCGCCGCCGGTGGTTCCTCGGCGATCCGGTCCGCGCGGCAACTGCCGTTGCCCGGGACCCGGCAGGCGACCTTGCTGTTCGAGAAGGAGGTGCCGCGATGAACCTGCGGACGCTGGCCGCGGCGGCGGCGGCGGCGCTGCTGGCGACCGGCGCGGCGCCGCCCGCGCGCGCCGAGATCCGGCGCATCGCGATCGTCGTGGGGAGCAATCAGGGCGACGCCTCGCACGCGGCGCTGCGCTTCGCCGAGCAAGACGCGCAGAAGTTGTCGGCAGTGCTGGGTGAGATCGGTGGCCTGGCTTCGTCCGATCTGATCTTGCTGCGCGCGCCGCGGCTCGCCGAGGTGCGGGCCGCGCTGGACGCGGCCGAGGGGCACATCGCCGACTGGCACGCCGGCCATCACGGCCAGGCCATCTTGCTGTTCTATTACTCCGGCCACTCCGACGGGCTGGTGCTGGAGCTCGGCCGCGAGGCCATGCCGTTCGCGGAGCTGCGCCGCCGCCTGGGCGCCAGCGGCGCGGACGTGCGCCTGGTGATCGTCGACAGCTGCCGCAGCGGCGCGCTGCTGGCGCGCAAGGGCGGCACGCTGGGCCAGCCGTTCGACATCCGCCTCGCCGACGACCTGGGCAGCACCGGCGAGGCCTTCATCGCCTCCAGCGCGGCCGACGAGGTGGCGCTGGAGTCGGCGGAGATCGGAGCTTCGTTCTTCTCGCATCACTTCATCTCGGGGCTGCGCGGCGCCGCGGACCTGTCCGGCGACGGGCTGGTGACGCTGGCCGAGGCCTATCAATACGCGTTCGCGCGCACCTTGCGCGCCACCTCCGACACGGTCGTCGGCCCGCAGCATCCAGCCTACGACTATCAGCTGGCCGGTCGCGGTGACCTGGTGCTGACCGAGCTGCGCCATCCGTCGGCGACGCTGGATCTGCCGGCCGCGTTCGATCGCCTCTTGCTGCTGGCGACCGCGGGGCAACAGGTCCTGGCCGAGCTCGGCCCGCGCTCGGCGCACCGGATCGCGGTCCCGGCCGGCGAATACCAGCTGCGCGCCTGGCGCGGAAGCCAGACTTTCACCGCGCGGCTGGCGGTGGCCCAGGGCCAGGAGCGACGCGTGGCGATGGAGGAGATCCTGCCCGCGCGCGCGCTGGCCGGCGCCGTCGCCCGCAAGGGCGCCGATGACCATGCAGAGGGAGAGCCGGCGGCGACGCTGTCGGCGCGCCCGCCCGCGCCAGCGCCGCGCGCCGCGGCCGATCCCTGGGCCCTGTCGGCGGCGGCGGGCCTGGCCGCGGGCGCCAGCGGCGACCTGGGCGACGTCTGGCTGGGCACGCTGCGCGTCGCTGTCGAGCGGCGCGACGCCGACTTTCAGCTCACCGGCGCGCTGATGCTGGGCACCGGCCGCGCGGCCAGCACGCGCGAGAACCGGGTCGCCGCCGAGGCATTGCCGATGTGGTGGGCCGAGGGCATTGGTCCGGTGCGCCCGGGCGCGGGCATCGGCGTCGGCGCGGGCGCGGCGCTGCAGAAAGCGGACGACGGCACCCTCTACTGGAGCGGCCTGGCCTGGGCCAGCCCCACCCTGACGATCCAGACCCGGATCAGCCGCCACGTCGCGCTGGACGCGACGGTGCAGGTGCCCGTCGCGCTGTTGCGTCGCGACGACCGCTTCGTGGCCAGCGTGCTGCCGGCATTCTGGGTCGGGGCGTCTCGTGGCTTCTGACGGTTTTTTGCACGGGACGCGAGGCGCCGGGGTTTATTCGGCATGACGACCACAACGATGATGGGGCGATGGCGTTACCAGCTGGTGGCGATGGCACTGCTTGCCGTCGGGTTGCCGGCGGCGGGGTGCGGGCGCGGGCTGTTCGGGATCAGCAGCTCCGATCACCGCGATGCCAGCGCCGCCGAGGTGGATCCCGATCCGGTGCCGGCGGGGGCCAGCGTTTGCTTTGCCGACCATCCCCCGGCTTGCGACCAGACCTGCCGGGACGCCACCCGGATTCTCTGGAAGAACTGCGGCAAATGCCACGGTCACCCCAACACCGCGCATGGACTGCCGCCGTGGGACTTCGTGATGGATTTGCAGAAGATGGTCATGGCCACTTGGACAAGAGAGGACGTACTCCCAATCCATTTTGTTCTTCCCGGTGACCCGGCCAATTCGGCGGTCTACATTCGCGCGGTTATCCGCAAGGATATGCCGCCCCAGTTCGGCGATGGCGTTCCGAGTCTACCGCGCGTCAGCGACAGCGACGGGCAGATCTTGCACGACTGGATCGCGGGCTGCCTGGGCGCCGACCCGGTCGATGCTGGTGGCTCGCCCTCCCCCGATGCCAGAGCCGACGGGCCACGCTTCGACGCCGGCACCTACATTCAAGGCGCGCCGGTGATCTGTCCGGTCAGCCCGCCCAGCGGCGGATGCCTGGTCGAGCATCAGAATTGCCTGTATCCGACGCAGACTTGTCTGTGTACCGGCGGCAGCTGGCAGTGTCTCGCCTGCCCCGCCGGGCAGCCCGCGATCGGCACTGATTGCGCGGTGACCGCCACCGTGAACGGACAGGGCGTGGCGCATCGATGCGCCTACGGCAGCGTCAGCTGCTCCTGCGATCGCGATCGCGCTCCCGGTAGTCAGTGGGGGTGTGGCGTGTGTCCGGCGTCCCGCCCCGATGACGGCGCGGCCTGCGGCAACGCCTCGTTCAGCTGCGCCTACGGCAACGCCACTTGCGAATGCTCCAGCAGCGGCTGGTCCTGCGTCTCCGACCTCGGGTGCCCCGCGTCCGCGTTCGGAACACAGTGGTTCTCGTGCTACGGGACCAACGCTTGCGCCTACCCGGACTCGGATCAATTCTGCGCCTGCAGCGCTGGCCGGTGGGGCTGCTCCTGTCCGGCGTCCCTTCCCGTGGAGGGCAGCAGCTGCGTGCCCCTGTTCCCCGCTACCGAATGCACATTCGGTGAGCAGACGTGCACCTGCGCCGGATTCAATGCCTGGCACTGCACCTCGACCTGTCCGACCAGCCGCCCCGTCGCCGGAGCTCCCTGTAGCTCTGCGCTGAGCTGCACTTACGACGGCGGGCTCTGCTACTGCGACGGGAGCCAGTGGCAGTGCTCGTGACGCGGAGGCGCGGCGCGGTCAGCGCACGCGGGTGCCGGGCGGGGTGTCGCGATCCAGCGCCGACAGCGCCAGCACCTCGGCGTCGCCGGCGGCCAGGATCATGCCTTGCGAGAGCACGCCGCGGATCCTGGCCGGCTTGAGGTTGGCGAGATAGATCACGGTGCGGCCCAGCAGTTGCTCGGGCTGGTACGCGCCTGCGATGCCCGACACCACCGTGCGCGGCTCGCCACCGACGTCGAGCGTGAGCTTGAGCAGCTTGTCGGCCTTGGGGATCTTCTCGCAGGCGACCACCTTGGCGGCGCGCAGATCGATCCTGGCGAAGTCGTCCATGGCGATCTCGGTCGGGGCGGACGGCGCTGGCGCGGGCGCCTTCTCGGCGGGCGATGCCGTGGCTGCCGCCGCCGCGGCGTCGGGCGAGGTCCAGCGTGCCACCAGCGCTCCTTGCTGTTCCGGTTCGATGCGCGGGAACAAGGGCGTCGGGCTCTTGAGGACACCGCCGGGCCAACCCCAGGTGACCGGCCAGCTTCCCTCGTCGCCTTCGCGTCCGAGCTGGCTGAGGATTTCCTTGGCGGCTCTGGGCATGGCCGGCGCCACCATGAGCGCCGACCAGCGCAGGGCCTCGCAGCACCGACTCAGCACCTGGATCAGCTCGGGTCGCTTGCCGGGATCCTTGGCCAGGGCCCAGGGCTTCGATTGCTCGATGGCCTGGTTGTAGCTTCGCACCAGCTTCCAGATCGATTCCAGCGCCCGCGAAGGCTGAAAGTCCCCCCACGCGAGCTCGACCTCGTTGCGGACCCCGCTCGCGAATCCTGAATCGGCATCGGGGGAGGGTTCGAGTTTGCCACCCAGGTAACGCTGGGCCATCGACACCGTGCGGTTGAGGAGGTTGCCGAGGTCGTTGCCCAGATCCGCCTCGTGGCGCTGGAACAGCGCCCCGTAGGTGAAGTCGCCGTCGCCGCCCAGGGTGTACTCGCGCAGCACGAAGTAGCGCAGCGAATCGACGAAGGTGTCGCCCAGCGCGTCGACGATCGCCAGCGGGTCGACGCGGGTGGCCGGGATCGACTTGGCGATCTTCTGTCCCTTCACCGTCAGGTAGCCGTGGCAGAAGATGCCCTGGGGCGGCGGCAGGCCCGCCGACTTCAGCATCGCCGGCCAGTACACCGAGTGAAAGCGCAGGATGTCCTTGGCGATCAGGTGGTGGGCCGCGGGCCACAGCACGCCATTGCCCTGGCCGCGCTCGATCGCCGCCGGTCCGCCCAGGGCGGTGACGTAGTTGATGAGCGCGTCGATCCAGACGTAGACCACATGCCCGGGATCGCCCGGGACCGGGATGCCCCAGCTGACCGCCGACTTGATGCGCGAGGCCGAGATCGGCCGCAGCCCGCCGCGCACGAACGACTCGACCTCGTTGCGGCGCGATTCGGGGCGGATGAAGCCCGGCGTCCGGTACAGCTCCAGCAGGTAGTCCTGATAGCGGGGCAGGTTGAAGAAGTAGTTCTTCTCCTTGACCCGCTCGACCGGCCTGCGATGGATCGGGCAGATCTTCTCGCCGGCTTCCTCGATCACCTCATCGTCGCCCTTGAACTCCTCGCAGCCGACGCAGTACAGACCCTCGTACTCCCGGGGCTCGATGTCACCGCTGGCCTGCAGGCGGCGCCAGATCTCCTCCACCGACTGCTTGTGGCGTTCCTGGGTGGTGCGGATGAAGTCGTCGTTGCTGATCTCCACGCGCCGCCAGGTGTCCTGGAACTTGGCGGCGATCTCGTCGGTGTAGGCCTGCCCGCTCAGGCCGCGCTCGGCGGCCATGCGCTGGATCTTGAGGCCGTGCTCGTCCAGCCCGGTGAGGAAGAAGGTACGGTCGCCGCGCGCGCGGTGGTAGCGCGCCAGCGCATCCGCCACCACCGTGGTGTAGAAGGTGCCCAGGTGGGGGACGGAGTTGACGTAGTAGATCGGGGTCGTGACGTAGAACGGAGGCATGCGTGACGCGCCAGCATAGTCGATCCGGCGCGCTGTTCGTAGCGCGGGCCTACTCGTTGGCGGGGAAGAGCAGCGCGAACGCGGTGCCCGGCGAGGTGCCGGCGGTGAAACTGGGCCAGACGTGGGTATCGCCGGTCGGCGGGGTGATCGTCCAGGTGGCCACGATCGAGGTCGGCGTTGCTGACTTCGGGACCACCAGGACCGTGCCGTGCGCGGCGGTGCCGGTCGTGCTGAGGCCGTTGAAGGCGGCGTTCGGGTAGATGATATGGGTGCGGGTATCGCTGGTCGTGATCATCGCGCCCGCAACCGGGCCGGCGCCTACGCTCAGCTTGTCGACCACGGTGGCCAGCATGAAGCCGCGGCTCTCCAGGACGCCGGGCGCCACCGTGCTGTCGGGGCCGTAGGTGCCCGCGAACGTCGCGAGCCCGGCCTCGGTGGCCTTGCTGACGGCGAACAGCCGGATGCCGGTGATCGGGGCCATGCTGGCTTTTTCCATCGTGATGAAGGCCGCCGAGCCCGCTCCGGTGCCGGTCTTGACCCAGAGCTTGTCGGCCGTGCGCGCGTCGTCGACGATCCCGACCAGGCCCAGCTGGATCTTGCTGATGTCGACGCTGGGGAAGCCCCAGGCGCATCCGCTGGTGCAATTGGCGGGCGAGGTGTCGAGCGCGCCGCCGGCCAGCGGCGGCGCCGTCGGCGTCGCGATCACCACCATGGGATCGACGACCGCGACCAGCAGCTGAGCGAAGTCCGTCAGCGGGTTCATGCCGACCAGCGTGGTGATCGGATGCGGCGCCGCGATGCCCGCAATCGAGACGTTGATCGCGGTCGAGGTGTCCATCGGCGCCGTTGTGTCCACGCCGGAGTCCACCGGATTTCCGTTGCTGCTGCTACATGCGCCGAGAGCCAGAGCACCCGCCAGCGCCAGGGACGACCCGAGGGAAAAGGATATTCGCATCATGGTTTACGTAAGCTACGGCGTTGCGAAAAATCGTCAAGTTTCAGCGCCGACGAGAAGCGGTCTGGCCGCGATCCTGGTCACTGATCGGGCGCGCGCCCGCCTCAGTCGTGGGGTACGCCAGGCGGAGGCTCGTCACCTGGATCGGGCTCGGACGACGGGGCGTGGGCGCCAGCGGGCGGCGCCAGCGCGCGCACCTGGTCGGCCGAGAACACCTGCGGGGGCTGATCCTGGAAGTAAACCCGCACGCGCCCGTGTAGCACGTCCAGGTCGCCGACCCGCCCCTCGCCTTCGGGTGTGCTCACCCGCTTGCCGACCTTGGGCAGGAGCTTGGACGCCTCGACATAGTTCGCTTCTTCGTAGACCAGGCAGCACTTGAGGCGCCCGCACTGTCCGGAGACCTTGGTCGGGTTCAGGACCAGGTTCTGGTGCTTGGCCATCTTGATCGAGACCGGGGCAAAGCGCGGCAAGAAGGTGGTGCAACAGAGCTCGCGGCCGCACGACCCGATGCCGCCCACCATCTTGGCCTCGTCGCGCACGCCGACCTGGCGCAGCTCGACGCGCAGCCGCAGCTCGTTCGACAGATCACGCACCAGCTCGCGGAAGTCGATGCGGTTCTCCGACGCAAAGTAGAAGGTCGCCTTGCCGTTGGGGTGCAGCTCGGCGCGGAACATCTTCACCGGCAGCTTGCGCGCGCGCACCCGCTCGCGCCCGAAGGCCAGCGCCTCGGTGGCGCGCCGCCGGTTGGCGTCCAGCCGCTCCAGGTCGCGCTGGTCGGCGATGCGCACGACCCGCGGCAGCCGGCCCGCGGCCGGGCGCAGCGCGCTGGGCACGGCCACGGTGCCGATCTCGGGGCCGTGCTCGCCCTGGATCATGACCTGCTGCCCGCGGCGCAGGGCCAGCGGTCCGGCGTCGACCTCGTAGGTGCGTCCGGTGGGGTGTAGCTTGACGCCCGCCGAGTTGACCGGACGTCCGGCGGCTGCCCCTCCGTCCGCTGCGTTTCCTGGGTCCTCGCGCTCGCCGTCCTCGGTCATGGCGCCGCCGGTCCCGGCACGCCGCCTGCGCGACGCAGCTCCAGCAGCAACCGTTCGACGGCGACCAGCGCGTTCATGTTGGCGGCGATCGCGGCGTCAGCCTCCACCACGGCCGCCAGCGCGCGCACCAGGGGACGCGGACCGGCCGCCGCCATCGGCTCGGCGGCGTCGCGGAACAGCGCCAGCTCGGGCGCGCCGGCGGCGGTCACCAGGGCGTCCCGATACAGCCGTCCCAGCAGCGACAGGATCGGCGGCAGGCCCTGCTTGATCTCCTTGTCGCCGGCGACCGCCGCGGCCGCGTCGAAGATCGCGCCCACGCCCGCGTGCGCGCCCGCGGCCTCTTGCAGCGACGTGACGGCGCCCCACAGCGCATCGTCCTCGGTGCCCACGGCGCGCAGCGCGCGCGTCACCGAGCCGTCGGCCAGCGCGGCGGCGACCGCGGCCCGGCGCGCGTCGATGCCGCGCGTGCTGGTCAGCAGCGCCACCAGCGCCTCGGCCGGCAGCGCGCGAAATCGGACGCGCTGCACGCGCGAGCGGATGGTCGGCAGGATCCGATCCGGCGCGCTGGTCACCAGCACCAGGTGCGTGCCTGCCGACGGCTCCTCCAGCGTCTTGAGCAGGCAATTGCCTGCGTTGACGTTCAGACGATCGGCGTCGTCGATGATGATCACGCGCGCGGGCGCCTCGTGCGGGCGCGTGGCCGCCATGGCGACGATGACCTGGGCCTGCTCGATCACGATCTGCGCGGTCTCGGCGGCGAAGATCGGCACGTCGGGGTGCAGCCCGGCGTCGACGCGCCGGCAGGATTCGCAGGTCCCGCAGCCTTCGCCGGGCTCGACCGCGCAGGTCAGCGCCAGCGCCAGGCCGTAGGCGGCCGCGCGCTTGCCGACGCCGTCGGGCCCCTCGAACAGGTAAGCGTGGGGGACGTGGCGGGACGCGACGGCGCGCCGGAGCAGGGCCGTCGCGTGGTCCTGGCCGCGCAGATCCCGAAACCGCATATGCCGACCGTAGCATCGGGGCGCGGAGCCGTCGACCGTTGCGTGCCCGCGGCCCGGCCGCTGGCGCTCGACATCGACATCGACATCGACTTGGCCCGCGCGGGACGCTAACCTTCCCGGCATGGGAATCCTCGGCAGGCTTTCGACGATGATCAAGTCGAACGTCAACGACATGATCGACTCCATGCAGGATCCGGCCAAGGAGATCGATCAGATGGTCCGCGACATGGAAGATTCCGCGCGCGAGGCGCGCCGCGAGGTCGCGCAGTGCATGGCGGAGGAGAAGCGCCTCGGCAAGCGCATCGAGGATCTGATCGCCGAGATCAAGCTCTGGGAGGATCGCGCCGCGACCGCGGTGCGCGCCGGCGACGACAACCTGGCGCGCCAGGGCCTGCTGCGCCGGAGCGAGAAGGAGGCCGAGCGGGCCGAGACCCAGAAGGCGCTGCAGGAGCAGTCGGTCTACGTCGACCAGCTGACGACCGCGCTCAAGGCGCTCGAGGCGCGGGTCAAGGACGTCAAGCTCCGGCAGGGGACGTTGCGTGAGAAGGCCCGCGCCAGCAAGCGGGGCGGCAGCGCGGTGTCGACGCAGACCTC
>DASRQZ010000133.1:0-4033 GCA_035696125.1 Polyangia bacterium
CCCGCCGTCTCGGTCCCCGGTGACTCAAGCGATGATTCCACGGGCCACACAATAAGCCAGCCACCCCCCTCCCGCAACCCGGGGGGCCCACCTATCCAGCCTCGATCAGCGCGCTCCGGAACGCTCGCCGACCGTGATCGCCGCACGGGCCACCGCCGCCGGCGCTTCGATGGGCACCAGGTGTCCCACACCCTCGATCGTTTCGACCTCTCCCGGCCGCGCTCCCCGCTCGCCCACGATCACGTCATCCGCCCCGTCAATCCACACCATCGGACACCCCACCTGCGCCAGCCGCGCCCCCAGGTCCACCCCGTCGATCGCCTGAAAATCCGCCCGAGTCACCTCCTGCGACGCCACCACGCCCGCCGCGACGAACGCGCGGCGCAGTGCCGGTTTCGCGGATGCCGACAACGCGCGCTCCGCCAGCCACGCTGGAAACCGCGCGTAGTCCTGGTCGATCACCTTCAGCAGCTCGCGGCTGACCGGCAATCGTGGCGCTGCAGCGCACAGCACCAGCCCCCGCACCTTGTCGGGCCAGGCGAGCGCCGCCTCGATCGCGATCAGCGCGCCCATCGAGTGTCCCACCACCACCGACGGCCCCAACCCCACCAGCGCCGCCAGCTCGCCGGCGGCGTCGCGATAGTCGGCGAGCCCAGGCCCGCCCGCGCCCTGGCTCTCGAACGCCGCGCTCGGCCCATGCCCGGGCAGATCGATCGCCACCACGCGCGTGACCGGCCCCAGCCGCGCCATCACCATCATCCAGATCGCCGCCGACGCTCCCGCGCCATGGATGAGCAACACGGGCCAATGGCCCGACCGGGCCTCGCCGCGCTCGGCGTAGTGGACGCGCCCCGCGCTGTGGCAGCGAGCGAATGGCACGGTCGTCGCCTCGCTCCCGCTCTCGCTCCCGCTCCTGCCCCCGCCTGCCTAACCCGCCGCCTTGATCTTCTTCACTTCGGCGATCAGCGCCGGGATGGCGACCTCCCAGGTCGCCACCAGGCCGTAGTCGGCGACCTGGAAGATCGGGGCCTCGGGATCTTTGTTGATCGCGACGATCACCTTCGAGCCTTTCATGCCGGCCAGGTGCTGGATGGCGCCCGAGATCGCGACGGCGATGTAGAGCTGGGGCGCCACCACCTTGCCGGTCTGGCCGACCTGTAGGTCGTTGGGCACCATGCCGGCGTCGCAGGCGGCGCGGCTGGCGCCGAGCGCGCCGCCGAGCAGGTCGGTGAGCTGCTCGAGGATCTTGAAGTTCTCGCCGGCCTTCATGCCGCGGCCGCCCGAGACCACGACCTTGGCTTCACCGAGATCGGGGCGCGCGCTCACGGTGGCGTGCAGCGCCACCACCTCGGCGCCGAGCGCGTCGAGCGCGGGGACGGCGACGTTTTCCACCGACCCGACACTCGCGGCCGGGGGCGCCGGTGGGAACTCGGCCTGACGGGCGCTGGCGACGATGACCGGGCCCGATACTTCCACCTCTTCGATGGCGTTGCCGGCGTAGGCGGGGCGGCGGAAGCGGTTGGCGGCGGTGACGGCGATGATGTCGGACACCATGCCGGCGCCCAGCAGGGCGGCCGCGCGCGGCAGGATGTCTTTGCCGCTGGAGGTGGCGGTGCCGATTAGGGCGGTGGCGCCGGCGCGCTTGACGGCGTCGGCCATGACGGGTGCGAAGGTCTCGGCCATCGGCGCGCCCGCGCCCGCCGGCGATCCCAGCTTGGGGTCGTCGTAGGCCAGCACTCTGGGCGCGTAGCGGGCGGCGTCCTGGGCGGCGGCGCCGATGCCGGAGCCGATCACCAGGGCGATCAGGGATCCTTTCTGCTGCTCGGCCAGGCGCGCGCCGGCGGTCAGGGCCGGCAGCGACGCGGCGCGGATCCCGTTCTCGGCGGCTTCGCAGAACACGACGACGGATCCCATCAGATCACCTTGGCTTCGTTGTGGAGCTTCTGCGCCAGCTCTTCCACGGATGCGACTTTGACGCCGGCCTTGCGCGCCGGGGGCGCTTCGTAGGCGACCACTTTCATCAGCGGGGAAGGGGAGGGCGCGACGCCCAGGTCGGCGAGCGCGACCTCTTTGATCTCTTTCTTCTTGGCCGCCATGATCCCCTTCAGCGAGGCGTAGCGCTGGGTCTCGTCCCACTCGGCGTCGGCTCCGGCCAGCGCTTCGTTGCGCACGGCCTTCTTGCCGATGATGCGCAGGTCGACGGTGACCACCGCGGGCAGGCGCACGCGCTTTTCCTCGACGCCGGCGTCGACTTCGCGGGTCACGGTGGCGCTCTTGCCGTCGGCCGCCAGGCGGATGCTGGCCAGGAAGGTGGCCTGCGGCCAGCCCAGCAGCCCGGCCAGGATCTGCCCCACCTGGTTGGAATCGCCGTCGACGGTCTGCTTGCCCAGCACGACCAGGTCGGGTTTTTCGCGCGCGACCACGGCCTGCAGGATGCGCGCGACCGCGTCGGCGTCCAGGGCGCCGTCATCGCCGCCGACCAGGATGGCGCGGTCGGCGCCCATGGCCAGCACGCCGCGCAGTTGCTGGGTGACGTCCTTGGGTCCGATCGACACCACCACCACCTCGCCCGAGCGCTCGCCGCCCTTGCCCTTCTCGGTCAGGCGCAGGGCGGTCTCGACGGCGTACTCGTCGAAGGTGTTGATCTGCCAGCTGGCGCCGCCAAGGTCGATCTTGCCGGCGCCGATCTTCAGCTTCTGCTCGGGGTTGGGAACCCGCTTGCAGGTGACCAGGATCTTCATCGCTGGCAGCCTAGCCGAGATGTCAGCCGACGGCGAGCCGCAGCGCCTCTTCCAGGCACAGCAGGATCTCGTCGTCGATGTCGACCAGGTAGACGGTCGCGGGCTTGGGCTGGCGGTGGGCGCGTAGCTCGTCGACGATGGCGCGGGCGGCGTCGGCCGGGTCGACTCCGCCAAGGCCGGTGCCCATCCCGGGCAGCGCGATGGTCTCAAAACCGTGGCGTGCCGCCGCCAGCAGGGCGGCCCGGGTGGCGCGCCGGACGTTCTCGACCCCGACCTTGGTTCCCGGCTGCTCCATGGTCGGCGCGTGAATGACGTGCTTGGCCCAGAGCTGGCCGGCGTTGGTGACCACCGCGGCGCCGACCGCGATCGGCGCCAGGGACATGGCCTCTTTCTGGATGCTCGGGCCGCCCTTGCGCGACAGGGCCGCGGACACGCCGCCGCCCATGATCCCCAAAGAGTTCGCCGGGTTCACCACCGCGTCGACTGGCATCGCGGTGATGTCGCTTTTTGCCAGGTGTATCTGCATCGCGGAGTCGGATTAGCGGAAAGGCAAACTACCATCTTTGCCCGCGCCAGGGCAAAAAAAGCCCATGATTCCCGCGACCGAGCCATCACAACGCGTGATCGTTGCCCTGATCGTGATCGTGATCGTGGCCGCCCCCCTGATCGTTGCCGTGCACGTGCACGGCCACGCTACCGTGGCCCTGATCGACAGGGGTCAGGGTGCACATCACATCAAGGATCGATCATCTTGGTCAGCATCGCGACGACTCGCTCCAACAGCTCGATTCCTTGGGTATATTTTGGCTCGTCGAGCAGACCGCCAACCTTCATCACGTCGAGATGCGCCGCCGATTCCATCGCCGAGCCTCTTGCGATGGTGTAGTGCCGGGCCTTGTCGGGCCTGCTCATCCGGCCCGCGCCTTCGGCGATGTTCTGCGGAGTGGACTGGGCTGATCGGCGGAGTTGGTCGGCGAGATCCGCGTTGCCTTTGGGCACTTGCGCGAGAAGCTGATGAACGAACGCCAGAAATTCAATCGCCCGCAGGTACACGTCGAGCTTCTGAAAGCTGAGCATGATGCGGGATATCGGCGGCAGGCCGGCGGCGGTTGCTGTCCCGAGAGGGAGAGAGGGAGGGAGAGGGAGAAAAGCCGACCACGACCACGGTGGCGTTCCCGTGCACGTGCACGTCTACGATCAGGGGGGCGGCCACGATCACGTTTGCGATCGCGGCCACGGGGGTTTGTGCGACGCGAGCTGCGCTATCAGCGTCCTGATCGTGATCGTGATCG
>DASRQZ010000134.1:0-59093 GCA_035696125.1 Polyangia bacterium
CATGACCACCGAGGGCGACGGCAACTACCAGCTGCAGCGCTTCCTGGAGTCGGAGGGCGCCGAGTGTGACATCCAGTTCGTCACCAACTGGCTGCTGTTCATGCTCTGGGAGGGGCGCTACGACACCAAGCTGCGCGCCGAGCTGCGCGGCGCCGACAGCGCCAAGAAGGGCCTCAAGGAGGTCAAGATCGGCAAGAAGCTGGCCGGCCTGTTCGTGGCCGACCTGGCGATCCGGGCCGTGTTTCACATCTTCGGCGCCGCGATCGGCTACCGCGGCTATCACCTGCCCGAGATGGACGAGATCGCCGAGACCGCTCACAAGTACTACAACAACAACATCCGCGGCGGCGAAGGGCACATGGAGGTGGGCAAGTTCATCCTGAACGTGCTGCACAAGAAGGCCCACATGACGCTGTCGGTGAAGCCGTTCGGATGCATGCCGTCTTCGGGCGTCTCCGACGGCGTGCAGAGCATGATCACCAGCCTCTACCCGCAGAGCATCTTCTGCGCGATCGAGACCTCGGGCGACGGCAAGGTCAACGTGCAGAGCCGCGTGCAGATGTTCCTCTTCAAGGCGCGGCTGGCGGCGCAGAAGGAGTACGCCGAGCTGCTCGGCAGCCTGGGCCTGGACGCCGGCAAGGTGCGCGCCTTCTTCGACAGCCACCCCGAGCTGGCCTCCGGCCTGCACCGGTCGCCGCACGCGGCGGCCGGCACGGCGGCCGACCGACTGGTCGAGATGGCGCCGCTCATCGGCAAGAGCGAGCGCGAGATCCGCGTGCTGCAGGCCAAGCAGCTGCTCAAGCGGGCGGTGGCGGCGGCGCGCGCGCTGCCGGCGACGCTGAACACCCTGCGCAAGCGCACGATGGAGCGCTCGCCGGTGCTCTTCGAGCAAGCGCGCGAGGAGTGGGTCGAGCAGAAGCCGATCATCGTCGAGAAGATGAAGGAAGCCGCCTGGGCCAAGGCCGAGTCCTTCGGCTTTACCCGCCCCGCCAAGGAAGCGCCCGCCCCGAGCGCGGCGGCGTAGTAACCCAAGGCGAGGCCGGCCGCGCAACTCGTCCCCTTCCCTCTCCCGCGGTCCGCCGCGGGGGAGGGTCAGGGAGGGGGCAAGCCTTGCAACGCCGGCCCCCGCCCGGTCAGCCGGTCCCCCGTCCTCCCGCTACTTCGCCGGGACCACGCCGCACGCCATGCGGTCGCCGCCGCCGCCGTGGGGCTTGGGCGTATCCGAGTAGTTGTCGCCGCCGGCGTGGATGATCAGCGTCTTGCCCGCCACGTCGTCGAGCTTGAGCCCGGCGACCTCCAGCTTGCCTTTGGCGACGCCCTTGTCCGAGACCTCGATCTTGGGCAGGTCACCCTTGTGGCCGCCGCCACCCGGGCCCTTGTGCGCCTTGGTGTTGTCGGGGTCGAAATGGGCGCCGGCGCTTCCGGCCGCCATCATCTTGCCGTCCTTCTCACCCGGGGTGCAGCTGGCCTTCTCGTGCAGGTGAAACCCGTGCTCGCCCGGCGGCAATCCCTTGAGGTCGGTCATCAGCGTCACGCCGTCCTTACCCTCCGAGACGGTGATCGTCCCCGCCGACTTTCCCACACCCTCCGCGGTGACGAAGCTCATCGGCACCTTGAGTTTCTTGGCGGCGTACGCGGGCGCTGCGGCCATCAGCATGGCCATGGCCAACATCGATGCGGATCGTTTCATGGGGCCCCCTTTCGGTGCGGCGGACGATAGCGCGTTTCGGGCGCACGCGTTATGCGATAATTTCCCTGATTAACACCGCTACGTTGCCAGTGGGCGTGGGGGAATGCGGATGATGCCATCGGACGACTCGCCGAAAGACTCGAGCGCAGCGCCCGCCGCCCAGCCAACGGGCCGCGAGCGGCGCGGCAGCGATCGAATCCCGCTCCGGTCACTGGTCGAGGTCAAGATCCCCTCCTGGCAGGCGTTCCGCAACGTGCACGCCGTCAACGTCTCGCAGGGCGGCATGCGCATCTCCCTCGGTCCGAACGGGCGGGTCGGCATCCCCATCGACATCATCCTCACCTTGCCGAACGGCAAGCGCGTGCACCTGGCCGGCGTGGTCGCGCACCTGGGCGGTGACGGCTCGGGCGACATCGGGGTTCGCTTTGGCGACCTGCCGCCCAGGGTCCTCGAAGAGCTCAACGGCTACATCGAAGAGCTGCGATCGGGGCACACGCCGATCGAGGCCGCCAGCAGCGCCGGCATGCCGTCGGGCATGTTGATAAAAAAGAAGAGCTGATGCAACGCCACCGCCGCGGCAGCTGGATCGCGGCCGTGATGCAGGCAGCCTGGCTGGGCGGCACCGGGCACGCGACGCCCGCCGTGCCGGCGGAGACCGCGGCCATCGACGGGGCCTTGCTCGCGCTCGGCGGCGCCGACCTGGCGGTCATCGACACCCCGGTCCCCGGCCGCGCGCCGTCGGCGCTGGTCGCGACCCGCGTCGCGGTCGCGCCCGCCGCGCTGGCAGCGGTGCTGGCCGATCCGCGGGCCTACCGCGAGGCCATACCCGCGCTGGTTCGCGCCGAGGTCGTCGATCGCCGACGCGCGCCCGGCGCCACCGTCGACGAGCAGCTGCTGCAGTGGGAGCTGGAGATCCCGCTCTTCAACCTCAAGGGCAAGGCCTGGATCACACCGCGCGCCGGCGGGGTCGACCTGACGCTGGTCGAGGGTGACCTCGCGCCCGGCAAGCTGGCTTTCACCTGGGCGCCCGCCAACGCCGGCACCATCCTGGTGCTGCAATCGCAGGCCAACGTGCGCGCGGCCGGCTGGTTCTTCCGGCGCATCGCCTCGCGCAGCCCGTTCGGCGAGGCCGCGATGAATGTCACGGCGGCCTACGTGGTGCTGCGCGCGGCCGCCGAACGCGCGCTGCATCCCAGCGACGAGAGCGCGCGCCGACCGCGGGCCGCGCCCGCGCCGCCGGCGCCGGCCGCGCTCATCACCGACGCGCCGGCCCTGAACGAGGGGCCCGCGCTGCGGCCGTTCCTGCGCCGCGCAACCGTCGCCGCCGTGCGCCGCGCCGATTCGGGCCGCCTGGCCAGCGTCGCGCTGGTCACCCCGATCGCCGGCGACGCGCCGACGTTGCGCGACCGGCTGGCGTCGCCCGAGAACTGGTCGGCCTTCCCGGGGTGGAAAAAAGTGAAGCCGCTGGCCGGCGACCGGGTCTCCGTCGAGGACAGCCTCCCCTTCGTCGACTTCGAGACCACCTGGCAGCTGCGCCGCGACCGGGCCGGCGGATTCACCGCCATCGCCGCTGACGGGGCGATCCGCGGCGCGCTCTTTGCCTGGGACGTGCGCCCCGCGCCTGGCGATTGGCGCCCCAGCCTGGCGGTGCTCAGCCTCTACCCTCGCCTCGAGGCCTCCGGCTACATCCCGCGCAAGTTCATCGCCGCCGAGCCGCTGCTGGAGCACGGCATGGCCCTGGCGCTGGCCTACGTCGACGCGATGTCGATGGCGGCGCGCGTGGGACCGACGACCGCCGGCAAGTGACGGTCGGACCCCGGGCAAGTGCAGCGCCGCTTTCGCCGGGGGCCCGCTCGTTCAAGGCACGCAGAACCCGGCGCCGTGGCCGGGCAGCAGGCGGCAGGGGGCGCCGACCTCGCAGCCGGTCTGCACCGCCGAGGGATCGCACAGGGTCACGCACATCATCGTCTGCGACTCGGCGACCAGGACGCAGGCCTCGCGCGCGTCGCACTCCAGGCTCATCACGCACAGGGTGTTGGGGGGCGCCGAGCCGGTCAGCTCGCAGCTGGTCGCGCCGGGAACACCGTCGACGGGGTAGCAGGTCTTCCGGTCGGCGCAGTTCTGCGCGAGGAGGTCGCAGGAAGCGGGCCCCACCTCGCCGTCGGCCCGCGAATCCATGGCGGCGCCGTCGGGATACGGCGCGACCAGCGCGTCGGCGACCGGCGGGCCCACGCGGCAGGCGAGAGCGCCAATCACGATGATGAGACCGACGCCGACGGCCGGGGATGCGCGGAACATGCGCGAGGAGTATACCGAAGCTCGACATGGCCTCATCTCCCGCGATAGACGATTCCCCGTCGCCGGCGGACGTCGACCCGACGCCGATCCCTCCCACGCTGCGCACCTGGTTCCGGGTCCACTGCGCGCTGGACGTGATCTGCGCGATCCCGCTGCTGCTGTTTCCGGGGCGGGCGCTGGGCCTGCTGGGCTGGACAGCCGTCGATCCGGTCGCCAGTCGGCTGTGCGGCGCGGCGCTGCTGGGAATCGGAACCGCCTCGGTGATGGTGCACCGCCACGGCCTGGCGGGCTACCGGACGCTGCTGGCCCTCAAGGTCGTGTGGTCTCTCGCGGCGGTGTTCGCGCTGCTGGCCGGCATCGGGGACGGCGCGCCGCAAGCGGCGTGGGCCTTCCTTGCGATCTTCATCGTCTTCGCCGGCGTGTGGATCTCGTACGCGATCCGCCTGCGGCAGATGGCGCGGGCGCACGAGCTGGGCGACCGGGACGGGATCGTCGGCGGCGACGGGGACGGCGCCGACAGCGACGCGGCCGACCGCGACGACACCGACGGTCCTCCTTAGCGCGCGGTGGCTCCGTTCGTACACGCCTTCGTCACGGGCTTCCTGCTGTCGCTCTCGGTCTGCCTCGACCTGGGTCTGGTCAACGTCGCCATCCTCCGCACAGCGATGCGTGACGGCGCGCGACCGGCGTTCCTGGTCGGGCTGGGCTCATGCTTCGGGGACCTCATCTACTTCGCGCTGTCGGCGCTGGGCGTCAGCGCCCTGCTGTCCTGGATGCCGGTGCGCTGGACGCTCTGGCTGGGTGGAACCTCTGTCCTGCTGTACCTGACCGGGAAGATGGCCCGTGAGGTGGTGCGCCCACACGCCCTCGATCTCGACGCCGCGCCACCGGCGGCGATGGGCGCGCCGCCGCCAGCCGGCGCGATGGCTGCCAGCCCACCGCGGCGTCCCCTTTTCCATCCCGTTTTCCATCCCCTTTTCCATTCCTTTTTTCTTGGCCTGTCGCTGGCGCTGGCCTCGCCGACGTCGATCCTGTGGTTCGCCGCTGTGGGCGGCAGCGTGATCGCCTCGTTCGCGGGCCAGCGGCGCGTGCTTCCGCCCTTCGTCGCCGGCTTCTTCGTGGCCGGCGTGCTCTGGTCGTTCGCGATCGCCTTCGGCGCCGCGCGCGTCGGCCGGGCCGCCGGTGTCGGAGCGGTGCGAATCCTCTCCGCCCTGTCGGCGGTGTTATTCGCCTACTTCGCGCTCGACGTCTTTCGCGCGGGCCTGCGCGCGCTCTGGTGAGGTGCGCGCAGGCTGGCTCGGGGCGTGCGTGCGGGTTGGTTCTCGCAAGGCCTGCCCTCTCCCCGACCCTCTCCCGCGGCGGACCGCGGGCGAGGGTGACTTGTTCTTGGGCGTTGGTTCTCGCAAGGCCTGCCCTCTCCCCGACCCTCTCCCGCGGCGGACCGCGGGCGAGGGTGACTGGTTCTTGGGCGCAGCGCGGGTTCTTCGCTCTTGCTTTCCGGGCGTCCCTCCCTCGGTTGGTGGTTCATCAACCCGCCGCCGGCGTCAGCCAGTCGGCGTGGCGGGGATCCCGCCCGGCGGTGGCCGCTTCCAGCGCGGCGCGCAGCACCCCGGTGATGGGACCCGGCCGCCCGTCGCCGATGGCGCGCCGGTCGAGCTCGACGATCGGGGCCAGCTCGACCGCCGTGCCGCAAAAGAACGCCTCGTCGGCCAGGTAGACGTCATCGCGGGTCAGGCGCCGCGACACCACCTCGTAGCCGCGCTCGCGCGCCAGGGTGATGAGCGCGTCGCGGGTGATGCCGGTGAGCGCGCTGGTCGGCTCGGGCTCGTGCAGCCGGCCGTCCTTGACGATGAACAGGTTCTCGCCCGGGCCCTCGGCGACGAAGCCGTCGACGTCCAGCAGCAGCGCCTCGTCGTAGCCGTCTTCGCGCGCCTCGAGCGAGGCCAGCACCGACACCGAGTAGCCGCCCGATACCTTGGCACGCGGCAGGATCGCGTTCACGTGGTGGCGGGCGAACGACGAGGTCCGCACGCGCACGCCCCGCTGCTGCGCCTGCGGGCCGAGATAGGCGCCCCACGGCCAGGCGGCCACCGCGACGTGGACGCGCGCGCCGCGCGGGTCGACGCCGATCTGCTCGGCGCCCAGGAAGACCAGTGGACGCAGGTAGGCCGCGCCGAGGCCGTTGGCGCGCACGACCTCGCGCTGGGCCTCGCCGATCTCTGCCGTCGAGAAGGGGATCGCCATGCGGTAGACGCGCGCCGATCCGAACAGGCGGTCGGTGTGCTCGCGCAGCCGGAAGATCGCGGGCCCAGCCGCGGTGGCGTAGGCGCGCACCCCCTCGAAGACGGCGACGCCGTAGTGGAGCGAATGGGTGAGGACGTGGGTGGTGGCGCTGCGCCAGGGGACGAGCTGGCCGTCGTACCAGATGAGACCGTCGCGATCGTGCATGGCTGCCTCCGGGTGAAAGGTTCCGGCGCAGGCTATTGGCGGTTGTCCCACGAATAAAGAGGCGTATTGTTGATTGATTCATCGGTATTCACGACTAATGGCCGCGACGATCGGCCGGGTGGGCGCGCGCTGATGGACCGCCTGCGCGCCATGCGCGTCTTCGCGCGCGTCGCCGAGCTGGGCAGCTTCGCGCGCGCGGCCGACGCGCTGGCGCTGTCGCCCGCCCGGGTCAGCGAGGCGGTGGCCGGGCTCGAGCGCGCGCTGGGCGCGCGCCTGCTCCACCGCACGACGCGGCGCCAGGCGCTCAGCGACGACGGCCGCTCCTTCTACGAGCGCGCGGCGCGCATCGTGGCCGACGTCGACGAGGCCGAGGCGCTGGTCAAGGGCGGCCGCTCGCTGGCGCGCGGGCGTCTGCGCATCGACATGCCGGTGGCGCTGGCCCGCCTGTACGTGGTCCCGGCGCTGCCCCGCTGGCTGACCCGCCACCCCGGCCTGGAGCTGGAGGTGCGCCTCGAGAACCGGGACATCGACCTCATCGCCGAGGGCATCGACTGCGCCATCACCTACGGCCCGCCCGCCGACACCGCGCTGGTGGCGCGCCGCATCGGCACCACCCACCTGGTGACCTGCGCCGCGCCTTCGTACCTGGCCCGCCACGCGGCGCCGCGCGCGCCCGAGGCGCTGGCGCGCCACAACGCCATCGCCTTCCTGTCGCTGGCCACCGGCCGACCCACCAACTGGGAGCTGGCGCGCGCCGGCGAGCGCCGCAGCCACCGCCCCACCGGCAATCTGGCCTTCAATTCGATGGAGGCCTGCGTGGACGCGGCGCGCGCCGGCCTCGGCATCACGCAGGTGCTGTCCTCGCTGGCCCACGACGCCATCGTCGCGGGCGCGCTGGTCCCGGTGTTGCTCGACTGGGCCGTCGAGGGTCCGGCCGTGCACGTGGTGTACCCACCCAACCGCCAGCAGTCGGCCCGCATCCGCGCCTTCGTCGACTTCGCCGCCGCCGTCTTCGCCGAGGCCGACGCCGGCTGGAAAGACATCGCCGGCGGCCCGCCGGCGGCGCGCACAGGGCGGCGCGCCCGTCGGATCGCAAGGTCAGTCAGGTAGGGGGCGGACCAGACACCTCGGATCCCGGTCAGTTGACCTGATTCGAGCTGGTGCCGATCCGGCTGGTCATCGCCACCACCTCGGCCGAGACGCGCTCGATGCGCTTCATCACGTCGCGAGTCTCCAGCAGGCGCTGGCGCAAGCCCGGGTCGACGACGAGCGCCGCCGCCAGCACGTCCACCAGCTCCGACGGCGTCTCCTGCGACACGACGACCTGGCGCAGCAACTCGCCCCCCTCGGGGATGGCGTCGGCCAGCTGGCCCACCAGCGCGCGCAGCGACTGGTCGGAGTCGCGCAGGTCGCCGCTATCGACGGCCGGCAGATCGGGCAGCTCGCTGGCCGTGATCAGGCGGTAGGGCTGGTTCGAGTCGAGCTCGTCGTCGATGCGGATGCGCGCGCGGCCCCTCACCACCAGGTTGAAGCGCCCGTCGGGTAGCTCGTGGGCCATCACGACCTCACCCACGCCGGCGATACGTTGTACCGGCGGCCGCTCTTGCCCGTCGGCCTGCTCGGGGTGGGTCAGCAGGCTGATGGCCAGGAAGTGGTGCCCGGCCAGCACGTCGCGCGCCAGGGCCTTGTATCGCTCTTCGAAGATGTGCAGCGGCAGGAGCGCGTGCGGGAACAACACGACATTGGGGAGCGGGAACATGGGTAGCCTCCGCAGCGCCTCGCGCAGGCTACGGCCGCTTCCGGAAGGGGTCTCGCTCGAATCAGCCAAAGACGTCCACGCAGGAGCCAGTGAGCGCGGCCGGCGCGGCCGCGGCGAGGTACAGCACCACGCCGGCGACGTCCTCGGGCGACATCTGCGGCCTGGCGCCCGGCATGCCGACTCTCAGCATGTCGGTATCGACTGATCCCGGGCACACCGCGTTGACCGGGATCCCGGCCGGGCGTAGCTCTTCGGCCAGCGCGCGCGTCAGTCCCACGACGCCGTGCTTGGCGGCGCAGTAGGCGGTCAGCCCCGCCGTGCCCAGCCGGCCCGAGATCGAGGCGACGTTGACGATACGCGCGCGCGCGCCGTGCGCGCGCATGCCGGGCAGAAACGCCCGCGTCACCAGGTAGGTCCCCTTGAGGTTGGCGTCGACCACGTCGTCCCAGGCCTCCTCGGCCAGCGCTTCGAGGGGCGCGCGCGCCACCGTGCCGGCGTTGTTCACCAGCACGTGGGGCGCGCCGAAGCGGGCCTCGACCGCGCGCGCGAAGCGCTCGACGTCGTCCGCGCGGCGCACGTCGCACACCTCGATGCCCGGCGCGGCATGCAACGCGCACCCCGCCACCGTGGCACCCGCGCCCGCCAGCGCCCGCGCGATGGCGCGCCCGATGCCGCGCGAGGAGCCGGTCACCACGGCAACCTTGCCCGCCAGCGACGACGCCGGCGATGTCGACGCCGTCGATGTCGCCGGCGCGGTCACCGCGCGCGCCCCCCGAGGTTGGCGGCCCCAAGCAGGCGCGCCTTGAGATCGGGGCGCTCGCGCATCTCGCCCACGAAGGCGCTGGTCACCACGCCCGACTGATCGTGCTTCTCGCCCGGGATGGCCAGACACATGTGCTCGGCCTCGATCACGCAGCCGGCGCCGCGCGCCCCCAGGTGCTGGCACAGGCTGTCCGCGATCTGATGGGTGGCGCGTTCCTGCAAGGTCAGCCGCTTGGTGAAGCAGTCGACCAGCTCGGCCAGTCGGCCGAACCCGATCAGACGCCCACAGGGGATGTAAGCCACGTGGGCCACGCCCCGGTAGGGCAAGAGGTGGTGCGGACACATGGCGTGAAACCGCAGGCCGCCGACCACGATCACGTCGGGATCGGCCTCGCCCACCACGGGGTCGCCCAGGATGCGCGCCGGGTCCATGTCGTAGCCGGCCAGGAACTCGTCGTTCCAGACGCGCGCGACCCGTTCAGCCGTCTGCAGCAAATCCGGTTCCTTCGTCGGGTCGCGCCCCGACGCTCGCAGGAGCGCGTCGACGGCTGCTCGCAAGGCTGCTTCGCGCGACAAATCCTAGTCCAGGCGCTGAGGCAGCCGCGGGATCTGCTCGTCGATGGGACGCCGCGCGCTGAAGCCCGCATCGACCGGATGCCAGAAGCCGATGTGCTTTTCGCCCAGCTTCCAGCACAGCAGGATCTCCTCGCTGCCGCGCCGGCCAGGAAAATCGACCAGCCCGGAGTCCAGATCCTTCACCTCGCCGCCCAGCGCGCGCACGTTGTCGATCTCGTCCGACAACGCCTCGTAAAAACCACGAAAGACCGCCTTGGCCTGTCGGATCTCCAGCGGACCGCTGTCGCTCTCCAGCAGGTCGTCGCGGCTCATCTTGACGCCCGCGCGGTCCAGCTTGTCCTCGACCTGGCGCAGACCCGCGCGCAACTGCAGCATGTCAGTGAAAATTTGCTCGAGCCGGGGGATCAGCTCCTCGACCTCGCCGACCGTGAAATGCATACGCGCCATGACGGGTACCTTACCTCATTCTCGACGCCGGCTGACCGGCGAAGCGGCCGCGCCGGTCAGGACGCGCCGGCGACCGGCCGAGGGTAAAGGGGGGGCTTGCGATTTTTCCCGGTTTGTCGCCGGATGTCGACGTCGGAGAACAGCAGGGGCGGCGTGATGATCGAGGACGCGATCCCCGTGCCGCCGCCCCCGGAATCTATGAAGCTATAGACCACGGGATCCCGGCCCACCGCGCTGATCTCCTTGAGGGAACGCGGCATCAAGCCCTCCAGCGTCAGCCCGCGCACCAGCTCCTCCTTGCCGTTCTTGAGCCGATACACCACCAGCGGCCGCACCGGCGGCGGGCCCCCGCGCCCGCCCATGCCGAAGCCGAACATGCCCATCATGTCGTCATCGCCGCCCGGCACCGTCGAGTCCTCGAGCAGGCGCACGACGTAGGTGTCCAGACCGGCCGCGTCGCGCCGGGCCGCGGTCTCCATCTGGCGCAGCAGCGCCTTGCGCGCCAGTCCGGGCACGTGCGCGGTGACGAACAGGTTGGCGATGTGCACGTGCGGCGGCGCGAAGCGCGGCGCGCGCGCGTGGCCGTTGGAGTGCGCGATCTCCTTGCGCGGCGTGCGCGACATCAGCAACGACTTCAAGATGCCGTGCTCGATCAGCGACACCCGCTGCGCAGGCACCCCCTCGTCGTCGGCGCCATAGGCGCCCATGAGCGGCACCTTGCCCGGTCCCAGCTCCTGCAACGGATCGTCGGCGACCGAGAGCAGCGAGGCGGCCACCTTGAGCCCCAGCTTGTTGGCCAGCTCGCTCGACTGCCCGTGCTCGTCGCTGCCGGCCGAGGCGGTCTTGGGCGGCGGCGTGCCGATCAGCTGCTCGGCCAGCAAATGCCGCACGATCTGCCCCGCGGCCAGCCCCTCGAACAGCACCTCCGAAGATCCATTGTGCGCCACCGGCGCCGCGCGCATCGCGGTCAGCTCGGCCGCCATCGCGCGCACCGCCTTCTCCAGCTCGGTGAAGGACGGCAGGCCGGCCGGGGTCAGCGCGGTGAAGGGCACGAAGCTGCGCAGCTTCATTCCGTCGTCGGCCTGGGTGTCGGCGCTGACGTCGATGCGCACCAGCCGTCGCCCATCGTCGATCCAGGTGCCCTCGCTGCTGAGCATGCGACGCCGCGCGACCGCGAAGATGCCGACCACGCGCGAGCCCTGGATCGCCGGATAGTCGCGCAGCAGCGCCGACAGCTTGACGACGGTGTCGCGCAGGATCTCGGCCTGCGCCCCCAGATCGGCGGCGGCGCGCGGCGGCACCAGCCGGGTCGCCGGCTCGGCCGAGAAGTCGGCGGTGGCGTCGTCGCTCTCGCCCTTGGCCTGACCCGACTCAGCCGAGCGTTTGCGCGCCAGCGTCTCGATCGCGGTCTTGTAGGCCTCGTCGGTGCGCAGCCACAGCTCGCGTCGCAAGGTCGCGTAGTCGTCCTCGATGGGCAGCGATTCGACGCGCCCGCCGCCGCCCTCGAAGTTGCCGTTGTCGAAGCTGCGATCGCCGACGCGCAGATCGGTGCGCAGCATGCGCGCCCGGAAGTCGGTCTGCGAGGTCACCGCGCCCAGGATCGCGCCCACCATCGACTGGTCCAGGTCCGACACCGTGTAAGCCAGGTAATAGGGTTTGGGCTCGTCGCCCAGGTGCAGCTCGCTCATCGAGCGCCCGAGCTCGTCGCGCATGGCTTTTTCGACCGCCGCGTCGTCGGCGCGCACCCGGGTGGGCGGGTCGGCGGTCGTGGCGCGCCCGTCGCGCGCCAGCACCAGAGCGGCGACCAGAGACCAGGCCAGCGGGCGCAACCACCGCGCCGTCGCCGTCGCCGTCGCCGTCGCCGTCGCCGTCGCCGTCGCTTTCGCTGTCCCCATCATGGCGCGATGCCCTTGCCGCGCAGCGAGGGCGCCGGCAGCACCGGGGGCTTGTCGCTGCCCTTGTCGCGGCGCTCGATCTCGATCTGCTGCACCAGCAGGCTGGGGCTGGTCGCCGACACCGGCACGTAGCCCGACTCGGCGCCGCAGTAGCCGTTGAAGGTCTGGTAGTCGTTGGCCGAGGCCAGGATGCGAGACAGCGCCGATAGCGGCGTGCCCACCAGGTCGGCGCCGCGCACCAGCTCGTCGGGCCGGCCGTCGGCCCACACCCGGTAGACCAGGATCGGCAGCACCTTGAAGGATTGCGGTCCGGTGCGCTGGGTGTTGGTGAAACCGCCCGAGATGTCGCGGAACGACAGCCCGTAGGACTTGCCCTGCCGCTTGGCCTCGTCGCGCAAACGGCGGCGCAGCTCATCGACCGGCACCGCCACCGACGGCTGCACCACCAGGTTGCCCTGGCGCGAGACCACCGAGCGCCCCTCCTGGCGGCGACCGTGGCCGTTGGACTCGTGAAAGCCGCGCGTCGGAGAGCGGCTCAGCAGAAAGCCCCTGAGCACGCCCTGTGCGACCAGCGTCGCGCGCTGCGCGGTCACCGCCTCGTCGTCGTAGCGGTAAAAGCCGTTCAGGTCGACGCTCCCGATGCGCGCCAGCGTCGGATCGTCGTACACCGACACGAAGCGCGGCATCACCGGCTCGCCGATCTTCTTGGCGAAGGTCTGCCCTTCGTCCTCGTTCTTCTGCCGGTGTCCCTCGACCCGATGGCCGAAGATCTCGTGGAAGAAGACGCCGGCCGCGCGCCCCTCCAGGATCGCCGGTCCGATGTAGGGGTCGGCCAGCGGCGCGACGCGCAAGGCCTTGAGGTCGGTGATCATCGAGTCCGCGCCCTTCTGCATCTCGGCGGCACCGGCCAGAGAATCGAAGGCGGCGGCGTCGTAGCTCTCGAAGCGCTCCAGCTCCATGCCGTCGTCGGCGCGGGTGTCGGCCTGCAAGAAGACCCGCACGTAATTGCGCCCGGTCTGGATCACCGAGCCCTCGCTGTTGAGCAGCCAGCGGGTGTCGCTGACCACCTGCAGGGTCGCTTGCGAGTCGTGGATCTCGGCCCGGCCGCGAAAGCGCGCCGACAGCGCGCGGATCTTCTCTTCCCAGGTCGGCACGTCGACCTCGATCTGGGCGCGCTGGCCGAGATAGGTGACCGGCTTCTCGCGCGAGAAGTCATCGGACGGATCCTCGTCGGCGACCTTGAGAGTACGCTGGGTGCGCACCTTGACCAGCCGCTCGGCCGCTTCCTTGTAGCGGCGATCGGTCTCGAGCCAGGCGATCGTGCGCAGCGCGACCGGATCGTCGGTGAGCGGCAGCGCCACGGCGTGCCCGTTCAGCGCCGACGAGAAATCGAAATCGTCGGATCGGATGGCGTGGGTCGAATCGAGCCGGTAGTCGCCCACGCGCACGTCGGTGTCCAGGATGCGCGACCGCCGCGTCGATGATTGCACCAGCGCGCCGTAGCTGGCGGAGACCACGACCTCGGTGCGATCGTGGATCTCATAGGCGATGTAGTAAGGCGGCGGGCTGCCCCTGGTCTTGAGCTCGGCCATGCCGCGGTCCAGCTCGGCGCGCAGCGTCGCCAGGCCGGCCGGCATCTGCCCGTTGCCATCGGTGCGGGGGTCGATGCGGATCGCGGGAGGCGGCGCCGCCGGCGTGCCCGGCGCCTCGATCAGGGTCGCCGACACCACGATCGCCCCCGGGCTCGCGCTACCGGCGGGGGAAGCAGCGCCGCCGGCCGCACAGCCGGCCAGGACCAGCGCGGCCAGGGCGGTCACGGCTGTCCGAAACAGAAAGGAGGTGGTCATGTAGTTCGCTAACCGTGGCCGCAAAGGATCTCATTTCCACCGCCGTTCCGCCAGCGGCGGGCCGAAGAGGATGGTCGACGCGTCGGGAAAAACCCTTGATCCCCTGTGATCCTCTTTGTTAATCATTCCCCGCGGCAAGGGCGGCGACCAGCTTCCTGGGGGCGACCGCGCGGTAGCTCTCGTCGATCCATTCGCGCAGCATGCCGACGGGCGGGGTCTCCGATGGCGAGAAGCGGGCGCTGACCCAGCCGCTCTTGCCCAGGCCGTAACCGGTCGGCTGCGCGAAGGGCAGTAGCAGCGCCATCGGACCGGTGCGCGGCAGCTTGACCGAAAGACCGAGGCCGCCGTCGCTCATGCCCATGAAGACGAATACCTTCTTGCGCACCTTGACGACCCGCTCGCCCCAGGGGAATTCCTCGCGCGCCTCGGGATAGCCCAGCGCGAAGGCGCGCAATTCAGCCTCGGCGCGCGCCGCGGACGTGCGCGCCGCCTTGGCAGGCCGGGCCGTCGAAGCGGTCTTTCGGAGCTTGGCGCCGCCGGCCTTGACGCTTGACCGGACGCTCGAGGCGGCCGCCGCGCGCGGGCCGGCCGCTCGTGGTGGACGCTGGCGGGACGGCATGACCGGGACGATAGCGCAAGAATCGCGGTGATGCGCGACCTGCGCACGCCCAGAAAACCCGACTGGCTTCGCCGGGCAATTTGGTGATATCAAGCCAACGAAACCCACCCGAGAGGAGTCGCTGATGCTCGATGACGTCCCATCCCTTGTGAATGTGCTTCTTCGCTGGAGTCACATCGTTTTCGGCATCATCTGGCTGGGGCACCTTTACTTCTTCAACCTGGTCAACGTTCCCTTCCAGGGCGACATCGACAAGGAGCTCAAGCCCAAGGTCAACCCCAAGCTGCTGCTGCGCGCCTTCTACTGGTTCCGCTGGGGCGCGATGTACACCTTCATCTTTGGGCTCCTGATGTTCGGGTACAAGTACTTCCACCAGGGGCTGTTCTTCGAGCAGAGCGGCGCGGTCAGCAACCGCGCGCTGTGGATCATGTTCGGTGGGCTACTGGGCACCATCATGTGGGTCAACGTCTGGTTCGTGATCTGGCCGCGCCAGAAGAAGATCCTGGGCGGGTTGGCCGCCGGCACGCCCCACCCCGACGCCGCCAAGCTGGCGGCCACCGCCGGCAAGGCGTCGCGCTTCAACACTTACGCCTCGGGTCCGATGCTGTTCGGCATGGTCGTCCCCAACAACTACGCCGGCTGGCCCGCGGTCGCCATGGTGCTGGCGCTGATCCTGGGCATCGGCTTCTGGTTCGGGATGATCAAGCGCTCATTCAAGGTCAAGACCACGGTCTAGTCAGTTTTCAGTTGTCAGTTTTCAGTCGTCAGGACTGACAGCTGACAGCTGACGACTGATGACTGATGACTGGTCATGACGACCGGTCATTTGACGCCTGGCCCGCGACGGGCAGAATCCCGGGATGCCCACGCTCCCGGGATTTTTGTTTGCCTTGACCGCATCGACCGCAACCGCCCTGGCCGCGCTGACCGTCGCCGCCGCCCCGGCCGCCGCCGCAGGTGAGCCGGCGTCGATTGTCCACCCGATCTACGCCCAGATGCCCGAGGCCCCGCAGAACGACGTCGGCCAGCGCGAGCTCACGCGCGCCGCCGCCCGCTACAAGCTGCTGCCGGTCGAGGTCGTCGACATCGAGCAACCGCCGCCACCGCCCACCGGCGCCGTCATCAAGGCCGGCGTCGACCTGGTCAAGAAGCTCGCCTTCGACGACGCCAGGAAGCAACTAGACGCCGCGGACGACACCGTGACCAGGACCGGAGGCGCCGGCCTGACCACGGCCGAGCTCAGCGATCTCTACCTGGCGCGCGCGATGGCCATCGCCCGGGCCGACTGGAAGCCCGACCGCTCGGTCGATCAGGCGACGCGCGTACGCGCCTACGAGGACTACGTGCGGGCCGCCACCCTGACCCCCGACCGCACCTTGAACCCGCACGATTACCCCCCGCAGACCATGGAGGACTGGGCCAAGGCGGTGGCCGAGATCAGCCAGCGCCCACAAGGGACGCTCACCGTGACCGGATCGTCCAGGGCGCTCATCACCTTCGACGGCAAGCCGCCGCTGTCGGCGCGCGGCGGCGTCACCTTCAAAGCTGTCTACGGCCAGCACTTCGTCGCCGTCGAGGAGCCGGGCCGCGCGCGCTGGGGGTCGAGCGTGCTGGTCAACTCGGCCAGCTCCGAGGTCCCGATCCCGGGGCGCGCCGCGCTGAGCCTGGACGACGCCGTCGCCGCCGCGCACGCGCGCCGGATGGGCGCCAAGTTCGCGCTGGTGGCCGAGCTGCTCCTGGGCGAAGGGCCGACCGAGCTGCAGCTGCGGCTGGTCGACGTCACCGGGATCCGTCACGACGCCACCGTGGTGCCGCTGACCGGCGAACCGGGCGCGATCGACGCCGCCACCATGCGCCTGGACGAGGAAGCCCGCCGCATCGAGCACCTCGGCCTGGCGCCCGGCACCAGCCTCGATCCCACGCCGGCGGGCAGCGCGGCCATGGCGCCGCCGGTGCTGGTCTCGCCGCCGGCCGCGACCCGCCCCACCCTGAGCGACGACCCGGGCGCGTGGGCGCGCGCCCACTGGCCGCTCTTGACCGCGGTCGGCGCGCTGGTCGGCGCGTCGCTGGTCCTGGGACTGACCGTGGGCCTGGAATAGGTGGGGGGGCGATCGCGATGGCGGTACGATCGGCCGATCGACTCGCGGGGTTCGGCACCTCGATCTTCACCGAGATCACCGCCCTGGCGGTGAAGCACGGCGCCGCCAACCTGGGACAGGGCTTCCCGGACTTCGCGGCGCCTGACTTCATCAAGGACGCGGCCGCGCGTCACATCCGCCAGGACCACAACCAGTACGCGGCCAGCGCGGGCGTACCGCGCCTGCGCGCCGCGCTGGCCGCGCAGTGGCAGGCCCGCTACGGCCAGGCGATTGATCCCACTGCCGAGGTCACCGTCGCCTGCGGCGCGACCGAGGTGCTGCTCGACGCGATCCTGGGCCTGGTCAACCCCGGCGACGAGGTGATCGTGCTCGAGCCGACCTACGACGCCTACGTCCCCGACATCCAGATGGCGGGTGGCATCGCGCGACCGGTGACGCTGCGCCCGCCGCGCTGGGAGTGGGACCCCGCCGAGCTGGCCGCCGCCTTCACGCCGCGCACCCGCGCGCTGATCCTGAATACGCCCCACAACCCGACCGGCAAGGTGTTCGCGCGCGCCGAGCTCGAGCAGCTGGCACGCCTGTGCGTGGCGCACGACGTGGTGGTCGTGAGCGACGAGGTGTACTCCGAGCTGCTGTACGACGGCGCGCGCCACGTCCCGATCGCCACCCTGCCCGGCATGCGCGAGCGCACCATCACCGTCGACAGCATGGGCAAGACCTTCAGCGTGACCGGATGGAAGGTTGGCTGGGCCATCGCGCCGCCGGCGCTGACCGCCGCCGTGCGCGCCACCCATCAGTTCGTCACCTTCACCAACTCGGCGCCCTTCCAGGAAGCGCTGGCCGACGCGCTGGCCGACGGCGGCGCCGGCGTGCCGGCGGCGCACGGCTACTACGACGAGCTGCGCGCGGCTTACGCCGCCCGGCGCGCGCAGCTGACCGCGGTCCTCGAGGCCGCCGGCCTGCCGCCGCTACCGATCGCCGGCGCCTACTTCCTGCTCTGCGACGTCAGCGCCTTCGGTTTTGCCGACGACCTGGCGTTCTGCCGCCACCTGTGCACGGACGTGGGTGTCGCGGCGATCCCGATCTCGCCGTTCTACGCATCGCCCGCACGCGCGCCGCTGCTGGCGCGGTTCTGCTTCGCCAAGCGGGAGGAAACAATCGCCGCGGCGGGCGAGCGGCTGAAGCGGCTGCGGCCGCGCTGAGGGACTCGCCGTCGGCTCTATTCCTATCGCTGGGCGCGGTTCGCCAGGGATCGCCGACGCCGACGCCGACGCCGACGCCGACGCCGACGGGCCGGACCGGATCTTCCCGTCGGCGTCAGCGTCGGCATCAGCGTCGGCGATCCCGCCCAAGGGACGAGGCGCAGGGAGGGATTCCTCCTGCCGCTCCCCGGCTACGCTCCTTCGTCGCCCTCGGGCTGGTCCTGGATCTGGACCTCGACCTTCCAGGTATCGGCCAGCCAGGTCAGGAGCTCCGACTCGCCGCCCTCGATGGCGTCGGCGGCCGCGCCCTGCAGCACGGTGCCGTAGATCAGCTCGCGCGCCTCCTGGCGCGTGATGGTGGCCAGGAAGCGGCGGAAGGTGTCATCGTCGGAGAAGCGCGCCTCGAAAGCGTCCAGCGCCGCCTGATAGCCCTCCTCGCCGAAGGCGTCGACGATGTCCGCCACCTCGTCGAGCTCATCGTCCGACAGGTTGGCATCGGACATCACCACCTCGCGCATCAGCCCGACCAGCGCCGTCCGCTCATCCCCGTTCAGATCTTGCAGCTCCATCGCGCCAGATTCGCCGCCCGGCGCCGCCGCGTCAAGCGCGCGCGTCCGGGAGGCGGCGGTTGTGATAGGAAGCAGCCGTGGACGATGCAGCGGACAACCACGGGCTGGTGTGCGCCTTCCACCTCGACCCCGTCCAGCCCTTCGACGGCGACGCACTCGTGAGCTCCGGCGATGCCGCGTCCCGACCGCGCTGGCTTCACTTCAACGTGGCGGACGCGCGCGCGCGGCGCTGGCTGCAGGAGGAATCCGGGCTGCCGCCGGCGGCGGTGAAGGCGCTCATCGAGCCCGACCCGCGCGTGCACGTCGAACGCATCGGCGCCGGGATGCTGGCGGTGCTGAGCGACGTACACCACGATTTCGGGACCGACCCCGAAGGGTTCGGCAAGATCCGGGTCTAACCGTCGGCGGGCGGAACCGAGAAATCCAGACCGGCGGCCACCGCCTTGACGATGTCGAACGCGGTGACGATGCCGGCCATGCGCCCGTTGGAGTCGATCACCACCACCCGGTGGATCTGCCGCTGGGCCATGCCGATCGCGGCGGTCACCGCGGGATCCTCGGCGTAGAGCGCCAGCACGTCGGGGTTCATCACGTCCTCCACCGTCGCCTCGCCCCGGATCCACTGCGCGGGCTCCGGATTGACGAGGTCTCCCTTGGTCAACATGCCCACAAGCCCCCCGTTGTGGTCGCGCACCGGCGCTCCGCCGATGTGCCGCCGGGTCAACCCCCAGGCGGCCTCCTCCGCCGATGCATCCGCCTCGACCGTGTACACCTCGCGCGTCATGATGTCGCTGACTTTGAGCATTTGTTGAGCCACTCCTGCGCGATCAATGCTTCAACGAGCGTGCCAGCGTGCGCCCTCTGTCACCGGCTTGCCCGCGCGCGAAACCCGCAATTTCTGCTGCCGTGCTTCGCGCCGGCGCACCATCTGCGCGCGCCCCTCACGCGGTGGTCGACAGGCGAACCCGCGCCGGCGATTCGCTGCGCTCGCGGCGGCGGGCATCGAAGACGCTGGCGACATTGCGCACGAAGACCCGACCTGTCGGGAGCAAGGTCAGGCGGCCCGGTGCACGCTCCACCAGCCCCTGTGCGACCAGCTCCTCCAGCTCGCGCAACTCTGCGGCGAACGTCGTCTCGAAGTCGATCCCGAAGCGCGCCGACACCTCGCGCTCGTCGAGGGCAAAGTCGCACATGATCCGGCGGATCACGTGCGCGCGCAACTCGTCATCGGCGGTCCGCCGCACGCCGCGCTCGGTGGCCAGCTGGCCGGCGGCGATGGCGTCGTGGTACCCGCCCAGCGAGCGGTGGTTCTGGACAAAGGCGCCGGCGACGTCGCCGATCGCCGACACGCCGACGCCGACCAGGTCGGTGCCGGAGGTCTCCGTGTAGCCCTGGAAGTTGCGGTGAAGTCGGCCCTGGTCGAGGGCGCGGGTCAACGGATCGCCGGGCAGCGCGAAGTGATCCATGCCGATGCTGCGGTACCCGGCGCCGATCAGCCGCTCGCGGCACAACGACTGCAGCCGGACCCGGACGTCGCTGCCCGGGAGCGTCTTCTGGTTGATCCGCCGTTGCAGCGGTTTGAGCCAGGGGACGTGCGCGTAGCCGAAGATCGAGATCCGATCGGGCGCGAGCGCGATGACCTGAGCCAAGGTCTCATCGAACGTCGCCTCGGTCTGCCGGGGCAGGCCGTAGCAGAGGTCGACATTGATGGCGTCGAAGCCGGCCCGCCGCGCTTCGATGTAGGCGTCGATCGACGCTTCGATCGACTGGTGCCGCCCGATGGCCTCCTGCACGCCCGGGTCGAGATCCTGAAAGCCCATGCTGATGCGACGGACGCCGCAGCGGCGGTAGGTCTCCAGCTTGGCGCGGTCGACGGTACGGGGATCGACCTCGACCGAGATCGCCGCCGTGTGCGGGAGGTCGAACAATCGCCGGATGGCGGCGAACAGGCGCGCCGTATCTTCGCAGGTCAGTACCGACGGGCTGCCGCCGCCCAGGTGCAGCTCCCCGACCGTCCGCCGGTGCGGCAAGTGGCGCGCGACCAGCTCGAGCTCCTGCTCGAGCGCGTCCAGGTATCGTTCGATCCGGTTGTGGGTGCGAGCCACCAGCGCATGACAGCCGCAAAAGTCGCACAGGGCGCGGCAGAACGGCAGGTGGACGTACAGGGCCAGCGGCTGCGAGGACCCCGCGCTGTCGGCGGCGGCGAGTCGGTCGGCGTAGGCAACCGCGTCGACGTCAGAGGAAAAGTCGACGGCGGTGGGATAGCTGGTGTAGCGAGGCGCCTCGACGACGAGGTGAGCCAGCAGGTCGTTGCCGGTCGGGAGGTTCGCGGTCATGGCCGTAACTGGAGCAAGCGGTGCGCCGACGGATAGCCGCGCGGCGCCGGCCCGCGATCGGAAGCCCTTGCGCGGAGTCGCGCGGCGGTGGTAAGAATTGCGCGCTTTGGGCCGAGACGGGTCTGGCTGGCCCGGCTGCCTGGCGCCGTGCAATGCCGGGGGTCACGCCTTCGAGGCGCAAACCCAGAGGCCACCACGCAACGCGCGCAGGCCGGCGATGCGACCCACGGTGTCCAGTCCGGCGAGTAGCCGTCCGATGGAAGGCGGCATGTCGCCCCTGGGAATGAAGGTCCAGCAGCCGGTGCGTACGTGGTCGAAGCCGGCGCGCACCAGCAGCGTCGTGAGCGCGTCCCGGGTCGGGAAGACGTCGGTCGACAGATGCTTGGTGGCGAAGCCCAGCAGCGGGGCCAGCGCCCGGTACCACAGGTAGTCGCCCGACGGCGTCAGGCAAAAGAAGCGACCGCCGGCGCGCAGCACGCGGTGAACGCTGGCCAGCGCCGCCCGCTTGTCGAGCATGTGCTCGAACGCGCCGATGCACAGCGCGAGGTCGACCGAATCGGCGGCGACGACGCCCTCGAGGCGCGCCGCGTCGCCCGCTTCGAAGCGCAGACGGTCGGCCCACGGCGATGCCGCCAGGCGCGCGCGCGCCAGTTCGATCATCGCGGGCGACAGATCGACGCCGATGCCGCGCGCGATCTCCGGCGCCAGCGCCAGCAAGTGATGCCCGTGGCCACACCCGAGGTCGAGCACGACGTCGTCGGGCGCGAGGCGCGCCTCGCGGCGCACCAGCGCGAGTCGATCTGCCAGCAGGCGCTCGGGATCGCCGTGTTGCTCGGCATAGGAGGCGGCGTGCTGGTCGAAGAACGCTCGCACGTCGGCGTTGTCGTGCACCGGCGTCGCCGTGACGCCGCGAGGCCGACGGAGATCGTGGACATGCTTCAACGCAAGACCAGATATGCGTAGCGCAGCCTGTGCCTGGTGAACGCGCGAAGGCTGAAATAGGACAGTGCCCTGCGATCTAGCTCCCTCATGACCGCGCGGCGATAGCGAGGTACGTGCATGTCGTCGATGATGATGATTCCACCTGGGCGGCATGCCTCGACCACCATGCCCAGGATCTCGAGCCTGACGTCGAGCGTGGAGAAGTCCTGCAAGATCAGATCGAAAGTCGGTCGGGCCCTCGACACAAAGTCGTCCCACGTCGACAGGCCACCGGAATCGACGTGCTGTCGATCCAGGAAGGCCCGCGTCTTGTCGAGCCAGGGGCGAGATTGATCGACGGACTGGACGACGACGGCCGCGGGCGCCGCGTGGCCTCCGGCCGCGTAAGCTCGAAAGACGTAGGAGCTGAACCCGGAGCCGAGATCCAGGATGGAGCTCGGCCGGAGCTGGTCGCAGACCACCGCCAGAAACGTCGCCAGCGCCAGCGAGATCACGATCGGGTCCGGCGACACCGTCGACGTGTACTCTGCGTAGCTCATGGACAGCCGCTGACGAGCGGCACCCGCAAGCGACGGATAGGAACCCAGGAATGAAAACCGCGAGCGCAAGCGGGCCGCATCTTGTTCGGCGGTGCGCCGCTCGCTCCTCAGCTGCAGCAGCTCCCACAACATCTCGTGCGAATGAACGATCGAATAGAGATAAGGCGCGAGGCGCACGTTCCTACTCCCTGGCGTCGTAGGTTCCGGAGGCTGTCACGGGGCGTGACGTGCTGTCATGTCACGTCTGATCCTATACAGGTTTTTCGGGCGGCCGAGAGTCCGACGCAAGCGCCCGATCGCGCCAGCAAACACAAACATCGATACGCCTTCGATCCAGAATGGATCCGTGTCGGGGCCGCCGCCGAGGTGACGGTTCAAGCTGCGCCGCAGCCAGCCGTGCGGCTGCAAATGGCGGCCCTGGCAAACGCGCTTCCTGTTGACACGCACGTTGTGAGGAGCGAGTCTCACGGGCGACGCGCCGAGCGCCACCCCAGATACCCGTTTTCGTTTTTGCGCTTGCTTGCTTGCGCTGGCTTGCTTGCGCTCGGTTGCCTGCGCTCGCTTGCCCGCGCACAGAGGAATGTCGATGAGAACAAGAACCTTTTGGAATGAGATCGCGCTTGTCGCGATCCTTGGCATTAACGGCTGGGCCTGCTCCGCGAGTTCGCCGTCAAACTCGGGTGGCACGGGTGGCGCGGCTGGCGCAACCGCGGCCTGCCTCATGAGCGCGGCAGGAGTAGCGGGCGCCGGAGGCGCGAAGGAGGCCACCAGCTGGCCTTGCGATATCTACGCCGCCGACGGCGGCCCCTGTGTGGCGGCCCACAGCACGGTACGGGCCCTCTTCGCCGCGTACAACGGGCCCCTCTACCAGGTCAAGAAGACGGACGGCACAACCATGGACATCGGGGTCCTCGCCCCCGGCGGCTTCGCAAAGGCGGCCGACCAGGACTCGTTCTGCGGGGTCGATGCCTGCACAATCTCGATCATTTATGACCAGTCGAGCCAGCACAACAACCTCACCAAGGCGCCGGCTGGCATGGCCAAGCCGACGCCCGACAAAGAAGCAAACGCGAAGGCTGTCCCGGCCACGTTCAGTGGGCACAACGTCTATGGCGTCCACATCGTTCCCGGGGTCGGCTACCGGAACAACGCCGCGACGGGGACCGCCGAAGACGACAACGCGGAGACGGAGTACATGGTCGCGGGCGGCAAGTTTTATAACCAGGCGTGCTGCTTCGACTACGGGAACATGGAGCGCAACAGCAGCGACAACGGCGAGGGCACGATGGAAGCCGTCTACTTCGGAACTTGCACCATCTGGGGCAAGGGGGCTGCCAGCGGTCCGTGGGTCATGGGGGACCTCGAAAACGGTCTGTGGGCGGGAAACGTGAGCCCCTTCAACAACAACGTGCCGCTTTGCTACGAATACGTCACGGGCATGGTAAAGGGTGATGGCGTCGGCAAGAACCACTGGACCATCAAGAGCGGCGATGCGCAGTCGGGCGGATTGATCACGCCGTTCGACGGGCCCCGCCCGAGCGCGAGATACAATCCCATGCGGAAAGAAGGCGCCATCGGCCTCGGTACCGGTGGCGACAACAGCAACGGCGCTCAAGGGAACTTCTTCGAAGGGGTCATGACCGCCCACTACTCGTCGGACGCGGCCGACGACGCCGTGCAGGCCAGCATCGTCTCCGTCTACGGGCAGTAACGCTGGGAAGCGGCAGCGAGGGACGTGGCTGGCTGGGGGGCGTCATGGTACTCAAGGCGAGGTTTTCCGCGCTGGGCTTGATCTTCGTCATGGTGGGGGGACCCCTGCCGTGGGCGACGGCCGCCAAGGCCGGGAGCGAGGAGCCGGCAGAGAAGTTACTCCGGCACGGCATCGAGCTCCGGAAATCGGGGAACGACGAGCAGGCCCTGGAGGCTTTTCGCGCTGCCTACGCCCTCCGGCCAACGCCGCGCGCGCGGGCACAGGTGGGTCTGGCGGAACAAGCGCTCGGGCGGTGGGTGGACGCGGAACGCGACTTGATGGGTGCGTTCGAGCCCCCCGGCGATCCCTGGATCGTGAAGAACAGCGCCGTCCTGCGGGGCGCCCTGGCGGCGATTCGCCACCACCTCGGGAGCCTGCAAGTCGTGGGCTCGCCAGCCGGCGCGCACGTCAGGGTCGACGACCGCGAGGTCGGCGTGTTGCCGCTCGCCAGACCGGTGCGCGTGACGGCGGGCCAGGTCGTGGTCTCGGTGTCGGCCCCGGGCCACATCGAGGTCAGCCGCAAAGTCGACGTGGTTGCCGACCACCTCGCGCGCGAGGCGTTCACGCTTCACGCGGAGGATGCGGCCGCGCCACGGGTCGAGACCTCGCCCGCGGCGAAGCGCCCCGCTCCCATGTCCAGAATCGCGAACCGGGCGGGAGCGGAGGAGCCCACTCCACCGCCGGTCGACGGTGACGATCTCACGAAATCGTCCGAGCCGCGCGGTACGAGCACCGTTCGCGTCTGGGGCGTTGCGATCGGCGCGGCCGGTGTTCTCGCCGCCGGGGTGGGGACCGTGTTCGGGCTACAGGCGATCTCGAAGAACAACCAATCGAAGGTTGGTTGCCCCATGGACGTGTGCGTCGATCCCGTTCGCCAGTCTGCGAGCCGGCAGGAGCGAATGCAGGCCTGGACGGACGGCAATCGGGCGACGGTCGCGTTCGTGGTCGGCGGCGTCTTGCTGGCGACCGGTGCGACGATGTTCGTGCTGGGGGGAGCCTCCGAACCCCGGGCCGTCGCGCTACAGGTCACACCGGTGGCCGGCCCCGGCCAGGTCGGGTTGGTGGGTGTGGGACGGTTCTGACCACGGCGCTGTTCCAGAGCACCGCAAGGGTTCTCCTCGGCACAGATAATCGCCGGATGGCTCAAGGGGGCGTGATCTGGACGTCGTCGACGAACATTGTGCCCGACCACCCCTCGCTAGGCTGGAGGGCGAACTCAACGTTGAGGCCTGCGGAGGACTCTGCAGTGGGGCTGCCAACGAGCGGTCCCTGGAGGTGCAGCCATTGATTGAGGTTGAACTGCTCCACGTCGATCACGCTCCCCGGACTCGCGTTCGTGGTGAACGCCTGTAACAGGTTTGCGGCGTTCCCCGGAACCGCACCAGCAATCGTGCTGAAGAGTACCCAAGCTGAAAAGGTGTAGCCGGCAAGATTGAGCGTGCCGTTGGATGCGCACAGCGGGACGATCACACCTGCCGTCCCAGCACCGTTGGTCGAAAGCGAACCGAAAGCGATCGTCACCGCGAGAGAGCTCGCTCCGGTGTGATGTTGGGCCGTGCTGATCGTTATGTTGGTAACGCCGTTTCCGGGCGAGAATCTCGGGTCAGGCCCCCAACCCTCTAGATCCGTAGTGCCCGACTCGAAGCCCCAGCTCAGACAGGTCGGCGCCCCCCCGGGCGTGCAAGCGATGGAATTCAGGTTCTGGTAGCACTGGCACGAGCCGCTCAGGCATACGCCGTACTTCTTGCCCGTGCACGCGGCGTTGGCGGGCTTTGCGGTCCCCATGCAAGAACCCATGGCGGTGCAAATGCCGTTTTGCGTGCACTCGTTCATCGTGTTGCAGGACGCATTCGGCGTGCATGAGCCTGTACAAGCACCGTTGACGCAAGCTTGATTGGTGCACGCCCTCGTCGTGGAGACGAAGAGGCAGGAATTGGCATCGGTTGCGCAGGTGGCCACCGTCGTCCCGTTCTGGCACACGTCGCCAGCGCGCGTGCACATGGAGCTCGTGCACGTGCACGAAGCGGAGTTGCCCGCGACGGTGCATGCCTGGTGAGGTCCGCAGGTCGTGGTGTTCACCCACGCTGTGCATCCGTTGGACTGAACCCGGCACGTCTGCACTGCGCCGACGGCGCACTGGGTGGCCCCTGCCGTACAGGCATTCGTGCAGCAAGCCGCCACGCCCGCCGCGCCGAAGCACGCACCGTTCGTGCACGCCTTGTTCGGCGTCTGGACGTTGCAGCCATTCGCGTCTTTCGAGCATGTGACCAACGTCGCGCCGCTGGCGCACGTCGGGCCCGCGGTGCCGGTGCAAACCGGGTCCGTGTTGCAGGTGCAGCTCGCGCTGCCCGACGGGCCGGTGCAGCTCTGATGCGCGGCGCACGGGGACGGCGCGCCATAGGAGAAGCAGCCATTGCTGCCGAGCGCGCACGTCGCGAGGCTGCCGCCGACGCAGGACTTCTGTCCCTGCGTGCAGCTGTTGGTGCAGGTCAGAGAGCATCTGGCGCTCGGCGCGCTGCCGGAGCACGACTGCGGCGTCGCGCACGGCATGCTCGATGAGACGAATGGACAGGAGTCGGTGTCGACGGCGCAGGTGGCGACGGTCTGGCTATCCTGGCACACGGTGCCCGCGCCGGTGCAGACGGATGCTGCGCAGGTGCAGGTTGCCGTGCCAGCCGACACCGTGCACGTCTGGTGCGTTCCACATGTCTTCGTCGTGATCCAGGCAGCGCACCCGTTGGGTTGCACCTGACACGTCTGGACCGCGCCCGAAACGCACTGGGTGGTTCCCGCCGTGCAGGCGCTGGTGCAGCAGCTCGCCTTGCCGGCGGCGCCGGTGCACGCTCCGGTGGTGCATGGTGTGGTCGAGGACGCGAAGTAACATCCGTCCGCATCCTGCGAGCAGGTGGCTAATGTCGAGCCGCTGGCGCAGGTAGGTCCGGAACCGGCGCAGACCGGATCCTGTTTGCACGCGCACTTGGCAGAGCCGGCCGCGCCCGTGCAGCTCTGGTGCGCTCCACAGGCGGAGGGAGTGCCGTAAGCGTAGCAGCCGTTGGTGCCGCGCGTGCAGGTGGCGAGTGCGCCGCTCACGCACGAAGCCCCTCCCGACATGCAGCTGTCAGCGCACGACGTCGAGCAGGCCGCTGACGGCGAATTGCCCGCGCAGCTCAGGGGGGGCGTGCAGGGGGAGCTCGACGCCACGTACGAGCAGGAGTTGGAATCCCTCGCGCAAGTGGCGACGGTCTGGGCATCCTGGCACACGGTGCCTGGCTGCGTGCAAAGCGAGCCGGGGCAAGTGCAGGCTGCCGTGGTTCCAGTGACCGTGCACTCCTGACTGGGCCCGCAGGTTTTCGTGGTGACCCATGCGGCACATCCGTTCGCCTGCTGCTGGCAGGTCTGCACCACGCCCGACATGCACCGCGTCGCGCCGACGGTGCAGGGGTCGATGCACGTCATCCCTCCGCCATCACCGGAACCTCCCTTGCCCGCGTCGGAGCCGTTCCCGCCGGGCGGAGACCGCACATCCGCCGCGCCAGCATCGGTCCCCGGCACCACTGAGCCACCCCCGTCCTCGACGCTCCCAGGCTTGTGAATCCCGAGCAGTTGATTGCAGCCGACGTTTCCCGCGAGGAAGGCGATCACCGCCGCCACGCATGGAAGCCCGACGAGCTTCCTGCCCAGCACCGGTGATGAACGACTCACAGCCGCAGAAGTTCGCGTATGCCAGCGTCGAAGAGTCGCTCCTGACGAGAGATTCATGCCCAACAGTCCCCTTGCCGCCATCGTCGTGCGGTCCGACGCCGCACGACACCTGGGCAACTCCTCCCTATTATCACGAATCGACGCTTTCCATCCATCCCAGCGCCGTCGATCCGCGGCGCTCATCCGTGCCGGCCCCTAGCCCATCACTGACCGTAACGAGCAGCTTGAATGTTCTTCAAGACCGCAAGGTCGACATCGTTGGTCGGAAACCCGGCGACGATGGCACCTTCGTAGAACGTCCCCGCCGAGTTGTTGCTGTTGTCGCCACCAACGCCAATCACGATGCCGCCCTGATTGTCCATGGCCTTCGGCAGGGGGCCGTCAAAGGCGTTGGTCAGGTCGGTCGCGGTCGCGGCGTTGGCGGCGCGAATCGCATATCTCGACGGCTGCGACTGCGTCTTGAGCACTCCCAGGGCGAACCGCACGCCCATCATCGACGGGTCATTCGGGTTTGGGATGTAAGTGTAGTTCATCACGATCCCTCCCCATCCGGGATCTCCTTGTCTGGTTCCGCCGGCCCAGACGCCGGCCTCGAAGTCGGCCATGAACCAGGGGGCTTGACCTGCGCCCAGGCCCCAGAACCCCTTGCCGAAGAAGATCGTGTTCATGAACGGGAAGCCCGGATTCGCCGCGTCCGGGATGACGTTCCCGAAGTCCCAGCAACAAGCTGTATTGGTGTGCGTGCCATCGGCGAGCTCGTAGATACCCTGAGACGCGGTGCCGACCGGCACGTTCCTACCTCTGGCCGTGGTTCGATAGCCTTGACGCGGGTTCATGAAAAGCGAGTACACCTTGTGGCCGCTGACCATCAGCATGCCGGCCGTCGCGCTCGTCTCGAAGTCGTCCAGGGCCGAAAAGGCTCCTCCCGCGGTCTTGCCCCTCTTGGCCACGGGCAAGTGGTTTGCGTTCCCGGACTGATCGTAGAGCAGCGAGAACGTGCAGATGGTGCCATTGCAGAAGGCATCCTGCATGGCCGTGTCGGGAAAGCCATCCGCCGTCTGCGGGATGTCTCTGGTCGTACCGCCCGAGCCCGTGTTCATGGCGTTGCTCATGTTCCTGACCTGATACAGCGGCCCGGTGTACGCGCTCGACAAACGTCGAATCGTGCTGTACGCGGCCACGCACGGGGTGGCGGGGGTCGCAGCAGCATAGATATCGCAGGGCCCCGTGCCGTTGTTGGCCGTCCCGCCGCCCGCTCCAGTGGTACCGGCGGTGCCCGCGCGTCCTCCCGTCCCGCTAGACCCGGCGGTGCCGCCTGTGCCACCGGGCCCGCCCATCCCGCCGGTGCCCGCGCCGCCGCTTTGATGCAGCTCGATCTTGCCGGTAAGGACGGTCATCGTCGTGCTCTGGGGGGTCAGCGTCAAGTCGGTTCCCGAGACGCAGTAGGCGTACGTCGCGTCTCCGGCGTCGGTCGTCAGCGAGAGCACGTTGTTCGAGCTGGTGTGATTGCCGCTCTTGGCTGGCGAGGCGGCAACGATTCCGAGCCCGCCTTGCTGGTTGACCGTCGCCATGCAATTGCAGCCACCGCCCGCGCCATTGGTACAGGTGGCCGGTGCGTAGCCCGCGTTCTCGAGCGCGGAGGCTGCTCTATCGCAGTTGATGACAGTCCCTGAGATCATCAAGCAACCGGCGACCAGGGTCACCTGCACGTTCCCTGTCGTGGTGGTGTTGTCCGTGTAGGTCCCGTTTGCGTTCGCGGTGAAGGTTCCGGTCACATTCAACGTGCCCGTGATAGGCGCGCTGGTGCAACTGCGGGGATCGAGGCCGGCCGTGCCCAGATCCAGATCGCCGCTCAGCGTGAGACACGCCGAGCTCACACTCCAGGTCCCGACCACGCTGCCGCCACAAGGCGTCACGTTGGAGCAAGATGGCCCTGCGCTTCCGCCGGCGCCCGAGCTTCCGCCCGCGCCCGAATGCGATCCCGTGACGGAGCTGCATGCACCTGAAATCATTCCGAATGCCATTGCTATTGTCATTGCCGCGGCGGATTGGACCTTCATTCAGGCGTCTCCTTGCAGGATGGAACCGGGAACAGAATGTGGAACTACGGTTACGCGGACTGCCATGGCCAATCGGCGCGCACCGGAACCACCCCTACATCTATTCCCGTCTGTCGCGAACGCGATCATATTGTCAAAAAATAGCGTCCGGGTCCGCGCTACCGTCGCTCGCGCCCGCGGCGGGCCGGAGCGTCACCAGCGAAACGCCGTAGCGCGGCAGATCGAAGTCGACGCCGACCGAGCCGTCCGCCGAGACCGCGATCGTCCTGTCCGGGACCAGGAGCGAGGGATCCATCGCCTGTTGCAGGGCCGCGACTTGCGCCGGCGCGGGGGTCTCGGGCATGCCTTGCGCCACCCAGACGGTGTAGGCGTCGCCGTGCGACTCGTCGACGCGCAGGTGCGAGACGCGCACGCTCGATCCGAAGCTCGTCGGCACGTCGATGGTCAGGTGCACCGGCGTGGCGGTGACGGTGACGATGTCATCGTGATAATTCCACACCAGGATCTGGACCGCGGCGTCGTCCCGCGTGGCCATGCCGTCCACCTCCGGCTGGCCGCGCACCCCGTTCGCGAGAATGTCGCTCAGCGTGCGGGCCCCGCTGCTGGTCAGGGGCAAGCGGGTCCCCGCCAGTCGCCCCAGCAGCTTGAACGCGCTCAGGACGGGCAGGTTGATGCCGTTCGTCGCGAGCGCGCGGTACCCGGCGAAGTAGGACGTGCCCGGAAACGTGAACGCCCACGTGAGCAGGCCGCCCAGCTTCACCCCCACCTCGGCCTCGAGCTCGATGGTGTGCTTCATCATCGCGATCACGTACGCACCGTACGCGGGGGAGTTGCGGTACGCATCGGCAGGCGCCGTGCTGACGGGACACGCGGCGCAGCCGTCGGGATCGGCCTCGGTGATGTAGATCGGCGTCTGCTTGAACTGCGAGAACGCCGCTACCGCCCTGAAGCCGGCACGGTGAAGCCGGAGCTGGTTGCCGAGATCCATCTCGACGTGCCCCTCGGTGATGGTGACGCCGCCCTTGGCGTGGAAGGTCACGAGGTCGAGGCGCGTCCCGACGCCACCCGTGACGGCGTTGGTACCGGTGGCGCAGTGTCGGAGGAACTGCGTCAGGAAGCTGCCGCCGGCACCGGCCACGGCCGGCCCACCAAGCGGCGCGTCCGGGATCACCTCGTGCAGCGCCGATTCTGTGTAGTCGTAAAGCTTCGCGTACTCGGCGAACGTCCCGTTCCAGTATCCGATGTCGGGTTCGTTCCACAGCTCCCAGAGCCAGCTCGTCGCGACGTTCGCGGCGCGTCCGTTCGCGTGCGTCGCCCACGCGCGGATGAGCCCCGCCCACTTCGTATAGTCGGTCGGGGGATAAAAGCACCCTCCGTCGAGCAGCATCGTGCCGGAGTTGCGGTAAGGAGCGGGGTGCGTGGACAGCGCCTCGGGCATGAATCCGATCTCGACGAGAGGAAATGCGCCGGCCTCGGTGATGGCGTCGAGGATCCCGTCGGTCAGCGCCCAGCTAAAGACCGGGTTGCCGGCGGCGTCCTCGCTGTACACGTTGGTCGATCCCCACTTCATGGCCGGGGTCCCATCACCGGTGTTGAGAATGAAGTGGCTGCGCACGTGCACGGGCGCCGTGTGCGCGGCGGCGATGGTGGCGAGCAACGCCTTTCCTTCCGGCGCCGTCGTGTAGTTGATCTCGTCGTAGCCGTGAAAAGGCCACACGCGTTCAAGCGGCGTTCCCGGGGCGGTTGCGTCGACCGACACGTTCACGGTCGCGGGCGGGCGGGCGCGTCCGCAGGCGGTCAGCGCGACCAGCCCGGCCACCCACGCGAACGTGGAGCGCGACCGCCGCGAGAACAGATCCGACACAATGCTACCACCAGGTTTCGGCCTGCAAGCCGAACGTGGCGCCGCTCCTCTTGTCGGGGTAGGTGTCGGTGTAGAGTCTGCCTGAATCGATGGTGGCGCCCTGCGCGGCGGCGTCCCACGTCGCCCAGGTGTAGAACAGGCGCAGCTCCGGCCGCGACAGCAGCCCCCTGTCGCCGGTGATCGCGGCGGCAGCGGTGAACTTGGCCAGCCATTGCGCGTCGGAGCCGTTGCTCTTCTTCACACGGTCGTAGCCAGCCTCGCCAAGCAGCTTGGCGTGCTTGGTGAACGCCAGGCTCACCCGTGAGCCGGCCGAGTACCAGCTCGTCTGGGATCCGGGGCTACCCAGGTCATCACGCTGGTAAACCAAGCCCACCTGTTGACCGAGCCAGTCGGTGGGCTGAATCGTGAACACATCGACGATCCGCAGCCGGGACTCGGCCGCGTCGTGGCGCAACGAAAAGTCGGGCGTATAGAAGCGCGCCAGCGTCCCGAAGCCCGTTCCGCCACCCCGGCCATACTGGACCGCCAGCTTGTTGTCGCCGCCGAGGAGCTTCTGCACCAACTGGATCGTGCCGCCCCATCCACCGTGGGTGGCCGGATCGTTGCTGTAGTTCACGATGTACTGGAAACCGAGCTGGAGCTCACCGCTCTCCCACGGCCGGATCCCTCGAACCTGCACATCGTTTCGAAGGCCGAAATCAGTCTGCATCGGCAATGCCGGCGTGGGAGAGCCAGGCGACGCTGGCTCGCCATCGATGGCGAAGACCGCATAGCTGAGTCGCAGGTCACGCACGATGTCCGGACTGGCCGGCCAGATCTTGTCGAGGCGCACGTCCTCGATTCCCGCGCCCACCCCCGAGGGATTCCAGTAGAAGAAGTCGCTGATGTAGATGGATTCGCGCTTGTAGTACCGGTTACCGGCCCAGGCCGTGCCTCCGAACAACCAGGGAACCCCCTCGATGTCGGCGTAGAGGTTCGGGAAGGACAGCGTCGCGCCCGTCGAGGTCGTGAATTGGAGCTGCGAATTGATGACGCTGGTGGGAGGGTAGCCAATATAGGTCGTCGGCAGGTAGACCGTCGGCATGAAATGCAGGCTTGCGACCGCATCGTCGTCGCCCACGTACGTCACCACGGTGAAGTGGTTCTCGGCCCACACTTCACACTCGTTGCCGAGCCGGTACTTGGAAAACAGGGCGCCTGGAAGCGCGAGTTGAAAACAGGTCATACGACCTTTGCGGTTACTCGCGCCGAAACTGCCGCGGAAATATCCGCTAACCAAGATGTCTCCAACTCGCGGCCTGGCCGCCGGCGGCATGGTGGCGGGGGCGGGCGCGATCGCCGTGACGGCTGGCGCGCCGGTGGCGGCGCCCGGCTCGAGGACCGGCGCCGGCTGCTCGGCTTCTTTGGGTTCTTCAGTATTGTGGGGGGCGTCGGGGCTGGTCGGTGGCCGGGCGAAGGCCTGCGTCGACAGGCCCGTCACCAGGAGTCCCGATAGCCCCAATAGCGTGACGACTCGTCGCATGTTGATCAGTCCTCTCGAGCTCAGTTCCGGGGCGGGGGTGGTCGAATCGGACACGCCGTCGCGAGCGCCGCGCGGCTGCCCAGCGGATTGGCGCCGCCACCGGTCTCGTTCCCGGATGGACCGGCCGCGCCCGTCATCATGAACATCTCCTTATCGCTCCGCGAAAGCCCGATCAATGAGATTCAGCAGATCTCCGACGGAAACGTCACGGGGCCGCTGGCGAGAGCGCGCCAATCGCGCCATGGAACACCATCTCTTCGCACCAGTTGTTCACTTGGCCACGCGCGCGACGGACCGGGACGCGCGGCTCGTCCAGTACACGTGCGTGGCGTTGACCGCGATCATAAAGGGGAGGCCCTGATTGGCCGCGATGGTCTCGGGCGTTCCGCCCGCCAGCGGCATCCGCAGCACCTCCTGCCCCATCCCGAAGTAGATGTAGGTCGCGTCGATGGCGATGCCGCTGACGTAGCTGGTGGTGTTCGAGTAGAGCGGCGTGGCCGTGCCGCCACCGATGGGCACGCGCATGATGCCGCTTGGCAGGCCATTGTTCGACCAGTAGACGTGGGTGGCGTCGGCGGCAATGTCGAAGGGGTGCATCTGCGTCTGGCCGCTCGAGAGCAGGGTGGTGGTACCGCCCGCCAGCGGGACGCGATAGATGCTGCCGCTGGAGAGAGCGAAATACGCGGTCGTTGTGTCGATCGACAGCGCCGTCGGACTTGCGAGCGGCCCCGAGATTGACGTGGCGCTGCCCGGCGCTCCCGAGAGCGCCTGGCGCATTATCTGACCTATGGGATCCGCGCCGCGCGCCCAGTACGCGTTCGTGCCCTGCACACGGATGTGGCCGGGCCCGTCCTCGCCGTTGGCAAAGACGGTGGCGGCGCCGCCCCCGATTGGGGCCCGCACGATGTTCTGGGTGGTTCCCAGATTGGTGACGTAGATGTGCGTGGCGTTCACCGCCAGCCCGCTGACGTTGTCGAGCCCGCTCACCAGCGTCTCCGCCGTCTGCTGAGCGTTGCCGGCCAGGGGCGCCCGGCGCACGAACCAGGGACCGTTGGACACGTCGCGGACTGTGAAATACACGTAGGTCGCGTCCAGCGCGATGCCGAACGAGTCGTACTGGTTGGCGGCGATGACGACCGGCTGGCACTTGCCCGCCAAGCAGGTGCCGCCGGTGCAGCTGTGCGCGCAGCGCCCGCAGTGCGCGGCATCGGTCATCGTATCGACGCAGGCGCCGCCGCAGGTTGTGAGGCTACAGCCGCAGGTCCCGCCCACGCACTGAGGCGTCGCGCCCGAGCAGGCCGCGCAGGCGGCGCCGCAATAGTTCGGATCGGTGTCCCCTTTGCACTCGCTGCCGCAGCGGTGCGTGCCGGCCGAACACATGATGCCGCCGGTACCCCCCACCCCCGTAGCCGCGCCCCCGGTACCTCGTCCGCCGGCACCACCGATGGTGAAGCCGCCCGTGCCTCGTCCGCCGGCGCCGGCTGTCGCTCCCCCTCCGGTACCCGGCCCGCCGCCGGTGCCGGTGACCCCGGCGGTGTCGCCGCCCGTACCGGCCATCGATCCGCCGGACGCCGTTCCGGCGCCGGGTCGGTCCATGGTCGCGCCGTCGCCGGACGTGCCCTTGAACTCGCCGCACGCCGCACCGCCGGCGGCGATCACCGCACCAGCCATGAGCAGGACCACATGGACTGGCGATCGGGCGAGAGTAAGTTCGTTCTTCATCGTTGTTACCTCGATGCTCGAAAGACCAATCAGAAGACCAATCAGAACACCAGCGCGCAGGACAGGCCGACGTCGGCGCCGGCGTGCGGCGCGCACGCCAGCGCCCGCCGATCCAGCGGATCGGGCGTGGTGAGGAAGAGGACCAGCGACGTCGCCGCCAGCGCCGCGCCCACGCCGAAGCCCACCAACGCGAGTGTCCTGGCGCGCTGGCCGTCGTCGTACAGGTCGGCGCAGCGCTGGCCGCCCCGATCGGGCAAGCTGCTGTTGCAGTTGACCATGCCGTTGAACGAGCCGGCCTTGCCGCGCGAGACGAATACCTCGGCGGTGCCGAAGGCGATGGCCGCCGCGGCGGCGCCGCCCATCGTCCAGATGGCCGGCGGGCGCCAGGAGGCGCCGTCGCTGGCCGGCGCGGCGGCCGCCTCGACTCCGGGCGTGTCGGGCTCCTGCGCGCTCCCGGCCTGGACGCTGTCGGGGACGGCAATCGCCGCGCCGGACCCGGATCGGGCCGCGGCGTCCGTGGCCGCGGCGCCCGGCGCGACCGCTTCACTCGACGTGGCGGCCGCCGACCTTTGCAGATTGAAGCGCTCGCGGGTCAGCTCGCCGCCGCCCACGCTGGTGGTACGGCGCACGGAGACGAACCCGCGCCTGCGCACCTCGACGACGACCGTCCCGGTGGTCACGCGGATCTTGGCCGGCAGCACGCCGGCTTTCTCGCCGTCGACCCAGATTTCCGCGCCTTCGGGCGAGCCGGCGATCTCCAGCATGCCCAGATGACGGTTTATCGTCGCCAGCGCCTGCTCCAGCACCACCCGATGCTTGCCGATCCAGGGATCGCTGGCGGACTCGAGCGCCGCGCGCAGCGCCTGATCCGCCGCCGACCACGACCCCAGTGCCTGCTCGGCCAGGCCCATCTGCGCCAGCGCACGCGGCGACCTGGTGAGCTCGTACGCCTCGCGGAAGCGCTTCAGCGCGGCGGCGTCGTCACCCTTCCTGCGCAGCTCCATTCCCTCACTGATGAGGTCGTCGCCCGTGTCGGTGGCGGCGCGGGCGGGCGTTGCGCCGATCGGCAAGGTCGACAATGTCGCCACGATCGCGATGACCCGCACGACCCACACGGCGACAATGCGGGGGTTCCGACGGCAGAGCGGCATTGGGAACCGCGAGAGTAGCGCATCACCGTGGCGACGTCATCGCGATGCTTCCAACCCAGAACCGCACCAACGTCATTCCGAATTCGATCAACGCGGCAGCGACGATACATGTTGTCAATGTAGATGTTGCCCATGGTGCGGTTCCCCTCTTGACGACGGCGCGGGCCGACGTCACGCCGATCCGCTGCGCGCCGCTGCCGGACGTTGAGCGCGCAGCGCGCGCGCCGCCAGGGCCGCGAGGACCGCCGGCTCGAACAGCACCGCCGGGGATCGCGTCATGTGCTGCGCCGCCTGGAAGCGCCGGTAGACGGCGGGGCGGGTGGGGATGGCGTCGATCACCCGGTCGACGTACCAGTGCAGCAAGCGCACCTTCCCGCTGCGCACGGCGCCGGCCGTGCCCGGCCAGCGTGAGTCCTCGCTGGTGGCGAACATCCATGGGCCGGCCACGATGCGGGCGACGTCTCGCTGGAACGCGCCCGCCAGGCGCGGCAGGGGCGTGGCGGCAACGCGGCGCCGCAGCGCCAGCGCCTCGAGCGCGGCGACCGTCATGCCCTGCCCGTAGACGGGGTTGAAGGCGCAGACCGCGTCACCCACGAAGATCAGGCGCTCGGGAGCGCGCCGCCGCCGTTCGTAGCGGCGCAGGCGGTTGGCGGTGTGCCGGAAGCCGTGAATGGGCGACAGCGGCTCCGCGTCGCGGATGGCGTCGTAGATCTCGGGGCTGGGGAGCGAGCGCAGGAACGCGAGGAAGCCCGGCTCGTCGGTGGGCGGGTAGTCCTTCATCACGCCCGCCAGGTTGAGTAGCCAGCGCCCCCCCTCGATGGGTTGCACCACGCCGACGCGCGGCTGGTCGGGAGGCCGGTGCAAGATCAGGAGCTGCTTCCAGGACGGGAGGCGGGCGGGGCGCCGGTAGAGACGCATGGCGTATCCCCAGAACGCATCGACCACCTCCTCGTCCGGCGGTGGGTAGCCGAGCTCGGCCAGCCAGCGCGGCCCGGCGGAGCCGCGCCCCGTGGCATCGACGACCAGCTCGGCGGCGATGGCCTGGCCGTCGCAGCGCACCCCGGCCACGCCGCTGGGGCTCGCGCCGCCGCCTTTACCGGCGCCGCCGGCGCCCGGCAAGAGCCCGTCCACGCGCGCGCCGGCGCGCCACTCGACGGCGGGCAGCGCCCGCACGCGCCGCCGCAGGACACGCTCGAGCAGCCCGCGCGTCAGGGACAGCAGCTCGAGGCCGTTGGTGACGGCAGGGGCCCATCCGGAGCGGAACAGGACGCGGAAGTCGGTCCCCTGCCGCACGGGCTCCGCGCCCAGCGCCTCGAGCTCGGCGCGCAGGCCGGGGAACAGCTCTTCGAACGCGAGCTGGCCGCGCTGGAGCAGCACGTGGAGGTGGCGGGCATGCGGGACGCCGGCGCGCTCGGCCTCACCGACTGCCTTGTCGCCGTCGCCGTCGCCGTCGCCGTCGCCGTCGCCGTGGAGGGCGCCGCGGTCGCGTTCGAGGATCGTCACGCGCGCGAAGCGGTCGGCCAGCACGCGCGCGGCCAGCAGGCCCGCCACGCTGCCTCCGATCACCACCGCCCGCCCACCACCGGAAGGATCCACCTGGTTCATGGCTGCTATGATGGAGTCCGCGATGCGCCCGATCGCGGACTCCAGCGCACGGACATTCGACTCCCAGCGCACATCCAGGCTGTGGACCACCGACGCGGTCCGCCCCGCCGAGCGCTTCTCCTACTGGCGCGAGGTCTGCACGCGCGCGTTCGTCGACCTGCGCACCGAGCGCGCCGGCCAGCGTCCCTTCCGGGGATCGATCCGCCAGCGCACCCTGGGCGATGTCGGCGTGTCGGACGTCGATTCCGTCGAGCAGCGGGTCATCCGCCGGCACACCGAGATCTCGAGCTCGCCCCGCCCCATCTATTTCGTGAACCTGCAGGTGGCGGGCACCTGCACGCTGACCCAGGGACGGCAGGCCGTGGTTCAGCAGACGGGCGACGTGGCGCTTATCGACGCCTGCCGCCCGTTCGAGATGGAGTTTGGGAGTCGGTTCCATCACGCGTCGTACAAGATCCGGCACGATCAGCTGCGCCCACGCCTGGCTGACCCCGATCTGGCCGGCGTGGTGGCGCGCGCTTCGACACCGATGGGTGCGCTGCTGGCCGGCGTGCTGCGGGAGGCGGGGCGCGCGGGGCCGCTCCAGGGCGACGCCGCGGCCGCCCTGGGCGATCATTTGATCGGGATCATCGCGGTGGTGTTCGGCGCCGCGGCCGAGGCGGCCGCGCAAGCGAAGCCCGACCTGCGGGCCGCGCGCCGCCTGCGCGCGTGCGGCTTCATCGACCGCCACCTGGCTGACCCGTCGCTGAATCCCGCGGCCGTGGCGGCGGCTCTGGGTGTGTCGGTGCGTCACCTGCACGCTCTGTTCGAGCCGGCGGGCGAGTCGGTGATGAGCTACCTGCTGCGGCGACGGCTGGAACGGTGCCGCAACGACCTGGCAGACCCGGCCCGGCGAGGCCGGACCATCGCCGACATCGCGTTCGCGTGGGGGTTCTCGGACCTGTCTCACTTCGGCCGGGCCTTCAAGGCTGCCTTCGGGCTCACGCCGCGCGACTGGCGGAGCCAGTGACGCTTTTCGCCCCACGCGTCCCCAAAGGTGCACAATGCGTTCATTGGACGGACGTGAACCGCAGCGGTCGGCGGCTCGAGGATTTCGCCTCGTCACAGCACGGAAAGGGACCATTTGATGAAGAGCCTCAATCGGCACAGCCGCCGCCTGACCCAGGACAAGTCGCAGCCGGGTGCTAGGGCCATGCTCCACGCCGCTGGCCTCGAGCGGGAGGATATGGACAAGGCCGAGATCGGGATCGCCAGCACGGGCTACCAATCGAATCCCTGCAACATGCACCTCAACGGGCTCGCCGAGCGCGTGAAAAAGTCCGTTCAGGACGCCGGCCTGGTGGGGTGGATCTTCAACACCATCGGGATAAGCGACGGGATCACCAATGGCACCGAAGGGATGAACTTCTCCCTGCCATCGCGGGAGATCATCGCTGACTCCATCGAAGCGATCTCGCGCGGGCACTTCTACGACGCCTGCGTCGCGATCGTCGGCTGCGACAAGAACATGCCGGGCGCCGTGATGGCGATGGCGCGGCTCGATCGCCCGAGCCTGCTCGTCTACGGCGGGACCATCCAGCCCGGGCGGATCGGCAATCGCAAGATCGACATCATCTCGGCCTTCGAGGCCTATGGCTCGTATCTCAAAGGTGACCTGTCCGAGGCCCAGATGGACGAGATCGTGATGAATGCATGTCCTGGTCCCGGCGCCTGTGGAGGCATGTACACCGCCAACACGATGGCGGCCGCCATCGAGACGCTCGGTCTGTCGCTGCCGCACAGCTCGTCCATCCCGGCCGTTCACCCGCGCAAGATCACCGAGTGCGAGCAAACCGGGACCACGATGAGGCTCATGCTGGAGAAAGACATTCGCCCGCGCCAGCTCCTCACCACGCAGTCGTTCGAGAACGCCATCCGCGTGGTGATCGCGCTGGGCGGCTCGACGAATGCGGTCTTGCACCTCATGGCGATGGCTCGCGCCGCCGACGTGAGCCTCGCGCTCGACGACTTCCGGCGCATCAACGACACCACCCCGATGCTGGCCGATCTGCGCCCGAGCGGGAAATGGCTCATGGAGGACCTGTTCGAGGTCGGAGGTGTCCCCGGCGTACAGAAGATGCTGCTGCGCGAGGGGCTGCTGGACGGGAGCACGCTCACCGTCACCGGCCGCACCCTGTCCGAGAACCTCGAGGACGTGCCGGACCTGCGCGACGGGCAGGAGGTCGTGTTCCCGGTTTCGCGACCGATCAAGACCACCGGCCACATCCAGATCCTGCGCGGAACGCTGGCGCCCGAAGGCGCTGTGGCAAAGATCACGGGGAAGGAAGGGCAAAGCTTCTCCGGACCCGCGCGCGTCTATGATTCGGAGGAGGACTGCCAGGCCGGGCTGCAGCGGGGCGACATCGTGGCGGGCGACGTCGTGGTCATTCGCTACGAAGGGCCCAAGGGCGGACCCGGGATGCCCGAGATGCTCAAGGTGACGTCGGCGTTGGTGGGAGCGGGCCTGGGAAAGAGCGTCGCCATGCTCACTGATGGCCGGTTCTCGGGGGGCACGCACGGCTTCGTGATCGGACACGTGGCCCCGGAGGCACAGGTCGGCGGCCCCATCGCGGTGGTGCGCGACGGGGACCGGATCGTCATCGACACGGCACAAAACCGGGTGGATCTCGAAGTGCCCGAGGATGAGCTGCGCCGACGGCTCGCCGCGTGGAAGGCGCCGCCGCTCAAGTACACGCGTGGCGTTCTCCACAAGTACATCAAGCTGGTCTCTTCCGCCTCGATCGGCTGTGTGACCGACGAATAGTCGACGGGTCGTCGATGTCGCGCCGCTCAGCGGGTAGTCAGCGCGATCGTGGTGCCCAGCACCCCCACCGCGCCGGCAACCCCGTCGGCGCAGCGGCGGGCGCGGGCGCGGCCAGGTGGGCGCGCCAGATGGCGGTGATGAGAACGCTGAGGCGCGCTAGAGTCGCCCGACCAATCCATGAGGCAACTGCACATCGACCACGTTACGGAGTATCGCTTCGGTGCGGTGGTGACGCCGCTGCCCCACCGGCTTCGGCTTCGACCGCGCGAGAATCACAACCTCCGTATCGTGGACTCGAAGCTCGAGATCTCGCCCGCGTACGGGATTCGGTGGCAACGCGACGTGCTCGACAACTCTGTGGCCGTCATCACATTCGCCGACCGTGCTGACAGGTTGCGAATCGAGAGCACCGTTCTGATCGAGCACTACGAAGAAGCCCCTCTCGATTTCTTGGTGGAGGACTTCGCGGTGAGGTATCCGTTCCAGTATCAGGCTCACGACGTTCTGGACCTGGCCCCATTCTGTACTCCGACGTGGCCGGGCGATCACGCCGAGGTCATGAGCTGGCTCGGCGGCTTCTCGCTCGGAACGAGCCCAATCGAAACGTTTCTCTTGCTCGATCGCCTCAACCACGCCATCCGCGACCGGTTCCGCTACCAGGTACGCGAACAGCCCGGGGTACAGTCGCCCCGCACGACGCTCACGAACGGGAGCGGTTCGTGCCGAGATCTTGCGGCGTTTTTCATGGAAAGCTGCCGCCATCTCGGCCTCGCCAGCCGTTTCGTGACCGGTTACAACCTGTCGTACGCCGACGTGGGGAATGGTTCGACGCACGCCTGGGCCGAGGTCTACCTCCCCGGGCCCGGCTGGAAGGGCTTCGACCCGACGGCCGGCGTCGTCGCAGGATCCTCTCACATCGCCGTTGCGGTAGCGCACCATCCCGAAACCGTCCCGCCCGTCGCCGGCAGCTTCCTCGGGCCGAGGGGCATCCGTCCACAGATGCACGTCACCGTAGGGGTGCGCGAGGCCGCCGCCACCGCGGGAATCAAGAAGAGCGACATGAGCGGACCCAAGTGACATCGGTCCTTCAACGCGCCTGAGATCCGGGCGCGTCACCATCGCCGTCGGTTCTCGTCAAGTTCTCGACGATTCTTGCAATGTCGACGAGGAAGGCGCTCCGGTTTTCTTGCCCGATCCGCCCGATCTACGGCGACAACCGCGAGCCCCGTCAGGGCGCCGCGGCGCGACCGAATCGCAGCGACCGGCGCACGGCCGCCGCGGTCAAACCGGCGCGCTCCGCGATCTCCTCGGGGGACGGCCGCTTGCCCGTCTCCGCCGTGAGCGCGCGCGCGGCGGCCAGCACCCGGAAGAGCTCCTCGGGGCGGGCGGGCGCCTCCGGCGCCTCGAGGTCGACGCCCGCCTCCTCGAGCGCGCCGATGATCTCCTCGATGTCCGCGTACGTCACCGGCTTGTTGGCGAGCTCCTCGCTGAGCACGTTCAGCGTCAGTCCGTCCGGATGCGCCGCCATGATCGCGTCGAAGATCTCCTGAAGGTGAGCGCTCAGCATCGTGGACGTCACCCCTTCACGCATACCACCTGGCGCAGCGTGTGCACGACCTCGACCAGGTCGCGCTGCGCCTCCATGACGTCGGCGATCGACTTGTACGCCATCGGCGTCTCGTCGATCACCTCCTTGTCCTTGCGACACTCGATGCCGGTCGTCGCCGCGACGTGGTCGGCGACGGTGAAGCGGCGCCGCGCCTCGCCGCGCGACATGGCGCGGCCCGCGCCGTGACTGCAGCTGTGGAAGCTGTCGTCGTTGCCGAGCCCGCGCACGATGTAAGAGCGGGCGCCCATGCTGCCGGGAATGATGCCCAGATCCCCTCGCCGCGCGCGCACCGCCCCCTTTCGGGTGACGAAGACGCCTTCGCCGAAGTGGCTCTCGCGCTCGACGTAGTTGTGATGACAGTTGACCGCCTCGAGCCGCGCCTCGAACGGCGGCAATTTTCCCGAGACGCGGAGCCGGTCCAGCAGCGACGCCATCATGAGCTCGCGGTTGATGCGCGCGTACTCCTGTGCCCAATGCACCGCCTCGACGTAGTCGTCGAAGTGCTCCGTTCCCTCCGACAGATACCCGAGATCCTCGTCGGGCAGGTTGATGAACAGGCGGCGCATGTCATCCCGCGCGAGCTCGATGAAGTGGCTGCCGATGCGGTTGCCGACGCCGCGCGATCCGCTGTGCAGCACAATCCACACCTGGTCGACCTCGTCGATCGAGACCTCGATGAAGTGGTTGCCCGTTCCCAGCGTTCCGAGGTGCTGGATGTGTGATCCGCGGTCGAGCTTTGGGTGCTTCGCGATGATGCGGTCGTAGCCGGCGCGCATCGACGCCCAGGCCGCGACGATCGCGGCGGGAGGAGACCTCCAGGCGCCGCGATCGTTGGGCCCGCCGTTCGCGGTGCGCCCGTGCGGTACCGCCGTTTCGATCGCGGTACGGACGCCGCGCAGGTCGTCGGGAAGCGCGGCGGCGCGCAGGCTGGTGCGCACGGCCATCATGCCGCATCCGATGTCGACGCCCACCGCCGCCGGGATGATGGCCCCCTTGGTGGCAATCACGCTGCCGACGGTGGCCCCCTTGCCGAGGTGCACGTCGGGCATGACCGCGACATGGTGGTGAATGAACGGCATCCGGGCGATGCGCTCGACCTGTGCGCGGGCCTCCGCCTCGAACGGCACGCCGACCGTCCATGCGCGGATCGGCAGCCCGCCCTCGACGGCGATGACCTGGTGCCCCGGTGGAGGCGGCACCTCTTTCGTCTGAGTGGTCACGGATGAAGCGGCCTGACGGTCATGGTTCGACCAACTCTGTCGCACGGCGGCCTGAGAGTCACGAAACCCGGCTTCACCGCCGCGGTCGCGTCGCCGATGGTGATCGGCGTGGTCATCGTGCGGTTGGGTACTTCCTGGTCCCATTTCATGACGCGTTCTTCCTGGGCGTGAGCGTCGCCGGGTGCTTACCGGTTTCGGGGGACCGGGGTCCGGAAGCCGGTAGCGGATGCGGATGCGGTGGCGACCGCCGACGGCGAGCCCGCGCTGCTTGGCTACGCGGTCCGGCGCGCCTCGCGCGGCGGCTTGCCGGTGATGCGCTTGAACGCGCGGCTGAACGCGGGCTCGGACTCATAACCGAGCCGCGAAGCGACTTCACCGACGGACAGCTGGCTGGTGCCGAGCCAGCGTGAAGCGACGTGCATGCGCCAGGATGCCACGTAGCGCGCGGGCGCGACGCCGATCGCTGCCGTGAAGCGCTCCGAGAATTGCGAGCGCGACAGGTGGGCGGCGGCGGCGAGGGCGTCGACCGACCAGTCGCGCTCCGGGCTGTGGTGGAACAGGGCGAGCGCGGCGCCGATCTGGGGATCGCGGATCGCGGCCAGCCAGCCGGTCGCGGCCGCCGGCTGCTCCTCGACCCAGGTGCGTACCAGACGCGCGACGATGATGTCTGCGAGCCGGGCCATCACCGTCGCCGCGCCCATGCGCTGCTCGCGCACCTCGACCGCCATGGTGTCGAGCAGCGTGGTCAAGGTCGGGTCGCGGCGGCGGGCGCTGCGCACGTGCATCACCTCGGGCATGAGGGCGAGCAACGGGTGCACGGCGCCGGCTTCGAAGGCGATGCCGCAGCACACGAGCAGAGCGCGCGCACCCGCGCCGCCGCCGCGCAACCGGAAGATCGACGCGCCGACCTGTTCGCGCGCGGAGTCACGCAGCCGCAGGGTCGGCGAGCCGGGCTCGTCGACGAGAACATGGCCGCTCCCGTGCGGAAGGATCACGACGTCGCCGGCATCGAGGCGCAGGTCGGCCGCCGAGGGCGTCTTTAGCCAGCAGGCCCCGTCGATGACGAAGTGAACGATGGCGCCGTCCTCGGGCTCGATCTCGAGTCCCCACGGCGCGCGCATCTCCGTGCGGCAGTACGAGGCGCGCGCAAGCCGGAGGTCCTGCAGCACCTCGCTCAGCGCATCGGGCGCGATGTGATCGGGGTCGGCCGGGGCCGCTTCGGCGTCACCGGACGAACGGCTATGTGTTCCCGACGAACGAGCATGGCCCGCGGAGGCGCGCGCGGTCATCTTGGTCATTCATGGAACGTCATAGCAGCAAGGACCTCGCGGACCAACGGGTCGTCGTGGTGGGCGGCACGAGCGGCATGGGGCGCGGTACGGTCGCCGCGGCGGTCAGGGCCGGAGCCCACGTCATCTCCGCGGGGCGCCGGCCCTTCGCCGAGCGCCGCCGCGTCGACGCACCGGCCGGCGCGGTCGACGAAGAGCTGGTCGACGTCACCGACGAGGCGTCGGTGCGCGCGCTCTTCGATCGCGTGGCCACCCTGGATCACCTCGTCGTGACCGCCGCGCCGGCACCCGGGCCGTCGGCGGCGTTCCAGACCAGCGACGTCGCGCAGCTGCGCAAGTACCTCGACGACAAGCTGATGGGTAGCCTGGCGTGCGCGCGCTGGGCCGCGCCGCGCATGCGCGTCGGCGGTTCGATCACCTTCGTCACCGGCGTGGCCGCCATCAAACCGCGCGCCGGGATGGCCCTGGTCAGCGTCGCGTTCGCCGCCGTCGAGGCGCTGGCGCGCGCGCTGGCCGTCGAGCTCGCGCCGCTGCGCACGAACGCGATCCGCCCCGGCTTCATCGACAGCGACATGTGGAGCTTCCTCGACGAACAAGCGCGCCAAGGCCTGCGCGACCGCGTGCGCGCGAAGTTTCCGGTCGGTCGCGCCGGCTCCGTCGACGACATCAGCGAGGCTGCGCTGTTCCTGATGACGAGCTCGTACGTCACCGGCACGGTGCTCGAGGTGACGGGCGGCGAACAGTTCGTGGACGCATTCTGAGGAAGGAGAGAGACTTCATCCGGATGCACATCGCTGTCCTGGTGCCGCCCGTCAGAAGCTCGGGCAGTGATGTCTGACCCTGGCCCGAAGTTCCCCGATGCGGCCGCGGATGGCGTGGCGGGCGAGATCAGAAACCGTTGACGACTGTGTTCAGCTCGGTCTCCGGAAGGAGGGGGGACGGTGGGTTCACGGGTCGCCGCGCCCAGCGATCAGCGTGACGCCTGCCACTTCAGAACCGGCGATGGCGCGCCAGCGCGCCGCGCGCGTGAACTGATCGTCGTACCGGCGCGGGAGCGGCAGGACGCGGTGGCGTTCGCGGTACGGCGCCATCTGGCGCATGACGTTGAAGCCGCAGGCGCTGACGACGCGCGCCGCGCGCGCGAACAGAGGCGTCGCCGGGTGCAGATCGAGCGCGAGGAGGTCGTCGCCGAGCGGCGCCCGCTGCGGGTTGGCGACGACGATCGGCGCCCGGTCGCCCTCGAGCCGCTGCAGGTCGCGCGCGTAGGCCACGAGCTCGGCGACCTCCTGGCGCGGTCCCGAGTGCACGACCAGCCAGAAGCGCGCCGGCAGCCCGCGCGCGAGATCGGCCGCGCCTGCAACGGAAGAGGCATCAGGCGCGGGATCGCGCAGCTCGAGCGGCAGGAGCTCGCCTGAGATCGCGCGCAGAGCGGCCTCGTGATCGGCGTGCAGGGCCTCGGCGAGGTAGGTCCGGTGCAAGCGCGCGCGGGCGACGTCGGGGAAAGCGCGCGCGTAGGCCGGCCACTGCAAGAGGCGTGCGACGTGGACCAGCCGCGGCCCGGCGGTCCGCCGTCGATCGCCCGCGCCGCCGCGGTCCTCGCGCGCGCTCGCCGCCCGCAGATCGGCCAGCTCGCCGAGCAGCCCGACCGGGAAGGTGTCGACGTAGATCTCCTCGGGCTCGAGCCGTCGCACCAGCGCGCCGAGCCAGCGACGATACGCCAGGCGGTCGGCGTCGCCGGCCTCGGGGGGCGCCAGGTGCACCGGCACCTCGCCAACGACGCGCCGATCGCGCGCGTACGGCGAGGCGGTGACCAGCGCGGCGCGCCCCTCGAGCCCCAGCGTGTGCAGCACGGCGCGCGCCCGCACGAGGTGGCCGAGCCCGCCGCCCATGGCGTAGTAGAGGATCAAAACCCGGCGGCCAGGATCTCCGCCATGAGGATCTGCCGCTCGCGCCCCGGGATCGCGTCGAGGAGCAGCACGCCGAACAGCGCCGACCGCTGATCGCCGTCGGCGGCGTAGACCTCGTGGCCGGCGGCGTCCTCGACGCTGATGCGCTTGCCCGCGCGGTAATGGACGGCGCCCAGCGCGCGCTCGTCGCCGCCGGTGACCTTGACCTTGTCGTCTTGCTTGAGCGAGAGCACGAAGGGGTGAGTCCCTTCCTCGTCGGCGCTGATCTTGATCTTGTCGCCCGCGATCTTCACCTTCCAGAGCAGGCGGCCGTCGGGAGAACGCAGCTTGAAGCCGCCCGCGTCGGCGCCGCCCGGCGCGCCCTTGAGCTTGACCTCGGCGACCGGCGCGCCGGCGGGCCCCTCGAGGCGATACTTGCGCTTGCCCGGGCCGTGCAGCTCGCCGAGCAGCGCCGGCTCGCCCTTGGTGGTGGCGATGCGCAGCGACTCGCCGTGCTGGGAGATCTCCATCGCCCGCTGACCGCCGGCGTCGATGAGCACGACGCGTTGGGTGCCGGTCGCGGCGGGCGTGACCGAGGGTGCCGCCGCCGCGCCGGCCGGGCCCGCGAGCGACGCGCGCGCCCCCATCGACGCGAACGACGCCAGCGCGAGGAGAGCGAAGACGAGGAGACGAGGTCGCATCGCACAATGCCTGGGCAGCCGCATCGGAGGTCGCATCGGCCGGATCAGACCACGGCCGCGGCCAGGATGTCGAGATATCGCTGCGTCTCGGCGCGCGCATCGAAGCGCTCGACGACGCGCCGGCGCCCCTCCTCGCCGAGGCGCGCGAGCTCGGCGGCGCCTGCGTCGAGGGCGTGGGCCACCCCGTGCGCGCAGGCGTGGCGATCGCCCGCGCGGAACATGAGCGGTCCGCCCGCGCCCAGCACGTCGGGCATGGCGCCCGCGTCCGAGCCGAGCACAGGGATGCCCAGCGCCGCCGCCTCGAGGAGCACGTTGGGCATCCCGTCGTAGAAGGACGGCAGCACCACGACGTCGACGGCCGCGAACAGCGGCAGGAGGTCGTAACGGTCGCGAAAGGGCAGCAGGGTGTGCGCGGGCGTCGGCGCCCGGTCCCGCAGCCAGGCGACGACCGCCTCGTCGACATCGCCCACGATGGCGAGGTGGACGCGCCCGAGCGCGCCTGCCGCGGCCAGGGCCTCGAGGAAGAAGAGCGTTCCTTTCTTGGCCTTGAGCTGGCCGAACAGGCCGAGGACGCGCGGCTCGACGGGGGCGGAAGCTCCGGCGTGGGGGCCGGCGCCGGCGCCTGGCTGACCTGAGCCGACGTTCTGCTGACGCCAGAGCCGCCCGCGCGCCCGATCCTCCTCGCCCAGGCGCCACCCCGTCAGGTCGATGCCGTTGGGCGTCCAGATGACGCGCGCACGCGGAAACAGCGCGCCGATCTTCGCGACCTGATCCTTGGTCACCGCGCCGATCACTGTCGAACGCGCGAGCGCGTCGCGTACGACGTCGGAGCGCTTGGGCGAGAAGATGCCGGTATCGAAGTCGTTGCCGCGCACCAGCGTCAGCAGCGGCACGCCCCCGAGCCAGGCCGCGAACGGTGGCGCCGCCAGCAGCGGAAAGAGCCCGCCGAAGGCGACGACGTGGGTGAATGGCGCGCCCTCATGCTGCCCCTCGACGATGGTCCACAGCCGGTTGACCGCGTGGCCGGCGTCGTCGTCCCAGGGGCCGCGGATCTCGGCGCCGCCCTCGCGCGACTCCACCGTCCAGTCGGTGGCGCGGCGCCCGAGGTGGGCGAGCACGATCTCGACCCCGGCGCGGCGCAGATGGCGCACGATGCGGTCGCACGACTGCGCCATGCCCCCGCGATCGGGTGGGTAGTTCTCGGTGAGCCAGAGCAGCCGCGACGGCATGGCGTCGGTTCAGCTATCGCCGAGGCCGCCGACGCCGTCGTCGTCGAAGTCGCCGCCGCCGGCCGCAGCCGCGCCGGCCCCCGCCGCGGGGTCGAAGCCGCGCGCGTCGTACTGGTCATAGTAGGGGTCGACCTGCGTGCCGACGTAGATCGGCCGATACCCGTGGCTGCGGTAGTAGCCGTGCCGGTAGCTGTGAAACCAGTAGCTGTCGTAGTCGTCATCGAGGCTGCGCGCCTCCTCGGCGCGCGCGGCGCACTCGACGCAGCAGGGGGGCACGGAGCCCGCCCGCCAGTGCTCGGCGCAGATCCGCCGCTGGCAGTGCGGGCAGACCAGCGGCGCGTCGGCGGCGCACGGCCGCAGCGTGAAGAAGCCGCGGGTGCACTGGCAGCGGTGCAGGAAAGGGCTCATGTTCGCGGCGCCCCCTTGGCGACGGGCGTGGCGCGCCGAAAGGCGACCGCCACCAGGTCCAGCAGGTCCGACACGTCGAGCGGCTCGAGCGAGGCCACCTTGACCGCGCGCCGCAGCTCGAAGGTCTGCCCCTTCGCGCTCGATTCGACGCGCAGGTCCTTCGAAGCGGCCGCCTCGGCGGGCGCGGCGGCGACCGCGAAGCGTCGCGCGGGGAACGACACGCCGACGGTGATGAGGCTGCGCTTCTTGTACTTGGTCTTGGTCTTGGTCTTGCCGCTCGCGCTGCGGCGCCGGCGCTTCTGCTCGCGCACGTCGTCGACGACGGTCCAGGACAGCTTGGCGCCGCCCGCCAGCTCGGCGGTGCCGGTCATCCAGGGATCGCGGAAGCGCCGTTCGACGATCGAGAGGGCGCCGCGCGCGGGCGGCAGGTCCAGGGTCTCCTGCAGCTTCTCGTCGATGTCGCCCGCGCGCAGATCGAGGTCGAGCCCCACGGGGCGGTCGGGCCCGCCCTCCTCGTGGAGCACCGTCAGGAACGGGACGACGACACGCGCGAGGTTGTTGGAGAGGTCGAGCTTGCCCAGGCGCCGGTAGCGCAGGCCCGACCTGATGGCCAGCGCGACGCCAGCGGCGGGCACGAACAGGCTCCAGAGCGCGCCATGAGCGGCCCCGATCGCGAACAGCCCAAAGAAGGTCACCATGACGCCTCCGAAGGTCCCGCGCCCGGCCGCGAGGCGCGCGCGATCGGCGGCGGTATCGAAGCGCGCCAGCGGCGCCAGCAAGTCGAGCCAGGCGCGCGCGCCCATCCGATCGGAGACGCGCTTCTCGGCGAGCAGCTGGCGCTGCCGCGGCGCCAGGCTGGCGTAGGTGATGGGGGGCTTGGCCTTCAGCACGCCATCCTCCGCGACGTCAGTCCGCGATAGACCCCGTCCAGCTGGTCGAGCGAGCGCTCCCAGGTGAAGCGGCGCTGGATCGTGCGGCGCGCAGCGCGTCCCAGCGCCGCGCGCTCGTCGGGATAGTCGACCAGCAGGCGGATCGCGCGCGCCAGCTCGGCCGGGCGGTCAGGCGGCACGAGGCGGCCGTCGGCGCCATCGGTGACGATCTCGCGCACCGCCGGCAGATCGGAGGCGACGACTGGCACACCGTCGGCCATCGACTCGAGGACCTTGAGCGGCGCGCAGCCCTGCTCGAGGTTGCGCGCGCACTCGGTGAGCGGCGCCACCGACAGCAGCGCGTGCGCGCGCCAGGGCGCGAGCTCCGCGGGCGGCAGCGCGAAGCGCCAGACGATCCGATCGGCGACGCCGAGCTTGCTGGCAAGGCGCAGGTAGCGCCGCTGCTCGCGCGATTCGCGCGACGCGCACACGACGAGGCCGAGGTCGGGGTAGTCGAGCAGGCGCGCGAAGGCGCGCAGCAGGGTGTCGATCCCTTGCCAGGGCTGCAGCGCCCCGAAGTAGAGGAGGTAGCGCGCCGGCGCGCCCTCCGGCCGCGCCCCGCCAGCCGCCGGGCTCGCGTCGAGGCCCACGTCGGCGCCGTTGGGGACGACGACGATCTTGCCGGGCGGGCAGCCGAGCCGGATCAGGCTCGCGCGGATCGTCCCGGCCGGCACGACGACGACGTCGGCGGCGTTCCAGCACCGCTCCTCGTCGCTGCGCACCTTGCGCAGCGTCTGCGGGCTGATGCCCGGGAACGCAAACGGCAGCTCGATCGACGGCAGCCCGTTGACCTCGTAGACCGTGGCGTAGCCGTGCCGGCGCTCGACGATCGGCAGTCCGCCCCAGGGATCGCGGAAGTGGCAGATCTCGAGCGCGCCGCCCACCCGGTCGAGCAGCGCCGCCAGCCGCACCCGGTAAGCCAGGGCGCGCTGCAGGAAATTGGGCATCGCGCGCTCGAAGCGCACGATCTCGACCGTCCCCCCGCCCTCGAGCTGGTAGGGCGGCAACCCCTCGCCACCCAGCACGTACAGCAGGCCGCCGCCCGCGTGCGCGAAGAGCGCGCGCGCGAAGCGATCGATGTGCACCGCCGCCCCCTTGCGCGACGGAAACCGGTCGAACGCAGCGTAGAGCGCGCGATGCCGGGAGATCAACCGCGTCGTCCTCGACCGCTCATGAAGAAAGGCTCGCGCCCGCGAGCAGCGCGGCGGCGTAGGTTCGTGCTGCGCAAAGGACCCCCTGGGAAGAATGATTGTGGAAAACGTCCAGAGTGTCGAGGTCTTGTTCGTCCCAGTCAAGACGGTCCGCGAGCGGGCAAAGCGGGGTTTCGGACCGGCCATGATCGAGCTCGACTCGAACATCATTGGCGCGAATCGAGCGCCCGCCCAAGGGGAAGGGCAGTGGGATCCTTGAGGGCTGACCGCGCGCGGCGTCTGTGAAGTTGTGTGTGGACGGGCGATTCGCGCGGCCACTCTTCCACCCGTTGCGCTACGCTTGGTTCGTGCTCGCTCGCCTGCTTCGGCTCCTCTGTTATGCGCTCGTCGGGCTCGTGGTCCTCGGGCTCGTCGGGCTCGTGCTCGCGTGGCTGTCGACGGGACACCTCGCGGCGTTCGGGGGCCGGCCCGATCCCGCGCGCCTGCGGCAGTCGCCCGAATTCGTAGACGGCCGGTTCCAGAACCCCGAGCCGACGTCGCTCATGGCTCCCTCCCGCTGGTTCTGGGCGCTCGGGGAGTGGTTCTTCGGCGGGCAGATGCGCGCGCCCGTGTGCGCGCTGCCGGTCGCCGGGGGCGCGGCGGCGCGGCTCGCGACGCCCGCAGCGTCGGGCCTGCGCGTGACGTGGCTCGGCCACTCGACGACGCTCGTCGAGCTCGACGGCGCCGCGATCCTCACCGATCCGATATGGAGCGAGCGTGCCTCGCCGTCGCGGTGGATCGGGCCGAAGCGCTTCCACGCGCCGCCGCTCGCGCTCGACGGGTTGCCGCGCCTCGACGCCGTGGTCGTCTCGCACGAGCACTTTGACCACCTCGACGAGATGACCGTGCGCGCGCTCGCGCCGCGCGGCGTGCCGTTCCACGTGCCGCTGGGGATCGGCGCGCACCTCGCGGCCTGGGGCGTCCCCGCCGCGCAGATCGTCGAGCACGAGTGGTGGCAGGACGCGACGCTGCCGGGCGGCGTGCGCCTCGTCGCGACGCCATCGCGCCACTTCAACGGGCGCCTCCCGGGACGCACGGGCGCGCTGTGGACGTCGTGGTCGTTGGTGGGGCCGCGGCACCGCGTCTTCTTCAGCGGCGACACGGGGCCCACCGAGTCGCTGCGCGAGATCGCGCGGCGCGAAGGGCCGTTCGACGTCGCTCTCCTCGAGATCGGGCAGTGGAACGCGGCCTGGGGCGACATTCACCTCGGACCGCTCGGCGCGCTCGACGCGTTCGAGCGCAGTGGCGCCAAGGTGCTGATCCCGATCCATTGGGGAACGTTCGTGCTCGCGTACCACGCATGGTCGGAGCCGCCCGAGACGCTCGTCACCGAGGCGGCCAAGCGCGGCGTGACCGTGCTGACGCCGCTGCCGGGCGAGCCCATCGAGCCGGTCGCGACGCCGCGGCCCACGACGACGGCGTGGTGGCGCGCCTATCCGCCCATCGCGACGAGCTGTCCCTGACCCACCACGCGGTCGCTCAAAGAGGACCGTTCGGTTTTCGGAACGCGTCGACTTCGGCTAGCGTGTCGCTCGTGTCGATCTTTCAGGGCCGTCCCGACCTGCTGTCGCGTTTTCGCGCAGGCGATCGAGCGGCCCTGGAGGAGGTCTACTGGGCGTACGTCGAGCGCGTCGAGGCGATCGCGCGGAACGGGTTCGCGAAGGTCGCGGGCGCGTCGTCCGAGGACGTCGCGGACGTCGTGCAGGAGACCTTCGCGCGCGCCTTCTCGGACGAAGCCCGCCTGCGCTTCGATGGGCTGCGCGACTACGCCCCCTTTCTCTGGTCCATCACGCGGCACGCGCTCGCGGAGTCCTGGCGCCGTGCGGGGCGCCATCAGAGCGTCCCCGACATTGAAACGCTGGCCGAGCTCTCTCAGGATGGCGCCTCGGAGGTCGAGCCCATCGATGCGGCGCTGGCGCGAGCCGTCGAGGAATACATCGCCACCCTCTCGCCCGAGATGAGCGCCGTGCACCGAGAGCTGTACGTGCTCGGGCGTTCGCAGCGCGAGGCCGCCAGCGCAACCGGGATCACTCGGCAGTCGCTCCGTACGCTGGAGAAGCGGCTCCGCAAAGGCCTGGCCGCAGCGCTCAAACGCAAAGGCCTGACGCCGTGAAAATAAATCAACCCACCGCGCCGGTGGCCCGAAGGGACGGTAGATCCCTTCCCCTCGATTGAAGGCGCAACCATGAGAACCCAGACTGTCGTCTCCGCTTCCGCCCTGTGGGGGCTCACCCTCTTCCTCGCGCAATCCGCGTGCGATCCACACGACGCGCTCAAGGACGCCTGCCGCGACCACAACGACTGCACCGGCGGCCGGCTATGCGCCAGCGTGGCGGGCGCCGCCCCGGCCTGCGTGTCCCCCTCGGCAACCGACGGATCGGTCGACGGCATCGTGCTGCTTCCGCCCGTCCATTGCGGAGAGGTCTGGACGCCCGGGACCTTGACCGGCCCGGACGACATCCCGCCGCTACTGGTCGGCAAGTGGCAAAGGTGCGGAGGCGGTGAACCGGTCGACCTGCCGAGCCCGTTCGAGTTCGCCGCCGACGGGACCTGGTATCGGCTCGCGACCCAGGGCGACGGGTCGACGGTCCGGCTCAACGGCTTTGGGCAGGCCGGAACGTGGCAAGTCGACTCGACATCACAGGCCGGCACGGCAGGCAGGATCATGGTCTATTTCAACGACGCCCCCGGCAGCTACTTGTCGGCGCAGGTGTCGTTCATGTTCAGCCCGCGCGTCATGCAGCTCGATCCTGCTCTCTACTCGCTGCTGCCGTGACCTTGAAAAAGTCAGCGCGGTTGGAACGCCTGCTCGCGCGTGGGCGCCTCGGGGGTCCCGCGCGCGAACGGATTTTCGACCGCGCCCTGCGCGCCGCCGATGTCGGCGGGCGCGCCGGCGCCCGGCGATGGCGATGGCGATGGCGATGGCCGATCCGGCTGGCGCCCGTCGCGATCGGAATCGCGATCGCGATCGTGCTCGTGCGGCCGCGCCCGACCGACGTCGGATTCCGGACCAAGGGCGCGGGCGCCGACGCGCCGCTGGTCGAGGCGATCTGCACGGCTCCGGCCGATGGCGGCTGTCCCAGGCAGGGCAAACTGGCGATCCGGGTCCAGGGGCTGTCGGAGGCCGCGTACCTCACCGGGTATGTCACCCCGGCCGGGACCGACATCCCCGAGACACGAAGGTGGTTCTCGCCTCCCGGCGCGCGCGAGCCGGCGCAGCGCGTGGAGGCGGGCGAGGCGGCGCGCATCCTGCCGCAAGGGCTGCCGCTCGACGCGTTCGAACCCGGCCGCTACGACGTTCACCTGCGCCTGGTGACGCGTCCCGCGTCGCGCGCCGACGCGCTTGCCGCCCCGGCCATCGCGCGTTCGATCACGCCGCTGACGGTGTTGCCGTGAAGGGTCGCTCGCCACGGTGCCTGGCCGGCGCGCTGTTCGTGCTGGGTCTTCTGGCCAGCCCGCTCACCGCGCGGGCGGCCACGAGGCTCTACGTGATCGCGATTGGAAACAACCAGGCGCCTCCCGGTGCGGACGCGAAGGTCGTCCCGCCCCTGCGCTATGCCGACGACGACGCGGCCGCGATGGTCAGCTTCGCGACGCAGCTCGCGGCGCGCACCACGCTCATGACCGTGATGGATGTCGACACCAGGCGTCTGTATCCCGAGCTGCTCGCGGGCGCCGTGGCGCCGACGCTGGCCGAGCTGCGCCGAACGGTAGCGTGGCACCGGACCCAGATCGAGCTCGATCGCCGCGCCGGCGACGAATCTGTCGTGCTGTTCTTCTTCAGCGGACACGGGCTCATGCCTGCGAACGGTGCCCCGTCGCTCGCGATGCTCGACGGGCCGCTGACGCGCGCCGTGCTCTACGACGAGATCCTCCAGTCCCTGCCGGCGCGCTACGTTCACCTCCTCATCGACGCTTGCCATGCGGAGGCGATCGTCCGGCCGCGGGGCGCCGACCTGCCCTTGATCGCAGTTGATCCGGATGAAGCGAGCGCGGTGCTGGGGCGCACCACGCTCGCCCGCTTCCCCAACGCGGGGGCGATCCTCGCCGCCTCCCGCGCCAAGGAGGCGCACGAGTGGGACCGACTCCAGCACGGCGTCTTCACCTACGAGCTGCTGTCTGCCCTGCGTGGGGGGGGCGACGTGAACCTGGACGGAAGCATCGAATACAGCGAGGTGTTCGCGTTCATCACGGCTGCGAACCACGGGGTGGGCAACCCTCGTGCTTCGCTCGACGTGCGTGTCTATCCCCCACTCATCAATCCCCGGGCGCAGTTGATCGATCTGAGGTCCGTCACACGCGCGCAGCGGCTCGACAGCGACGGCAGAGGTCCGACCTCACTGCGAATCGAAGACGATCTGGGCCGGTCCGTTGCAGCGGTCAACACCGAGCCGGGACTCGGCTTCAGTCTGAGGCTGCCATCCGATCGGGGTCTCTTTCTCAAGCTATCCGACGGGCGCGAAGCGGAGATTCGACCGGGGGTCGCGGAGGTCATCCCCCTGGTCGATCTGGTGTGGCGCAAGCCGCCGACACGAACCCGCGGGGCGCTCGACTCCGCCCTCGACCACGGGCTGTTCACGATGCCGTTCGGGCCGGCCTATTATCGCGGTTTCGTCGGCGGGCGGCCCGAGCTCATGCCTGTCCCATTGATCACCGCGCCCGGTTCGCGCCCCGAATCCGGTAGCAACCCGTCGCGCCTCGGCTCATCTGGCTATGCGTTCGTCGGCGCCGGCGTGCTGGCGGCGGTGACCGGCGTCCTGGTCGTGGCCGCCGTCCGCGCGCGCCACGATTTCGACGACGCTCCCTATCAGCGGGACGGAGCCGCTGCGCTCGATCGAATGCATCTCTATCGTGGCCTGGCCGCCGCCAGTTGCGTGGCGGCGGTGGGCGCAGCGGGCCTGGGCCTGTATCTGAAGTTGCGCGTGGCGCCGGTGATCGAGGAGGGGACGAACGACCACGCGTTTGGTCTGGCGTTACACGGTCGCTGGTAATGAAGTGCCGCCACTGGACCACGCGCCTGTCCAAGCGCCGGGCACTGGCAGGTCATAGGCGCTCCCGAGCGAAGTGTCTTCGGGATGAATTTGGTTGACCGAGCGCATCGGGTCGAACATTATCGCCCTAATCAAGATGGCGCGCCAACCTCAACGCCAGCTCTCCTTGCCCGTTCGCGGCTGGGGCGGCCGCCGCGAAGGCGCCGGACGCAAGCCCGGTCCGCGCCCCGTCGTCTTGCATCGTGCCCGCTCCGAGCACAAGAGCCGTTTCCCGCTCCACGTCACCCTCCGTGCGCGGGCAGACCTCGGCTCCCTGCGCACCCCGCGCCTGTTTCGCGTCCTCGAGCTCGCCATCGCTGCCGCCTCACGTTCCGACTTCCGGCTCGTCCACTTCTCCGTGCAGGGTGATCACCTGCACCTCATCGCCGAGGCCCACGACAAGGCGGCCCTCTCTTCCGGCATGCGCGGGCTCATGATCCGCGCCGCCCGCGCGCTCAATTGCGTCGCGGGCCGCAGCGGCCCTGTCTGGGCGGACCGATATCATTGCCGGCGGCTGGGGACTCCGCGGGAGGTCCGCAACGCCCTCGTCTATGTGCTCTTCAACTCACGGAAGCACGGCCGCGATGTTGCCGCCCTCGACCCTTGCTCTTCAGCCCGCTGGTTCGACGGCTGGCGCGATCACGACCCCGTCGTCGATCTTGCCGTCGATCCGCCCGCCGTCGTCGCTCCGCGCACCTGGCTCCTCGGCGTCGGCTGGCGCCGCCACGGCCTGGTCCGCCTCGACCTAGGAACGAGAGATGAGACGCGTCGGTGATCGTGATCGGTGCGGATTCGCCACTTCCAGGCGCACCGGCAAGTTCATCAAGCTGCCCGTACCCTGACCACGGCGCGCGTGCGCGCCGCGGAAGAACTCGGTTTGCGTCCGTTACTCCAGATAGAGCCTGCTGCGAAGCTGGCCCGGGATCGCCGGCGCCGCCCCGCGCGGGCCCAATCAAGGAGAACGCCATGACAGGAGGAATCGGCACGCGCGCGCGGCGCAACGCCACGTGCGGTGAGATCTTCAAGCTCTCGCGGGTCATCGCGATCTTCGGAATGGCAGCGGTGGCCGGTTGCGCCGCGCCAGCAACGGCACCGCCGGAAGACGAGCCGATCGTCGTCGAGGCCAGCGCGCTGCGGGTCTCGTCGACGCACGGCCTGGTGCGTGACGCGCTCGACGCCCCGGTCGCGGGCGCGCGCGTCGAAGCCCATCCCGTGGGCGGCGCCGCGATCGTCGCGTGCACCACCACGGGGCGCGACGGCCGATTCACGTTGCAGGTCCACGCCGGCAGCTACGACATCGTCGTCAAGCCGCGCGCCACCTTCTCGCCGCAGCGATTCCCCGCGCTGCAACTGGGCAGCGACACGCTGGAGCTGCGGTTGGCCTTGAGCATGGAGCTGACCACGACCCAGGTCTCGGGCCGGCTGCTCGATCGATACGGCAACCCGCTGACCACGGGCGGGCTGGGGGTGTGCGGGAACTTCGATTGCGTCGCGCCCGACGCGGACGGCGGATTCGTGCTGAATCTCGTGGTCGGACAGCCACCGCAACTGCGTATCAACGGCTTCAGCGGGCCGGGCGGAGCGACGGGGAACTTCCAGCTGTCGATCACCAACCCGATTGCCGCCGACGGCTCGGTGGGCGACGTCGTGTTGCCGCTCTACGCGCTGACCGTGCAGGTGGTGGGCGCGGATGGTGCGCCGGTCATCGGCGCCAACCTGATCTCGACCAGTTGCTACCCGGTGACCGCCGACGGACTGGCCGGGCAGTTCTGCGCGGCGGCGCCCAGCTCCGACGCCGGAGGAGTCTTTCATTTCGTGGTGCCACCGGGAACCGTACCGTTGCTGGTCCCCGGTGCGCTCGGTCCGCTGGTCCAGGTCCCCGTCACCAGCGACACGAACTACACCATCAACCTCCCCTCGTCCGTTCTGCTGAGCGGCCTCATCACCGACAGCGACGGCATACCCCAGGACGGGGCCAGCACTCGCACCCAAATCTGCGTGAAGATCCCGGGCTGCATGAGCAGGACCTGTCTGCCGTCGTGCACCATGACCGACGGCGCGGGTCGCTATCAGCTGAGGGCAGCGGTTGGCGACTACGAGGTCGACGTGTCGTCGACGCGCGCGTTCGGAGGGTATTCGTTGTCGCAGACCCTCTCGCTGAGGGGATCGGAGGAGCTCGACCTGACCTTGCCGAAACAGCAACTGACCGGCCACGTGCTCGACGGCAACGATGCGCCAGTGCCGGCCGCGACGGTCTTCGGAACCTGCTACCCGATTGCCGTCGACGGGTTCACGGGCACGGCCTGCCCCAGCGAGCAGCTGACCGACGGCGCCGGGGCTTTTTCGTTCACCGTGGCGGCACCCGGCACGACCACCTTCGAGGTCAAGGGCGCCGACGCCACCGCGCAGACGGTCACCGTGGGTACCGACAGCGATATCAATGTTCGGTTTGCGGCGCCGGCGCTGCTCAACGGGCAGTTGCTCACCGGTGACGCCGGCGTGCCCGGCGCCTATCTGTGCTTTCTCGAGGACAGCGTGTCTAACTTCACGTGCCTGACCACCGACGCCAACGGACAGTTTCAGCTGAGCTTGCTGCCCAGCACCTATCACGTATTCACGCAAACCAATCGGAACAACACGTTTTTGTCGGTGGACTTTCATCACTTCACCGTGTCGTCCGCGCCGATCACCTTGCGCGTGCCACCATTGCAACAGCTGGCGGGTCGTCTGGTCGGTGTCGACGGCCAGCCGCTGGTGGGAGCCCCGGTCCACGTGAACTGCCAGCGCGAGACCAGCGACGGCCTGGCCGTGGAGTACTGCGGCTCCGCCGACCTGACCGATGCGGGCGGCGGGTTCAGCTTCCTGTCGATGCAGGGAATCCAGCAAGACCTCGAATTCCAGCCCCCCAACGACAGCGGGGCGCCCTGGGTGACGGTGGCCGACGTCACCGCCGGCGGCAGCGCGACGTTCGTGACCGTGGCGCTGCAGCCGCCCCCTGGAATGTGAAAATGCCAGGCTCGTGAACTGATCGACTTCTCTGCGTCGGCGCCGCCCTACATCGACCAGACGGCGTTCCCCGGTACCTCGACGCAAACAGTTCGGCCTACTGGAGCTCCAGCGCCCAGGCAGGAAACCCCGTCGGCTCGGTCGCGATGGCCTGGACGGTGTACTTCTCCAGCCCCGTCACGATGTTCAACCCGACGAACGTGGGCGCCTACGTCCGCTGCGTCCGGTAGCCCATCTCCGAACGCGAAGTCGGTAGCACGTTCGGCTCGAGGCTACTTGGCTTCCCACGCGTCGTACGCTTCGAACTGCATCGAGTAAGTGGCGCGGCCCTGCGTCGCCGAGCGCAGATCGGTGGAGTAGCCGAACATGCGGCGCAGGGGAACCTTGGC
>DASRQZ010000135.1:0-5203 GCA_035696125.1 Polyangia bacterium
CGAGCTGGGACGCCTGGCGCGGACGCTGGGGCTGCAGGTGGCGGCGACGATCACGCAAAGGCGCAGGACCTTGCATCCGGCGGCGGTGGTGGGCAGCGGGAAGCTGGCCGAGCTGCAGCGGTTGACGGGGGGCGGGCAAGAATCGGAGGAGGAGACAGAAGAGGACGGCCACCAGGGCAAGGACGACGGCGAGGGCGAGGGCGAGGACGGGGATGGGGGCCGGGACGCCGATGCCGAATCTGACGCCGACGCCTACGCCGACGCCAACGGCGACGCCGACGGAGAAAGAGGTGGCGACCAGAAGGTCGGGGTGGTGCTCGTCGATCACGACATCTCCCCTTCGCAAGCGCGCAATCTCGAGAAGGCGACCGGCGTCGAAGTGATGGATCGGACCGCGGTGATCCTGGAGATCTTCCGCCGGCATGCGCGATCGCGGGCGGCAAAGGCGCAGGTGGAGATTGTCCGCCTGCAATATCTGGCGCCGCGGCTGCGCGAGGCAGGAAAGGGGCAGGATCGGCAGCGCGGCGGGATCGGGGGCAAGGGAGCGGGCGAATCCAGCCTGGAGCTCGACCGGCGCAAGCTGCGCGATCGGATCGCCGAGCTCACCGACGAGCTGGCCGCCCTCTCGGAGGAGCAGCGGACGCAGCGGGCGCGCCGACGCGAGATGAATCGCGTGGCGCTGGTGGGCTACACCAACGCCGGCAAGTCGACGCTGATGCGCGCGCTCACCGGCAGCCAGGTCTACGTGGCCGACAAGCTGTTCGCGACCCTGGACACCACGGTGCGCGCCCTGTTTCCAGAGGCCCACCCGCGCGTGCTGGTCTCCGACACGGTCGGGTTCATCGACAAGCTGCCACACGGATTGGTGGCCTCGTTCAAGAGCACGCTGGACGAGGCGCTGGAGGCTGGGTTGCTGGCGCAGGTCATCGACGCGTCCGACCCGGCGTTCGCGCACCAGCTGCAGGTGACCTCCGACGTCCTCGAGGAGATCGGCGCCGGCGACGTGCCGCGCCTGCTGGTCTTCAACAAGATCGACCGCGCCGGCGACCAGGCCGCCCAGGCCGCGGCCGCCGCCGATCTGCTGGCGCGCTGGCCGGACGCCGTGGTCATGTCGGCGCGCCGGCCCGAGGACGTGGCGCGCCTGCGCGTGCGCTTGCTGGAGCACTTCGCGCGCGATCTGGTCGAGGGCGAGGTGCGCCTGCCCTACGGCGGGCAAAAGCTGCGCGGCGAGATCTTCGCTTCCAGCCAGGTGCTGGAAGAGCGCTACGAAGACGACCAGGTGGTCTTCCGGGTGCGCGCCGACACGGTCGCGCTGGCGCGGCTACAGGCAGCCGCCCTTGCGGCGGCATCGCCTGTTTCCGAGCGGTAACCAGGTCGCCCCGACCCGGCCAGGAGCCATGTCGGTGTCGAAAACAATGCTCGATAACCCGATGGGCGCCATTGACTGGGCCCCTTCCGGCAGTATCATCCGCCCAGTTCTGCGATTGATTCCGAGATCTTTCGAGAGCTGTGACCACGAGGAACCAAGCACAGGCGGAAAAGCGAACAAGAAGCGACGAGCATGAAGCCCAGGAACGTGAAGGTGGGGATCGCGATCGCGACGGCGCTGGCCGGAGGCCTGGGTGTGCCGAGCGGCGCTTTCGCACGTAGTCGCTGGGAGAACGTGATCGCGCCCGCCGCTCGCGGCCGGGTACGCCCGGCGCCGGCGCCGGCGGCTTCCGACGCCAGCGATGAGCGCGAGCCCCGTGTCGAGAAGGTGCGCGCGAGCTCGGCCGCGGCGGCGCGCGCGACGGCGGCCTCGTACTCCGCACCGGCGCCGTCCTATTCCTATCGCGAAGACCGCGACGACGCCGCCGCCGCCGATCGCGCGCGCGTGTCGTCGCGCATGCTGGAGCATGCCGCCGGCGATCGCCTGCGCGAGGCGCTGGCCGCGGCCGGGGACGACCCCAGGAGCACGGCGCGCATTTCGCGGCTGATCACGCTGGCCGCAGCCGAGGCGCGGCGCAACAAGGCGCTCGCGGACCGGGTCTGGTACTGGCGGGATCCCTTCTCGCCGAATCCGCGGCGGGCCATCGTGCTCAGCCTGGAGACCCAGCTGGAGATGCAGGTTGCGGCTGCCCGCCTGGAGGCCGCGCGCGCCCGCGTCGAGAGCAACGCCGCCCGCCTGGAAGCCGCGCAGGCCCACGTCGAGGCGGCACGAGCGCGGCTGGAGGCGGCACGCGCGCAGGGCCCATCGGCACGCAACGGCGCGGTGGCGGCCCGCCACGACAGCCGGCTGGCGCGCCCGGCCGGCGAAGACGACGCGCCGCCCCGCACGGCGCGGCGCTCGCCCACTGTGGCGCCGACCGCCCCGGCGGCCGGCGGCGACGCCCGCGGCGGGGATTCGGCGCGCGTGCGCCGGCGTGCGGCGACCCCGCGATCGGTGTCGTCGTCGCCGACGTCGGAGACCGCGCTGGCGCGCAATGAAAACACCGGCGCAGCCGCGCGCGCGACCGAGCGCCATCGCGACATCGACGGCGCGGGATCCCTGGGCGCGCCCGCCGCGGCCGCCGGGCCGGAAGACTCCTCCGCCTCCCCCACCGGCTGGCGCAGCAGAGATCCGCGCGGCATCGTCGTGGTGCCGATGAACACGCCGGTCGCCGACCTGCCTAGACCGGCAGCACGACCGTAAACGTCGAGCCGATACCCTTCTCGGACATCAGGGTCACGCGACCGCCCAGCGCCGCCGCGAGGTCGCGCACCACCGTCAGCCCCATCCCGACGCCCGGCGTGGTCTTGTTCTCGATGCGCTCTCCGTGCTCGAAGGGCTCGAAGATGCGCTGGGCGTCGAGCGGGTCGATGCCGCGCCCGCTGTCGCGCACGGTCAGCACCAGGCCGCCGTCGATGTGCGCGCGCAGCTGCAGAAAGCCCTGGTCGGTGTACTTGATGGCGTTGCCGATCAGGTTGCTCAGGATCAGGCGCAGGATGCGCGGGTCGACGGTCACGAAGCGCGCCTTGTCGGCGATGTCGATGTCCAGCCGCAGCCCCTTGGCTTCGATCTGCAGCTCGAACGTCAGCCGCAACGTCGCCACCAGCGCGGCCAGATCGGTGCGCTCGGGGCGTGGGTCGAGGCGCCCCGACTGGATCGTCGTGTAGTCGATGACGCCATCGACGATCGACTTCAGCCGATCCAGCGCCGCCTCCATTCGTTGCACCTCCGACGGCGCGCCGCCGCCACCGGGGCCGATGGTGCGATCGCGCAAGCGATCGACGGTGAGCCGCAGCACCGCCAGCGGCGTGCGCAGCTCGTGCGAGACCAGGGCCAGGAAGGTGGTCTTGGCGTGGCTGGCCTTCTCGGCCTGATCGCGCGCGACCTGGGCCGTCTCCAGCGCCGCCTGCAGCGCCGCGCGCCGGGCGGCGACCTCGGCGACCAGCGCTCCGATATCCCGCTCGCGGCTCTGAAGCTCCTCCTGCAGCAGCTCGCGCGCCTGCTTGACGCGCAGGAGGTTGGCGATGCGCACCCGCAGCTCCTCGACCGAGAACGGCTTGACCAGGAAGTCCTGCGCGCCGTTGCGCAGGAGATCGACGCGCAGCTGGTCGTCCTCATGACCGGTGAGCACTATCACCGGCACATCCTCCAGCGACGGCTCCTGGCGCAGGCGGCGCAGCAGCTCCTGGCCGGTCATCTTCGGCATGTTGAAGTCGGTGAGGATCAGGTCCGGCTTGCCCGAGAGCGCCAGGCGCAGTCCCTGCTCGCCGTCGCCCGCCACCGTCAGGTCATAGGAGCCCGCCAGCACGGCGTTCATCAGCCGCAAGATGCGCGGCTCGTCGTCGATGGCGAGCAGGCGTAGCTTCCTACCGGACGGGGGTTCGGGTTCGCCTGCGCCAGTCATCGCTCACCGATTGCGCATATGCACAATGCCTGGATATCGTACCTCACCGCGGCCGTACGGGGAATCGATGCCAGCAATTCGCCGACTCGGTGACGGTCCGCGCCGGCTGGAAACGCCGTCGAAGCCGATGCCGTCAGAACCTGTCTCCCAGCGCGCAGCGCGGAGCGGGCGTCCTCAAGCGACCGGCAGGCGCCAATCGGAGGTCACCTGCTGGCCGCCCTGGATCGTGATGCTGCCGTCGGCGCCAAGCTCAACCCGGAAGTGTTCGAGGGCGCGTCCCGCCGGCCCGTGGGTCACGGAGCCGTTCATGCTGAACTCCGAGCCATGCGCATAACAGTGCAGCGCGGGTACGCCGGCGACGCTGACCACGCTGACCAGTTGCCCCTGGTGGGTGCACACCCGGCTCATGGCGAAAAGCCCGCCGTCATCCCGCCCGAGGATCACGTTCTCGCCGGCGACCAGATTCAAGCTTCCTACCTGGACGTCGGCGAGGTTGCCGGCGGCGACCGGCCCGGTCGGCGTCGAGCTCGTCTGCATGCACCCGGCCGGCAGCGCGGCCAAGCTGGCGATCGAAAGGGAGAGGGAAACCGCGCCCGCGCCGGCCGTCGCCACGCCGCGCAGGGCCGCGCGCCGGCTCATGCATGCCGGGCAGGGCCCAGTTTCCGGGTCAGCCATCCTTTTTCGTGCTCCTTTCCGTTGGAGCAGCCGCACCCACATTTTCGTCAAGGCGGAGGCGGCGAAATTCTGCCCGCCGTCGCTGGCGTTCCGGGTCCGAAATCGAGTCTCCGACGGCAGACGGCGCTTGAACTCGCTGGCCGATGCTCGGAAAATGGCGCCCATGTCGGGTCCCCGGCTCACCCTTGGTCGCCTTCCCCTGGCGGCCTGCCTCGCGTCTTGCCTCTCCTTGTTCTGTGCGCTGGCCTCTTGCACCGCGCCGACGCCGGGTTACTGCGACGATCTGCACCCGTGTCAGACGGGCACCTGCGGGAAGAACTTCTTGTGCGCGCTGCCCACCACCGATGCCGCCGACGCCGCGGCTACCGGCGACTTGGCCGACAGCTCCGACATTCGGACCGACGGCGACGCGGGGGCCGACGCACCCGCCGACCAACCGGCGACCGGCGACGGCGGCAACGACCTGCGCGACGCCACCGCGGACGTCGACGGCCCCAAGTCCTGCGACGGTGGTTGCGCCGGCGACGGCGGCACGCCGGTCTGCGACACAACGCGCGGCATGTGCGTCGGCTGCCTGAACGACAACGACTGCGCGGGCGACGCCGGCGCCGCCCACGTCTGCGACACGATGGCGAAGAAGTGCGTGCAGTGCGTGC
>DASRQZ010000136.1:0-33677 GCA_035696125.1 Polyangia bacterium
ACTCTCCGGTCAAGCGCGTGGCTCGCTGTCCCGCGCCTCGTACAGCAGCCCCCAGCGGATGCCGCGATCGCTGACCACGACCTCTGAGGCTTCGGTCGTCTCGACCAGCGCGCGCAGGATGAGCGCGCCGGCCAGGATCACGTCGGCGCGACGCGGGTCCAGGCCGGGCATGGCTTCGCGCTCGGGCTGCGTCGCCCGGGTCAGGCGGGCGATCTGCGCGTCCAGGGCGGCGCGGGTGAGCGCGAAGCCGTGCACGCGCGCGGGGTCGTAGGACGCCAGATCCTGCGCCATCGCGGCCAGCGAGGTCACGGTGCCGGCGACGCCGACCAGGGTCGTCGCGCCACCCGACAGCGCGGCGCGCAGGCCCGACGCGCCCAGCTCGCCCGCGATGGCGGCGCGCACGGCGTCGAGCTCGCCGGCGGCCGGTGGGTCGGCGCGGATGTGGCGTTCGGTCAGGCGCACCGATCCGAGCGGCAAGCTGGCGCGCAACCGCGCGGCGCCGCGCTCGGCGACGATGATCTCGGTCGAGCCGCCGCCGATGTCGACGACGATCAGCGGCGCGCCGGCGCGCGCCAGGGCCGGAAACGACTCGGTCACGGCGCGGAAGGTGAGCGCCGCCTCGCGCGCGCCGTCGATCACCTCGACGTCAGCGCCCAGGATCTGGCGCGCCGGGATCAAGAAGGCATCGGCGTTGGTGGCGCGGCGCAACCCCTCGGTCCCGATGGCGGCGATGCGCGCGCCGTGGCGGCGCGCGATCGCCACGTAGTCGCGCAGCACGTCCAGGGTGGCCGCGATGCCCGCCGCGCCGAGCTGCCCCGTGGTTCCGATGCCGCGCCCGAGGCGGGTGATCTCCGCGCGCTCCGCCAGGACCGTTCCCCCCCCACTTCCCCCGTCGGCGTCGGGGCCGGCGTGACCGGCTGTTGCCGGTGCCCCGGCCAACCGCGCCACCAGCAGCAAGGTGGTGTTGGTGCCGATGTCGATGGTCGCGAGCGTCGTCGTGGAATCAGCCACGGGCGTCAGCGCCGCGGCGCCGGTCCCCACGACGGCGACGACCCGTTGCCGCGCCAGACCTGCACCTCGTGGTGGGTCTCCGGGTTGGCGACGAAGATCCCGCCGCGCGACGAGGTGTAGGCCAGCAGTCGCCCGTCGGGCGACCAGGTCGGATCCTGATTCGAGCCCTTGCCCTGGGTGACGCGGTCGATCTTCCCGGTGCGCACGTCGAGCAGGAAGATATCGAAGACCCCGCGCTCGTCGCGCCCGGTGAAGGCGATGACAGGCTTGTCCACGCGCGGGTTCCAGCGCGGGGTCTGGTTGTACCGGCCCTGAAAGGTGACCCGCTTGCCGCCGCCGCCCGCCGCCGGCATGAGGTAGATCTGGGGGCTGCCCGCGCGGTTGGACACGAAGGCGATCTGCGATCCGTCGGGTGAAAACGACGGCGAGCTGTCGATGGCCGGGTTGCTGGTCAGCTTGCTCTGCAGGCCGCCGTCGCTGGGATTGATCCGGTAGACCTCGGCATTGCCTTCGTAGGACAGCGTGAGGGCCAGGCTGCGCCCATCGGGCGACCAGGCGGCGCCGGTGTTGAGACCGGGGTGCTTGGAGATGCGCCGCGCGCGCCCGCCGCCTGCCGACACCAACCACAGGTCGGGGTTGTTGCGCAGGTACGAGGTGAACGCCACCTCGCCGCCGCCCGGCGCATAGGCGGGCAGCAGGCAGTCCGAACCCATCGCGGTCAGCACCTGGCTGCGCGAGCCGTCCATGTCGATGCTGATGATCTCGTGGCTGCCCTTGCCGCTGAGCGCGAGCGCGATGCGCGACCCGAACACCCCCGGCTGGCCGGTGAAGTAGCCCACGACGTCGTTGCTGAACTGGTGCACGGCGTCGCGCCCGTCGCCGGCGCGGTAGGTGCGCGACAGCACCGGCGCTTCGCCGCGACCGAGCACGTACAGCCGCCCCTCGATCTCGAGGCCGCTGCCGGTGCGGGTGGCCTTGATCTTGGCGACGCCCTGCGCGCCGACCTGCGACCACAGCGCCGACGAGAAACCCAGCCCCTCGTTCTGTAGATCGGCGGGAAAGGAATCGGGGTCGAGCAAGTGAAAGATGCCCGAGATGTCCAGGTCGCGGGTCTCGGTGTCCAGCGCCTGACGCGCGACCTCGCCGTCGCCGACCGCCCTCGGCAGCGCCAGGCGAAACAGATCGCCGCCCGCGGGGGTGATGCGGATCTTGGGCAGGTCCTCGTCGCCGCCGGTGGCACCCGGCGCTTGCGCGCGCGCCGGCGTCGCCCCGGGGCCCCCGCTGCCCGCCGCCACCCCCACCACCAGACACGTCCGCAAGACCAGCCCGCGAAGATTCATGTCATATCCTTGCTGTCCTCGCGCCATTCATTTCATGTCCTTGCCCGGGAACTCGATGGCGTAGCCGCGCGCGGCGATGCGGCGCACCGGCGCCGGCGGCGGCGGCACCTTGTGGGTGGCCTGGATCGCGGTGACGCACGAGTCGTCGTAAAAGGCGTTGCCCGACGATCGCAGCAGCTTGGTCTCCAGGATCGTGCCGTCCTCGCCGACCCGGATCTTGATGGTCGCCGTGAGACGCGCGAGCTGAGCGTCGTTGATCAGCCCTTCGGGCGTGGTCCAGTTCTTCCGGATCGCGTCGTGGATCGCGGTCGCGTAGGCGTCGCCCTCGCTGGCCTCGGCCGCGGTACCGGATGCCGAGCCGGTGATCTGCCCCTCCTCGGGCTCGCTGGGGATGAGCTGCTCCAGCTTGCGCGCGCGATCGAGCGCGCGGCGCAGGTCCCTGGAGATCGTCGGATTTTCCGGCCGCGGCGCCTCGACCGGCGCCTTGGCGGCGTTGGGGTCTTCGGCGACCTTGATCACCGGGGCCGGGGCCGTGGGGCGAGGCGGCTGGGTGATGCGCGGCAGCCAGAACTTTTCGCGCGGCTTGCCCAGCTTGACCATCTTGGCGATCACGAAGTCGCGCGGCACCTCCAGCGGTTCGTCACCTTTGCTGTGCGCGATCTTGACCGCGCCCAGGATGCCGGCGTGCAGCGCCAGCGTGATCACCAGGCCGGCGAAGTTGCGCCTCGGGGCGCGCCGTTTTTTCTCCCGCGCCAATCGATCACTCCAGCGGGTCGGTGACCATTCCCAGCTTGTCGACGCCGGCCTGCTTGACCGCGGCCATGATCTTGACCACGTCGCCGTAGTAAAGGCCCTTGTCGGCGTGCAGGTACAGCTCGTGGTCGGCGTTGAGCTTGGCGTTGCCTTTCAGGATCTTCTCGACGTCTTCGAAGGGGATCTGCATCTTGCCCAGGAACACCCGCTTGTCCTTGGTGACGGTCAGGATCAGCTTGCCCTCGTCGTCGGGGATGGTCTGCGCCTTGGCCTCGGGCAGGTCGACGTCGACCCCCGTCTGCAGCATGGGCGCGGTCACCATGAAGATGATCAGCAGCACCAGCATGACGTCCACCAGCGGGGTGACGTTGATCTCGGTCAACATCGCGCCGCTCCCGCCGCCGGACCCCGACATCGCCATGGTCTAGAAGAACCTCCGCCGCACGATGTTCAGGAAGTCGCTGGAGAAGTTCTCCATCTCGGACGCCAGCACCCGGATGCGGCGCGAGAAGAAGTTGTACGCCATGACGGCGGGGATGGCCGCCATGAGGCCGATCGCCGTCGCCACCAGCGCCTCGGCGATGCCGGGCGCCACGGTCGCCAGATTCGCCGCCCCCTTGGCGCCGATGTTGCGAAACGAGTTCATGATGCCCCACACGGTTCCGAACAGGCCGATGAACGGGCCGGCGCTGGCCGTCGTGCCCAGCAGCGGCACCCGGCTCTCCATCTCGGTGATCGCGGTGGTGCGGGCGCGGTCGAGCGCGCGCTGGATGCTCTCGATGTCGCCCAGCATCGCCTCGCTGGCCGGGTCGGCGGCCTGCTCCTGGCGGCGCTTCTGCAGCTTGGCCAGCTCGGTGTAGCCGGCACGGAACACCTCGCCCACCGGCGACGGCGGTGACGCCTCCGACACTCGCCAGATCTCGTCGAGGCGGCCGGTCTTCCAGAACACGTCCTGGAACTTGGCCGAGCGCGAGGCGGCGTTGGCCAGGTAGATGGTCTTCGACCCGATCACGAACCACGACGCCACCGACATCAGGATCAGCAACGCCAGCACCCCCTTGACCACCGGCGACGCGCCGATGATCAAGGAAATGATGTCCAGGCGCGCTTCCCCGACCCCGGATTGCAAGATGAGCGGCAGCATCGGTCTCTCCCTCCGGGCGGCAGTTTGACACGGGTGGTGACGATTCGTAGCTTCCCGTGTCCAATGAGTACCAGAATCCGCCTCGCGCTGCTGTCGGGGCTGCTGGCGGGCGGCTGCGTGCGCGTCGACGGTGGCGCCGTCGAGATCAGCTGGGTGGTGCGTTCGACGGATGGTCGGGCCATCACCGATTGCACCTGCGCCGACCCACAGATTGCTTACGTGCGGCTGAACCTCACCGGGGTTGGCGGCGATATCGATGGCACGATGCCCTGCGCCGGCCGCACGGCGTGTGAGTTCCCTTGCCAGCGGCAGACCGGATCCACACCTTTCGATATCAGGCAGGGGCACCCAGGGTCGGATGGACAACTACCTCAGTACCAGATCTATCTCACGGCGCTCGACGCAAACCGCCAAGAGGTGCCCGCGGGGGTTCAGTCCCCGGCACCGATCTTGCGGAGTGTCGTGCAGGGACAGCCCACCGAGGTGGAGGCGTTTTTACTGGTGGCACGGTGTTCAAATGATTGTGCCGGGACGAATAGCTCGGGGGTCTGCACCCGTCCCTGATACAGCCGAACGAACGAGGAGAAGACCAACCATGAGAGCGAAGATTCACACCCTGATGTTCCTGGGATTCACGGCCCTGGCTCTGCCGCTGGCGATGACGGGGTGCATCGTCGACAACACCTCGAGCCCGCCGCCGTGCGACAACCGCCTCACCCTGACCTGGTCGATCGACGACAACCTGGGAAGCTCGATTACCTGTGAGGGTGCGGGCGCAAATTCGGTGCAGGTCACCGCCGCCGGCGTGGTATCGCAGTTCCCCTGCAAGGCGTACGCGGGCTACACCTTCAACGAGCCGGGGGGCAACTACCTCGTCGACGTGCAGCTCATCGCTTTCAACGGGGCCGTGCTTTCGGAAGCGGCCGCGAACTGGAGCGTACCGAGCTGTGGTGGCCTCGACCTCGGCCCCGTCGCCTTCTGCATCGGTTCCGCCTGCCCTCCGTGAGGAAATTCCCTCGCTCGATCGATCCCGCGGGAGGTCGCCGTCGGACGTGAGCGGACGGCGGTGCTATAAGGCGGCATGCCGCGCGCCCGGTTGGCCCTGCCGCTCGTTCGTTGCCTTCCCGCCCTCGTCTCGCTGGCCAGCGCCGCTAACTTCGCAGCCGGCTGCGCCAGCGAGGGCAGCTACCAGGTGCGCTGGAGCTTCGGCGATCCTGGGCTGCTGAACTTCACGGCCGAGCACTGTGGCCAGCACGGTGTTTCGGCGATCGCCATGGCGGGCCGGCGCGACGACGGCAAGGTCGACAACCCGGTGGCCGCCTGCGCGCCTGGCGTGTTCGCCCACCAGTTGCCGACCGGCGTCTGGACCCTGGAGCTGACCGCCCTCGATGCCACCGGTCACTCCAAGACCGACGACCCGGACTACCTGCGCGGCAGCATCACCATCACGGTCGCCGAGGACCAGCTGGCGGGAACCGACCAGGGACCGGTGGTCTTGCTGCCGCTGCCGGCGTGCCGGGACGGAGTGGACAATGATTGCGACGGTCGCGTCGACCTGGACGATCCGGGCTGTGCGGAGGAGGAGACCGGTACGACCGAGCAGGGCGCCGACCTCTCGGTCGACCCCCAGCCGCCGCGCGCCCCGGGCGCGCCGTCCGCCTGTACCCCCTGAGCGGTTTGCGGCGCGCTCCCAACCCCCCGAATTGCTCGGCCGTGGCGCCGCGCGCCTGATCGCCGCGGCGAGCAGGAGACCGCGAGCGATCGCCATGCTAATCTCGATGCATGCGCGATTTGCCGTCGCGGCGAGGCCCGCCGGCCCCGGCGTGGACCCGCCCCATCGCGGAGAGGCTGACCCCGATCGTCAAGGCCCTGGTGCTGATCCAGGCGGTCCTCTTTCTCTTCTACGTCTTCGTCCGTGACGCTCAGCCGGTGTTTCGGGCTCACCTGGCGATGGGGCCAGGCTTCTTTCATGGCGAGGTCTGGCAGCCGGTCACCGCGCTGTTCGTTCACACCAACGCGCTCAGTTTCGTTTTCAACCTGATCGGCCTGTGGTTCGTCGGTGCGTTCATCGAGCGCACCAACGGCAGCCGCCGCTTCCTGTCTTTGTTCTTCTCGGCCGGGATCCTGGCTTTCGTTGCCATGGGTGTAGTCGGCAGGCTCACGACCTACGGTCTGGGCGAGGGGTCGTCGTTCGCGGTGCTGGCGCTGTTTGTCGCCTTCGGGCGCATGTACGATCGCGCCCCGGCCCAGATCCTGGGCGGCCTGGTGATGCAGGCGCGCAACCTGGCGCTGTTGCTGGTGGGATTCTCGATCGCCATGGACCTGTGGCGCGCCGATTGGGCGTCGCTGGCGGCGACCCTGGTGTCGAGCGCCGTCGGCTTCCTCCTGGGCGGGACCGGTTTCATCGGCATCGGCGACGCGCTGTCGTTGTTCCGGGCGCGGCGCTTGCGCCGCCGCTACCGGGTGCTGGACGGCGGCCAGACGGGCGAGCGCCCGCTCGGCGGCAAGCCGACGACCAGCAAGCCGACCAACAAGAAGAAGGACAAGTACTGGAACTAGTGGTCGGTTGCTTCTCGCAAGGCCTTGCGAGAGCGCAGCCCGAAGCCTGACAACTCTGGTTGCATTCGCCCTGCAGGGGGATAAGGTTCTCCGTTCCACATAGCTGGGGGAGCTGTCATAGCTGAGAGGCGCGTTCAATTCCGACACGCGCGACCCCTGAACCTGATCCGGGTAATGCCGGCGAAGGAAAGCGAGGCCAGATGAGCGCGCGAGGCAGTCAGGGAAACAACGGCGACGATGGCAAGGGCGCTGGCGGTCGCGCGCCGGGGAAACGGCTGAGCGTCGCGCCCGCCGATCCAGTCGCCGACGTCGCGCCGCTGGGCGATTTTCCCGCGTCGACGCGGGTCTATCACCAGGACGGCGAGCTGCGCGTTCCAGTGCGGCGCATCGAGGTCGGCGCCGGCGAGCCCGCGGTCGAGGTCTACGACACGTTCGGCCCGCGCGCCCTGGACCTGCACCAGGGCCTGCCCAAGCTGCGCGCGCCGTGGACCGCGGCGCGCGTCGCGCGCGGTGACCGCAACTTCAGCCAGATGCACTACGCGCGCGCCGGCGAGATCACGCCCGAGATGCGTTTCGTCGCGCTGCGCGAGCGCTGCGCGCCCGAGCTCGTGCGCGACGAGGTGGCGCGCGGGCGCGCCATCATCCCCGCCAACCGCAACCACCCGGAGAGTGAGCCGATGATCATCGGCAAGAGCTTCCTGGTGAAGATCAACGCCAACATCGGCAACTCCGCGGTCAGCTCGTCGATCGCCGAGGAAGTCGACAAGCTGCGCTGGTCGGTCAAGTGGGGCGCCGATACGGTGATGGACCTGTCGACCGGGCCCAATATTCACGACACCCGGGAATGGATCATCCGCAACTCGCCGGTGCCCATCGGCACGGTGCCGATCTACCAGGCGCTGGAAAAAGTCGACGGCAAGGCCGAGGACCTCGACATCGACATGTTCATCGACACGCTGATCGAACAGGCCGAGCAGGGGGGGGACTACTTCACCATCCACGCCGGGGTGCTGCTGCGCTACGTGCCGCTGACGGCCCGCCGGGTGACCGGTATCGTATCGCGCGGCGGATCGATCATGGCCAAGTGGTGCCTGGCGCACCACCGGGAGAACTTCCTTTACACCCACTTCGAGCGCATCTGCGAGGTGATGAAGAAGTACGACGTCTCGTTCAGTCTGGGCGACGGGCTGCGTCCCGGCTGCATCGCCGACGCCAACGACGACGCGCAGTTCGCCGAGCTGCGCACGCTGGGGGAATTGACCCAGATCGCCTGGAAGCACGACGTGCAGGTGATGATCGAGGGGCCGGGCCACGTCCCCATGCACAAGATCAAGGAGAACGTGGATCTACAGATGCAGATCTGCCACGAGGCGCCGTTTTACACGCTGGGGCCGCTGGTCACCGACATCGCGCCCGGCTACGACCACATCACCTCGGCGATCGGCGCCGCGATGATCGGCTGGTATGGCACGGCGATGCTTTGCTACGTCACGCCCAAGGAGCACCTGGGCCTGCCGGATCGCAAGGACGTCAAGGACGGCGTCATCGCCTACAAGATCGCCGCGCACGCCGCCGACCTGGCCAAGGGGCATCCGGGGGCGCAGGAGCGCGACGACGCGCTGTCGAGGGCGCGCTTCGAGTTTCGCTGGCAAGACCAGTTCAACCTGTCGCTGGACCCGGACACCGCGCGCGAGTTCCACGACCAGACCCTGCCGGCGCCGGCCGCCAAGGGCGCGCACTTCTGCTCGATGTGCGGCCCGCATTTCTGCTCGATGAAGATCACCCAGGACGTGCGTGACTACGCCGCTTCGCTGGGGGTGGCGCCCGAGCAGGCGCTGTCGCGCGGTCTCGATGAGAAGGCGGCCGAGTTCAACGACGCCGGACAGACCCTTTACGTTCGCGCGGGCGCCGGTGGTGGCGGCGAGTAACGACAGAGCGACCCCGCGCGCCTGCGGGCATGGGGTGGCGGCGCGGGCGCAGGGCCTGCGCGCGCGCTTGACCACGCTGGCGCTGCTGGCGCTGGCCCCGGCGCTGTCGGGCGCTGCCTGCACCAGCCCGGGCGACGATCCGGGGCTGCCGGTCCCGGTCGAGCCCGCGGTGATCTACGCCCAGATGTGCGCCCGGTGCCACGGCGCCGACGGCCGAGGCGACGCTCAGATCCGGCAGCAGCTGCCGGTGCGCGACTTCACCGACCCCGTCTTTCTGGCTCGCGCCGGCAGCGAGGACATCGCGCGGGTGATCATGGCCGGCAAGGGCCAGATGCCGTCGTTCGGCGGCATGTTGAGCCAGCCCAAGATCCAGTCGCTCTCCGGCTACGTGAGACGACTGGGAAAAGGCGCAGCAATCCGCTAAAATCACCGCTCCGATGAGACCGGGCAAAGCGGCGTTGTTGTTAGCGGGCGTGGTGGTGGCAAATCTGGTCCGTCTCCCGATGGCTCTGCACGGCGGCGAGCGCGGAGGAACTGGCGTCGTCGGTGTTTCCATCGCGCACGCGATCAGCTCCGAAGCGGAAGCTCGCAAGCACGCGCGCAAGGCCAACCACCTGGCCGACATCAACAAGTGCAAGCTCGCCATCCCCGAGTACAACAAGGCCCTGCGCCTGTTGCGCGAGCCGACGCTGCTCTTCAATCGCGCTGAGTGCTACCGGCGCACCGGCGACACCGCCAAAGCGGTCGCCGACTACCGCAAATTCCTCGATCAGATGCCGGGTGCGCCCAATCGCGTCCAGGTCGAGGCACAGATTGCGGCGCTGGATCGCTCCGGCGCGCCCGCCTCGAAGCCAGCGGCGGCCCGCCCGGCGGCCAACGCCAGGTCGGTGGCTCCGCCCCCGTCATCGCCGCCCGCGCTGCCGCCGCGCGCGCGATCCGGGGTAGCGCCCGACCAGGCCCACGACCAGCCGGCGCAGGGGATGCCTTCGGTCGCCGAGCGCCGTGCAGCCGAGCCGGACGAACCGAGCCCGATGCCGCAGGCCCCGGCCCTGGCCGAGCGCGAGCCCGCGCCCATGGCCCTGGTGGGAACGACGCCCGCCAGGCAGGTGGCCGCCGCCGAGTCCGACCAAGGGTCGTCGTACTGGTGGGCCTGGGTCCTGGGCGCGGTGGTCATCGTGGGCGGGGCTGCCGGCACCTATTTCGCGCTCAAACAGGGCAAGACCGACATTCCATCGTCGGAACTCGGCAACTACAAGTTCTGATCGATGGCCGCCCATTCCACCTGGCGCGCGCACGGCCGGCCCGGGGCCGTTCTCGCCGGGCCGCGGCTGCGCGGCCTGCTGGCGGCGGTCGCGCTGTCTGTGGCGGCGGGGTCGTGTGCCAAGCCGAACACCGTGCTGCTGGTGACGGTCGAGGACGACAGCCACAGGCTGACCACCATCACCCAGCTCAAGGTGAAGGTCACCGTCGGTGATACCAGCAGCGAGTTCAGCGCGCCCAGGATGGGCCGCCTTCCGATCATTTTCCCCACCAGCTTCACCGTCGAGATGGACCGCTCGCTGTCCGGCGCGGTCAACGTGCGCGTCGACGCCATCAATGCCAGCGTCCAGACCCTGTCCAGCGCCTCGGCGACCTTGCCGGAGCTCAACGTCGGTCACACCACCTCGATCACCATCCACCTTGGCGCCCCGGTCCCCGACGGAGGAATCGACGGCGGCGTCGACGCGCGCGACGGCTCGCCCGATCTCGGTGCCGCCGACGCCCCGGGTGAAGCACGCGGCGACGTCGGCTCGGACGGTGAGGACAGCGACGGCACACCCGGCACGGGTGGTATGACCGGCACGGGTGGAGCCGGCGGCATCGGTGGCATGACCGGCACCGGCGGCGTGACCGGCACCGGCGGCGTGACCGGCGTGGGCGGGATGGGTGTAGGTGGCGACCTGGGCGTGGGCGGCATGATCGGCGTGGGCGGGATGGGTGTAGGTGGCGACCTGGGCGTGGGCGGCGATCTGGACGCCGGCGACGACACCGGCACCGGCGCAGCCGATAGCGGCCCGGACGCCGGCGACGACGCCGATCCCGACGTCCCCGTCGACTGAACGGTGAGCCAGCCCCGAGCGAGGGCCACAGCCGGCAAAGATGGGGTAGAACTGGCCCGATATGACCATCTCGCTCCCGGTCTTGCCTCACGACGGCGCGGCCGCCGCCGCCGACCCAGCAGGGGCTGACTTCCTGTCCTGGGGCTGGCAACTACGCCACCGCATCACCAGCAAGCGGGAGATCGCGGCGCGCCTGGCGCTCACGCCTGACGAAGCGGCGGGACTGGACGCGGCGCCGGGGCATTTCCGGGTCGCGGTGACGCCATACTATTTCTCGCTCATCGACCGCGACCATCCTTCGTGCCCGGTGCGCATGCAGGTCATCCCGCGCGCCGCCGAGCTGGTCAACGAGCCCGGTGATCTGATCGACCCCCTGGGCGAGGACGCGCACTCTCCGGCCACCGGGATCTTTCACCGTTACCCCGATCGCTGCCTGTTGCTGGCGCTGGATCGGTGCGCGATCTACTGCCGCCACTGCAACCGCCGCCGCCTGGTGGGACAGGAGGAATCGCCAATCTCGCGTCAGGACCTGGCCCAGGCCATCGCCTACATCCGGCGCACGCCGGCGATCCGCGACGTGCTGATCTCGGGCGGTGATCCGCTGACCCTGTCGACCGATCGGTTGGAAGAGATCGTGGCGGCGGTGCGCGCCATCCCCCACGTCGAGATCATTCGCATCGGCACGCGCGTGCCGGTGGTGCTGCCCATGCGGGTCGACGACGAGCTCACCACCATGTTGCGGCGCTACCATCCGCTGTTCATCAACACCCATTTCAACCATCCCAAGGAGCTGACTCCCCTGGCGCGCGCCGCCTGCGAGCGGTTGGCCGACGCCGGCATCCCGCTCGGCAACCAGACCGTGCTCCTGCGCGGCGTGAACTCGTCGCCGCGGGTGATCCGCAAGCTGTTCACCGAGCTCTTGCGCTGCCGCGTACGGCCCTACTACCTGTTCCAGGGCGACGTCGCGGCCGGCACCTCGCATCTGCGCACCAGCGTCGAGACGGGGATCGAGATCATGCAGCAGCTGCGCGGCCACGTCTCGGGCCTGGCGGTGCCGCATCTGGTGATCGACACCCCGGGCGGCATGGGCAAGGTCAGCATCGGCCCAGATTATGTGGTGGCACGCGACGACCAGAAGTGGACCTTACGCAACTACGAAGGCCGCCTGGTCGACTACCCGCAACCGCGCGAAAAGGACGCCAGCTGCGCCTATGACGCCGTGTACTTCGGCGACACCTAGGCGGGCCAAGGCAAGGTAGTAGACAGGAGGCGCGACACGATGTGGCTCTTGGTGATCGAGGCGCCCGCCGATCCCGCCCTGGCCGCGCGCGCGGCGGCCGCCACCCAGCTGGCCGCCGCTGACCTGCGCTACCGCTTGCAGGGGACGTTGCCGCGAGTCCTGATGAGCGCTGCCGACGGCGAGCGGCTGACCCAGGTCGCCGAGCGGCTGGAGCCGCTGGGCTTCGTCACCGTGGTGTGCGACCCACGACTGGCGCCGACCGACGCCGAACGGCTGGTGGCGCGCGCGCTGCGCCTGCAGCGCGACGCCTTGGTCGCCGTCGACGGCGCCGGTGGTGAGCACCAATGTCCCTGGTCCGCCGTGGGCGTGATCCAGCGCGGCGTGCGCGTGAGCCGGCAGACAACCAAGGAGAAGACTGTCGAACACAAGTTCGACGTCACGCGAGCCGTGCTCAGCAGCGGCCTCATCTTGACCCGCAAGGAGACGAAGGAGGTCGTGCGCGTCAGCGAGGCCTCCGAGCCCTTCGCGCTGTTGCAGCGCAACGACGGCGAGCCCGACATCATTCTCTACGAGCGGCGCATCGACTACCGGTTCCTGGGCGGCGACATGCAGCCGTCGAGCCGTGCGAATCTGGAGACCGCGATTCGCCGGGTGCGCGCCGCCGCCCCCGCGGCCGTCCACGACGATCGGGTCGCTCGTCCCGGCTTCGTCGGCGGCCTGCCGGCGCTCTCGGGACCGGCCGACCCGGTCGACCAGGGACTGTTCGCGGTGTCGCTGGCGCTGCGCCGGCGCGAAAGTTCTGCTGGCTAGCACCCCTGCCGCGCGATCCCTGCGCGGCACCCAGGGGACCAGAATGGGTCGACCTAGTTGAGCGACCAGCGAGCGAGTCGCGCCTCCGTTTCTTCCGGCACGGCCACGTCGGGAAAAGCTGTCCTGTACCGGCGCGCCGCCAGCAGCGCCGCGCCCAGCGCGCCCGCGAAGATCGCGTCGGGGGAGATCAGCCGCAAGGCGTCGCTGCGCGCGTCGATCATGCACCGGCTGGATCGCTGGTAGAAGCGTCCGACGCGCACCAGCTGGCGCTCGGGCGCACCGGTCGAAGCGACCAGCTGGACGTCCTGCGATGACAGGCCCGCCTCGGCCAGCACCCGGACCCAGGCCTCACGGATGGCGGAACGGGCATCACTGGTGTCGCGCCGGCCGCGGATCGGGGTGACGACCCTGGCCAGCGCGTCTGCGCCACGGCCGAGGTGCGACAGCACGGCGATCTTCACCTGGCGGGCGCCGATATCTAGCCCGCTGGTCAGGAACGTTTCACGAGCCGCGCGTTTGGACACCGGTCGGGTGAAATGCAAGCAGCTGGCCATGGTTGGACCGCCCCGCCCCTGCGGGCACGCCCCCGGCCCGCCGGCAACTTCTGCGCGGCCCGGGCGCCGACAACGCGATCATCGGGTCGGCCAGGTACGAAAGTGTGCTAAATAATGGAGTTTCCTTCTGATGGGGGGGGAGGAGGTTCCGGGAGGGGTATGTTCAACACTGAAGGAGCAGAGAGCGCGACGCGCGCGCGCAGCTGGCGGTTGTTGGCTGTCGACGACGATCCAGACCAGCAGCAGCTGCTGGCCGCGATCTTCCGCAAGACACCGACCATCGAGGTCGAGACGGCCCTGGACGCGGAGAGCGCCCTCGGGACGGTGACCCACAGCCCACCCGACATCGTCGTGCTGGACCTGTGCATGCCGGGCATCGGGGGCCTGGAGATCCTGCAGAGATTGAAGACGGTCGTGCCGCGCGTTCCGGTGGTGGTCATCACCGCCTCCGCGGACGTCAGGGCCGCCGTCGAGGCGATCCAGCTCGGCGCCTACCAGTTCCTGACCAAGCCGGTGAATCACCAGGAGCTGGTGGTCATCGTCAAGCGCGCGCTGGAGCGCACCGAGCTGCTCGCCGAGCTGGACAGCCTGCGCCATCGCGCCGACGGGGAGGATCCCCTGACCGCCCGCTTCGGGTTGAGCCCGCCCATGCGGCTGGTGACCCGCCAGATCCGCCAGGTGGCGGGGTCGGACTTCACGGTGCTGGTGCAGGGGCAGACCGGCGTGGGCAAGGAGGTGGTCGCGCGCGCGATCCACGACCTCAGCCCGCGCGCCGAGGGGCCCTTTGTCGCCATCGATTGCGGCGCCATCCCCGAAAATCTCCTGGAGTCGGAGCTGTTCGGCTACGAGAAGGGCGCCTTCTCGGGCGCCGATCGCCGCAAGGACGGCCTGTTGCAGGTTGCCCACGCCGGCACGCTGCTGCTCGACGAGGTTGCTAACCTGTCGCCGGGTACCCAGGCCAAGCTGCTGCGCGTGCTGCAGGAGCGTCAGGTGCAGCCGCTCGGCTCGAGCGCGCCCCACAAGCTCGCCACGCGCTTCATCTTCGCGACCAACGTCTCCCTAGAGGAGGCGGCCCAGGAGGGGCGCTTTCGCCCCGACCTGTTCTACCGGCTGGCCGAGTTCACCATCACGGTGCCGCCGCTGCGCGAGCGCGGCCGGGACGTGTTGACCCTGGCGCGCCGGTTCCTCGACGAGGCCAACATCGAGCTTCGGCGCGCCGTCGCCGGCTTCGACGAGTCGGCGGCACAGGAGCTGATGGCGCACGCATGGCCCGGCAACGTGCGCGAGTTGCGCAACGTGGTCCGCCAGGCCGTGCTCCTGGCCGAGGACTTCATCATCACCAGCGCAGACCTGCGCGCCCACATGAGCAGCAGCCGCGACGAGCGTCGAGCCCCCGCCGCCAGCAACCCGACCAGCCTGCGCGAGATCGCCGACGTCGCGGTCGAAGCGGCAGAACGCGAGGCGATCCTGCGTGCGCTGCAATCGACCAAGGGGAACAAGAGTCAGGCGGCGCGACTCCTGCATGTCGACTTCAAGACGCTGCACCTCAAGATGCGGCGTTACGGGATCACCGCCAATCACAGTGCCGAGCACTGAGCCGAGTCGTGCGTACTCACCAGACAGAACCTGCTCGCGCCCGCTCTGGTGAGCACACCAGGACCTTGCACCCGTCGCCATGGCCGCGGGTCCCCATACACCTTGCAACTCCGCATCCGCCGGGCGTCGATTCCTCGTCGACGTCTGGCACCAACTTCGCAACGGATCGAGGCGGCATGTCCATCATCCTCCACACTCACCGATCAATAACGAGCCTTCCGCTCGCGTCGACCCTCGACTTTGCCACGGCCAAGCGCCAGCTCACCGGCCATCGCGCGCTGGTCATGGAAGAGGAGCCCGAATCGTTCGGCCGCATATTCCTGAGCCTGTCGAGCGCCGGCTGCCCCGCGACGCTGGCCCGCCGCTGGGCGCAGGTCGAGCCGATCGCGCGCCGCGCGCGCCCGACGCTGGTCCTGTTCTCCACGCAACTGGCCGAGATGGACGGCGAAGAGGTGGTGCGCCACCTGCGCGCCAACCCGACGACCGCCGGCGCGATTCTGGTGGCGATCGCAGCCCGCGAATCCAAGAAGGAGCGCCGCAAGCTGCTGGAGCTCGGGTGCGACGGTTACGTCTGGAAGCCCGCCGATCGCTACCTGTTCGCGATGGATCTGGTGGCGCGCACGCCGCGCTTGTTCCAGGCGCACGACGCGTAGTCTCCCAGGTCTGACGAAGAATTTTCAGCCGTCAGGTGTCAGTCTTCGCCTGCATGGGCGCCGAGTCGCCGACGATGTTCTCGAAGCGGTAACTTTCGGCCAGGGGCGCGCGCAGCTGGCCGGTCTCCGCGCGCAGACGCTGCTGCTCCAGCTCGCGCTTGACCACCAGCGTGAGCTCGTCGATGTTGACCGGCTTGGTCAGGTAATCCGAGGCGCCGGCGCGCAGGGCGGCAACCGCGGTCTCGACGGCGCCGAATGCGGTCATGACCACCACCGCGGTATCGGCGTCGTGCTCGTGAATCCTGGACAGCAGCTCGATGCCGTCCATGCCGGGCATCTTGAGGTCGGTCAGCACCAGGTCCGGCGCCAGCTCGGGGAGCTTGCCCAGGGCCGTGAAGCCATCCGCGGCAGCCTCGACCGTATAGCCCTCTTCACGAAGCAGTTCCACCAGCGCGGAGCGCGCGTTGGCCTCATCATCCACGACCAGAATTCGTCCTTTGGTGTCCACGGTGGCTCCTCGGGTGGGGTGGGTCTTGTCGGCGACGTCATCCGGGTGTTCCGCGGAGCTTTCCCCACCGGGGGACGACCAGCACCGGCTTGCGGCTGTTCTCGACCACGTGCGCCGCGACGCTGCCCATGATCGCGCGGGCGACGCCGCCGCGGCCGTGCGAGCCCAGGCTGATGGCGTCGACGCGCAAGCGCTCGGCGGCCTGGACGATGGCGATGGCCGGCTTTTCACCTTCGATCACCGAGACGTGCGTGGTGATGCCGAGCGGGGCGGCGAAGGGAGGGATGAGGGCGCGCAGCTGCGCCTTCAGGGCCTCGGTCTCCTCGGCGCCCAGGCGCCCGCGCCTGGTCTCGTAAGCGTAGGGCGGGTTGGGCAGCGTCATCTCGTGCACGTGGCACAGCTCGACGACGCCGCCTTGCGGGCGCAGCAGCGCATACGCGTACGGGATGGCGGCATTGCCGGCCGGCGACAGATCGGTGGGGACCAGCACGGTGGACAGGCGCGGGGCTTCGGCGGGGGCGTCCGGCAGCACCGCCCCGTCGCGCGGGGCCGGCACGCAGATCACCGGTAGCGTCGCCTGACCGCGCACCAACTTTCCCGACACCGATGGTTGCGCCAGGCGCGCCAGACCGTGTCGCTGCTCGGCGCCCACGATCATCACGTCGAAGGCGTCGCCGTGGCTGTCTCCCTCCTCGGCCGCGACCAGCAAGCCGGCCGCGGGATCGCCCCAGGCCGGGCGGATGGAGAGGCTCACCTCCCCCTGTCCCGGAAGCATGCCGATCTGCTCGCGCAGCACCGGCTCGAGGTTGCCCACCACGTCGGGGTCGGGGCGGAAGAGATCGCGCGACCCGGCCAGGCCCAGGCGCTGATATTCGACGATGGGCCAGTAAAGGTGCACGAAGGTGAGGTCGCACGGTCCGTGCATCCGCATCGCGCGCGCCATCGCGATCACGCCCGGCGCGGCGAGACCATCGGTGAGCCCGACCAGGATGCGCGGCGCCCGGCCACCTTCGGGCTCGCCGGCCGCCAGCCGCGTGGCGGTCGGAGGCACGACCACGACCGGCAGGTGAGTCAGGCGCACGCTGCGGTCGGCGACGCTGCCCAGCAGCCAGCGCTCGACCGTGCCGTGGGCATGGGTTCCCAGCACCAGGAACTGCGCGCCCGCGCCCTCGGCGTGGCTGGTGATGGCGCGCGCCGGGTCGCCCTCCAGCAACTGTACCGTGACCACCAGGCCGTGCTCTTCGCCGAGCACGCGCGCCAGCTGGCGCAGTCTGGCGGCGGCCTGCTCGCGCATCGCCTGCTCGAAGATCCCGGCGTCGGTCGCCAGCTCGGGGAAGCTCAAGGTCGGTGGCGCGAGCACGGTGACCAGCTCCAGCTCAGCCCGGCAACGCTTGGCCAGCGACGCGGCCCAGGTGACAGCCGCGGTGGCGTGCGAGGAGAAGTCGGTGGCACAGACGATGACGTTTCGGGTGAGGGTCATGCCTGCACGAAGAGCAACGCGCGGGCCAAGCGGTGGTCGTGCCGACGCGCGCACTCGAGCGGGCGGCGCACGCAGGGGTTGCGCCGTCGTCCTCCACGGCGCATGTGTTGCGCAGTCCCCAAGGGGCTGGATTGCTGAGATCCTCGCGCCTCGCGGGTGGCGCGTGGCGAGTGTACGTGAATGTGCACGCGCACGCGCACGCGCACGTGCTCGTCGGACGATCCCCGTGTACTAGCGGACCTCGATGCCCTGGTCCGCGCGCAGCGTGGCGATCTTGGTCTGACACTGGGCGCGGATGTTGGCGCGCATGCTCGGTCCCGCGTCTTCGGATTCGCGCAGCACCAGCTGGTAGTTCTTGCACGGCACGCCGCCGGGATCAGCCTTGCAGAAGTGGTTGCGCACCCGCTCGCACGGGTTGCGGCGACTGTCGGCCATGATCATCACCAGCCAGGTCAGCCCGGCCAGCCCGGCGCCGACCAGGATCGCCTTCACCGTGCGGAAGCGCCGCCGGTAGTGGTGCACGTCGATCAGATCCGCCTCGCGACGGATCTGTTCCAGCTCCTCCGGCGTTTCGTCCATGACCGCCCTGGATCTATATCGCGGCAGCGTCCTCAGATCGAATGCCGCGACAATAATGCTGATCGACGGCTGCTGCCAGGCAAGAGAACCGTCAAGGTGACGCCGCCGACTCTCGCCAGCGCAGGACGGTTCTGCCGGTGGCGGTCTTCGGGATGAAAGCGCTTGGCATGAGGTACGACCGGTCGGATGGGCGGACCTGCGCGGAGGCTTTCAATTGCTGATGTGATGAAGTCTAATTCCATGGATGCGATCAATGAGCGCCGGTCGTGGGATACGAGCTTGTCCAGATTCTTGACTGTGAAACAAGGATTGCAGTGCTGTTCACATGGAACAAGATGGGTCGGGTCTTTGATCCCCGCAAAGTCGAGAGCAGAAGCTGGCTAAAGGAGTTCGCTCAGGCGCCCGCGACGCTGGTTTTCGACGACTTTCTGAGGATTTACTTCGCCTGCCGGCCACCGAGGGACCCCCAGACGAGGCAGTACATCAGTTACACGGCCTATGTAGATGTCAAGAAGGACAGCTTCCTGGATATCATCGGTTTCGCTGAAAAACCGGTCTTCGAACTGGGCGCGGCCAGCACCTTCGACGAGTTCGGCACCTATCCGACGTCCGTGCTGAGGCACGAGGGAGAGCTGGTCGCTTACTTCGGCGGATGGACCCGTTGCAGCTCGGTCGCGTTCAACGTGGGCATCGGGAAAGCGTACAGCCATGATCAGGGGAAGACTTTCCAGAAGGTGGGCAAAGGCGGCCCGATCCTTTCTTACACACCCGACGAGCCGTTCATCAACGGTCACCAACACTGAGCCTGGACTCGAGAGGCGGGGAACCAATGGACGAAAAACGCGACTACAACATCGAAATTCGGGACACGGCGGACCACAAGTACGCCTATGGGTTCGATTTCGACGTGATGCACCCCTTCATGATCAAGGCGTTCGAGCCGTTCTTCAACAAGGGCAGCCTGCTCGAGCTCGGCAGCTTCAAGGGTGACTTCACGCGCCGGTTCGTGCCCTACTTCGACGAGATCACCTGTGTCGAAGCCTCGGATGTCGCCGTCGGCGAGGCCCGACAGAAGCTGGGGGAAAAGGTCACGTTCGTCAACCCGCGCTTCGAGAGCGTGCGCCTGCCGAAGCGCTACGACAACGTCGTTCTGAGCCACGTGTTGGAGCACCTGGATGATCCGGTGCTGGTGTTGAAACGTATCAATCAAGAATGGCTGGCGGACAGAGGCAGGTTCTTTCTGGTGTGCCCCAACGCCAACGCGCCCTCGAGACAGATCGCGGTCAAGATGGGGTTGATTCCTCACAACACGGCGGTCACGCGGTCCGAGGCGGCCCACGGACATCGCCGCACGTACACGCTGGATACCCTGAAGCAAGACGCGCTGGCCGCCGGTCTGTGCGTGGTTCACCGGACCAGGATATTCTTCAAGTCGCTGGCCAACTTTCAGTGGGATCGCCTGCTGAACACCGACATCATCTCTCAGGAGTATCTGGACGGATGCTTCAAGCTGGGGCAGCAGTACCCGGATCTGTGCGCGAGCATATTTCTCATGTGCGAGCGGGGAGCGGGCGCGGCATGATGCCGCACCAGCCGCCCACCGACGGCAAACCGATCCTGGTGTTCCCCGGCGGAATGCCGCGTTCGCTGGAGTACCTGCAAAGGTGCCTGCGCGACCGCCAGGCGGTCATCGGCGCGTCCTCGTTGAGCTACGACGTGTCGCGGGAGAACTACCCGCGCTGGCTGCACCTCCCGTACATCACCCAGCCGGGGTTCAACGACGCCCTCAAAACGGCGATCGAACGCTTCGACATCGGGGGCGTCTACACACCGAACCCGGTGGTCTGGAGCTATCTCAAGACCGCCCTGAGCGAGATCGCCCCGAGCGTTCCCCTGGTCAACCCACCCCCGATCGACGCGGAGCTGAGCGGATACCGCAAGGCACGCCAGCACGCCCATGCTCTGCTCGAGCGACCCTTTGCCCTGGCCTCGGACATCGCGGCCAGGCGGGCCATGTCGGAGATCGAGCTGTCGGCGCTGTTTCGCCACACCGACCTGATACCCGGCATGTGCGATCATGCAAAGCTCTGTGCGTTGTGCGAGATCGCCCGCTACACCCCGCCCGGGGACGTCGTCGAGATAGGGACGTGGTGGGGGAAGTCGGCGTTCGTGTTATCCAGGCTGGCGCACTGCTACGACCTCGGCAGCGTGCTTTGCGTCGACCCTTGGTCGAACGAGCACCTGATCCAGGATGACGGGAAGAGCCTCGTGGACAGCGTATCCGCCGAGGCTGACGCCGACGAGGCGTTCGTCGTCTTTCAGATGAACCTTCTCCCCTACAGCGCCGGCCGGCTCAACTACCTGCGGCTGCCCTCGACTGAAGGCGCGCGCCACTATCGCGACAATGCCCACGCGGCGTCGCCAGAGTTCGGCTCGACGACGTACGGCGGACGGATCGCGCTCCTCCACATCGACGGCAATCACAGCTACGACGCGGCCAGCGCCGATCTCCGGTCCTGGACCGGCATGGTCGTCGGTGGCGGCTGGATCGTCGTCGACGACTACACCTGGCCGTTCGGCGACGGGCCGAGGCGCGCCGCCGACGAGCTTCTGGCCGAAAAGGGCGGCGAGATCGACGTCGCCTTCGTCACCGGCGGGGCCCTGTTCCTCCAGCTCGCCGGATCGAAACGCTGACGATCGCGAAAGCCGGCGCCGCCTCGACGCGCCGGCGACCGCGTGTTACTGTTTCGCGCAATCGAAGCGGCGATCCATGTGGTGGGGCGAGCGGAGCCGGTGGCGGCGGAGCATGTCGCTGTCTCTCATGAAGTGGCGCTGGCCCAGGACGCTGTCGCGGCCGAGCGATCGACGGACAGGATCTATGTCGGCGATGTGCTCGGTCACCTTGCCCCCGCGGCGGCGGTGCGGCTGTTGCGCCTGTGCCGCCGGGCGCTGGTGCCCGGGGGCCGGATCCGGCTCGCCACCGACGATCTCGACGCCGTCCTCGAGCGCGTCCAGTCGCGCGAGGTCTGGGCTCGCAGCGGGCTGCGGGAGGCCGGCTTCGACTGGGGCGCGACCCGATTCCATTTCCTGAACCAGTCGTTCCAGCAGCGGGCCTGGTTCTACAACGAGACCGAGCTGCGACGCCTCGCGACCATGATCGGCTTTCGCGGCGGCCGCCGCGTCTCAGCGAACGATGATCCGCGCTTCCTGCTCGAACGGCTGCGAAACCATCCCCTGGTCATGGAGTTCCAGAGGCCGGTGCGCCAGGACGGCCCGCGACCGTCGGTCGATATCCTGATCCCGCTCTATCGTCCCGAGTTTTTTCGCCAGACGCTGGAGAGCGCCCTCGAGCAGACATGGGACCCGCTGACGATCATCGTGTGCGACGACGGCGCCGGTGATCTGTCCCGCGCCATCATCGACGGCTTCCGCCACCATCGATTCTTCTCGCGCATCCAGTACTTCCACAATCAGCCCAGCACCGGCGACCCGATCAAGAACGGGCTGGAGTGCCTCAAGCGCTCCAGCGGCGACTACGTGAAGTTTCTCTTCGACGACGATCTCCTCGAGCCCCGCTGCGTGGAGAAGATGGCGGCCTGCCTGCGCGATGATCCGGAGGTCACCCTGGTGACCTCCCACCGGCGTCTCCTGGACGCGCAAGGGCATCCCCTGACGGAGATGGCCGCCACGGAGCGGCCGGTCGCCGAAGACAGCCGCGTGTCCGGCGCCTGGCTGATCGATCAGATGCTCCGCCGCCACCTGAACTTCATCGGTGAGCCGTCGACCGTCCTCTTCCGGCGCGCCGACATTCAGGAACTGGTCCCCGACTTCTGGGCGGTGGGAGGGCTCGACTTCACCGGCAACGCCGACGTGACTGCGTGGCTGGGGCTGCTGGCGCAAGGGGACGGGATCTACCTCACCGAATCCTTGAGCCAGTTCCGCCTGCACGCCAACCAGACCTCGAGCAACCCCATGAACCACGAGTTCTGTCGCGCGGCGTGGTACCGCGCGGAGCGGGGGGCGGCCCTGCTGGGCCTCTACGATCCCGCCGCCTCCCCTCCGGTGGAGGTGACGCCGCTGGAATCGTCTCCCTGGTGGTCCCCCGACGTCCGTGGGTTGGTCGAGGAGGCCCGCGTCGCCCTGGCCGGCGGCGATGCGCGCGCGGCGCTGGCGCACGCCGATCGGGCGCTGGCGTCGGATCCCGACGATCCGCGCCTGAACCTCCTGCGCGCGCGGTGCCTGGCGGCTTGTGGCGAGCCCGGCGCCGCCATCGATATCCTGGTAGCGGGGGTGCGCCGCGATCCGGGCTCGGCAGGGCCGTATCTGAGGGCCGCGGAGATGGCCAGCGCGCTCGGCAACCGCGAGGGCGCCAGGGGGGTCCTCGACGGCGCGCAGACCAAGCTACGCCTGATTCGCCCCCGCACCGGCGTGGTCGAGTTGGACGGGGGCTTGCGGCTACAACCGTACGCGACGTTCGAGTTGATGCCGGCGCTGCCACCCGTGGTCGTCACCTTCCATCTCGCCTGCGGCAGCGCCGCGCCAACCGTCGAACGGCCGATCCGGGTCCTCCTCACGCTGGACGATGTTGCGGTGGCCGGGGGCGACTTGACCGGTCTCGGGACGGTGCTCGCGCTCGAGGCCTTCGTTCCGACTCGCTCCAGCGCCACCCGGATGGATCTGCGCTGGAACGGGGCGGTCGACGCGGTTCCGGCGCCGACCGACGAGCCATCGGCGGTGCGCCTGACGATTGTCGACGTCCGGCCAGCCGCCGGAAACGGGGCAGGGCAAGCCGGGTAAATAGCTTGAGCTCCTGGCGTCAGAAACCCGGCTGTCCGCCAGTTGCCTGACGCGGGTGGCGCCAGGATCCGGCGAATCTTGGCGGATCTGGGCGCCAGAGCCGGCTGATTTGCGGGGCTTCCGGCGGGCTGGCGCGACGGTCATGCCGTGGCGCGTTTGTTGCTGCGCCTGCCGGCATGACCGCAAATCCGCTATCGCTTTCACTCCCTTCGCCGGCGGTCCCCGCGGGAGCGGTGGCGCGCAGCTACCCGCCCGGCACGCAGCTGAACTGGCTGGTGCGCTACGTGCCGATCAAGCCTTACCTGGACAGCGCCGCGCGCGCGAGCCTGATCGAGGTCGGCTCGGGCGCGCGCGGCCTGGCGACCATCCTCGACGACACCAGCTTCGTCGGGATCGACGTTCGCATCGACGGCGCGCCGGCGCCCAGCATGTATCCGTTCTCCTACGACGGTGGGCTCGTGCCGTTTCGCTCCGGATCGTTCCACACCGTGGTCAGCATGGACACACTGGAGCACGTGCCGCCCGCCAACCGGGTCGACTTCCTCAAGGAGTTGCTGAGGATCTCGGCCGCGCGAATCATCCTGGGCTTCCCGACCGACAACGGGCGAGCCGGCCAGTCCGGGCCCGCCAGGGGCGACGATTTCATGCGCAATCTGCTCGTGCGCCTGGGGATGGGGCAGCCGGCCTGGCTCAACGAGCACGATGAGTTCGGTCTGCCACCGGCGCGCGAGGTCGAGGCGATCCTGAACCAGCTCGAGGACTGGACCTGGCGCCCGCTGCCGACCGCCGGCGATTTCGTCAATCTGCTGGCGGCGCTGGCCGACATCATCCCGGGCGTGGCGCAGGCCATCCAGCCCACGCTGGAGAACAATGCCGCCGATGTGGAGGCCTGGGTGCAGGCCGGCGCGTTCGGCCCCGCCAACCGCAAGGTGTACCTGATCGAGCGGCAGCGGCCGCTGGCGCCGCACGTCGACCTCGACAACCCGGCCACGCTGATAGCCGCGATCATCTGCCCGAACTGTGAGGGCGATACCGAGGTCGCGCCGCCGGGCGTGCGCTGCCGCGGCTGCGGCGGCGCTTTTGCGCCCGACGCGCAGGGGATCTTCCGCATGCAGCGAACGGCGGTCGCGCCGCGGGCCGCGGGTGCGGCCAGCGTCGCGGGCCTGACGTTCGCGCTGACGCCCGACTGGACGGGGCTCGAGTGGCTGAGCGCCGCGCACAACTACCTGCACGCGTTCGCGGGCAGCGATCCGCACAAGCTGTGGGTCACGGTCGATCCGCGCCAGATGAGCATCACGAACGCGCTGGACCAGCTGCGCCCGTTGCTGTCGCCCTTCGGCCAGCGGCCCTTCGCCGAGATCTTCCTCAGCGAGACGCCGCCCGCGCCCGGCACGGCGTTGCCGCTGTCATCGGATCGGACGCGCGTCCACGACTACACCTCCGAGTGGTTCCGCGCCCAGGCCCAGGAGTCGCTCGCGGCGCCGCGCCCCCGCGAACCAGGCGGCGCCAAGATCTACTGGTAGACGACCCTCGCGGGCGCCGGGCGCGGTGATATAACGCGCGCATGCCGCGCGCTCTGCTCGAGACCGCCGCTCCGTCGCGCCCTGCTCGCGCCAAGGTGCGTCGGATCATCACCAAGGCGAACCGCCGGCCGCTGCGCTTCAAGTGGCCGCCCGACCCGGCGCGCGTGCGCGCGATCCTCGACGGGCTGGAGGCGCTGTACCCCGACGTCGATTGCGAGCTGGATCGCGAGACCCCTTTCCAGCTGCTGTGCGCCACCATCCTGTCCGCGCAATGCACCGACGACCGGGTCAACAAGGTCACGCCCGAGCTCTTCCGGCGCTTCCCCGACCCGCTGCGCATGGCCAGGGCGCGCTCGTCCGAGCTGGAGGCGATCATCCGGTCGACCGGATTTTTCCGCCAGAAGGCCAGGAGCCTGAAGGCGACCGCGGCGCTGCTGCTGGAGCAGGGCGGGGACCTGCCACGCACCATCGCCGGGCTGACGCGGCTGCCGGGCGTGGCACGCAAGACCGCCAACGTGGTGCTGGGCACCGCGTTCGGCATCGCAGAGGGGGTGGTCGTCGACACCCACGTGCAGCGGTTGAGCCTGCGCCTGGCGCTGACCCGCAAGACCGACCCCAAGGGAATCGAGCAAGAGCTGATGCAGGTCATTCCGCAGGATCACTGGATCCGCTTCTCCCACCAGCTGATCTGGCACGGCCGCCGGGTTTGCTTCGCGCGCAAGCCCAACTGCGCGGGCTGCCGCCTGGCGCCGCATTGCCCGAGCGCGGGGATAGAGAGCTGAGAGGCCAGCACCGGCGGAATATCTGACCGGGTATTGGTAAGCTGTGGCGGTGCCTGAAGTACCGACGTCCGTCTGGTCGCGGCTGGCCGTCGCGGCGCGGGCGGGGTTGCCGCTGCTGTGGTTTCTGGTCGCCTGGGGCTTCCTCGATACCTTGTTCAACCTGCGCTACCCGGGGGACGAACCGACGTTCTGGTATCCGCTGCCGGCCATCGACGTCGTGGTCTTGCTGGCGTTCATCCTGGTGGCGCGCCGGCGCGGCCACGCCCTCACCGACGCGGGGCGCCTGGCGATCGTCGTGCTCATCGTCGCGGCGCGGATCTTTCGCAGCGCCGAGGGGCTGGTCGAACGCCACTTCCATCGCCCGCTGAACCTGTATCTCGACGTCCCCCTGGTCCCCGGCCTGGTCGGGCTGCTGCGCTTGACGGTCTCGCCGGCGCGGCTGATCTTCTGGGCGTTGCTGATCGCGATCGCGATCATCGCGGTGGCCGCGCTGACCTGGCAGGCGTTGAGGGTCGTCGAGCGCGCGCTGGCGGGGCGCGCGGCGCCGCGGTTGTTCGCCGCGACGGTGATCGTGTGCGCCGCGCTGTGGCCGCTCTGGTCGCCGCGTCATGACCCTCACCTGCACCATGGCCTGTTCGGTGCCAGCGTCGTGCCGCGGCTGGCGCGCGAGGTGTCGTTCCTGCGCCACGCGCAAGACTACCGCCGGGACAAAGGCGAGGCGATCGCGCGCGTGCAGGCCGAGCTGGGCGCGGCGCCGCATGGGCTGGACCTGCTGCGCGGCGCCGACGTGCTGCTGATCTTGGTGGAGTCGTACGGCGAGACGGTGTTCGACAAGCCGGAGTACGCGCGCCGGATAGCGCCGGTTCTCGCCAGCTTCGAGCGCGACCTGGGGTCGCGCGGCTTCACCACCGCGTCCAGCCTGCTGGCGTCGCCGACCTACGGCGGCCGCTCCTGGCTGGCGCACGCAACGCTGTTCACCGGCGTGCGCACCGAAGATGGCCTGGCTTACACCGTGTTGCTGGCGGCGAACCCGGCGCCGCACACCATGGCCAGCTTCTTCGAGCGCGCCGGTTACCGCACGGTGCTGGTGCTGCCTGCGATGACCAGCCACTTCCCCGAGGGTGAGGTGGCCGGGTTCCAGCGCATGTACTACGGGATGGATCTGGACTACCACGGCCCGTCGTACAAGTGGGCCAACATGCCCGATCAGTACGTGCTGGATTTCATCGACCGGCGCGAGATCGCGCGACCGGCGGGCGCGGCGCCGCGCCCGCCGCTGTTCGTCCAGTATGCGCTGGTGTCCAGCCACAGCCCCTGGAGCCTGCAGCCGCCCGTGGTGCCCGATTGGGATCGGTTGACCGACGGAGGCCGGATCTACAACAGCCTGGAGCCGGTGCGCTACCCGATCACCTGGTCCAACCTGCAAGACGGCGGCGAGGCCTACGTGTCTTCGGTGATCTACGACCTCGAGGTGTTGCGGCGCTATATCGGGGAGCGGGTCGCGGGCGGCGCGCTGGTGATCTTCCTGGGCGACCATCAACCGTCGGCCGAGGTCACCGGCGACAGCCCGTCGTATGGCGTGCCGATCCACGTGGTCAGCCGCGACGCCGGCCTGGTCGATCGCTTCGTCGGCGCCGGCTACGCGCGCGGCATGTGGCCGCGGCGCGGCGCGGGCGCGGCGACACCGATGCCGATGGAGCGGTTCTTGCCCAGCTTCTTGAGGTTGTTCTCGACAGGGCCGTAGGTCGTCTCCAGACCAGCTCGGTGGGGACCTGCGCGTGGCTCCCGGCCCAGTCGCGGTGATCCTGCGGGTTGAAGATGTTGTCCTGCTTCTGCCAGCGCATCGGGTTCGACCCCCGCCGCCCGGTCGCCTAGGCGACCTCGTCTTCGGTCAGAGTCAGATCGTCTTCGGCGTCGGAGCTCGACGAAGCCGCGGGCGGCGTGAGGTGCGCCGCGATCTCATGCCCGTGCGCGACCGCGAAGCGGATGATGGCGCACACGCGCGCGATGACCTCTGGATTGACCGCGGTGCCGGTCGGCAGCGACAACACGCGGTCGCTGACCCACCGGGTGTGCGGCAGCAGCAGCTCGGCGTTGGGAAAGTACGAGCGATAGGGCTCCATGCGGTGCACCCCTGGATGGAAATAGCGGCGCGCCAGCACCCGCTCGGCGTGCAACACCGCCAACAGCTGGTCGCGGCTCAAACCCGTGTCCGCCTCGTTGATCTCGGCGATGACATACTGATAGCTGCTCTTCTCGCGCGGGTCGTAGCCCACCAGGCTGACGCCCGGGACGCCGGCCAGGCCGTCGCGGTAAGCGTGGTAGTTGACCAGGTTGACCGCTATGAAGTCGTCCATGCTCTCCAGTGAGGTCAGGCCCATGGCCGCCGAAGCCTCGGTCATCTTGCCGTTGATGCCGATGTAGCCGACGTCGTCGTAAGCGCGGAAGCCGAAGTTCTTCATGAGCCGGATCTTGCGCGCCAGCTCGTCGTCGTTGGTGACCACGGCGCCACCCTCGAAACTGTTCAGGAACTTGGTGGCGTGAAAGCTGAACACCTCCGCGTCGCCAAAGGCGCCGATCATGCGCCCGTTGTGGGTGCAGCCGAAGGCGTGCGCGGCGTCGAACAGCAGGCGCAGGTCGCGGCGGCGCGCGATGGCTGCCAGCGCCTCGACGTCGCAGCCGCGGCCCCACAGGTGGACGCCCAGGATGCCGGTCGTACGCGGGGTGATCATGCGCTCGACCTTGCCGGGATCGATGGTGTGGGTGGTGGGATCGATGTCGCAGAAGACTGGCGTGATCTTCTGCCACTGCAGCGCGTGCGCGGTAGCGACGAAGGTGAAGGACGGCACGATCACCTCGCCCTTGAGGCCCAGCGCCCGGATCAGGATCTCCAGCGCCACGGTGGCGTTGCACATGACCACGCAGTGCTTGACCCCGATCAGCTCGCGGATGCGACGCTCGAACTCCTGGACGAACGGGCCGCCGTTGGACAGCCAGCGGGTGTCGAGCATCTGGTTGAACCGCTGCATCAGGCGCTCGCGGTCGCCGATGTTGGGGCGGCCGACGTGCAGCACCTCGGCGAACGCCGGCATGCCGCCGAACAGCGCCAGCTCTCCGATCGAATCGCGTGCCGGCGCGGGCGCCGACGCGGCGGCCGCCTGCCGCACCGACTCGTTGATGGAAAGCTCCTCGCGCACCCCGCCCACCGCGCTCATGGTCTGGCCTCTGCTGCCTTCACGCCGGCCCCCCGTGTCGATAGGCGGGGAAATAGCGGCTGTCGGCGAAGCCGCGCTCTTGCGCGAGCGCGGCGTAGCTGTCGGCGCGGAAGGTCCGGCCGCAAAGGTAGGTGAGAAGGGCTTCTGTCGACCATCCCCTCTTGAATCGGATGAGATCGTCAGTTCCTTGACTCGGCGCGCGCCCGTCCGCGAAAGCGCCGGCCCTGCCAGGTTTGCCCAGCCCGGGCGGCGCCATCGGGGAGCCAAACTCAGCCAGCGATTCGGCGTGAGCCGGGGACAGGTACGCTCCCCTGCAGCCCCGCCGGCGTCGACGTGATCGGCTCTTTCCACCTGGCTCCGCACTGATCACGGCTGCCAGCAAGCACCAGGCCACGCTTTACCCCCGCCTGCCGGCCCCGCGGTACGGCAGGTTCGACGCTTGCGCGCGTCACTTTTGTGACGCTGCCCGGGTTTCTGACGGTCTCACCGGCCCTGGCCGGCCAGAACCTGCCGCCGATCCGTGGCACACCCTTTGCGGTCGCTGAGCGCTCGTGCTCCCGGTGCCCACGCCCGTCGCGCCCACCGTTTCGGTGGTCATCCCCGCCTACAACAAGTGGGAGTACACGTTCCGTTGCCTGATGGCGCTGGCCCACCACACGCGCGACGTGGCGCACGAGGTGATCGTCATCGACAACGCGTCCAGCGACGAGACCGCCCAGGCGTTGCCACAGCTGGAGAAGATCCGCTTCCAGCGCAACCCCAGCAACCTCGGCTTTGCGCGCGCCTGCAACCAGGGAGCGGCGCTGGCGCGCGGGCGCTACCTGGTCTTTCTCAACAACGACACCGAGCCGCGCGCCGGCTGGCTGTCGGCGATGGTACGGGTGGTCGAGGCGCGTCCCGAGGTGGCCGTCGTCGGCAACCTGCTGCTGTTCCCGGACGGGACCATCCAGCACGCGGGCGTGATCTTCGGCTACGGCGTCCCCTTTCCCATCACGCCGTTTCACGCCCATTACCGCCAGCCGGCCGAAGCGGGCCGCGCGCCGGCTGAGCTGCGCGCGGTCACCGCCGCCTGCATGCTGATCCGCGCCCAGGTCTTCGCCACCGTCGGAGGCTTCGACGAAGGCTACGTCAACGGTTACGAAGACGTGGACCTGTGCTTCAAGGTCGGCCGCACCGGCGCCAAGATCGTCTACACGCCCGACAGTGTGGTCGTGCACCACGAATCGGTCAGCGAGGGGCGCTTCGCCAGCGACGGCGCCAACATCGATCGCCTGAACGAGCGCTGGCTGGGCCATCTGGGCGCGGGGGGGTTCGAGGTCGACGTCCGCGACGAGATCCCGCCCGCCACCGTGGCTCCGCACACCGCGACCAGCATCGTCGTTCCCGTGCGCGACGCGCTCCTCACCTTGGTGCCCAGCGTCGAGAGCCTGCTGCGCACCACCGCCGCCCACGACGAGATCCTGCTGATCGACGACGGTGCGACCGGCGCCTCGGCGCGCATCGCGGCCGACTTCGCCGCCCGCCATCCCCAGCGCGTGCGTCTGATTGCTCATTCGCCCGCCACCGGTTTCCCGGCCGCCGTGGCGCGCGGGCTGGAGGAGGCGCGCCACGCGCGGGTCGTGGTCATGGCGCCGCACCTGCGGGTGGTCGGCGACTGGCTGGCCCGGCTGCAGGGTCACCTGCTGGTGGGAGCCGGCCTCGGCATCGGGGCGATCTCGCCGTCGCTGTTGCCGGTCCAGCGCCTGCGGCTCAAGGAGCTGCTCTATCCGGTGGGCGCCACCGCGGGCGATCCAGCGCCGGCGCGCGCGGTGCCGGGCCAGCTCGAGAAGGCTACCCTGGTCACCGCCCCATTGATCTACGGTGACCGCGACCGCCTGCGCGAGATCAGCGGGCGCGCCCCGGCGGCTTTCTTCGGGGGCGACGCCGGCGCGCTCGCCGGCGAGCTGGCGGCGGACGGCTGGCACCTCGGTTGTGCCGGCGACGTCGGGGTGTACCGGCTGGCGCAGCTGGCGAGCGACGCCGACCCCCGCCTGGCTGCGCGCTACCTGGCGCAGCAGAGCGACAACCTCGGCTACGAACGGCGCTACCAGCAAGAGGGCCGGGCGCCGGTCGGCATCCTCACCCGTGCCCAGACCGAGCTGGCCAGCGTGATCCTGGTCGCCGACCGCAGCCTGGCGTCGGCGTGCGCCGCGCTGGAGGCGATCTACCGCGGCAGCCAGCGCCCGCTGGAGGTGGTCGTGGTCGATTGCCTGGGCGACGACCGCCTGGCCGCCGCGCTGCCGGCGCTGGCGGGCGAGCGCGCCCGTCCGATTCACCTGCGCGCTGGTGCAGACACCGGCGTCGCGCAGGCGTTCAACCTCGGGCTGGCCGCGGCGCGCGGCGAGTACCTGGCGCTGCTGCGCGACGACCTGCTGGTCGCCCCGGGCTGGCTGGCGCGCCTGCTGGCGCTGATGGCGATCGATCCGGCCATCGCGCTCACCGGGCCCGCCATCGGCGGCGGCGGGGATGGGGCGCAGGACGCCGGCATGCGCGCCTACCGGCACAGCGACGAACTGCCCCGCTTCGCCGAATCCTGGGCGCTGGCCCACCAGGGCGAGCACGCGATCGTCTCGCCCCTGTCGGGCGCGGGCCTGGTGCTGCGCCGTCAGGTCGTGTCCCGTCTCGGCGGCCTGGACCCACGCTTCTCCGACGGCACCCACGCCGACCACGACTACTGCGTGCGCGCGGCGCGCGCCGGCTTCCGCATGGCGATCGCCTTCGATGCCCTGGTCCACCGCATCCCCGACCAGGGCGGCGGGGCCGGCCCCGGGCCGCGGCGCAGCGACGCCGAGCGTGCCTTCTGCGCCGAGGTCGCGTGGCAGCGCTTCTGCGACAAATGGGGGCATCCCCTGGAGGCGCGCGCGCCCTCGGCGTTGCGGTCCCTCGGGGGCAAGCCCTTCGACCGGGCTCGTGACCACGTTGTGCTGCCCCACCTCGACCTGGTCTGGAACCCGCTGGCGCTGCCGGCCGGGCGACCGCTCGCGGCGGTCGGTCGGGGGAGCCCATGATGGTGGCCGACGCGACCCCGCTGGTATCGATCGTCATCCCGGTGTTCAACAAATGGGAGCTCACCTGGAAGTGCCTGATGGCGCTTTCGGCCCATACCCGCGACGTCGCCCACGAGGTGATCGTCATCGACAACGCCTCCAGCGACGCTACCGCCGGCGCGCTGCCGCTGCTGGACGGCATCCGGTTGGCGCGCAACGAGACCAACCTGGGTTTCGCCAGGGCGTCGAATCAGGGCGCGGCGCTGGCGCGCGGCAAGTACATTCTGTTTCTCAACAACGACACCGAGGTGCAGCCCGGCTGGCTGGCGCCCATGATCGCCGAGCTCGATCACCATCCGGCGGTGGCCCTGGTCGGCAGCAAGCTGCTGTACCCCGACGGCACCATCCAGCACGGCGGCGTGATCTTCACCTACGCCGGACCCGAGCCGATCACCCCGCTGCACCTGCACAGCCGGCAACCGGCCGCGGTCAGCAACCGGCGTCTGGAGCTGCGCGCGGTCACCGCCGCCTGCATGCTGGCGCGCCCGGAGGTGTTCCGCGAGCTGGGCGGCTTCGACGAGGCCTTCGTCAACGGCGGCGAGGACGTCGACCTGTGCCTCAAGGTCTGGCGCTCGGGCCGCAAGATCGTCTTCACCCCGGACAGCGTCGTCGTCCATCACGAGTCGGTCAGCGACGGGCGCTTCCGCTTCGCCGCCGCCAACGCCGACCGCCTCAACAGCCTGTGGATCGATCGCTTCGACGCCTTCGACATCGACTTCCGCAAGTTCGCGCACCCGGTCGTGGTCGACCCCGCGCGTCCCGGAGCCAGCGTGATCGTCGTGGTGCACGACGCGCTGTGGACGGTCGCGCCCTGCCTGGAAAACGTGCGCTTCACCATCGGCGCGCAGGACGAGCTGATCGTCGTCGACGACGCCTCACACGGTGCCAGCGCCCGCTTCGTGGCCCAGTTCGCGTCCCAGCACCCGAACCGGGTACGCCTGATCCGCAACGATCGCGCACTGGGATTCTCGCGCGCCGCCGGCCGCGGCCGGGCGGCGGCCACCCGCCCGTACGCGGCGCTGCTGGGCGCGAACATGCGGGTGGTCGGCGACTGGATCGATCGACTGCGCGTCCATCTGGAAGCGCGATCCTCGCTGGGCGCGCTCAGCGCGACGCTGGGCGACAGCAGCCGGCTGGCGGCGGCCGACCTCCTTTACCCGATCAACGCCACTGATCCGAACCAGACCTCCGCCAGGGGCGCGCCCGGCGGCGTGGTCCCGCCGCGCCTGGCGCCGGGCGACGTCGACGCCATCCGCTACCCGTGCAGCGTCACGCTGTTCGGGCGCCGCGAACGCCTCACCGAGCTCGGCCGTCTGGATCCCGACGTGTACTTCGCCGACGATCTGGGCGCGCTGGCCGACCTGCTCGAGTCGTACCGCCTGACGCTGGGGCGGGCCAGGGACGTCGTCGTCTACAAGTTCAACCAGAACGCGCCCAACCCCGACCGGTCGATCTACGATCGCTACCTGGCCCTGTTGACGACGTCGACCAGGGCGCTGGCGACCATCGTGGTGCGCGTGGGCGCGGGCGCGCACGATCAGGCCCGCGCCTGCGTCGACACCATCACCCGCTACGCCGACCGCGAGCTGGAGATCAAGGTTGTCGCCGACGGCGACCCGCGCACCGGCGCCGAGCTGTCGTCGGAGCACGCCGCCTACGTCGCCGTGCTGGGCCACGACGCCATCGTCACCCCCGGCTGGCTGGGGCGCCAGGTGGCGTTGCTGGCCGTCGACCCGACGCTGAGCGTGGTCGGCCCGGCCATGAACGATTCCCCCGGCCCGCAGCGGATCGGCATGGTGACCTACCGCCGACTCGACGATCTACCGGCGTTCGCGGCGTGCTGGGCGCTCGAGCACCGGGGCGAGCACACGGTGTTTGCCCTGTCGCCGACACAGGGCCTCGACCCCCTGTGCCAGGTGATGACGCGGCGGCAGTTCATCGGCGATCTCGATTCTCAAATGGGCCGGGCGCCGCTCAAGGCAGGCATCGCCTTCGACGCCTTCGTTCATCGCCAAGCACA
>DASRQZ010000137.1:0-76376 GCA_035696125.1 Polyangia bacterium
AGGAAGCGCGGCGGTGTCGAAGAAGATCATCCTGTGCCGCTGCGAGGACGTCACGCTGGCCGACGTCCAGCACGCGGTCGTGCTGGGTTGGGGCGACCTGGAAGAGGTGAAACGCTACACCGGCTTTGGCACCGGGCCCTGTCAGGGCAAGGAGTGCCTGCGCGCGGTCGCGCTGGCGATCGCGGCCGCCGCCGGTCGCGCGCCCCACAGCGTCGCGCCCTTCACGACGCGCCCCCCGCTGGTACCGACGGAGCTCAAGTACTTCGCCGCGGCGGATCGCCAGGGGGAGGGCGAGTGAGCGGCCCTTGACCAGCCGGAAGATGGTGGCGCGCGCCGCGGATACCGCCCGGGCCGCGCTTCCCGACGCGGCCGACGTCGCGATCATCGGCGGCGGCGTGATGGGGCTGGCGCTGGCCTACAACCTGGCGACCGCCGGCGCCCGGCGCGTCGTCGTGCTCGACGCTCACTACCTGGCCTGGGGCGCGTCGGGCCGCAACGGCGGTGGCCTGCGCCAGCAGTGGTCAACGGAGATGAACATCCGCCTCATGCAGGAGTCGCTGGAGATCTGCGCCGGCTTCGCGCAAGAGATGGGGATCAATATCTGGATGCGCCAGGGCGGCTACCTCTTCCTGGCGCGCACCGAGGCAACGCGCGCGCGGCTCGAGGCCAGCATCGCGCTGCAGAACCGCTGCGACGTGCCCACGCGCATGATCGACCTGCGCGAGACGCGCGCGCTGGTGCCGGAGCTGGAGACCGACGCGCGCGGCGGCGCAGCGGCGCCCTTCGCGGGCGCCTCATTCAACCCCACCGACGCGATCGTCTTTCCCTGGCCGTTCGTCTGGGGCTACGCGCGCGCCGCGCAGAAACGCGGGGTCGCCATCCACACCGGCACGGCCGTGACCGCGATCGAGCGGCGCGCCGGCGGCGACTTCGCCGTGCGCACCTCGAAGGGGACGCTGGTCGCGGCGCGCGTGGTCAACGCCGCCGGGGCCTGGTCGCCGGAGGTCGCGCGCCTGGTCGGCGTCGAGCTGCCCGACTGGCCAGAGCGGCACGAGATCCTGTCGACCGAGCCGCTCAAGCCGTTCTTGCGGCCCATGGTCTCGGTGCTGGAGTCGGGACTCTACTTCTCGCAATCGCTGCGCGGCGAGATCGTGGGCGGCATCAGCCTGCCCGACCCGCGCGAACGGCAGGTGCGGCTGGGTTCGCGCCTGCGCTTCTTGCGCGCGATGGCGGCGGCGCTGGTCGAGATCATGCCCCGCCTCGGCGACGTCAAGGTCGTACGCCAGTGGGCCGGCCCCTACGACATGAGCCCCGACGGCGATCCCATCGTGGGCGAGGCGGCAGGCGTACCCGGCTTCTTCCTGTGCTGTGGCTTCGAGGGTCATGGATTCATGATGGCGCCGGTGATCGCGCGCTACTACGCGCGCCACCTGCTGGGCCACGAGACCCACCCGCTGTTCACCGCCTGGAGCGCGGCGCGCTTCGCGGGCAGCGGCGGTGGCGCCGGCGGTGGCGCGGGCGGCACCGCGCGGCGCGAGCACATGAGCATCGGCTGACGCGGGACGACTCTCACCCCGGCACACCCGAACCCGCATGCGCGCGCGATCGTCCGCTGCGCACTCAACATCGGGGTCGCCACCGCCGATGTTCTGGCAACCTGGTGATGGCCACGCGTCTACCGTCACCCGAAGATCCAACCCCACCATTGCTCGAGCGGGGCGCGCCGATCGGGCGCTACCTGGTCCTGGGCCTGGTCGGCCGCGGCGCCATGGGAGAGGTGTACGCCGCCTACGACCCGGAGCTGGACCGCACGGTGGCGGTCAAGCTGCTGCACGTGCCCGGCGACGGCAAGGTCGACCTGGCCGAACAGAAGGCGCGCGTGCTGCGCGAGGCGCAAGCGATCGCGCGCCTTTCGCACCCCAACGTCGTCGTGGTGCACGACGTTGGCAGCTTCGAGGACCGTGTCTTCGTCGCGATGGAGTTCGTCGACGGACAGACCCTGTCCTACTGGCTGCACGCCGTCCCGCGCGACTGGCGCGCCATCCTCGAGGTCTTCGTCGCCGCGGGCCGCGGGCTATCGGCGGCGCACGCGGCCGACCTGGTGCACCGCGACTTCAAAGGCGACAACGTGATGATCACCGGGTCGGGCCAGGTGCGGGTCATGGACTTCGGCCTCGCGCGTCAGGCGTCGAATCGCAAGAGCACGGGCGGCGGCGTCCCGCTGCTCGATCGGCTGTCCAGCAGCGCCGACACGGGGTCGACCGTCGCGCTGGCGCACCAGCGGGCCGTCGAGATCGGCGGCCGCCTGGGCGACGCGCGCCCGAGCACGCCGCTCGAGCCGATTGGCGCGCAGTCCCCTCCCGTCAACGCCAACCTCACGGAGACCGGCTTGCTGGTCGGCACGCCGGCGTACATGGCGCCCGAACAGTTCCGTGGCCAGCTGGCGGACGCGCGCAGCGATCAGTTCAGTTTCTGCGTCGCGCTCTACGAGGCGCTGTATGGCCAGCGCCCCTTCGCGGGCGGCACGGTGATCGACCTGGCCCAGAACGTGATCCAGGGACGGATGCGCGCCGCGCCGGTCTCGCGGCGCGTGCCCGGCTGGGTGCGCCGGGCCCTGCTGCGCGGGCTGGCCACCGACGCCGATGCGCGCTGGCTCTCGATGGATGAGCTGCTGGCCGCGCTGTCGCGCAACCCCAACGTGCGCGGCTGGTGGTACGCGCTGGGCGGCGTCGCGGTCGCCTCGCTGGTTGCTGGCAGTCTGGCCCTGGGCCTGGCGCCCGACCGACCCTCGATCTGTCGGGTCGGCGCCGACCGCTTCGCGGGCATCTGGGAGGGCGCCGGCGACCGGCGGGCGGTGCGCCGGCCCGCCATCGCGCGATCGATCGCCGCCAGCAACCGGCCGCGCTCCGGCGAGACCTTCGGCAACCTGGCGCGGTTATTCGACGGCTACGTCGACCGCTGGTCACGCCTGTACCAGGACACCTGCGAGGCCACCAACCTGCGCGGCGAGCAATCGCACGAGGTCCTCGACCTCAAGATGACCTGTCTGCGCGACCGCCTCAGCGAGCTGGGCGCGCTGTCGGACGTCCTGGTCGAGGGCAACGCCGCCGCGGTCACCGACCCGCTAGGCGCGGCGACCTCGCTGACCCCGGTCGAGCGCTGCGCCGACATCAACTCCGCCGGCTCGGCCATCGCGCCGCCCGGCGACCCCGCCGTGCGCCAGCGGGTCAATGCCGCGCGCGATCGCCTGGTCGAGATCAAGGCGCTACAGGACGCCGGCCGTTACGCGCGCGCCCTCGACGAGGCGGTGAGCGTGGTCGCCGAGGCCCGCGCCACCGGATACGAGCCGGTGATCGCGGAGGCGCTCAACCGGCTGGCCCTGCTGCAGGTCGACACCGGCCGCACCCGGGAAGCCAACGCCAGCGCCGAGGAGGCGCTGTGGCTGGCCGAGGCTTCGCGCCACGACGAGCTGGTCGTCGAGCTGGCCACAGTCGAGATCTACGTCGCGGGCTACGTCGAGCACGACATGGTCAAGGCGCAGCGCTGGATCAATCAGGCGCAGGTCTTCCTGCGCCGGATCGGCGGCCACGATCTGTTGCGCGCCTGGATGCAGAACAACATCGGCGTCGCGCTGGACGCCAACGGCGACCGTGAGGGAGCGGCCGCGCAGATGTCGAGCGCGCTGCGCATCAAAGAGCGCATCCTGGGCAAGGACCACCCCGACGTCGCCTTCACCCTGGCCAACCTGGCCGATACCCTGAACGCGATCGGACGCTCCAAGGAGGCGCTGGAGCTGTCCAACCGCGGCGTCGAGATCCTGAGCCGCACCTTCGGCGTCAACCACCCGCGCCTGCTGGCGCAGCTGACCAACCGAGCGGAGATCCTCAATAACCTCGGACGCCACGAGGAAGCGCACCGCGACGCCGTGCGCGCGGTCGCCATCAAAGGCACCGGATCCGGGCCGGAGCTCGATCTCATGTACGCGCTGGCCCCGCTGGCCGAGGCCGAGCTGGGTCTGGGGCACCCGGCGCGCGCGGTCGCGCCACTCGAGCAGGCGCTGCACATCGCCGAAGCCGCCGACGCCGTCACCGAGCTGCCGCGCCTGCGCTTCGCGATGGCGCGCGCGCTGTGGGACAGCGGCCGCGACCGTCGCCGCGCCCGGGCCCTCGCCATCATCGTCGCCCGGGAAGCAGCGGCGTACGGCCCCGCGGGCGCCGGCGCAAACAAAGCGCTGTCTGACCCCAACGGGATCCGCGAGCGCGCGGCGGCCTGGCTGACCGCGCACAACGACGTCTGACGCGATCCGGGACGGGATCGGTCACGGGCCACGTGCGCCTGCACGTCACGTGCACGTCACGTGCACGTCGACGCAACGTCAACGCGCACGTGTGCGATCAGCCGGCTTTGCCCCGACGTTCGCCCGCGCTAGAACCTCTGCGTGGATGACGACACCCGAGGGGCCGGCGCGAACCTTGACGCCAGCTTCGGTGTGAAGCCGTGGCTGGCCTTCGCGGCCGCCGGCTCGATCTGGGGCAGCACCTTCCTGGTCATTCGCATCGGCAACGACGCGCTTGCGCCGGTGTGGGCGGCGACGTTGCGCCTGGCGCTGGCGGCGCTGTTGCTCGCCGGTTTGACCTTCGCGCGTGGCGCAGCGCTGCCGCGCGGCGCCGCCCTGCGTGCGGCGCTCCGCTACGGGGTGTGCGTCTTCGGGATCAACTTCCCACTCCTCTACTGGGGCGAGAAGGTGGTTCCCTCCGGGCTGTCGGCGGTGCTGTATGCCACCATCCCGCTGTCGAGCGCGCTGCTGACGCGCGCCTTTGGAATGGAACGGCTGACGCTGCCCAAGCTGGCGGGCGCCGCGATCGCCATGGCAGGCGTGGTCGTTCTCTTCTCGTCGACGTTGCGGGGCCACGTCGGCTTGTCGGGGTTGCTGGCCATCTTCATCGCCGCCACGGTGGCGTCGCTGGGCAACGTGATGCTCAAGCGCGGGCCGCGCCAGGACCCGGTGGCGGCCAACGCCGTCGGCTCGGCGATCGGCGCGCTGCTGGCCGGCGCCGTCAGCTTCGCGCTCGGCGAGCCACACCTGATGCCGGCCACCCCCGCCACCCTGCTGCCGCTGCTGTATCTGACCGTGGCGGGCTCGATGGGCGCCTTCGTGATCATGTCCTGGCTGGTCAATCACTGGCCGGTGACGCGCGCCAGCTACGTGTCGGTGGTGGTGCCGGTGCTCGCGCTCGGCCTGGGCCACCTGGTGCGCGGCGAGCAACTACCGCTGCTCAACCTGGCCGGCGCGCTGCTGGTGCTGTTCGGCCTCCTCGTCGGCATGCGCCCCGCGGCGCCGGCGCGGCCGAGACTCTCGCAAGGCTTGCCCTCACCCCGGCCCGATCCCGCGGCGAACCGCGGGAGAGGGTGACGCGTTTTTCAACGTGACGGCGGGTTCAGCGGCTCTGCTCTACGGAGCTCCCTCCCTCGATTGACCGTCCGGGACCTGTCGGGGCGTCGGACGGCTAGCCGACGGCCTTGGCGCGCACGACGGCGCGGCCGTCGATGAAGACGATCTGGAAGGACACGTCGGTGCCGGCGTGGGCCTCCAGCAGCTCGGCGCGACGCTGTTGCAGCGACTGCGTGAACTGCTCGTAGCTCGGCGCCTGTGAATGATCGCCGCAACGCTGGCGCAGGTCGATGAACTCGCGGAACAGCGCGTGTAGATCGGCGGATGAGGCCCGGTGCGCCTCCGAGTGGGCGACGCCCAAAGTCATCGGTCCGGACACGACCTCGACCACCGGCGCGACCGCCGCGCCGATCTGCCCGTCGTGGTAGCCGTTGGACGAGGCGGTGCGGTTACGCTCGTGGATGATGAGGTCGTGCATGGGTGTGGTGTCGTCGGACGGCTCGTCGGCCGGCGGCGGCAAGGTCATCCCGGGCAGGCGCAGCCCGGCGGCGGCCGCGTCGGCTCGCCGCGCCGCCACGGCGGCTGCCGTCCCCCAGATGAGCAAGACGAAGATCGCCACCGCGATCCACATGCCGGTGCGCGGGCGCGGCAGGCGGGCCTCGAGGCGCAGCCCACCCGGCGCTCCGATCGGGACCAGCAGCGGCGGCTGTCGCTCCAGCGCGGGCACCACGGTCAGCATCGCGGCCGCGCCGTCGGGCGTCAGCAGACGCGCCGCGATGCCGGCGCGGATCAACTGGTCCGACGCGGCCTCGACGTCCAGACGGCGCGCCACGATCAGCGCGCCGCGGATCGCGTCGGCGTGCTCGCGCGGTTCGATGGCGACCACCGACGCGACCAGCAGATCGTTGCCCGAGGTCAGCCAGCGCGGACCATTGCTGTCCATGGGCGCCTGCAGCGCCGTCGTCGCCGGCACGCGCAACAAGGTCGCCGCTCGGCCCGACGCCTTGTCGATCTGGGCGACGGCGATCATCTCGCCCGGCTGGGCGCGAAAGCCGAGCTCGTCGGGCGTCAGGTCGCGGACGGTCTCCTCGTCGGTGGCGACGGCCCAGGACAGGCGCGGCAACTGGGCCAGCGTCAGCGCGCGAGCTTCGACGGCGGCCGCCAGCTCGCGCTGGCGGATGTCGAGGTCGGCGGCCACGGCTCGTAGCGAACCGCTGCCCTTGTCACCAATCCTCGGCCCCCTGACGATCAGGAAGACCGAGATCAGTACGCCGCTCGCCGCCAGGGCGATGCTAAAACGGTACCTTCCCACGCGGCACTCCGAACTTGTCTGCTCTTGCCAATCTTCCGGTTCGGGTAGCGATATCAATTGTAGCGTTGTTTGACCCCGCCTTCACGTGAACAATCTTGGTCAGCGGCTCGGCGCTGGCTTCGGTCCAGGCTTTGAGCGTGTAATCACCCACTGCCAGGCTCTTGAAGCTGAATTGGCCCTTCGCGTTGCTGACCACGTAATGCGGCGCGCTGACCACGATCAATGAGGCGGACATGTTTGCGTGCAAATTGCACCCGACCTCGACGACACCTTCCTTGGTGAAGGTCACCTCGCGTGTCTCTCCGTCCTTGTAGATCCCGAGATCGAACTGCCGGGACGGCGACAGCGAGAACACGTTGTGAAAGACCGGATCGAAGTTGGGAAATGTCACGGTCGAACCGACGGGAACCACCATGACCCGCGGCGCGAACTGCCGGTCGCGTTGCTCGATCACCCGGTGCTTGGCGTGCCGCGCCTTGTACTTGCCCTTGAGGGGCGTCAGCGTGATGACCGTGGTGGGCGGCTCGCCGGCCCCGGTGGCGTGCAGCACCCCGGTCAGAGACCCGCGCTGCGGCACCGCCTCCGGCTCGTCCTGCTCCGAGCCACCCACCGACGCCTTGGGCTGCGGCGCCGTATCCCTGGGCAGGGTCGTGAGCGCAGTCGTGATCCGCTCTGGGCTGCCGGCGCGGAACAGGGAATCGAGCTCGGGGATCCCCGGGCGCCCCGATTCGCGCTCGGCGGCGCTGAACAGGATCTCGGCGTAGTTGCGCTGTCCGCGCAATCGCGCTTTGGTGGCGCCCTCCAGCAAGTCGGCAGCGTGCCCATGCCCCGCGGCTCGCAGTGCGCGCGCTTGCTCGGCGGCGGATTCTTCCAGAGCAGCGTCGTGCACGCGCGCTTCGACGGGCGGCGGTTCGACGATTTGCGGCTTGAGGGGCCCCAGCGCGCCCAGGATCTCGTCTTGCTCGCGCTTGCCGACCTTGAGCGCGGCCAGCGCGCCCCCGAGGTCTTCCACCAGCGCGGCAAACTCCTCGTCGACCAGCTGCATGCCGGCGTGCGTGCCGTGCATGTCCCGTCCTTCGTACATGCACGGCCCGCCGGTGGCCACGCAGACGAAGTCGACCAGATAGATCTTGAGCTGGGGGATGTCAGTGTTGATGAAGCGCAAGTTGATGCGCTTGTCGGCGGCGACGCGCGCCACGAACTCGTCGACGACCGCGGTGATCGCGGGCTTGCCGCCCAGGCGATCGAAGAGCGGGCCGACGGGCGGGCTGGGAGGCGGCGTGGCGGCCGGCGTCGCGACCGCGGAGGTCGGCGCCGCGACGGTCGGCGGCGCCATCGCGGGAGATGGGTCGCCCCCGGTGGTCGCGCACGCGCCCATTGCCAGGAGCGAGAGGAAAGGGAAACCGGCTCCGATGCGCCACGCAAACCTGCTGCCTGGAATCTGCGCCATTGGTAACCTCCAAAAAGACTGCGGTTTGACCAATCGGGTAATCGGCGGACCCGCCCCCCGTCTGGAGCTGTCAGCCGACTCCTGGTCACCTCGCCGCCTGTTGTCCCAGGGGTAACCCCGATCGCATCGTAACTCGATACTGGGCATCTTGGCGAGTTCCAAATCGGTCAGACGCCGCGTGGCCAGCTCGTCGATCCGGACTACCCGGGATTGCGGGGCTTGCGGAGCCTGCGGGGCCTGCGGGGCCTGCGCGGCTTGCGCGGCTGTCGGAACTTTTCGTTGCACCCGGGGACAGCTATTCGATGGGACTTTCGATGGGCCTTGGGGATGCTGTTCGATTGGTCGGGACCCAAGGGAATGACGGCGCTGCACATCTTCTTGGCTCTGGACACCCTCGTGACCCTGGCCGCCGCCGTCACCGGTCGCGACGACGTCGACGCCGGCAGCGCCACCACGACCGGCGCGGCGGCGCCCCGCGGCCCCACCCTGCCTCCGCCGCTGACGCCGCCCCGGCTGCTGGCCCCGAACAGCGACGCGGCGGGCTCGCCGCCGCCGGACGACTACCAGCTCCGCCGCGCCAATGACGGAAGCGGCGATCTGATCTACGAGGCGTCGGGCTTCACCGCCCGCATCGCCCGCGACGGCTCGGTGAGCTTTCGCGACCGGCACGTCAGCAAGCTGAGCTTGATCCCTTTCCTGCCTGGGCCACCGCCCACCGGGGTCCCCACTCTGCAGAGCACCTTGCGCGGTCTGGGCAAGCACAGGCACAAAGGCCGCACCGAGCCACCACGCGATCCGACCGCGGACGAGACCCTGGACCCCAGCACCACCGTGTCCCGCTACCGGCCCGACCCGCGCGAGGCCTGCCAGTACCCCCGCCCCTGCTTCTTCGACGCGCCGGTGACGCTGCTGGGCGCGCGCGCGCGCTTTGATCTCACCGACGAGCTGATGCGCTTCGCCGGTCAGGATCCCTATCGCTACGGCAAAGCCCGATTCCTGGCCGCGACCCACGAGATGCGAGTCCGCATGGCCGCACGCGCGCATGCCGAGGACCTGTCGCGGAGCCGGGCCGACCTACCCGCCCTCCTGCGCTCGATCGCCTGCGACGACCGCCTGCGCCCCGGCGAGCGGCGCGCGATCATCGAGGCGCTGCGCGCCGAGCTGGACCTTGCGACGCCCGCCAGTCACGCACCCGCGGAGGAGATCCGCCGTTTCCTCGACGAGCTCGACCGCCACGACGGCGGCGCGCGCTGCCCTGTGCCCTGACGCACACGCCGGCGGTGCTCGCGCGCGGCGACCGCTCCGCGACGAACGGATCGCGGTCGGGATCGAAATGTCCGGATCCGGGCGCGATCGCGGCCCGCCGGGTCAGGCGCGCGCCGGCCCGGCGCCGTGGTCTGATAATTGCTGGCCAGGTTCCCGGGTGACCGGCATCAGCGGTCGCCCCCGGGGTCCGGATCGCCACTAGCGCGAGGAGAAGGCAATGACCGATCGTATCGAGCTGAGTGCACGCGTGGCGGGGCTGGCGGTCGTGGCGGCGCTCTTGCTGGCGCCGGTCGCGCGCGCCCACGCCTGCGGCGGCTTCTTCTGCAACCGTCCGCCGCCCAACCCGCTGGACCCGCTGCCGATCGCGCAGGCCGGTGAGAACGTGGCCTTCGGCATCGAGGGCGATCCCGCCAACGGAAACGCGGTGGTGACCGCCCACATCCAGATCCTCTACTCGGGGACGGCGGCAGCGTTCTCCTGGGTGATCCCGGTCGCGTCGGTGCCCGAGCTGTCGACCGGGACCGACCGGCTGTTCTCGGCGCTGGGGGCACCGACCCAGCCCCGCTTCCAGCCCTCCTATGAGATCGACGGCACCTGCTTGCCCAACCCTCCTCTGCCGGCCGGTGGGTTCGGCGGCGCCTCGGGCGCGGGCGGCTCCACGGCCAGCGCCGACGCTGGTGTCCCGGGCGGCGTGAACGTGGTGTTCCAGGGCGTGGTGGGACCCTACGCGGCCAAGATCGTGCAGTCGTCCGACGCCAACGAGCTCAAGGACTGGCTGACCACCAACGGCTATTACCTGGACCCGCGCGCCGGGCAGATCATCGACACCTATGTCCGCGAGGGCAAGTACTTCGTCGCGCTCAAGCTGGACAACGGCCAGGACGTGCGTTCGATCCGGCCTATCGTGCTCACGTTTCACGGCACCGATCCCTGCGTGCCGCTGCGCCTGACCGCGATCGCCGCGCTGCCCGATATGCCGGTCACCATCTATGTCCTCGGGCGGACGCGCGCGGTGCCGCTCGGTTTCCTCGAGCTCAAGCTGGACGAGCTGCGCATCGACTGGCCCGCGGCCGGCGCCAACTACGCAGCGCTGCTGCGCGAAGCCGCTGACGACGCCGGGGGCAACGCCTTCGTCACCGAGTACGCGGGGACCTCCACGGTCGCCACGACACTCTGGACGGCCGGGCAGTTCGACCCGGACGCGCTGCGCACGGCGCCGACGCCGCCGGTGTACGTGCAGCGGCTCACGGCCCAGGGGCTGGGCAACGATTCGCAGACGCTGCCGCTGCTGCAGCAATACATCCCGATGCCGCAGGAGGCGATCGCCCAGGGCATCCCGCCGGCGACCTTCTACAACAACCTGTCGACCTACTGGGTCCAGTACGCCTTCCCCCCCTTCGACCTGGCGACCCTGACCGACAAGATCGTCGAGACCATCATCGAGCCGCGGCGGCTGGCGCAGCAGATGATCGGTGCTCACCCGTATCTCACTCGTCTCGGGACGTTCATCTCGCCCGAGGAGATGAACGCCGATCCGCTGTTTGCCTTCAACGCCGACCTGGGTGATCGACCGGCGGTGCACGGCGCGGTCCTGCGCACCGTGTGCGGCGATCGCGAGTACCTGTCCTGCAACGCGCCGGTTCGCCTGGAGCTCCCCGACGGGCGCATGGCCTGGGTGCGGCGGGGCGTGTCGGCGGCGACGTGCCAGTTCCCCGCCTACGACACCTCGCTCCAGACTCTGCCGGCCGCCGAGGTGGCCTGGGAGCGCGGGCTGTCGGGCGAGGGGACGCGCCGCCTGGACAACCAGAGCGCGATCCAGAACGGGCTGGCGCTGCACAACGCCGCCTTCAACGTCGGGAACACCGGCCCGGGGACCGGCGGCCAGGGTGTCGGCGGCCGCGGCAGCGTGGGGGCTGGCCTGGGCGGCGCCAGCGGTGCTGGCGGCACCGGGGGCCACAGCACGCCGGGCGCGGGGCCGACCGGCTCCGGTTGCGCGTGCGCGCTCACCGGCGGCTCGACGCCCGGTGGATTGCTGTTCGTGGCGGGGGTGCTGCTGGTTGCGTGGCGCGCGCGCCGCCGCCGGCGCGGGTAGAGATCCAATCTCCTGGCCGCCGGACGGTGCCCCGCCTCCGGGAGCGCGGGCGCTGCTATATTGCCGCCCCCGATGTCAGCCCGTGAATGTGAAGGCCGGACGAGCCGGAAATGAGCCGAGACTCCGCCCGTGAATTCACGGTGCCGGCAAATCTGGCCGGCCAGCGCCTGGATCGCGCCATCGCGGCGCTGGCATCCGGGGTCAGCCGGGGCGAGGCGCGCCGGCTGATCGCGGCCGGCGTGGTCTTCGTCGACGGGAAACGAACCGGCATCCAATCGCGGGTCGTGCGCGCCGGCGAGCGGGTCCGCTGGGAGCAACCGGCGCAGCCGCCGGCCGGCGAGGACCGTCACGAGCCCGGCGCCCAGCCCCGCATCGTCGTGGAACGGCCCGAACTGTGGATCGTGGACAAGCCGGCGGGCATGCCGGTCGAACCGACCCGCGCCGGCAGCCGGGGCACGCTGCAGGAATGGCTGGCGCACCACCATGGACCGGCGTACGTCACCCATCGGCTGGACACGCCGACCAGCGGATTGATCGTGGTCGCGCGCGATCGGCGGGCCCAGGCGGGACTGAATCAACTGTTCGGCGCGCACGCGATCGGCCGCCGCTACCTGGCGGTGGTGACTCCGGCGCCGCCCTGGGAGCGGCTGACGATGAACGGGCCGCTCGACGGGCGCGCCGCCGTCACCCACGCCGCCGTCGCGGCGCGCGCGGCGGCGGCGGCGGCGCTGGTGGTGCGCCTGGAGACCGGCCGCACGCGCCAGATCCGGCGCCACCTGGCCGGCGCGGGCTTCCCGGTCGTCGGTGAAACTGCCGCCGGTGAGCGGACCCAGGTGCGCCTGTTGCTGCACGCCTTCGAGCTGGCGCTGCCCGCGGCGGAGCTGGGGCCGACGACCATGGAGGCGATCGTCGCCACCTCCGCGCCACCCGCCGACTTCCAGCGCCCGGCCGAGGAGCTCGGTCTGGCGCCGGCCGACCTGGGCGTTCAGCTTTCTGGCGGAGCGCGACAAAGCTCTTCATAGCCTCTGCGATCAACTCGGCATTCGAGCCGCCGCCTGAGTCCGTCACCTTTTCCTGTCGACTGAAAACTGAAAACTGATGACACCTCGCCCAGCTATGCCCACCGACCCAACCACCGTGCACCAAATCCCCAGAGTCGGCCGGTTAGAAGCTAGGATTCGCCGTCGTCGCCGTCGTCGTCGTCGTCGCTGTCGCCGATGCGATCCCTGACCAGCCGCGAATAGATGAGCTGCCCCAAGCTGTCGACCATCATCTTCTCGACGATTCGTTCCAGCGCCAGCCGTTGCTCGGCGTTCTCGTAGACGAAGCGAATGCCCATGCCCAGATCGTGCCCGGCCGCGATGCCGGGCGGCAGCGGCTCCCCGTCGCGCACCACCCAGCGCACCTCGCCGCGAAACGCGAGCGGCGCCGCCTGCGCCGGAAGCTGCAATCGAAACAGGAACACCGTGCCGACGTCGAGAGGCTTGTCCGTCTTGATGAACGTCCCGCCCTTGGAAATATTCTTGGTGTAGTCGTAGAAGAACGTATTGAGCCGCTTGTACTCGACCTTGAGCTCGATGGGCGCGCGCTGTTCCCGTCGACGATCGTCTTCGACGGTCATCGCCTGCCCCGGGCCCAAGATCGACATCGGGTTCGGCGTTGGGACCTTGGCGTATTCTCACGCATAAGAGAACAACCCATCCATGCTAGGGCGAGCGATCTCCACCGTCAATCAACGCTTCCGGCGCCTGGGCCGGCGCACAGCGATCTGGGCGGCGGTCCTGACGGCGCTGGCGCTGCTGCTGGATTTCGTGCCGCTGTTCGATCTGCTGGGCTACGACTTTTCATTCGTGGTGGGATTGTGTACGGCGCTGGCGGCGGTCGACCTCGGTCAGGGCACCGTCGCCGCGGCGCGCGCCGCGGCGGCTACCGGCGCCGCGGCCATGCCGGATCCGCTGCATCTGGTCGGCCGCGCGCTGGCGCGCGCGCTGGGCGTGCTGGTGGCGCCCCTGCTGCTGTCAATGCTCAACGGTGTGCGCGTCAGCAACTGCAATCTGGTCGCGGGCCTGGGCTTTTACGCGCTGCTGCCGATCGGGACGGCCCTCTTCGCTGCACCTGCGGGCGTGCTGGCCGGGCTGGCGTCTCCGCGCCGCGGGCGGCTGGTCGCCTTCCTGCTCCCGCTGGCGTCGGTGGTCTGGACGCTGGTGCGCCTGTACCAGGACCCCGGCGTCTTCGCCTACGATCCCTTCGGCGGCTACTTCCCCGGCCCGATCTACGACGAAGCGTTGCGCCCGCCCGTGCGCCTGCTCTTCTTCCGGCTGGCCAACCTGGTCTGGATCGCCGCGCCGGTCGCGCTGGCGATCGCGGCCGTGGATCGCGGACGCCGGCCCCGAGACTGGCGACGCGGACCGCTGGCGCTGGCGGTAGCGTTGTTCCTCGGGGGCGGCGCGCTGTACCTGGCGCGGGGCACGATCGGCTTTCACGTGCGGCGCGCGGATCTGTTGGCCGCGCTGCCCGGCGCGCGCGCCACCGCGCACTTCCAGCTACGCTACGACCCGGCCGAGAACTACACGCCGCTCGAGATGGCCCTGATGCTGGAGGATCTGGAGTTCCGCTACGAGCAGCTGCACAGGACCTTCGGGATCGAGCCCACGCTGCCGATCACGATCTGGGAGTTTCCCAACGCCGAGACGAAGAAGGCGCTGGTGGGCGCCGGGGGCACGCTGTACGCGCGCCCGTGGACGCGCGAGATCTTCGTTCAGAGCCAGCGCTTCCCGTCGGCGCGTCTGCGCCACGAGATGGCGCACGTGTTCGCGGGCGCGTTCGGCGATCGATGGTTCGGCATCTCGCTGGCGTGGCGCTGGCACGGTCCGTTGCCCCTGCCGGCTCTGGCCGCCGGCCTGGTCGAGGGCATCGCCGAGGCGGCCGACTACGGCGCCGCCGAGGATCAATCGACCATCCACCAGGAGGCGGCGGCGATGATCGCCGCCGGGCAGGCGCCCGCGCTGGAGACTGTGATGGGGGCCGGCTTCTCGGGCCAGGCCGGACCGCGCGCCTACACCGTGGCCGGATCCTTCTGCCGTTTCCTGCTGCAGACGCGCGGCGCGGAGGCCATGCGCCGGATCTATCGATCGGCGGGCGATTTCCAGGGCGTGTACGGGGCGCCGCTGGCCGCGCTGGAGACGGAGTGGCGCGCCTTCCTCAAGCGCCAGCCGCTGGATGCGCGCGACCGCGCGCGCGCCAGCGAGCAGTTCCGGCGCCCGGCGATCTTCAAGAAGGTGTGCGCGCGCGAGCTGGGCGCCCGCGTGCAGCAGGCGCGCGCGCTGCTGGCGACAGCGCCGGCGCGCGCGGTCGAGCTGCTCGAGCAGACCTGCGCCGACGATCCACACGAGCCGACCTATCGCCTGGCGCTGCACGAAGCGCAGGCGGCAGCGGGACAGATCCCGCGCGCGCTCGATGGCCTGGCCCGCCTGGCCAGCGACGGTGACCTCACCGACCCGGTGCGCGCGCGCGTGGCGGCGCTGGCGGCGGCGCTGTACTTTCTCTCGGGCGACTTTGCAAACGCCGAGGCCGCCGAGCGCCGCGTCCTGGCGCTGGCCCCCGACGAGGGCGATCGGCGCACCTCCGCCGCCAGGCTGCGCGCGCTGGCCGCGCCCGGCGCCCGCCAGACCCTGGGCCGCGCGCTTTACGGCGACCATCCCGGGGTGGGAACCGACCCCGTCCTGGTCTTCTTCCTGATGAGTGAGTTCGCGCGCCTGTTCCCGCACGACCGGCTCGGTCCTTACCTCATCGGGCGCCAGCTCCTGCTGCGCGACGCCGCCCACGCCCTGCCCTACCTGCGCCGCGCCTGCGCCGACGACGACCCCACCGGCGCCGCGTCCACCGAACAGGCGCTGGCCCCCGACTTCCTGCGCGAGTGCCGCCGCCTGACCGCGGACGCCGCCTACCGCGTGGGCGATTTTCCACGCGCGCGCGCCGCCCTGCAACACCTGCTGGAGGACGCCGACCGCGAAGCCGAACGCGCGCGCGCCAAGGATTTGCTCGAGCGGATCACCTGGGCCGAGCGACAACCCCGAGCGCTGTGAGCGGGAGGGCCCGATCCCCGCGGCTCTGCGGATCGTATCTCCGTCGGCGTCGGCGTCGGCGTCGGCGTCGGCGTCGGCGTGTTCGTCGGCGATCCGGATCCGGATCGCCCACGCTGACGCCCACGCCGACGCTGACGGGAAATCGCTGGATCAGGGGCATTGCCTCCCCCCACCTGCCCGCGTAACCTCCGCCCCCGAGATGGAGGTTCTTTCCCTGAGACGCTATGTCGGTGCCCGCGCGCGCCACGCCGACGCGCGCCGGCTCGAGGATCTGCTCGACCGGATCATTCCGCAACCCGCGCTGCACGCCCGTTTCGTCAACACGCTGGCGCGCATGGAGTACGTGGGCGTCCGCAAGATGCTCAAGAGCCGGCGCGCCGAGCGCATCGACCTGGATGGGCTGCAGCATCTCCTGGACGAGGCGGTCCACGCGCTGCGCCTCAAGAAGGCGGCGACCGCGCTGGGCGCGGCGAGCGCCGCCGGGGTGACCACCTTCTCGGACGCCGACACGCTGGCGGGCGACGCGGGCGAGGGCTACTTCCAGGCGCTGGATCGGCGCGCCGAGGTGGAGCTGGCCACGTTCGACGGCGCCGAGCGCGCCGAGGCCAACTACCTTTTGACCAGCGCCGCCATCGAGGTGCGCGCGCAGGCTTTCTACCCGATCTACGAACAGCGGCTGCGCGCGCACGGCGCCCCCTTCTCGGTATCGGCCATCACCAAGGACGAAGACCGTCACCTGGAGGAGATGTCGCAGCGCCTCAATGTGGTTCTGGGCGAGGAGCGGCTGGGCCTGGAAGCCGTGCTGGCGGCGGAGGAGGAGCTGTACGCGCAGTTTCTGTCGGCGGCGGAGGCCGAGGTCGGGGCGCATTTCCGGATGGGTGGTGAATAGGCAGAACTGGACGATCGTCCGACCTTGCGAGCAAAATGACGCCCATGCCGCGTCCGGCCCATCTCACCTTGCATCTCCTTCTCGGCGCGCTGCTGGCCACGCTCCCTGCGCAGGCACAGACCGAACCGCCCCCGCCCCCGCCGGGATCGGCGGCGCCGACACCGCCCCCGGAGAGTCCGCCCCCTCCTCCAGCGGCGGCCGCCGCGCCAGCCACCTCGCCTGCGGTCACGCCCCCCCTGCCCTCGGCCCCCGCGCCCACGATGATGACCGCGCCCGGCGAGCTGTCGCCGCTGCCGCCGCCCGCGGAGAAACCGCCCATCTACAAGGAGATCTGGTTCTGGGCCGTGGTCGGGGTGGTGGTGCTCACCGCGACCATGATCACCATCGGTCTCGCCTCGCAGGGTCCGCCGACGCCGTCCACCGACCTCGGCAACATGCGGGCATTCTGAGATGACGACCTCGACTCTCCGCGCGGGCGCGCTGCTGCTGGCCGTCACCACCGGCACGCTGGTCGGATGCCGCGATCAACAATCCTTCCTGGTCGTGAACGTCCAGTCGGCCGATGCCGCCCCGATCACGGGGGTGGTGGCACTGATCGTCACCGTCACCAACGGCGGCGACTCGACCGTCCTCACCTATCCGACGCCGCCCGGCCAGACACCCCTCACCATCACCGGCACCTTCGACCCGGTCACCAAGGATATCGGTAAGACCCTGTCGGTCAGTTTCAGCATGTCCCACAGCGACGACGTCCTGGTCGAGATCGATGCCCGGAACGCCGCCGCCTGCACCATCGGCCACGGGGCCAACCACACCCCGATCAAGAAGGGCGGGGTCGGCGAGGTCATCGTCGCGCTCGACCACACCAGCGGGCCCTGTGACGCCGACGGCGGCAGCGATGCGGGGAACACCTTCCCCGGTTGCGATCCGGCGACGCTGAGCTGTGGCACCGGCATGACCTGCGCGGTGAATTGCGCGGCGATGCAGGGCCAGTGCGTGGCGGCGGGCGCCACACCCGGCGGCGGACTTTGCACGCGCAACGCCGACTGCGCCCCCGGGACCCAGTGCTTCAACTATGCGGGGCCCAGCTGCAACGTGGGGGTCTGCCTCAAGTACTGTAAGACCGACAACGATTGTACCAACATGGGCAGCCTGTGCCAGGGCAACGTGCCCTGCGCGAGCGACGGTGGGACGGTCTTGACCAGCTACCATACCTGCACCTTCGGTTGCGACCCACGCGGGGACGCCACCACTGGCTGCCCCTCGGGCCTGCACTGCTTTCTGGTCGACACCATGGATCAGGTCGATTGCGCCTGCACCGAGGCGACGCGGACCCGGAACGAGGGTCTTCCGTGCACCCGGGGAGTGGATTGCGCGCCCGGCTTGATCTGCGACAAATCGACGGCCAAGTGTCAGAAGATTTGCCGGATCGGCGCCGGCGCCACCGACTGCGCCACCGGCCAGTCCTGCGTGGCGCTGACCAACGACACTCTCTACGGCGTCTGTCTCTGAAAGGTCGCGAGAGGTGGGGGGCGCGGGCCCTGCTTCTCGTTCGCGGGCAAGAGGCGTGTTACGGTCTCATACGAACGCCGAATGAGCGATCTGACCAGTAAGGGTGTGCTCGCCAAGGACGGCGACGCGGAGCTGCCGCGCCGCCTCGGGAGCTTCACCCTGCTCGCGCGCCTGGCCGAAGGCAAACGCGGCGACGTCTTCGCGGCGCTGCGGGCGGGCAACCTGGATCGCTTCTGCGCAATCAAGATCCTGCCGCCGTGGACCGCCGGTCGCCAGGAGATCATCGAACCGATGCGCGCCGAGGCGCCGCGCCTGGTGAAGCAGGTGCACGCCAACGTGGTGCCGCTCTACGACATCGCGGTCGCCGACGACCGCCTCTTCTTCGTGAGCGAGCTGCCCGACGGCGGCAGCCTGGAGGCCTTGCTGCGCGGGCTGGGGGCGAACCAGCAGACCTGCCCCATCGCCGAGGCGGTGTTCATCGCCACCGAGATCGCGGCCGCGGCGGCCTACCTGCGCCGGCAGCTGGCGCGCACGCCCGAGTCCGCGCGCGCTCCCCTGCGCCTGGTGCCGCGGTCGGTGATGGTGTCCGTCGAGGGCGACGTCAAGTTGATCTTCCTGGGCGCCGCGCTCGACCGCGCGCTGGCCGCGGCCACCGCCCCCGCGCTGCGCGAGAGCGGCGGCGTCTCGACGGCCCTGCTGCGCGCGACCTCGCCCGGCGGCGATGCCCAGGCCGTGGCGGTGCTGCTGGGCCAGCTGCTGACCGGGCGCCTGCAGCACGACCCCACCGGCAATACGCCGCCGCCGCCCGCGGTGACGCGCAAGCTGCCCGATGCGCTGGAGCACCTGCTGCGCTCGGCGCTGGCCAAGGACCCCGCGACGCGACCGCGCGACTGCGAGGAGCTGCGCGCCGCGCTGATCACCGTGCTGCGCGAGCTGTCGCCCGATGGCCCGCCGCCGCTGGGCGACCTGGTACGCCATACGCTGGGGGAGGCGCGGGTCGGCGATCGCGCGCGTCTGAAAGACCTTGCCGACAGCGCCGAGAAGGCCGCCGCCGGGAAGCTCGACATCGCGCCGGCCGGGGTCGCCAAGGTGATCACCCTGACCCGCCTCGAGGACGCGGCGCCGGGCCGCGGCGCGGTGGCCAACGACACGGCGGCGCCCGGCACCCCGGTGCTGCCCGCGGTGCCGGGGGGCCGCACCGCCACCGTCGACCTGGGCCCCGGGCAGGTGATTCCCGGAACGCGCTACCGCATCCTGTCCAAGATCGGCGAGGGCGGCATGGGCAGCGTCTACGCCGCCGAGCACGTCGACCTGGAAAAGAAGGTGGCCGTCAAGGTGCTGCGCGCCGACCTGGCCCCCGACGACGAGACCCTGCAGCAGTTCCGTCAGGAGGCGCGCGCCGCCTCGAAGATCGGCAACCTTTACATCTGCGACGTCACCGACTTTGGCGAGGTGTCCGACGGCCGGGTCTTCTTCGTGATGGAATACCTCGACGGCACCTCGCTGGCGCGCGTGCTGAAAGACACGCCCGGCCTCCCGTCGGGGCGCGCGATCGCGATCTTGCGCCAGGTCGCCAAGGCGCTGGGCGCCGCGCACGACAAGGGCATCGTCCACCTCGACGTCAAGCCCGACAACGTCATGCTGATCCAGCGCGGAAAGCGCGACGACGCGGTCAAGGTCGTCGACTTCGGCATCGCCGGCCTCATGCACCAGAGCGCGGAGGAACAGGAGATCGCCGGCACGCCGGAGTACGTCGCGCCCGAGCGCGCCTCCGGTAAGGGCTACGACAGCCGCTGCGACATCTACGGCCTCGGCATCACCGCCTACGAGATGCTGGCCGGATCGGTCCCCTTCCACGGCAAGAACCACCTGACCACGCTGACCATGCAGGTCAAGGAGATGCCGGAGCCGCTGCGCAAGCGCGCGCCCCAGGTGCCGGCCGAGCTGGAAGCGGTGGTCATGAACATGCTCGAGAAGGATCCGGCCGCGCGCCCGCAGAGCATGGCCGCCGTCGAGGCGCTGCTGTGCGAGGCGCAGATCTCGGCCGGCCTGTCGACGTCCTGGGACGATCTGGAGCTGCCGGCTGTCGACGAAGCCTGGCGGCTCAAGCTGGCCAAGCGCATGCCGTCACCGGGGGCGCGGGCGCGCCGCATGACCCTGATCGGCGTGACCGCCATCGCGGTGGTCGGGGCGACGCTGGCGCTGTTCTTCGGGTTGCGCAAACCCAAGGTGGTGGTGAAGGAGGTGCGCGTCGAGGTCACCAACACCCAGGAGGCGACCCCCGTCGCGGCGGCCCTGGTCGAGGCCGACAAGGCCGCGCGCCACCAGCTGTACGTCGAGCCGCCCGACACGTCGGCGCTGCATTTCATCCAGGTCGCCGAGCTCGAGGCGTCGAAGATCGATCTGGCGCGCCCGTCGCCGGGCGCGGCGACCCTGCGCCGGGCCTACGCGTCGGCGCTGACGGTGATCGGCAACGAGCTGCTGAAGGCTGGGCTGCGCGATCTCGCGGTGGTGAAGTTCAAAGAGGCGCTGCTGTTCCAGCCCGATGATCCGGAGCTGGCCGCCAAGGCCGAGTTGACGCCCGAAGAGCGCAGGAACCGAGCGAAGGCAGCGACCGCGACCGCGACCGCGCCGGCGCCGGCGCCGCCACCGCGTCCCGACCCGGCCAAGGAAGCGGCGACGCGCGTGTTCGTCGCCGCCATGGACGGCCGCGTCTCGGAGGCGCGGCTGGCGCTGCGCACGCTGGGCGAACGTGACTCGGGGGGCGCGCAATCGGCCAAGCTGGCCGACGGCCTGCGCAACCTGGCCGGCACCGCCTGGAACAAGAAGCAGCTCGACCGCGCGCGCCCGCTCTACCAGCTGATCTCCGAGCTGGATCCGCAGGATCAAGAAGCGCGCGACCGCGCCAAGCCAGGCAGCGGCCCGCCGCCGCCAGCGCCGCCGACGCCTCCCGTGGCGGTCGGTCCGGTCGCGCCGCCGGTCCCGGCACCGACCCCGACGCCGACGCCGGCGCCCAGGACCAGGAAGCGCGAGGGCGAGAGCGTCGGCAGTAAAGCCGAGCCGCCAGCGCCGCGCGATCAGGCCGTGTCGCAGAGGGCGGCGGCGGCGGGACAGGCGGCGCTGGCGCGCGGGCGGCTGGACGAGGCCGAGGAGAACTTCAACCGCGCGGTGCGCGCCGACTCGACCAACCCGATCGCCGTCGGCGGGCTGGCCGAGGTGGCGTTCGAGCACGCCCGCTACGCCGAGGCGCTGGACTACGCGCGCCGCGCGTCGCGTCTGGCGCCGCAGTCGTCGAAGTACCTGGTCGTGCTGGGCGATGCCTATTTCAAGCTACTGCGTTACGATGAGGCGAAGGCGACATATCAGAAGGCGCAAGCGTTGGCCCCCAGGGACGAAGGCATCAAGAACCGACTCGACCGCGTCCAGGCCAAGCTCGGCGCCCGCTGACCTCCATCCCCCGCACCAAAGGAGTCCGGCATGCTGGCACGAGACCTTCGCACGTCCCGCGAACGCACCCTTTACACGATCTCGGCGATCTTCTCGGCTCTCTTCTGGCTTGCGGCGCTGATCTCGATCGCGGGCATCGTCATTGGACTGTTCGTGGGCGCCTTGGCGCTGGTGGTTCACTGTCTATTCATGGCGCACGTCATCGGCAACGGCGTGCGCGTCGGCCCGCGCCAGCTGCCCGATCTCATGCGCCGGATCGAAGCCGCCGCGCACAAGCTGGGCATGGACCGAGTCCCCGAGGCTTACCTGCTGCAAGCGGGCGGCTTGCTCAACGCCTTCGCCACCAAGCTGATGAGCCGGCGCTTCATCATCATCTACTCGGATCTGCTCGAGGCCAGCGACGCCGACGACGGATCGGGGCGTGTCAACGAGCTGGACTTCGTGATCGGTCACGAGCTCGGCCACCTGGCGGCCGGCCACCTGGCGTCTCGTCTGTTCCTGCTGCCGGCGCGCATCCTGCCCCTGCTCGGGTCGGCCTACTCGCGCGCCTGCGAATACACCTGCGATCGCTGCGGGCACGCGGTGACCGGCGACCTGGATGTGTCGTCGCGCGCGCTGGCCATCCTGGCCGCGGGCCCGCGCGCCGCGCGCCGCATTGACCTCGACGCCTTCGTCGACCAGCGGCGCGAGACCGGCCGTTTCTGGATGGGGATCTACGAGCTCAACGCCACCCATCCCTTCCTGTCCAAGCGGGTCGCCGCCCTGCGCAGCCTGCACGGCCACACCGCGCTGGAGCCGGTGCGACGCAACCCCTTCTCGTACCTGCTGGCGGTGCCACTCAGCCTCTTTTCGGGCGGGCCACAGGCGGCGGTGATGATCCTGGTCATCTACGCCGGCGCGGCCGCCGCCATCGCGATCCCGCGCCTCAAGCAGCAGATGGGCGGAGGTACCGGCATGAGCAACCCCGCCTTTCGATTCGATCCGGACAAAGACTTCAAAGAGTTCGCTCCCCCACCGCCGGAACGCGCGCCGTAGCACGCACAACGTTCGGCGACGCCGAGCCTCCGTCTTTCCGTCGGCGTCGGCGTCGGCGTGTTCGTCGGCGATCCGGATCCGGATCGCCCACGCCGACGCCGACGCTGACGCCGACGGGGGACGCCGACGGGTGGGCAGCGGAGGTCCGGCCTCAGAAACGCCCGCCGACCACGATGCGCCCGCCCTTGGCGGCGGCCCGGTCGGCGCCTTCGCGGCCGCCACCGATCCAGGGCGTGCCGCCGGCGATGTAGAGCCAGGCGCCGCCCAGGGTCGCGGTCGCGCCGCCGATGCCGATCAGTGTCGCGCCCAGGGCGCGGGTGCTGCGCAGGTTCGGGCAGTGGCCGCGAGCATCGCGCACGTCGCTGGCGCAGGCGACCTCGTCGCCGTCCGCCGACATCGCCCAGATGCCCGCGATCAGGGCCGCCGCGCCCAGCGCCAGCGCCGCCCAGCCCGCCTTGCGGAAGGGGAACTTCATGGGCAGCTGCACCATTTCCAGGTCCAGCGTCTCGTCGACGCCGCTGACCGCGGTCACCGTGCGCTCGAGCGAGTCGTAGCCAGGCGCCGACAGCTCCAGCTTGTGCATGCCACCGACCAGCTCGCGGTCGATCGGGGTGTGCCCGGCGGGTAGGCCGTCGATCGCGATCGCGGCGCTCGCGGGACGCGACCGCACGATGAAGCGCGACGGCGTCCTGGTCACCGCCTCCAGACGCGAGCGCAGCGCCGACGCCGCCAGCGCCATCTTCTCGCCCGCCTCTTCGACGCCGCAGATCTCGCAACGCTCGCGGTTGCTCCCGATCACGCCACCGGTGCGGCCGTTGATGAGCTCGAGGCTGATCTCGTAGTTCTTGCTGCTCTCGACGACGCGTCCCGCGACCAGGTAAGTCACGCCCAGCGCCTCGGCGACGGCCGGATAACAACCGCCGTCGCGGCAGGCGCCCAGGCGACCTGGCGCGGCTGCCAGCTTCCGCGACACCGCCGCCCCGGAGAACACCTCGAACTGCGCCGCCGCCAAGCCTTCGACGACGCGGCCGGCGAAGAGATCGCGCCCGGCCTCGGCGACGCTGCCCTCGAAGTCGACGCGCACCACCCCGACGCGCAGGCGGCCCAGGCCCGCCCCCGGCGCGGGCTGGCTGTCGCCGGCGCGCGCGGCCTCCGGAGCGGGCGCCGGTGGGCCGAACGTAGGTCCGAACGTAGGTCCGAACGTGGGTCCAATGACAGGTTCGGCCAGCATCACGAGAACCAGCGTCATGAAGGCCGGCATGGCCGACAGATAGTACACGGAGATACTTCACGGAGACAGCGATGACAGCATTCGACTTTGCTGCCGTGATCCGCGCTTGTCTGATACGATGAAACGAGTTTGTCCACGGCCAACATGCGGATTGCGCTGTCATTGCTGGTGTTGGGTCTCGCCTGCACGCGCGCCAACCCCCTTTACCAAGGTCCGGTGACGGACTCCGGGGACGACGTTCCCTCCGACGGATCGATCGCCGCCGACGCTCGTGCCGACGTCGCCCCCGACGGCGGCGGCCGCGAATCCGGCGGCGACACCGCCCGCGACGCCATCACCGACGCGAACCCCGACAACCCGCTGGCTTGCGTCCTGGCCTCCGATTGTGCGCTTCGCAACGGCGGCGCCCCACCCTGCGGCGCCTGGGAGTGCCGCGGCCGCACCTGCGCCGTGATCTGTCCTGACTGCACCGACCTCGATCACGACGGCTTCGGCGTCGGCAGCGGCTGCGCTGGCGCCGACTGCGACGACGCCAACTTCGCCATCCGCGCCACCGTGCCAGCGCGCAGTTGTTACTCCGGCGCGAACAACACCATGAACGTGGGCGCCTGCCGGGCCGGCTGGCAAAGCTGCGCGGCCGGGGTATGGACCGCGTGCGTCGGACAGATCCTGCCCACCACCGAGGCTTGCAACGGCGAGGACGACAACTGCGACGGCACCGTCGACAACTTCCCGGACACGCTGTCCACCGTCCACTGCGGGTTGGGCGCGTGTGCCAGGAGCGTCCCCGCCTGCGCGGCCGGGGTGGTCGGCGCCTGCCTCCCGCTGCCCCCCGCCGTCGACGACGAATGCGACAACGTCGACAACGACTGCGACGGGCAGGTCGACGAAAACTGCCCGGCGGACCGAGACAGCTGCGTCCACGTCGCGCCGGACGGCGATGATCTCCTCGGTGAAGGCACGGTGGCCGCCCCCTACCAGACGCTGTCGGTGGCAATGCTGGCGGCGGCGGTGCCACCGGTCAGGCCCGTGTGCGTGGCCGCCGGCTCGGATTGCGACGCTCGCAGCACCTACTCCTTGCCGGCCGTCTTCGTGATGGCGAACGGCGTCTCGGTCCACGGCAACTACGAGTCGAGCGCCTGGCTCCCCTGCCCGATCAACCCCGCGGCGCCTGACCCGCATGTCACCCTCCAGCTCGGCGGCCCGCTCGGCGTGCAATTCCCGGCCACGGTCACGCTGCCGACCGCGCTCGACGGGTTCGTGCTGCAGCGAGCGGCGGCCGCCCCGGGCGCCATGGCCTCCACCGCCGGCGTCACCGTCAACGGCGCCAAGAAAGTGCTTCTGTCGAACCTGGTGATCAACGATCGGCCGCAGGCGCCGCGCTCGTGGGGCGTCAACCTGATCAACGGCGGCGAGGCGCTGATCACCCACTGCAACATCGCGGGCGGCGCTGGCACGATGGAGAACATCGGCGTGCGCTCCGTCGCCTCGTTCCCGACGCTGCGCGAGAACTGCGCGGCGCTCGATGCCACCACTGGCCGCTGCAGCTCGACGTGCACCCCGCCGCCCCCGGTCGGCATCTCGGGACGGACCGACAACGGGACGGTCGGCCCCAGCACGGCCGTTTATCTCGAGGCCTCGCCGGGCGCGCTGGTCGAGACCAGCACGCTGTGCGCCAGCGTGGGCGAGGCGGCGACCGGGGTTCGCATCCTGGGCAACGCCGCCGGCACGGTTGTGCGCGGCAACACGATCTCCGCCGTCGCCGGCGAGACCGCCTCGCGCGGAGTGTGGGCCGAGGACTGCGTCCAGGCGTCGCCCTGGATCGTCGGCAATCAACTGATCGAGGCGGAGGGTGGCACCCGCGCGATGGGTGTGGTCGCGGTGGGTGACTGCGACCCGGTGATCGACAGCAACCGGCTGATCTCGGCCAACGGCGACGGCTCGACCATGCAGGCCCACGGTGTCGCCTGCCAGATCAACGGCTTCGGCGAGCCCAGCCTGTGCGCGGTGCTGGGCAACGCGCTGATCCAGGGCTCGGCCAACTTCAACCCCGCAGTGTCGGCCGGCGTCAGCTGCGGCGAGGGGAGCTGCGCGCGCGTCGCCGGCAACGTCGTGGTGGGGAACCAGGGCCAGAGCGTCATCGGGGTGTGGTTGCGCAACGACGGCGTCACGGTGGAGCGAAACCAGATCACCGGCGGCTGCGGGCAGGACGACGCCAGCGGCATCCTGGCCGATGACAGCTTCTCCCGGGTGCAGAACAACCTGGTGACCGGCGGCGCCTGCCCGTCCGGCGTCTCACCGAGCAGCGTGGGCGTGCGCGTTTACAACAACCTCGACCAGAACGAGATCGACATCCACTCCAACACCATCGACGGCGGCGGCAACAGCGGCAGAGGCGACTGCGTCAGCGCCGGCATCGAGTGGGACATCGGCCCCGAGACGGCCCCGACCGCGCCCAAGGGCATCGTGCGCAACAACATCCTGCGCCCGGGCCTGTGTAGCGACCGCACCGACTTCTCCGAGAGGCTGAGCAGCACCGACCCGCGGGTGTTCGAGAACAACGACCTGGATCCGACCACCGGCAACACCGTGCTGTACCTCAACGAAGCGCTCATTCCGCTTCGCGAGATCTCCGCGGTCAACGCGCTGGCTGACACCACGGTGCGGAACAACATCAGCGCCGACCCGCGGTTCGTGGGCTTCCCCACCAACCAGCACCTCATGACCGGCTCCCCGTGCGTGGGCGCCGGCACCAGCGCGGGCGCCCCGGCGGCCGACCTGGACGGCAAGCCGCGCAGCCCGCTCAGACCGACAATCGGCGCGTACGAGTAAGAGGCCCACGAGGAGCTCACGTTCGGGCTCGCGTCGGGAAAAGCGAGGGGTTGACCTGAACAAGTGTTTAGGTTCACCATGGGTCCGTGTCTCGGGCGCTCATGCTGGAACCAGAGCTCGTGGCGCAGCTCGTCACGGCGGAGCGGCTGCGCGATCGGCAGGGCTGTTGCTCGACCGGGATCGGGGCCATCGATGAATTGCTGGATGGGGGGTGGCCGCGCGGGGCGCTGAGCGAGCTCTGCGGGCGGCGATCGTCGGGGCGCACGTCGGTGTTGCTGGCCTCGCTGGCGGCGGCGCTGGGCGCGGGGCAAGCGACCGCTCTGGTCGACGTCGACGGCACGCTCGATCCGCGGGGCGCAGCGGCAGCGGGGGTGGCGCTGGATCGGCTGTTGTGGGTACGCGCGGGCGGACGGGAGGCGCTGAAGGCGGCGGATCTCCTGATCGCGGCGGGCGGTTTCGGGCTGGTGGCGCTGGACCTGGGCGATGGGGCGGCGCGCATCCCCAGCGCGGCCTGGGTGCGGCTCAAGCACGCGGCGGAGCGGCAGCGCACGGCGGTGGTGGTGGCGACGCCGCGCGTGACGCTGGGCGCGTTCGCGGCCAGCGCGATCGATCTGCTGGCGCGGCGTCCGCTGTTCGACGGCGCGGGGCCGCCGCTGCTGGTGGCGCTGCGCACCGCGGTCGAGGTGCGCCGCCACCGGCGCAGTCACGACGTCGCCGCGGCGTCGACCAACCTCATCGTCAAAGCGGACCGCGGGCCACCTTGGGAACCCGTTTAGTTTTGCCGGGGAATGACCTTGCGGCTGGCGTGCGTCTTCGTCCCTCAACTGGCGTTGCAGGCGGTGCTGCGGCGCGAGCCGGAGGCACGTGGGTTCGCGGTCGCGCTGTTCGATCGCGCGCCGGCGAGCCCGCACGCGCGCGTGGTCACCGCGACCGAGGAGGCGCGGCGCGGGGGCGTGCACGCCGGCATGACCGGCGCGCAAGCGGACGCCGCCTGCCCCACGCTGCGCAAGGTGTGCGCGGCCCCGGCCGACGTCGCCACGGCCCAGGCGGCGCTGTGCGATCTCGGCTACGCCTTCGCGCCGCGCATCGACAGCGAGAGCGCGCCGCAGGGGCGCATCTTCTTCGAGGTCGGTGACCTCGATCGCCTTTACCCCGAGGGTGAAGGCGCGATCGCGCAGGGAATCCAGGCGCGCGCCGCGCGCCTCGGCCTCGGGGTGCGCGTCGCCATCGCGTCATCGAAGGGGATCGCGCGGGTGGTGACCCGGGCGCGCGAGCTGGCGGTGGTGGCACACGGGGGCGAGCGGGCCTTCCTGGCGCCACTGCCGGTCACGGTGCTGCAAGACGAGCGCGACGCCAGCGACCCCAGCCAGGCGCGGCCGCGCCGCGTGGGCGGCGCCGCCAGCGGCAACGACAACGGCGGCGCTGGCGGCAATGGAAAAAAGCGAAGCGGCGCCACGACGTTGCCCGAGGTCGGCGTCGCGCTCCAGCGCTGGGGCATCGCCACCGTGGGCGCGCTGGCCATGCTGCCGGCCGCCGAGGTGGCGCTGCGCCTGGGTCCGGCCGGCGCGCGGGCGCACCGGCTGGCCACCGGCGTCGACGACGAGCCGTTCGTCCCCCGCCTGCCGGCCGACGCGCTGGAAGAGGGAACCGAGCTCGATTACCCGATCTATGAGATCGAGCCCCTGTCCTTTATCCTGCGCGGGCTGATCGATCGCGCGCTGGCGCGGCTGGCCTGCCGCAGCCTGGCCTGCGCCGGCATCACGCTGCGGCTGGCGCTGGACCCGCGCGGCCTGGACGTGCGCGAGATCCTGATCGCGGCGCCGACGCGCGAATCGTCGACGCTGCTGGATCTGGTGCGCCTGGACCTGGCGCGCCGGCCGCCCGACGCCGCCGTGGTCGGCGCCACCCTGATCGCGCTGCCAGCGCGGGTGCGCGCGACCCAGCTCGATTTCCAGCGCCCGGCCGGGCCCGCGCCCGACCGGCTAGCGGCGACGCTGGCGCGGCTGGCGGCGCTGGTCGGCCCCGAGAACGTCGGCGCGCCGCGCGCCGTCGATAGCTGGCGCGAAGAGGCCATCGCCGTCACGCCCTACCCGGTTTCTTCCGCGGCGCGCGCGGGCCAGGCCGGCGCCGCCAAGGGCGCGCTGGCGGTGCGGCGCTTTCGTCCCGCGCAGGAGGTCGAGGTGATCATGGGTCGCGATGGACCGACCGCGCTGCGCGGCAGCGCCACCACCGCGCGCGTGCTGATCGCCGCCGGGCCCTACCGCCTGCACGGCGAGTGGTGGCGCCCGCCCGAGGAGGACGGCGATTTTTGCCGGGATTACTGGGACGTCCACGCGTCGGACGGCGCGATCTACCGGCTGCACCAGGATCAGAGGAACGGGCGCTGGTTCCTGGATGGGTACTATGACTAGTCACGCGCAAACGGGAAGTGGGATCGCCGACGCCGACGCCGACGCCGACGCCGACGATCGGACCGGATCCGGATCCGGAACCGTCGGCGTCAGCGTCGGCGTCGGCGTCGGCGATCCGAACCGGTGGACGGGGCGAGGAACCCGAGGATCTGGCCTTGACGACCCACCCTGACTATGTCGAGCTGCGCTGTCGGTCGGCGTTCAGCTTTCTGGACGGGGCCTCGCTGCCGGAGGATCTGGTGACGGCGGCCGCGCACGGGGGGCACGGCGCGCTGGCGCTGGCCGATCGCAACGGGTTGTCGGGGGCGCCGCGCTTCTTCGCGGCGGCGCGCAAGATGAACCTGCGCCCGATCGTCGGCGCCGAGGTGACGCTGGTGGGCGGCGCGCCCCCGTTGCTCTTGCTGGTCGAGGACCGGCGCGGCTACCGCAATCTATGTCGTTTGATCACCCGCATGAACGAAGGCCACGCCAAGGGCGAGGCGGCGGCGACCATCCCGCTGCTGGCCGAGCACGCCGCCGGGTTGATCGCGCTCGCGGGCGCGTCGCCGCGCGCCGATCTGCCGGCGTTGATCGACGCCTTCGGCGCCGCGAACCTCTTTCTCGAGACCCAGCGCCACCTGGACGCGGCCGAGGCGCAGCGGGTGCGCGCCGGCGAGGCGCAGGCGGCCGCGCATCGCATCGGCGTGGTCGCCACCAACGACGTCCGCTACGCCACGCCGGCGGCCGGGCGGGTCTATGACGTGCTCACCTGCGCGCGCGCCCACGCCACCGTCGACGAGATCGGCCGCCGTCTGCCGCCCAACGGCGAGCGCTGGCTGAAGTCGCCGGCCGAGATGGCGTCGCTGTTCCGCGATCGACCGGCGGCGCTCCGCGCGACGCGCGCCATCGCCGAGCGCTGCGCGTTCACCCTGGCCGACCTCGGCTACAGCTTCCCCACTTATCCCGTACCTGACGGAGAGTCGCAGCAGAGCTTCCTGGAGAAGATGACCTGGCGCGGGGTCGCTGACCGTTACCCGGCCGACGATCCGCTGTTGCCCAAGGTGCGCGCGCAGGTGGCGCGCGAGCTGGCGATCATCGGCAAGCTCGAGCTGGCCGGTTATTTCCTGGTGGTGTGGGACATCGTCTGCTTCGCGCGCGGGCGCGGCATCATGATCCAGGGGCGCGGCTCGGCTGCCAACTCCGCGACCTGCTACGTCCTGGGCATCACCGCCGTCGATCCGGTGGCGATGGAGCTGCTGTTCGAGCGCTTCCTGTCCGAGGAGCGGGTGCAGAGCGCCAGCAACGCCGCCGACCGCATGCCCGACATCGATCTCGACCTGCCGTCGGGTGACCGGCGCGAAGAGGTCATCCAGCACGTCTACGCAAAGTACGGCGCGCGCGGCGCCGCCATGACCGCCAACGTGATCACTTACCGGCCGCGCATGGCGGTGCGCGACACCGGCCGCGCGCTCGGGTTCTCCGAAGAGCAGCTGGGCCGCATCTCCAGGCACCTGCCCGGGTGGGTGATGGACGACGGGACTCCCCTCGCCCAGCTGATCGCCGAGGCCGGCTTCCCCGCGATCGATCGCCGCACGCAGCTGCTGGCGGAGATCGCCAGCGCGCTCATCAACTTGCCGCGCCACCTCGGCCAGCACTCGGGAGGCATGGTGATCGCCGCCGGCCACCTCGACGAAGTGGTTCCGCTCGAACCGGCGAGCATGCCCGGGCGGGTGATCGTGCAGTGGGACAAGGACGACTGCGCCGACCTGGGCATCGTCAAGGTCGACCTGCTGGGGCTGGGGATGATGGCGGTGCTGGAAGAGGCGGTGCCGCTGATCAGCCGTCACGAGGGGATCGCGATCGACTATGGCCGGCTGCCCGCCAACGACCCGCTCACTTACCAGATGCTGCGCGCCGCCGACACGGTCGGGGTGTTCCAGGTCGAATCGCGCGCCCAGATGGCGACGCTGCCGCGCATGCGCCCCGAACGCTTTTACGACCTGGTGGTCGAGGTGGCGATCATCCGTCCCGGCCCCATCGTCGGCAAGATGCTGAACCCCTACCTCCTGCGGCGCGCCGGCGAGCAACCGGCCACCTATCCGCACCCGTCGCTGGAGCCGATCTTGAAGCGCACGCTGGGCGTGCCGCTGTTCCAGGAGCAGCTGATCCGCATGGCCATGGTGGCGGCCGGCTTCTCGGGCGGGCAGGCCGAGGAGCTGCGCCGCGCGATGGGGTTCAAGCGCTCGCTGCAGCGGATGAACGAGATCGAGCAAGACCTGCGCGCCGGCATGGCGCGCAACGGGATCTTCGGCGCCGCGCAGGAGGAGATCGTGCAAGGGATCAAGTCGTTCGCGCTCTACGGCTTCCCCGAGTCGCACGCGGCGTCGTTCGCGCTGCTCGCCTACGCCTCGGCCTACCTCAAGGCGCACCACCCTGCCGCCTTCGCGTGCGCGCTGCTCAATAACTACCCGATGGGGTTTTACCACCCGGCGACGCTGGTCACCGATGCCGCCCGCCACGGCGTGGAGACCCGTCCGGTCGACGTCACCCGCTCGGGCTGGCTGTGCGATCTCGAGCCCGCCCCGGCCGACGCCTTCTCGATCCGGCTCGGGCTCAATTACGTCTCGGGCCTGCGCGAGGAGGTCGGCCGCCGCATCGAGGCCGAGCGCGCGCGCCGCCCCTTCGCCTCGCTGGTCGACTTCCAGGTGCGCGCCGCCGCGAGCCCGGCCGAGATGGTGACGCTGGCGGAGATCGGGGCGCTCGCGGGGTTGGAGGAGCGGACGAGGACCAGGCGACGGGCGTTGTGGCAGGTGGAGGCGCTGGAGAGATCGGGGGCGTTGTTTCGGGCGGTGGGGAAAAAGCCGGGCACGGGAACGAGCACGTGCACGTGTACGTCGACGTGCACGTGCACGATCGGAACCTGCACGTGCACGGGCACGTGCGCGTGCTCGAGCGCGTGCTCGTCCACGAATGGGCCTTTGCCGGAGATGACGCCTGGCGAAGAGACGACGGCAGACTTTCGCGGGACCAGTGTTTCAACCGGACCGCATCCCATGTCACTGGTGAGGGCGGAGATGGAGAAGCGGGGCGTGTTACGCGCTGGCGATCTGGCGAAGGTCCCCGATGGGCGGCGGGCGCGGGTGGCAGGGGTGGTGATCGTGCGGCAACGGCCGGGGACGGCGAAGGGGTTCGTGTTCATCACGCTGGAGGACGAGACCGGGTTCGCCAACGCCATCGTCACCCCGCCACGCTTTCAACGTCACCGCGCGCTGCTGGTGACCGCCACCGCGCTGATCATCGAAGGCGTCGTCCAGAACCAGCGCGGGGTGATCTCGATCAAAGCAGACGTCTTCGAACCGCTAGGCGCGGGCGCCGGCACGGACAGGGGCACGGCCGTGCTCCGCGGCGTCGACATCTCGCACGACTTTCATTGAGAGATGCGCAGCCGCCGGTGGCGGTCGAACCAGGCGGCCCACAGGGGCAGCAGCCATCCGGTCAGCGCGCCCCAGCCGATGGCCTTGATCGGGGGCGGCGGACCAAAGCTTGTCAGGTACAGGCCCGCCAGCACGACGACGAACGCCGCCAGCGACCAGGTACCGACGCGATCGCGCGCCTCGGTCGCGCGCAGGTAGACGGCGATGCCGGCCAGGTACAGCAGGACCTCGATCGCGACGGTCACGGCCGGGTAGCTCCACAGACCAAGGCCCACCTTGGGGCCACCCGGCCACAGCGGCAGGTCGGGGACGTGGGTGACGAAGTCGAGCACCCAGTGACTGACGACCAGGGCGCCCACGACCAGCGCGCCGCGGCCGTCGCCGCTGCGCCAGCGGTAGAGGAGGCCGTAAGCCGCGCCCCAGACCAGCGACATCAACAGGCTGTGCGACCAGGGATAATGGATGAACTCCATTCCCAGAAAGGGGCTGGTGTGCGCCCCCGCCAGCTGGACGTGCTCGATGCCGGCGATCAGGAAGATCGGCCACAAGAGATCGAGCAGCATCGGGGCCGCCATCAGCATCCCCAGCGACGCCCGCGGCGCGGTCTTCTTGGCCGCGAAGCCCAGCGCGTTGTGACCGATGAACATGCCGTGCAGCTATCGGGCGTTGGCGACGCTGTTGCTTCAGCGCTGATCGGCGTTGGAATCGACCGAGGACGCGACCGGGGGGCTCAGCGGACGCCGCGACGCCGACCCGTTGCGCGCGCGCGGGTGCGGGCGGTCGATCGGACGAACGGCGGCGCGCGCCTCGGCGGCATGCCAGCCGCGCGGCGCCAGCACCAGATAGCGGCGATAGGCGCTCCTGGCGGCCCCGGCATGACCGGCGCGGCGCTCGGCGTGGGCGACGATCACCAGCGCTTCGGGATCGACGTCGTCGAGCTCCAGCGCGCGGCGCGCCCAGTTGCCGGCGTCGGCATAGCGCCCGCGCGCGTGGAACGCCTGTGCCACCTTCATGGCCAGCGATGCGTCGCGCGGCCGCAGCTCGGCGGCGTGGGCGCACGCCTCGGTGGCGGCTGGCCAGCGGCGGCTCTCATAGGCCTGGTTGCAGGCGCCCAGGGTCTCGGCCAGATCGGGGGCCGGCGCCGCCTCGACGGCGGGCCCCGCGGCCGGCGAACCCGCGCCCCTCGTGGGCGGCGGCTCGAGCGGTGTGGGGGCACCGGCCGGCGCGAGGCCGGAGCCGGCGCCCTCCGGCCCCTGGGCCAGGGACGGGCCGGGCGGCCGCTCCGCCGGCGCGGCCACAACCGAGACCGGCGAGCGACGGGCGCCGGCGCGCGCACGCACGCCGCGAAAGTGGCCGATGATCGCCAGCGCGCCGGCGGCGAACGCGGCCACGAACATCACGCTGACCAGGCGCACCCGCCGGGTATCGCGGCGCATCCGGGTCTGCGCGGCGTCGCGTGCGGCGCGCACGGCGGCCAGCGACGCGCGCAGCTCCTCCGTGGTCGGCTTGCCGTCAGCCCGCGCGGGGGGGGCGGGATCCACCTCGAGGCCGGGCTCCAAACCCGCATCGCTCTCTTGCGAAACTGGCTCCATTCGTCGATTGAGACACGGCTTTGCCTCCGCGGCAAAAAAACACCATTTTCGGCTCGCCGGCCTGGTGGCGGGCCGGGGTCGCCGCCGCGATATCCCAGCTTCCTCAAAATAGGACCGGCACGCCGGATGTCGAGCACTCGCGGTTGACGGGACAGCCCGCAATGCACACATGGTGAGGTACTCGATGAGCTCGACGATTGCGACTGTGGTGATCGCCTGCGTGTCCGCCGGGCTGGGCGCCCTTGGCGTCCTGGTGGTGTCACGCGTGCGCCCGCGTGATTTTCGCCGCTCGGCGCCGCGCGCGACGCAGCCCGGCGAGCAGAAACAAGCGCTGGATCTGGAGTTCCAGGCCGCCGAGCTGTCCGCGCGCGAGCGCACCCTGCAAGCGGCGGAGCGCTTTCGCAACTTGCTGATCTCCAAGCTGAGCCACGACGTGCGCACGCCGCTGAACTCGATGATCACGCTGTCGCAGCTGCTGGCCGACGGCAGCGGCGGCCCGCTGTCGGGCGACCAGCAAAAATACATCGAGGTGATCCACCGCAGCAGCCGGCAGCTGCTCGCGCTGGTCAACGACGTGCTCGATCTTTCCCACATCGAGGTCGAACGCCTGGATCTGCAGATGACGGCGGTCGACGTACGGCCGCTGATCCGCGGCGTGGGCGCGGCTCACGACGACCGGGCGCGCAGCAAGGGCCTCCCGCTGCACCTCAACCCTCCGCGTGCGCCGCTGCTGGTGGACGCCGACGAGGATCGGCTGCGCCAGGCGCTGGGCACGCTGCTGGAGCATGCGGTGGCCGAGACCGCCAACGGGTACGTCGAGATCTCGGCGGACAGCGACGAGCGCCAGGTCACGATCCGCATCAGCGACACCGGCCCCGGGCTGACCCCCGAGCTGCGCGCCGCGGACTTCGATGCTTTCCTGGTCCAGGACCCCGAACGCTCGCCCGGGCCGGCGATGATCCTGACCGGACGGCTGGTCAAGCTGATGGGCGGCACGCTGACGGTCGACAGCGCGCCCGGCGAGGGGACCACGTTCTTGCTGACGCTGCCCCGGTCGCGCGCCGACGGCGCGGCGACGCGCGCAGCCAGGGAAGCGACCTCGGCCGCAGCCGGCGGGCACGTGCTGCTGATCGAGGACGACCCGATCGAACGGCAGCGCGTCGCCGATCTGCTCCTCGGCGCCGGTTACCGAGTGTCGGTGGCTTCGTCGGGGCAGGACGGGTGGGCCCAGCTGCAGGCCGGGACCTTCGACGCGGTGGTGCTGGACCTGGTGATGCCGGGCATGAGCGGGCTCGACGTGCTACGTGCCGCTCGCACCGACGAGAGACTGTCGACGACGCCCTTCGTGGTGTTGTCGGCGCTGTACATGACCCGCAGCGAGCGCGAGGTGCTGGGACCGTCCGTCATCGGCGTGGTGCGCAAGGGCGAGAGCAACGCGGACGAGCTATTGGCGCAAGTGGCGCGCGCGCGGGCCACGCGCCGCGCAGCGGGCAATTCCGAGGCTGGAAAAGACGCCGGAAAAGACGTGGGAAAAGACGTCGGAACCGGGCCCGCGGACCGGCTCGACATCCATTGACTGCCGGGTGAATAGACCGTGCGCACCCCCTCCGTCCGTGTTAGCGGTTAACCTGGGTGGAAACGACCAAGATGCTCGACATACTCCTGGTGGATGACGAGCCGGACTTTCGCATGCTCGTCGGTGACGCGCTCCGCGATGCCGGGCACCGGATCACGCTGGCGTCCAATGGCGCCGAGGGGTTGACCCTGATCTCGTCGAACGTCTTCGACGTCATGCTGTGCGACATCCGCCTGCCCAAGGTCGACGGTCTGACCCTGTTCCGCCGCGTGCGCCAGGAGTCGCCCGGCACCGACGTCATCCTGATCACCGCGCACGCCGCGGTCTCCGACGCGGTGGCCGCGCTCAAGGAAGGCGCCTACGACTACATCACCAAGCCGTTCGACATCGACGAGATCATCGTGCAGATGGATCGCATCGGCGCGCAGCGCGCGCTCAAGCGCGAGCTGGAGCAGGCGCGCGCCGAGCTGTCGCAGCGCAAGTCGGGCAGCGCGATCATCGGGCGCAGCCCGCCCATGCTGCGGCTGGCGGATCGCATCGACACCATCGCGCAGAGCGACGCGCCGGTGCTGATCACCGGCGAGAGCGGCACCGGCAAGGAGCTGGTCGCGCGCACCTTGCACGAGCGCAGCTCGCGCCGTGCCCGCCCCTTCATCGCGGTCAACTGCGCGGCATTCCCGGAGACGCTGCTCGAGGCCGAGCTGTTCGGGCACGAGCGCGGCGCGTTCACCGGCGCGGTCAAGCGGCGCGACGGCCGATTCAAGGCGGCCGACGGCGGCACGCTGCTGCTCGACGAGATCGCCGAGGTCCCGCTGCCGGCGCAGGCCAAGCTGCTGCGCGTGCTGCAGGAGGGAACCGTCGAACCACTCGGCACCAACGAGTCGACGCGCGTGGACGTGCGCATCATCTCGGCCACCCACCGCAACCTGCGCGAGCGCATCAAGGAAGGCCGGTTCCGCGAGGACCTCTATTACCGGCTCAACGTGCTGGACATCGAGATCCCGCCGCTGCGCGAACGGCGCGGCGACCTGCCGCTGCTGTTGCAGTACTTCATGGCGCGCTTCACCCCGGCCGGCAAGGCGCCGCCCGCGATCTCACCGCGCGCCTGGGCGGTGCTGTCGCAGTACGCCTTTCCCGGCAACGTGCGCGAGTTCGCTCACGCCATCGAGCACGCGGTCGTCCTCTCGGGCGGTAACGAGATCGACGTCGAGCACCTGCCCGGCGGCATCGCCGGCGCCACCGACTCCAACGGCAATAGCTCGGCGGGCAACCTGCGCTCCCTGGGCGTCGCGCTCAAGGAATTCGAGAAGGAATACCTCATGCGCGCGCTGACCCAGGCCAGCGGCAAGAAGATGAAGGCGGCGGAGATCCTGGGCATCTCGCGCAAGAACCTGTGGGAAAAGCTACGGCTGCACGGCATCGCGGCGGAGACCGACGCCGAGGACTGAGCAGGCGAGCCGATCGGGCTTTGAAAAAGCCGTGATCGTGATCGTGATCGTGATCGTGGCCGCGCCCGTGATCGTGCACCGTGCACGTGCACGGGAACGCTACCGTGGACGTGATCGAACAGTCGACCACGTCCACGGTGGGGGCCACGTTCACGTGCACGGCCTCGATCACGGGGGCGGCCACGATCACGGCCACGATCACGATCAGGGGTTTGAGGGGAACATCGTCGCGTAGATCGACCGGATCCGCGCCATGCGGCGGTCCAGGTCGGCGGCCAGCGCTTCGGGCGCGCGCTCCAGGGTGCGGGCCAGGGGGCGCAGGTCGTCGGGGCCGAGGACGTCCTCGGGGCGGCCGCGCACTAGGCGCAGGCGCAGCGCCAGACGGCGCAGGAAGGCGTAGTCTTCGATCAGCGTCGCCGGCCACCCGAGCGTCACCAGGCGGGTGAGCGCGGCCGTGGTCGATGTCGTGCGCAGCGCGCGGTCGGCGCCCAGGCGCAGCTGGCCCAGCGCGACCACGAACTCGACGTCCATGATGCCGCCGGGATCGAAGCGCAGGTGGCGCGCACCGGCGACGACGCGGCCGCGCTCCGCCTCGACCCGCTTGCGCACGCGGCCGAGGTCGGCGCGAAATCGCTCCTCGTCAAAGGGACGGTCATAGGTGATCGCCTCCAGCGTCGACTCCAGCGCGGCGCGCGCCGCCGGCGATTCGGAGGTGTAGACCACGCGCGCGCGCAGCAGGGCCACCCGCTCCCAGCCGGCCGCTTCCTTCTGGTGGTAGCGCTCGAACGACTTGACCGAGGTCACGAGCATGCCCTGCTCGCCCGACGGCCGCAGCCGGGTGTCGACGTGGTAGAGGCGCCCCTCTTCCAGCATGGTCTCGAGCGATCCGATGAAGCGCTGCGAGGCGCGCGCGAACCACTCCTGGTGGCCGACGCCGGTCGACGACTCCCCTTCGCTGCCGTAGAGAAACACCAGATCGACGTCGGAGCCGTAGCGCATCTCGCGCGCGCCCAGGCTGCCCAGGCCGAGCACGGTGAGCCCCGACGCCGGCAACCCGTAGCGGGTGACCAGCGCCGGCGTCGCCAGGCCGACACTCTCGACCACACAGGCCTCGGCCAGCGCGGACAGCTGCTCGCTGACCTCGCCCGGCTCGAGCGATCCGGCGACGTCGTGCAGGCCGATGCGCAGGGCCTCCTCGGCCTGGAACCGCCGCAGCTCGCGCAGGCCGGCCTCCTCGTGCTCATCGGGGTCGGCGCGCAGCTCGCGCAGGCGCGCCGCCGCCTCGACCTTGAGCTCGTCGGCGGAGCGAGAGAGCGCGCCCAGGTTCTGGGTGAACGCCTCCCACATCTCGGGGTGGCGCACCAGCAGCTCGGACAGGCGGTCGCTGCTGCCGAACAGCGTCGCCAGCATGCGCAGGACCTGGGGGTAGTCGCGCAGGAAGGCGATCAGCCCGTCCGATCCACGCCAGACCAGGTCACGAAAATGAGTGAGCGCGCGGTCCGGATCGGGCGAGGCCGCCGCCTCTTCCAGGAAAGACGGCGGCATGCGCGCGCGCAGGGAGTCGAGCGTGTCGACCCAGGGCTCGACGTCGTGAAAGCCAAGCGCGGCGAGCGCCCGCTCCACATCTTCACGCGGGCGGGTGGGATCGAAGGCGACGGCGACCTCGGCGCGGTGGGGCGGCGACGGATCGCCGAAGGTGTCGGCGATCTCGCGCACGGCGGCGCGATGCCGTGCCACCGCCGCCTCCAGCGCGCCCGCGTCAGCCCAGCCGAGTCGCTGGGCCAGGCGCGCGCGCCCCTCCGGGTCGCCGGGCAGGCGGTGGGTCTGCGCCGCCTCTTCGAGCTGGACGCGGTGCTCGAGCTGGCGCCAGAACTGATAGGCCGCGGCCAGCGTGCGCGCCTCGCGGTCGGTGAGCAGACCCGCGATCCACAGGAGATGCAGCGCGCGCGGCGTGGTGCGGTCGCGCAGGTCGCGGCGCTTGCCGCCGTGCAGGAGCTGCAGCGTCTGCACCACCAGCTCGACGTCGCGGATCCCGCCCGCGCCCAGCTTGACGTCGAAGGCGGCGTCGCCGGCCGAGGACTCGGCCGGCCGGAACATCGCGCGCAGCTCGCGGATCTCGCGCACCATGCGCGGGTCGATGCTGCGCGGATAGATGAAAGGCTCCAGCATGGCCAGCAGACGCGCGCCAAACTCCCGGTCGCCGGCGCACGGCCGCGCGCGCAACAGAGCCTGGCGCTCCCACGTGCGCCCGAAGGTCTCGTAGTAGCGCTCGGCGGCCGCCAGCGAGTTGCACAAGGGGCCCGAGCGCCCCTCGGGGCGCAGGCGCAGGTCGACGCGGAAGATCATCCCCTCGTCGGTGACCTCCTCGATGGCGGCGGTGATCCGGCGCGACAGCTCGCTGTAGTACTCGTGCAGCGAACGCTCACCCGCCTGGCCGGCGTCGGACGAGTAGAAGTAACAGACGTCGACGTCCGACGAGAAGTTGAGCTCTTCGCCGCCCAGCTTGCCCATGGCCAGCACCACGAACGAGGCCGGGCCCTCGTCGGTCATCGGCTCGCCATACTCGCGGCGCAGGTCGCCGTCGGCGAAACGAAAGGACAGCTCGAGGCAGGCGTCGGCGAAGCCGGACAGCTCCCCGGCGACCTCCTCGGTGGTGCCCCAGCCCAGCTCGCGCGCGCCCAGGCGCAGCATCTCGCGGCGCCGATAAAGGCGCAGCCGGCGCTTGAAGTCGTCGAAGTCGCGCGCGCCCGCGGTGGCGCCGCTGGCCTCCGTCCAGAATTGCGCGCCCGCCTTGGGCTGGCGCAGCCAGGGATCGCGGGTCAGCTCCAGCCACGCCGACGGGTTTCCCGCCGCGAGCAGCAGCCCGGGCAAGAAGTTGCCGCTGTCGAGGATCGCCAGCAGCAACGCCCGCTCCTCCCCTGCCTCGGGCACCACGCCGCCCAGCTCCCGAAAGCGATCGAGCCGCGCCTGCGTGTCTGCGTGCATGGCCACCAGTATTCATCGCGTCGAGCGTCGGCGCACCTTGCCGCGCGGACCTCGGGCCGGGCTCGCCCTCCGAGGCTCCCTGGTCACAGGTCCGCTCTGGCCAGCGAGAACTTGTTGTTGTGGCTGTCGATGACCTCGAAGCTGGCGCGCGACTCGGGCGGCAGCATGTTTTGCAGGTGCGACTGCTGGCCGCGCTCGAACAGGAAGAAGTGCCGGTGCCCGCGGTGGTGCGTGATCCAATCCTTGAGCTTGTCGTCGGCGCCTTCCTGGTCGAACACCGTGCGGTCCTCGGTCGGGCCCTCGTAGATCTCGTTCTTGGTGTAGAAGGTCTCGCCGCGCCAGTACATCTGGAAGGCGATCAGCCGTTCTTCCGGCGATCGCCTCTCCCGGTAGTAGGTCGCGATGGGCAGCTTCTGCGACCAGTAGGGCGCGATGTCGCGCATGTACACGTCCAGCAGGTAGAAGGTGAAGACCACGGCGCCGACCGCCAGGCCGGCCAGCGCCGGGCGCCGGAAACGACGGAACGCCAGCCCCAGCGTGGCGATCCCGAACAGCGCCACGAAGGCGGTCAGGGGCCCGGTGAAGTCCAGCGCGTCGGGCCAGGGGCGGCCATGCACGTTGTGCACGTAGTCGTAGGAAAACAGCCACAGGAAGTGCTGCGAGGCGTTCTTGGTGCTCAGCAGATCGACCGCGATCAGGATCAGCAGCGGCAGACCGACCAGGGCGACCGCGCCCGCCCGGCGGGTGGCACGCCCGTCGAGCAGATCATCGAGGAAGCAGCCGATCACGATGGCCAGCCCGGGCAGAGCCGGCAGCACGTAGTGGTGGAACTTGGTCATCGACATCGAGACCAGCGCGTAGGCCGACACGAACCAGATCGCGCCCAGCCAGATGATGCCCTGCCGCCGCACCTCGTCGTCGGCCCGACCGCTGCCGGCTCCGATGGCGATCCCCGGAGCGGTGTCTGGGCCCGCGGGAGCCGACGGGCCGCCCGCCGCCGGCGCGCGCGCCGCCGGGCCGACCCGCATCACCGCCCACGCCAGCGCCGCCGGCGCGACCGCGACCCAGGGCAGCACCGCGTAGCCCAGCTCGCGCAGGAAATACTCGAAGGTGCCGCGGTCGCCATGCCGGCCCAGCACCATGCGCCGCCAGTGGTTGTCGCCGAACAGCTCGTTCCAGAACCCCATGCCGTGGCGGATGATCATCGCGTGGTGCCAGGGCACGGCGACCACCGCGATCGCGACCAGCGAAACCACCACGCCGTAGAGCAGCTGGGCGCGCCGCAACCGCTTCCAGTTCCAGGTGAACCCGAGATAGGCCAGGAACACGATGAGCGGCAGCCCGAGCCCCGCCAGGCCCTTGGCCAGGATCGACAGGCCGCACAGGATGGCGGCGATGTAGAGGTACAGCGGCGCTTTGTAGCGGGTGCGCGCGGCCAGCACGACGAAGGCCGCGAATCCCAGGAAATAGGGGATCATGGCCACGGCGCCGTACATCTTGAGGACGCCGTTACCCCAGGGTATCTCGACGCGCAGCTGGTAGGAGTCGATCACCAGCTGCGGGATGGTGGTGATCGCGAACAGCGCGATGACGCCATAGAACAGACCGTGGTGCGGCCAGGTCCAGCGCCCGCGCCCGCGCCGTGGCAGGACCTGGTCCCGGTCGTCGAACAGCGCCATCGCGCCCAGGGCCAGCGCCATCGCCATCGGCCCGACGAAGGCCATGTCGGTCATGGCCTGGCGCGCCACCAGGCTGTACATCGGCGAGGTCGCCGCCACCACCGCGGCCAGCACGCCGGCGCGCCGGCTGACGAAGCGCGCGGTCACCAGGTAGACGGCGTAGATGCCCAGCACGCCCGCGAGGCAGAACGGCGTGCGCACCGCCCACTCGGCGCGATAGGACAGCGCCATCTCGCCCGGGTCGCCACCCGGCAGGCCGATACGGGCGATGTGCATGCCGATGCTCATCAGCCAGAACGACAGCACCGGCTTGGACCAGAAAACATCGAGGTCGCGCGGCGAGCCGGGCCACCACAGACTGATGAAGTCCCCGCGCCGGGTCATCTGGCGCGCGACCTCCGCGTAGTGGGTCTCCCAGGGGTCCCACAGACCGTAGGTGCCGGCCAGCGGGATGTAGAGCAGGAGGCCGAACAGGATCACGCCGAACGCCATCTGGCGCTCCGTGAAACGATCGAAAAACCCGGCTTGCGGGGACGAAGGGGGGGCGGTCACTTGGCGAGGATTCTTTGCAGCTCGAGCAGGCTCAAGTCCAGTACCTTCGGGATGCCGACCACGTCGGCGAGCGGGGTCGCGCGGATCTCGCCCTTGATGAGGCCCATGAGTCGGCCGGGCTCGCCGCGCGCCAGGTGGTCGGTGGCGGCGGCCGCGAGGCGGGTCGCCAGCAGGCGGTCGAACGCGCTCGGGGTCCCGCCGCGCTGGACATGCCCCAGCGTGGTGACCCGCAGGTCGAACCCCATCCGCTCGCGGTGCGTCTCGAAGTGCATGGCCAGGCGCTGGGCGTTGTAGCGCGCCCCCTCGGCGACCACCACCAGCGCGTGCGCCTTGCCGCGCGCGTGCGCCCCGTGCAGGCGCGCGGCCAGGTCGTCGGGATCGATCTCCGCCTCGGGCAGCACCACCGCCTCGGCGCCGCCGGCGATGCCCGCCATCAGCGCCAGGTACCCGCAGTTGCGGCCCATGACCTCGACCAGGAAGGCGCGCTTGTGCGACGACGCGGTCACGCGCAGGCGGTCGATCGCCTCGAGGGCGATGTTGAGCGCGGTGTCGACGCCGATGGTGACCTCGGACCCGGCCAGATCGTTGTCGATGGTCGAGGCGACGCCGGCCACTTGCAGCCCCATGCGCGACAGCGCCAGGGCTCCCGCCTGCGAGCCGTTGCCGCCGATCACCACCAGCCCGTCGATGCCGCGCGCACCCAGGTTGCGCAGGGCGACCTCGCGTACCTCTTCGTTCTTGAAGGACGGGATCCGACCGCTGCCCAGGACGGTGCCGCCGCGCTGCAGGATGCCGCCCACGTCGCGCGCGCCCAGCGGCTCGATCAGCGCCTCGACCAGGCCGGTATAGCCGTTGTGCACGCCGAAGATCTCCCAGCCGCGGTCGAGCCCAGTGCGGACCACCGCGCGGACGGCGGCGTTCATACCCGGGGCGTCTCCTCCGCTGGTGAGAACGGCGATGCGCCTCATGTCGGGCTCCATCGTACACGAGCGGCCCCGGTTTCGTGCGAGGAAGTGTCGTAGGCTGGACCCGTATGCCGCCAGGAACAAAGGCCAGGACCAAGGCCGACAGCGCCGCGCCGCCCAAGCCCGTCGAGAAGAACTACATCACGCCCGCCGGGCACCGCAAGCTGTCGCTGGAGTTCGACTTCCTGCGCTCGAAAAAGCGTCCCGAGGTGGTGAGCGCGCTCTCTGACGCCGCCGCCGAGGGCGATCGTTCGGAAAACGCCGAGTACATCTACCGCAAGCGCCAGCTGCGCCAGATCGACGGCCGGCTGCGCTTCCTGGCCAAGCGGCTCGACGTGGCGGTGGTGGTCGACCCGCGCGAGCAGAAGCGCCGCGACAAGGTCTTCTTCGGCGCCACCGTGACGGTAGAGGATGACGCCGGGCAGACCGTGATCTATCGCATCGTCGGGGTCGACGAGACCGACGGCGCCGCCGGCGATGTGTCCTGGCGATCCCCCGTCGGCCGGGCGCTCCTCGGCAAGGGGCCAGATGACGCCGTGACGGTGAGCTGGCACGCGGGGGTCAGGGAGCTGACCATCGTGGAGATCGACTACAAATAGTGCCTCGGCCGTCGGCGGGCGCGGGAACGGCAGCCGCGCCGTGGCGGCGGCGAAAACGCGCGCCGCCGCGGTCACCGCGACTCCGGGCCCGGTACCGTGCTGCGCTCCAGGGCGCAGTCGACGGTCAGGCCATCGGCGGCGACGTAGAGGTGATCGCCCACGATGGTGACCGTCCAGTGCTGGCGCCGCTGATCGCTGGCCGCCAGCGCCGCGACCAGCCCGGGATCGACCAGCCAGATCCCCATCTCCGCCAGCTCGGGCGGGTGGCGCTTGAGCTCGGCGGCCTGGGCCAGGAAATGGTCGCGCGACCCGACCTCCGAGAACAGCACCTGCACGACCACGCCGCGGCTGTGCTGGATCATCTTGCGCAAGCCGTCGGCGTCTGCGTCGCCGCACTCGACCCAGATGGTGGGCTTTTCCGAGGCGTCGTGCGCCCACAGGTCGGCCGCGCGCGACGCCAGCGCGCCGGGGCCAAAGCGCAGCTGGTCGTCGTGGAACAAGCACCAGGCGATCACCCGCAGGATCAGGTGATCGCGCGTCTCCAGGCGGTGCCGCTCGACGATGATGCTCTGCACGCGATCGATCCCGCGGTCGACGTGCGACAAGGTGATGCGGAACTGCAGGGCCACGGACGCGGGCAACATCGGGCGCGCAATTTACGACATTCTCGGCCCAGCACCTCGCCACAGTGAAGATAACTGGTTCGGCCCAAAGCACCTCGGACCTCACAGACCTCCAGACCTCAGACCTCAGACCTCGGACCTCGGACCTCAGACCTCGGACCTCGGACTTCGGGCCTCGGGTCCCGGATCCGGATCCGAGGCCCGAGGCCCGAGGCCCGAGGCCAGAGGCCAGAGGCCAGAGGCCAGAGGCCCGAGGCCAGAGGCCCGAGGCAGTACTAATCCGGGCTGAGGGTCACGAAGCGGGTCCCGGCGCCGCCACGCACGCGTAAGAGGTGGCCGCCCTTGCGGGGCGCCAGCAAGGCCGACGTCGCTTCGTCGGCGCCGGCCACGCCGTGACGATCGATCTCCAGGATGATCTCGCCCGCCTCCAGGCCGGCCCGCGCGGCCGCGCCGCCCGGCGCCACCTCGGCGATCGCCGCCCCGCGCGTACCGGGATCCAGACCCATCGACTGCGCCAGCTCGGGCGTCAGCGTCTGCAACAACAGTCCCAGCCTGGCCGCGGCGGGCACGCCACCCTTGCTGTCCGAGGACGGCAGCTCGCCCAGCACCACGGCGCTGGTGGCGCGCTGCCCGCCGCGCAGATAGCCCACGGTCACGGTGGCGCCGATCCTCTGCGCGGACACGTAATCAATGACGTCGCCCGCGCTCTCGATCTTGTGCGCGTCGAGGTCGGTGATCACGTCGCCTGCCTTCAGACCGCCCTTGGCGGCTGGACCCCCTGGGGTGACCTCACTCACCACCGCCGCGTTGTCAGGTAGCCCGGCGCCCAGCTTGGCGCGCCGGTCGGCATCGACCTCGCTGAGATCGCCCACCAGCACGCCCAGGTAGGGATAGCGGATGCGCCCCTCGGCCAGCAGCGACTGTGCGACCCGCCGCACCTGGTTGATGGGAATCGCGAACCCGTAGGCGCCGCCCGGTCCGGTGTTGATCAGAGTGTTGATCCCCACCACCTCGGAGCTGAGGTTGACCAGCGGCCCGCCCGAGTTGCCCGGGTTGATCTTGGCGTCCGTCTGGATGTACTGGCGTACCCGACCGCCCGACATCTGTACGTGGCGCCCGACCCGTCCCTTGCCGCTGACGATGCCGGCGGTCACGGTCTGGTCCAGGCCCAGTGGGCTGCCGACCGCCAGCACCCACTCCCCCACCTCGAGCTTGTCGGAGTCACCGAGCCGCGCCGCGATCAGATCGGCCGGCGGCTTGTCGAGCCGGATCACCGCGACGTCGGTCTCCGAGTCCATACCGATGGTGCGCGCGGAAAACTCGCGCCCGTCACTGAAGGCGACCTTGGTGGTGGTCGCGCCCGAGACCACGTGGCGGTTGGTGACGATGTTGCCGCTGGCGTCGAGCACCACGCCCGAGCCGGTCCCGCGCTGCGGGAGATCGGTGGCGTCGTCCCCGCCGCCCTCGAAATCGAAGAAACGCCGGAAGAACGGCGGCACCTGATCGCGTCCGCCACCGCCGCGCGCGCGACCACCCCGCGAGGCCAGCGGCTGCTGGATCTCGACGTCGATGCGCACCACGCTGGGTCGCAGCGCCTTGGCCACCGCCGAGAACGCCGACGACAGCACGCGCGCCTCGTTGGGCGCCTCGGTGCGCGGCGTGACCGGCCCGCCGGACGCCTGGGGCGCAGGCGGGGTGGCCGGGGCCGCGCCCGGCGTCGTCCTGGTGTCCCCCGGCTGCGAGACCGGCGCCGGAGCGGTCTTGCGCTGGCACGCCACCGACAGCAGTGCGGTGGCGGCGACGCAAGCGACGACGACCCGAAGCGACCCCATGGCGGACATTTAGCGTTCGATCGGCTCGGTCCGCAAGGGGCCCCGGTCCGCCCAGGGACTTACAGCCGAGCCGCTGCAGACGGGTTCGCATCGATGACGCTGACGCCGACGCCGACGGTCGGACCGGATCTTCCGTCGGCGTCGGCGTGGGCGTCAGCGTCGGCGATCCGTGGCCCGCGGCGTCCTGGCGACTTGCTATCCGGTGACGCCGGACAAGGCCGAGCTGACGACCTTGCCGCCCGCGCTGGCCGAAAGGTCGGCGTCCATCAGCGAGCCCGGGATTCCGATGGCGACCCCCAGCGTGCGCGCGAGCGCGACGTTGGTCTTGGCGACGGGAATGTCGCCTCCGGTCACCGGCTTGCCGGTCGCGGAGTCGATGTCAGACGCCGCGAAGGCGCCGCTGCTCCCCTGCATGACGCCGCCGGTGACGCCGGGGGCGATGTTCTTGCCGATCAGCACCGACACCGCGTGGTTGCCGTAGTGATCGCGCCCGGTGCGGGCGTCGACCTTGGCGATCCCGTTCAGGTTGCGGCCGAAGACGTTCATGGTGGCGAAGGTCACCTTGTCGGTCAGCCCCAGCCCCGCGAGCGCGTCCATCAAGAGCTGGATCCCCTGCACGCCCGTCACGGTCTGCGCCGCTTCGGCGGCGAGGTCGGTGTCGGTGTGGTTGTCGCCGCCGAACCCGATGTGCATGGTGACCACCGGCGTGACGTTGGCGGAGATCAGCGCCGCCGCCGCCAGCCCCTGACCCCTGACGTCATCGGCGGTGATCGCATTGAGCGTCGTGGCCAGCGCGTCGGCCAGCTGGCGCACCTGGGCGCGCGACAGCGCCATGGCGTCCAGGAACTGCTTCTGGACGTTGTTGGCGGTGGTCTTGGCCAGCTCGTTGAGCTTGTTCAACGACTGGTCGCGCACGGTGCGCAGCGCCAGCAACGGGCTGTTGCGCGTGCCGGTGAGGAGCTGTTTGAGCTGCGTCGGCGAGATCGACGGCAGCGTCCGTCCCGCGAAGCTCACCAGCTCGCTGGCGTTGCCGCGCGCGCCGACCGCGACCGGCTCGGTCTGCACGGTTCCGAAGCAGGCGCCGAGATGCTTGGCGTAGGCCGAGACCATCATCTCGCTGCGGTTGGTGAGGCCGAGCAGCTTCATGACCTTGGGCTGGTCGCCGTGCACCGTCGACCGGGTCGAGTAGTGAAAGAACTGGGTGCGGGCCAGGGTCTCGGGCTTGAGCGCGCCGCCGACCGCGGTGCTGGCCCAGGGCAGCGCCGCGCCAAAGCTCGCCGCGCCCAGCGTGACCGGGGTCGCGGCCACCGCCGGCTGCAGGGGATGGACGATCGCCGCCTGCTCGTAGGTGCCCGGCACGTTGCAGTTGAGCGGATCACCCTGGCTGGACGTGCTGACCACCAGGTACTGCATGTTGTCCTTGGCGTCGATCGCGCATTGCAGATCCTGCGCGGTCGCGCGCCGCGGGTTGGCGAGGAACCAGACCGGCAGGCCGGTCGCCAGCGCGCGCAGGCCGATGTACTCGGCGCCGAACAGGCCGGCCAGCAGCGTCTCTCGTCGATTGAACATGGTCATGATCCTTTCTCAGAGACCAAAGGAAAGGGTCGTGGGCGCCTCGCAAGCGAGGGCGAAGGTCGACCGCATGGCGTTGGTCGCGCTGGCGCGCGCCGCGACGTGCGCGTCGTAGTTGTCTTGCAGGATCTTCACGGCGCCCGCGTACAGCGGATCATTGGGGGGATATCCCATCACCCGCGTGACCATGTCGGCGATGGTGGCCGGCGGCGTGGCGCTGCTGAACACGCTGCCGGTCGTGGCGTCGACCACCGCGGTGGCGACGCTTTCGCACAGCAGCTCCGACGCCGACGAGTAGAACAGCGTCGGGGTCGTGGCGGTGATCGGGAACTCGCTGCCGCGGCTGAACGAGTCCTCGGGCAAGCTGGTGGCGATCTTCAGAGTCGCCGCCTGCGCGGTGGCCGGGATCGGCACCGAGAGGCTGCAAAGGTCGGGCCTGCCGAGGCGGTTCGACAGCGCCATGCACAGCTGGTCGCGGCGCGCGATGCTGATGGTGAACCCGTTGGCGTCGGAGGTGGCGGTCGTCTTGGCGGCGGTCACCAGCGGCGACGACAGCATCTCCTTGAGCAGGGTCATGAAGTTGGACCCGCTGGTCTCGAACGTGCGCGCGACGCGGCGGAACTCGGCGTCGCTCTCCAGGCACTGCGCCGAGTTGGCGAAGAAGCACAGCTTCTGCGCGATCGCGATGGCGAACCGGCTGAGCGGCTGCGCCGCGTCGCTGGTGTCCATGGTCTGCTGCAGCAGCGGACCCAACGCCAGCATGTCGGCGCCCGTGGTGTTCATGTTGAAGAAGGCGAAGCCGCTGACCGTGCTCGCCGGGCGCGGGTTGGCGGCCAGGCCGCCGCCGGCGCGTGGCGGGAAGTCGTTGCGGTCGCTGTAGTCGTACTGGTTGCCCCAGAACCCGCGCATCGGGTCGAGCGACTTGTGGCAGCCGAAGCACTCGCTGCTGGCCACCGCGTGGTTGGCGTCGAGGCCGGCGGCCGACAGCGGCACGATCGAGTTGGCCGGCGTCAGCGAGTAGCCGAGCGCCACGAGGAGGGTCTGGTTGGCGGTCACGCGATGCTGATTGCTGTCGTTGGTGTTCCAGAGAGCGAGGAAGGCCGGCGTGGTGTAAAAGCCCACGCGCGGCAAAGCCAGGCCAAGCTCGGTCGCCGCACGCAGCTTGGGCAGATCGTACGGTGCCAGGCGGGTCTCGCCGGTCGCCAGCGGCCGCACCGTGACCCACTGCCAGTCCTGGGTGTCGGCGACGGTGAAGTAGGGACGCGACGAGTGGCGATCGCAGATGGTGGTGGTGACGCCCGCCGTGGTGGTCGAGTACTGCGGAATCAGGCCGAGCATCACCTGAAACAGCGTGTTGAACCCGGTGAAGGGGTTGACCATTCCGGTCATTCCGCGGCACGCCAGCGTCGGTGTGCGGTTGTTGAGCGTGGGCGCGACGTCGGCGAAGGTCAGGTAGTTGGGGCTGGCCGGATCGACGATGTCCTCGATCGGAATGTCGGCGGCGCCCTCGTCCACCTTCCAGGAGATCGTCGGCGCCGCCGTGCCGCGCGTGTCGCGCGGCATCTCGATCTGCAAATACGTCGCCTTGAGCGCGGTCGTCATCATGAACTTCTGCGTGGTCAGCACCTCGCTGAACGGACGACCCTCGGACACCAACTGCCAGGCGGTGCGCGCGAAGCTGTCCTCCAGGTTCTGGACCAGGCGCGCGAAGATGTCGTCGCCGGGGGTGCTGGCAAAGTCGAAGCCGCCGTTGGTGAGCAGCTGCAGCTTGAAGTCCTCGGCCGGGTTGAAGCCGACCTGCTGGAAGGCGTTGCGGAAAAGGAAGATCATCTTGTCCTGGAAGTTGCCGCGCAACGTGGCGTCGCTGGTCCAGCCGTCGATCAAGGTTTGCAGCCCCGCGGCGCCGTCGCTGGTCACCGCGGCGATCTCATCGTCGGTCGGCGTCATGCCGGTCAGGAGGTTCTTGACCTTGCGCACCGCCGAGGCCGCGGTCGCCGCCTCGAACGGCGGCGGCGGCGGCGTGCCGGGATCCATCGCGCCCCCATTGCCAGTGCCGGAGCCGCCGCCTCCGCCGGGACCGGTCGCGCCAAGGCGTCCGGTACAACCGCTCGCGAGCAGCGCGATCCCTGACAGACCGAACAAGATCGACAGCTTCATTGAAACCCTCCAGCCGTTCAGGGCCGTCTCGTCTAGCGGGGACTCGGCGTGCTCTCAGCCGGCGCGCCCGTGCAAGGGCGCTTTGACAGGTGCCAGGCTACCGGAGGGCCGGTGTAGGCGTCCAGCAAAACGAGCGAAGAAGCCCGAGCGTGACGTGGGGGTTGTCCCACAGCGACGGGCGCATCGCGCTATGGGGGCGTCGGATCTGCGCGCAATCACCCATCACTGCTGGCGTCTCGGCGGGCGTCTCGATCGAATGATGTGAATGGCCAACGGACACGCGCACGTCGACGCACACCTGCGCGTGCGGTGCACGACCGGGATCCGAGCGTCACACCGCGGCCGGCAAGGTGAAGGTGAAGGTCGATCCCGACCCCACCGTGCTGCGCACCGTGATCTCCCCGCCCATCAATCGCACCAGCCGATCGACCAGCGTCAGGCCGATGCCCGCGCCTTGATGGCGGCGGCCCAGTCGGTGGTCGACCTGATAAAAGCCTTCGAAGATGCGGGCCATGGCGTCCTCGGGGATCCCGATTCCGGTGTCGGAGACCGAGATGGCCACGAACTTGTCGCGCGCCTCGCCGCCGATCTTGATCGATCCGCTCTCGGTGAATTTGATGGCATTGCTGACCAGCTGGCTCACCACCTGGCCCAGCCGATGGCTGTCACCGCGCGCGCGCGGCAGGTTGGGTGGGAAATCGAAGTTGACCGCCAGCCCCTTGCCGTAGGCCAGCGGCATCAGCGGGGCCACGGCGTTCTCCGCGACCACGCGGGGGACGATCTCCTCCGAGCGCACCTCCAGCCCCTTGGTCTCGAGGTTGGCGAGGTCGATGATGTCGGACAGCAGATTCAGCACGCTCTGTCCGCTGCGCTGGATCACGTCGAGGTAGCGCCCTTGCTCGGCGGTGATCGGCCCCGCCGAGCCTTCCCGCATCAGCTGCGACAGCGACAGCACGGCGTTGAGGGGCGTGCGGATCTCGTGGCTGATGTTGGTGATGAAGGCGCTCTTGACCCGCTCCATCTCCTCCAGCGAGCGGCTCTGCGAGTCGAGCTCCGTCAGTCGCAGGTGCAGCTTGCGCCGTTCGAACGCGATCAGCACGCGATCGACCGCGCTCATCAACTTGGCGTGGTCGAAAGGTTTGTTGAGGTAGGCCGCGGCGTCAATCGCCGCCGCCTTCGAGCTGGCGTCAGCCGAGATCGCGATGACCGGGATCTGCGCCAGCGCAGGATCGTTCTTCTGCTGGATCCGGAATTGCCAGCCATCCATCACCGGCATCATCAGGTCCAGAATGATGAGCTCGGGCAGGGGCCTTCCGCCCAGGCGCTCCAGCGCCTCACGTCCGTTGGTGCACCCCACCACCTCGAAGCCTTCATCGGTCAGTATGCTGTGGAGAGACACGCGGATGTCGGGGTCATCTTCGACCACCAGAATCCGTCTTGGTCCACCGTCCGGGGGAGCGGTCCCTGATCCCATGCCTTCCATTCGGACGTGGTTTTCCCCCCAAGAACCCGCCCTGAGCTTGAGTGAAGCTCGATGATAGCTCGCGAGCCCGCCCGAAACCAAAAACTTCCCGCTGCTCGGGCCTTTGCGCGGATGCGCGTCCCGGCGCGGTCTATCGGGTGAGGTCCGTAACGAGGGCCGACCTCTTCCGTTGGCGCTTTCGTGAATTAGGTTCCACGCGGCCGCATTGAACGAGGTCGGTCATCATGGAAACACTTACATACGATCACCAGAGCGATCAGCCGCACAATCATGAACAGACGCCACCCGCCGCAACGCCCGCCACGGACGACATCATCCTGCACGGCACCTACCAGCTGGTTCGGCAGCTGGGGTACGGCGGGATGGGTGTGGTCTATGAAGCTGTGCATACGCGTTTGCCGGGGCGGTTCGCGGTCAAGGCGTTGCTCCGTAGCCTGCTCGCCTACCCGGAAGCGCTGGCCCGTTTCGCGCGCGAGGCGGCCATCATGTCCGAGCTGCGCCATCCCCACGTGGTGCAGGTCGTCGACTTCAACGTCACCGAGGAGCAGCAGCCCTACTTCGTGATGGAGTTCCTGGAAGGGCAGAACCTGGACGCCGAGCTCGCGCAGCGCGGGTCCCTGCCGCTGCACCAGACGGTTGCCATCCTGGGCGCGATCGCGTCTGCGCTGGGCCTGGCGCACCGGCGCGGCATCGTGCACCGCGATCTCAAGCCGTCGAACATCTTCCTGTGCGAGGTCGAGGGCTGGCAAGAGCCCTTCGTCAAGGTGCTGGACTTCGGCGTCTCCGCCGTGCGCTCGGCCGGCCGCATCACCAACGGCACGGCCATGGTGGGCACGCCGCACTACATGGCGCCCGAGCAAGCGACCGGACGCATCAGCGACATCGACGGACGCACCGATCAGTTCTCGCTGGCGGCGATGGCCTACCAGATGCTGACCGGCCACGATGCGTTCGCCGGCGACGATCAGGTGTCGCTGCTCTATCAGATCGTGCACCAGGATCCGGCGCCACTGTCGCAGCACCTGTCCTGGCGCAGCGAGGGGGTGCAGGAGGTGCTGAACCGCGGGCTGGCCAAGGAGCCGCGGCATCGCTACCCGACCATCACCGAGTTCTCCGCGGCGTTCGCCGAGGCGGCGCGCGCGGTGATGTCCGGGCCGATGGCGGCGATAGCGACGCCGGCGCCCGTGGCGCTGGGGGTACCGGCGCCCGGGGGCGGGCCCGCGATCGCTGCCCCGTCGCACAACGGAAACGGCAACGGAAATGGCAACGGCCATGTCCACTCCGACGCCGACGGCATCGCCGACGGTATCGACGAATTTGGCCGGAGGTCCAGGGCGCCAGATACCGACCTCGGGACTCCTCCCGCGCTCCGGGCCATCCGCGACGACGACACCGGCGTCTACGATGTGCGCGTGCCCCGCAAGCCTTACCGCGCGATTGCGCTCGCGATCATCGCGATGGGGCTCTGCGCGCTGGCCATCAACAAGGGCTGGGCGCACGACCTGCCCGACAATTTCTTGATCAGCGCCCGCAGCCTGGTCGCGCGCCTCAGCGGCCGCCCGCCCCTGCCGCAACCCGACCGCTCGACGCCCGAAAGGGTGATCGTGCCCGCGAACACCGACCAACCGCTACCGCCCGAGCTGACGCCCACCGACCGGAGCGAAGCCCGGCGCGGGGCCAATGACTGAACGGGCGGACGACCGTCCACCCGAAAGCCGGCCCGAGATCGCCCGCGTCCCCCTCGCCACCTACCGGCTGCAGCTCAACAAGACGTTCACCCTGCGCGATGCGACCGCGCTGGTTCCCTACCTGGACGCGCTCGGCATCTCCGACATCTACGCCTCGCCGTTCCTGGCGGCGCGGCCGGGCAGCATCCACGGTTACGACGTCGTCGATCCGACCCGCCTCAACCCCGAGGTCGGCTCCGACGAAGACCTCGACGCGCTGGTGGCGGCGCTGCGTGACCGCGGCATGGGTCTCATCATGGACGTCGTGCCGAACCACATGTGTATCGCCTCGGTCGAGAACCGCTTCTGGCTCGACGTGCTCGAGAATGGACGCAGCTCGCCCTACGCGCGCTTCTTCGACATCGATTGGTACCCGCCCAAGGCCGAGCTGACCGACAAGGTGCTGCTGCCGGTGCTGGGCGAGCAGTACGGCCGGGTGCTGGAGAGCCAGCAGCTGACCATCGAGCACGATCAGGGCGCCTTCTGGTGCCGCTACTTTCAGTCGCGCTTCCCGATCGGCCCGCGCACGGTGCGCCCGATCCTGGAGCCGATCGTCGCCGAGCTGCGCCGGCGCGGCCCCGACGACGCGCCCGATCTGCTGGAGCTGGAGAGCATCCTGACCGCCGTCAAGCACCTGCCGACGCGCGCCGACACCGGCGAGGAGCAGGTGCGCGAACGCCAGCGCGAGAAGGAGATCGTGAAGAAGCGGCTGGCGGCGCTGGTGCTGCGCAGCCCGGAAGTGGCCGAGGGGCTCCTCCGCTCGCTGGAAGCGCTCAACGGCCACAAGGGCGAGCCGCGCAGCTTCGACGCGCTGGAGGCGCTGCTGGCCGACCAGGCCTATCGCCTGTGCTTCTGGGGCGTGGCCGCGGAGGAGATCAACTACCGCCGCTTCTTCGACATCAACGACCTGGCGGCCATCCGCATCGAGGAGCCGGCGGTGCTGGAGCTGGTGCACGGCAAAGCGTTCCAGCTGCTGCGCCAGGGCAAGATCACCGGGCTGCGCATCGATCACGTCGACGGCCTTTACGATCCGACGCTGTACCTCGACGACCTCCGTCGCGTCAAGGACCTGCCGCCCTTCTACCTGGTGGTGGAGAAGATCCTGAGCGGTGACGAGGAGCTGCCGGCCGAGTGGCCGGTGCACGGCACGACCGGCTACGAGTTCCTCAACGAGCTCAACGCGCTGTTCGTCGACGCCGACGGCGCGCGCGCCATCGCCCGCATGTACGAGCGCGCCATCGGCGCGCCGCGCGGCGGGTTCGACGAGCTCACTGCCCGCATGAAGAAGCTGATCCTCGACAGCGCGCTGTCGAGCGAGCTGTACGTGCTGGCGCGGCGCCTGGATCGCATCTCCGAGCAGCACCGGTGGTCGCGCGACTTCACGCTCAACACCCTGCACCGGGCGCTGGCCGAGGTCATCGCCGGCTTCCCGGTCTACCGCACCTACGTGCGCCCCGGCACCATCGAGCCCAGCACCGCCGATCGCCGCTCCGTTCTGGCGGCGATCCGGAACGCCAAGCGCCGCAACCAGACCACCAGCGCTTCGGTCTTCGACTTCATCGCCGATCTCTTGCTGCTGCGCGACCCGGAGGGCATCTCCGACGCCGACCGCGCCGAGCGCCGCGAGCTGGTGCTGCGGCTGCAGCAGCTGACCGGGCCGGTCATGGCCAAGGGGCTCGAGGACACCTCGTTCTACCGGTACTTTCCGCTGGCCTCGCTCAACGAGGTCGGCGGGCGGCCGACCCGCGCCGGCAGCACACCCGAGACCTTCCATCGCTGGAGCCAGACGCGCGCCGCGCGCTGGCCACACGCGCTGTCGGCCAGCGCCACCCACGACACCAAGCGGGGCGAGGACGTGCGCGCGCGCATCGATCTCTTGTCCGAGCAGCCGCGGCAGTGGTGGATGGCCTTCCGCCGCTGGCAACGCCTCAATCGCCCGTACCGGCGCCTGGTCGACGACACCCCGGTCCCCGACAGCAACGAGGAGTACCTGCTTTACCAGACGCTGCTCGGCGCCTGGCCGGGGGACTCCGACGACCCGAGCCCCGAGCTCGTCGACCGCATCAGCGCCTACATGAACAAGGCGATCAAAGAGGCCAAGCAGCACACCAGCTGGATCAACGTCAACGAGCCCTACGAACGCGCGGTCGACGAGTTCGTGCGCGACGTGCTCGACCACCGGCGTCCGAACCCATTCCTCGACGAGCTGCGCGCCTGGCGGGGCGCGCTGGAAATGCCGGGCATGCTCACCTCGCTGTCGCAGCTGCTGTTGAAGATCACCGCGCCCGGCGTGCCCGACTTCTACCAGGGCACGGAGCTGTGGGACCTCCACCTCGTCGACCCCGACAACCGGCGGCCGGTGGACTACGCGCGGCGGCGCGTCCTGCTGGAAGAGGCCGCGCGCCGCGAAGAGCAGGACCCGCGCGCCTTCATCCGCGAGCAGCTCGCCGCGCCCCAGCTCGCCAGCTCCGACGGTGCGCTCAAGCTGTTCGTGGCGCGCGCGGCGCTGCGCGCGCGCCGAGCTCACCGCACGCTGTTCGAGCGCGGCGGCTATCTGCCCTTGCCGGTCGCCGGCGACCGCGCCCGCCAGGTCATCGCCTTCGCCCGCACCGACGGCGCGCAGGCCGGCGCAGAAACACCGACCCGAGCGGCGCTGGTGGTCGTGGGGCGCCTCTTCCACGGGTTGTCAGTCGACGCGGCGGGCGGCCGCCGGGTGCCTATCGGCGCGCAGACCTGGGGCGACACGCGCGTCACCTTGCCGATCGGCCCGTTGCGCCGCGGATATCGCGAGGTCTTCTCACGCCGGATCGCCGAGCCCGACGGGCGCGGCCAGATGGCCCTCGGCGATCTGTTTGCGGACCTGCCGCTGGCGCTGCTGGAACCGCACGGCTGAAACACCGAACGGTTTGAAAGTTGGGCCGTCGCTGGTCAGCCTCGGGCCTCGGACCTCGGGCCTCACGGGCCTCGGGCCTCGGGCCTCGGACCTCGGACCTCCAACCTCGGACCTCGGACCTTGGACCTCGGACCTTGGACCTCGGACCTTCCAGTGATGACTCCTCCTGAGGCCCGAGGCCTGAGGCCTGAGGCCCGAGGCCCTTGACCGATGATCGCTCTTTCAAACCGTTCGGTGCTCTTGCGAACGACGACCGACAACCGACGGCTGACGAACCTGCACCGACGGCTGACGAACCTGCACTCGGCCCGTCGATCGCCCGCCTTGCCTTCGTATCGAAGGACGCTTCGCCGTGATACTGTTTTGGGGTGGGCCCCCGGATGAACGATGCCGTCGTCGCCGAACGCATCCAGGCCGAAGTTCTGGTCCGCATGGAGGCGGACGACCTGATCTTGCCGACCATGCCGCTGGTGATCTCCAAGTGTCTGGGCCTGCTCGACGATCCCGACCTGTCGCTGCGCGAGGTCGCCCAGGTCATCGAGACCGATCCGTTGATCGCCGCCCAGATCGTGCGGCTGGCCAACGTGGCGGCGCGCGCGCCGTCCTCGCCCATCCGATCGATCACCGATTGCGTGACCCGGCTGGGCATCTCCGAGCTGCAGCTGTTCCTGATCGAGAGCGCGGCGCGCCGGATGTTCGAATCGAGCGATCGGCACATCGCCCAGATCTGTCGCGGCCTCTGGTCGCACTCGCTGGCGGTCGCCATCCTGAGCCGCGACCTGGTGCGCGAGGCGCGCAACGGACGCGCTGACGAGGGCTATCTGGCGGGCCTGCTGCACGACATCGGCAAGCCGGTCGTCGCCAGCCTGCTGCTGGACGCCGAGCGCCGGCTGCGCGGGATCCGCACCCAGAGCTGGATCATGCCGGCCGCCTGGCTGCGCATCATCTCGGGCAGTCACCGCCGCGTCGGCGTCGCCCTGGCGGCGAAGTGGAAGTTACCGGATGCGGTCCGCAACGCCATCCGCGACGGCGGCGACTACGACCCGGTCGCGCCTCACTCGTTGACCAACGCCGTCCGGCTGGCCAACGCGATCACCAAGCTCGAAGGCCTGTACGTGGGGGCCATGGACGAGACCGAGACGGCCTCGATCGTCTCGACGGGGCGCGCGCTCTTCGGAGTCGACGATGCGCAGCTGAAGTATCTCACGACCTACCTCAAGGAGCGCGTGAACGAGCGCCTGGCTTGAGGCGCGCGCCCTTCTCCCGCCGTGCTGCAACCCGGAGCTCTCGATAGGTTCGAGCTGCAACGCCAGGTCGGCTCTGGCGGGACGGCGACTGTTTATCGGGCGCTCGATCGCGACACCGGCGCGCTGGTGGCGGTCAAGATCCTGCACGGCCGCAGCAGCCAGCAGACCGGCCGATTCGGTCAGGAGGCAGAGGTGCTGGCCGAGCTCAGCCACCCCGCGGTGGTGCGCTACGTCGCGCATGGCTCGACGCCGCTCGGCGAGCACTACCTGGCCATGGAGTGGCTCGAAGGCCAGAACCTGTCGGATCGGCTCGCGGGCGGCGCGCTGACCATCGCAGAGAGCGTCGACCTCGGCCGCCGGGTGGCCGGCGCGCTGGCCAGCGCCCACCGGCGCGGGATCGTCCACCGCGACATCAAACCCAGCAACCTGTTCCTGCCCGGCAACCACCTGGAAGAGGCCAAGCTGCTGGACTTCGGCATGGCCCGCCGGCTGTTCGACCCGCGTCGCATCACCGAGGCAGGCGGCATCATGGGCACGCCCATGTACATGGCGCCCGAACAGGCGCGCGGCGAGAACGAGATCGATGCGCGCGCCGACATCTTCTCGCTGGGCTGCGTGATGTTCGAGTGCCTGACCGGCCAGCCACCGTTCACGGGCCCGACGGCGATGGCCGTGCTGGCGAAGATCTGCCTCGACGAATCGCTGCCCATCCGCGAGCTGTGCCCGGGGCTGCCCGCCGATCTGGAGGCGCAGCTCACGCGCATGCTGGAGAAGGAGCCCTCGGCGCGACCGCGCGACGCCACTTCGGTCGAGGCCGAGCTGGCCGCGATCAGCGACCGCCTGGCACGCGCGGCGCGCGATCCGGCCAGCCAGGCAGCGGCCACGCGGCCGCTGCGCCCGGTGCGCGACGCCCTGACCGCGGGCGAACAGCGGGTGATCTGCGTCGTGCTGGTGACGCGCCCACGCCCGCGCCCCGAGGCCAACCTGTCCGACCCCGACGAGCGGCAGCGCCCGCCCGAGGCGCGGCGGGTGGAAGAGACCCTCGTGCTGCCCACCACCTCCACCTTCGACAAGGCGGACTTCGAGGGGCTGCGCGCCACGCTGGTCCCCTACGGGGCGCGCGTCGATCGGCTGCTGGATGGGTCGATGGTCGTCACCCTGTCGGGGCGCGGCGCGCCCACCGACCAGGCGGCCCACGCCGCGCGCTGCGCCCTGCGCCTGCGCGCGATGCTGCCCGAGGTGGCGATGACCATCAGCACCGGGCGCGCGGTGATCTTCGGCCAGTTCCCGGTCGGCGACGTCATCGATCGGGGCGCCGAGCTGTTGAGCGGCGAGCGCGGCGGTCGCATCCGCCTCGACGGTGTCACCGCCGATCTGCTGGGTACGCGCTTCGAGATCGAAGGCGACCCCGAGCACCGTTACCTGGCGAACGAGCACGGGCGCGACGACGTGCCGCGCACCCTGCTCGGCAAGGCCACCACCTGCGTGGGGCGCGACCGGGAGTTGACGCTGCTGGACGGGACCTTCGACGAATGCATCGACGAGCCCGTGGCGCGCGCGGTGCTGGTGACGGCGCCCGCGGGCGGGGGAAAGTCCCGGCTGCGCTACGAGATCGTCGAGCGGCTGCGCGGCCGCCACGCCAACCTCGAGATCCTGATCGGCCGCGGCGACGCCATCGCGGCCGGGTCGGCGTTCGGGCTGCTGGCGCCCGCCCTGCGCGAAGCGGCGGGCGTGTCGAGCGGCGACGCCCCGGACCAGCGCCGCGGAAAGCTGAAGGCGCTGGTGACGCGCCATCTGCCGGCCGATGCCCAGCCCTGGATCTGGGAGTTCCTCGGCGAGCTGACCGGCATCCCCTTCGACGAGGGCCAGAGCGCGGGGCTGGGCGCCGCGCGCCAGGACCCGCGCCTCATGGGCGACCGCCTGCGCAGCGCCTGGCTGGAATGGCTGGCCGGCGAATGCGCGCACCACCCGGTGTTGCTGGTGCTGGAGGACATCCATTGGGGCGACCGCCCTAGCCTGCAGCTGGTCGACGCCGCCTTGCGCGCGCTGCGCGAGAAGCCCTTCATGGTGCTGGCCTTCGCGCGTCCGGAGGTCGACGAGCAGTTCCCCAACCTGTGGGGCGAGCGCGACCTGCAGCGTGTCACCCTGCGCGCCTTGACCCGCAAGGCGTGCCAGAATCTGGCGCAGCAGGTCCTGGGCGAAGGGCTGGCGCCAGCGATCCAGGACTGGCTGGTCGAGCGCGCCGACGGCAACCCGTTCTACCTCGAAGAGCTGATCCGCGCCGTCGCCTCGGGCGCGCGCTCGTCGCTGCCCGAGACCGTGGTCGGCATGGTGCAGGCGCGCCTCGACACGCTGGGCGCCGACGCCAAGCGAGTCCTGCGCGCGGCCAGCGTGTTCGGCCTGTCGTTTCGCCGCGGCGGCGTGTCGGCGCTGATCAGCGACCGCGACCGCGCCGCGCTGGAAGGATCGCTGGAAGCGCTGGTCGCGCGCGAGGTGATCTTGCCCGAGGGGCTTGACGAGTACGTATTCCGGCACGCGCTGCTGCGCGAGGCCGCCTACGCCATGCTGACCGAGGGGGACCGGGGCCTGGGCCACCTGCTGGCGGGCGAGTGGCTGGAGCAGAGCGAGCGCCCCGACGCCCAGGTGCTGGTCGAGCACTTCGAGCGCGGCGGCGACGCGCTGCGCGCCGCGCGCTGGTGCCGGCAGGCGGCCGAAGAGGCGCTGGCGGGCAATGACTTCCCGGGAGCGCTGGCACGCGCCCGGCGCGGCGTCGCGCTGGGCGCGACCGAGGCCGTGCGCGCCGGCCTGCGCCTGTGCGAGGCCCAGGCGCACTTCTGGCGCGGCGAGTACGCGCTGGCCGAGGAGGCGGCGCGCGACGGCATCGCCAGCGCGCGCCGCGGCGACGCGCAGTGGTTCGGGTGCGTGAACGAGCTGGTCGCCTCGCTGGGGCAGCAGGCGAAGTACGCCGAGGTCGCCGGCTGGGCCAAGACCGCCGAGCAGACCACCGCGCGCGAGGGAGCCGGTGGCGTCAAGCTGACCTGCTTGATCCGCTCCGCGGGATATCTGTTGCCGGGCGGTCTGTACCAGGCAACCGACGCGGTGCTCGCCCAGGTCGAGGCCGCCAGTGGCGGCTTTACCAACCTGGATCCGGCGCAGGGCGCCAGGGTCAAGGCGGCGCAAGCGACCCGTTGCCTGCACTCCGGCGATCAGGCAAGCGCGATCGGCTTGCTCGAGGCGGCCGTCGAGCTGGCGGCCGCTACCGGCGACGTGCGGGCGATGTGCGAGATGCGGGTCAATCTGGGGTCGGTCTGGTCCGACATGGGCCAGCTCGAACCAGCCGAGACCTTGTTGCGTCAGACCTTGCAGGAAGCGCAGACCATCGAGCTGCACTACATCGCGACCGCCGCGCTGATCAACCTGGCGCCGGTGCTGACGCACGCCGGCCGGCTGGGCGAGGCGCGCCGCCTGACCATGCAGGCGCTCAACTTCGCGCGCAAGCAGGGTGACGTGCGCTGGGAGGGGGCCGCGCAGCTCTATCTGTCGACCATCAGCTTCATGGCCGGCGAGTATCCTGGATCCGAGCAGCGCGCGCGCCAGGCGGCCGAGATCGCCTCGGCCCCGCTGCGCCCGAGCGCGCTGGCCGCCATCGCGCGCGCCTTGCTGGCGCAGGATCGGCGCGCCGAGGCCCTGGAGCAGGCGCGCGTCGCGGCCGCCGAGCTGGCTGCCGTGGGCCACGTCGAGGAGTATGAATCGCTGGTCCATCTGATGCTCGCCGAGACCCTGGAAGCAAACGGCGAGCCCGTGGCGGCGCGCGCCGCTTTGACCAGCGCCACCACCCGCCTGCGCGAGCGCGCCGCCCAGATCGGCCGCCTCGATTGGCGCCGTAGCTTCCTGACCAGGCTCCCGGACAACGCCAGGACCCTGGGTTTGGCCCGGGCCTGGGGGATCGCCGGCATGGACGACGGGTAGTCGCCACGGGCTTCAGGCTGCATCCGCGCTCTCTTGACCAGGCGGAAACCTGCGCCGCTCGCCGCCAGCGGCGGAGGGTGCCCGACGCTGAGACACCAGTTGCAGTAACGCTGAAGCCGGGATATTGCCTAGGGGCGATGCACATCCTGGTGAATACCGGAGGCGGCGATGCCCCGGGGTTGAACGCGGTGATTCGCGCGGTCACGCTGTCGGGCTTGCGGCGAGGCTGGAAGGTCACCGGTATCCGGCGCGGCTATCATGGCCTGCTCGCCGAGGAACGAGATGGGCTGGTGAACCTGACGCGTGACACCGTGCGCGGCATCGCGCACCTGGGGGGCACCATCCTGGGCACGGTCAACAAGGGACACCCCTTCGAGTTCCTGGTCACGCGTGACGGCAAGACCGTGACCACCGATATCTCCGACGACATCGTCCGCCGCTTCCACGAGCTCAAGGCCGACGCGCTGATCGCGATCGGCGGCGACGGGGGCCTGCGCATCGCCAGCCGTTTCGGCAAGAAGGGCATCCCGATCATCGGCGTGCCCAAGACCATCGACAACGACCTCAGCTGTACCCAGGCCACCTTCGGCTTCGACACGGCGGTGACCGTGGCCACAGAGGCGATCGACCGTCTCCACACCACGGCCGAATCGCACGAGCGCATCATGGTCGTCGAGGTCATGGGCCGCTACGCCGGCTGGATCGCCATGCACGCCGGCGTCGCCGGCAACGCGCACGTGATCTTGATGCCGGAGATCCCCTACGACATCGACAAGGTGGTCGAGCACATCAAGGCGCGCTACGGATTCGGGCGGCGCTACTGCATCGTGGTCGTCGCCGAGGGCGCCAAGCCCAGGGACGGCGACATCAGCATCCTCGGCACCGAACTGGGCCGCGAGGTCCGCCTGGGCGGCATCGCCGAAAAGATCGGCCACGTCCTGGGCGAACGCACCGGCTTCGAGGTCCGCTCCCTGGTCCTCGGCCACATCCAGCGCGGCGGCAGCCCGACCCACCGCGACCGCCTGCTGGCCCTGCGCTTCGGCGCCGCCGCCGTGCGCATGGTCGAGCAAGGGAAGTTCGGCCACATCGTCGCCTATCATCCCCCGCACATGGTCCCGGTCCTGATCGAGGACGCGATCCGGGTGATGAAGACGGTGCCCCTCGATTCCGACACCGTACAGACCGCCCGCGACCTCGGCATCTGCCTCGGAGACTAGACTAGACCCTCGATTCCGGCTCCGCTCTCTCCGTCGTGGGGGCGGGGAGAGAGGGTATCGGTCCCGGGCTCAGACATCGGGTCCGGCGCGAGGGGTGCTGAACTTTTCTTGGAGCCGCGATAACCCGCGCCTTACGAACTCGCCCGGGACCGATACCCTCTCTCCCCGCCTTCTGCACCACTACGTTCACTCCACCTGCGCCGCCCAGTCCGATCCGGACCGGATCGGACCGGACCGGACCGGACCGGATCCGATCCGATCCGATCCGATCCGGGATCGGATGGGCGTTGCAGGCGCAGGGAACGTAGTGGTGCAGGAGGCGAGAGGAGTGGGTGTCGGGTCCCGGCGAGTTCGTAAGGCGCGGGTTACCGCGGCTCCAAGAAAAGTTCAGCACACCTCGCGCCGGACCCGATGTCTGAGCCGGGACCCGACACCCACTCCTCTCGCCCCCACAACGGAGAGAGCGGAGCCGGAATCGGAGAGAGCGGAGCCGGAATCGGGGGGTGTGGCAATGGCGCGCTTCAAGAGATATATCTCCGCAATCCAAGACACCCCTGCCTCAGGAGGACACCCATGAGCATCCAGCTAGGCAGCATCGCCCCCGATTTCACCCAGGAATCGACCGAGGGGACCATCAGCTTTCACCAGTGGATCGGCGACAAGTGGGCGATCCTTTTCTCGCACCCCAAGGACTTCACGCCGGTGTGCACGACCGAGCTCGGCACGGTGGCCAAGCTCAAGAGCGAGTTCGACAAGCGCAACGTCAAGGTCATCGCGGTCAGCGTCGATGACGTCGACTCACATCGGCGATGGATCGGCGACATCGAGGACACCCAGAAGACCAGGATGAACTTCCCGATCCTGGGCGACGCCGACCGAAAAGTCTCCAAGCTTTACGACATGATCCACCCCGAGGCGAACGACACCCTGACGGTGCGCTCGGTGTTCGTGATCGATCCCAAGAAAAAGGTACGCCTGATGCTCACCTATCCGGCCAGCACCGGCCGCAACTTCGATGAGATCCTGCGCACGATCGACTCGCTGCAGCTGACCGACAACTTCTCGGTGGCGACGCCGGCCAACTGGAAGGACGGCGGCGATTGCGTGATCGTGCCCTCGTTGCAGGACCCCGAGCTGCTGAAGCAGAAGTTCCCCAAGGGCTGGAACGCCGTGCGCCCCTACCTGCGCATGACCCCGCAGCCAAATCGCTGACGGCGGGCGAATTTCCGCCCCTCCTGCCCTTTCCCGCAGGGAATAAGCGCCGCGCTCTCCGTTGCCAAGGGGAGAGGAAACCAGAGAACGGAAGTGGGCTCCCATGGGCGCGGCGCAATCGCATTTGGGTTATCATCGTCGTGACTTTTCGCGACGACGACCCATGAGCTCGCCATCGGAACCCAGCGCCAGCAAACCCGATCCGCTGCTCGATCGGGTCATCGCCGGCAACTTCCGCGTCCACCAGCTGCTGGGCAGCGGCGCGATGGGGAACGTCTACCGGGCCGAGCAGCTGTCGCTGGGCAAGTCGGTCGCCATCAAGGTGCTCCACCCCCATCTGATGGGCGACGACAAGCTGGTGCTGCGTTTCAAGCGCGAGGCCAAGAACGCCTCGATGCTCAACCACCCGAACTCGATCCAGATCATCGACTCGGGTCAGGATCGCGACGGCACGCTCTACATCGCCATGGAGCTGCTGGCCGGGCGCGACCTCGCGCACGTCATCCGCGACGACTTTCCGCTCGCGGTGCCGCGCATCGTGCGCATCATGTCGCAGGTCCTGTCGGCGCTCGACGAGGCGCACACCCAGGGCGTGATCCACCGCGACCTCAAGCCGAGCAACATCATGCTCATCGAGCGGCGCGGCGAGTCGGACTTCGTCAAGGTGTGCGACTTCGGGATCGCCAAGGCGGCCGCCACCGAGAAGGAAGACCGCGCCAACATGCTCACGGTCCAGGGGCTGGTGTGCGGCACACCCGAGTACATGGCGCCCGAGCAGGCGCGCGGCGAGCCGCTGGATGGGCGCGCCGACCTGTACGCCGCCGCGGTGATCCTGTTCCAGATGGTGACCGGCGACATCCCCTTCAAGGGCGACACGCCGATGGCGATCGTCAGCCGGCACCTGGTGGAGCAGCCGGTGCTGCCCAGCCGGCGCCGCAGCGACGTGCCGATCCCGGCCGCGCTGGACGCCCTGATCCTGAAGGGGATGGAGAAGAGCCGCGAGCTGCGCTTCCCGACCGCGGTCGCCTTCCGCGAGGCGCTGGAGACCATCGATCCCAGCCTGCTGAACGTCAACTTCGGCCGCAACTCGGGGACCGCGTATCAGCGCGCGCAGATGCCGACGGCGCAGATCAGCGGCACGGGTGCGACCGCGGTGGTGCCGAGCTCGGATCCCGCCAACCACTTCGGGGCGACCACCCAGCTGCCACGGCGAACGCGGCGCGGGCCGGTGGTGGCGGCGTTCGCGCTGGTGCTGGCGGGTGGCGCGGCCCTGATCCTGCGCGGCCAGAAGAACGAGCAAGAGCCGCCGCCGGCGGCGGAGGCCACAATGCTGGCCCTGCCGGCCAGCGCCCCCGTTCCGCCCGCGGTCGCCGCCGCGGCCGCCGTCGCGCCGGCGCTGCCGCCGGCCACCGGAACCGCGCCGGCCGGCGGCGCCGAGAATCCGGCCGCGGCGGCAACGACCCCGACCGGGCCGACGCTCGCGCCCCCGGCCCCCCAGGTCGCCAGGACCAGCCACACCGACAAGCCGGACAAGGTCGCCCGCAAGGGTGGACCCGAGGGCGAAACGCCGGCGGGCGCGTCCGCCGCGGCCGCGCGCGCCGCCATCGCCGCCAGATCGGCGCCGGCCCCCAAGCGCAAGGGCCCCGACAAACCCCCGGCCGCCGAACCGCCCCTGGCCGCCGCCACCCCCAAGGTCACCGCTGCGCCCTCGGTGATCGCGGCCGCCGGCGCCGGGCCCGGCGAGGACCAGGCCGGGCCGGCGCCGCGCGGCGCGCGAGAGGTGCTGACCGAGGGTGAAAAGTTGCTGGGACAGGGCGAGGTGCGCGACGCTTGCGCGCACGGCGAAGAGGCCAAGCGCATGAACCCCAAGCTACCCGCGATCTACAAGTTCCTGGGAAAGTGTTACAACCGCGCCGGCGATGCCGGCCAAGCCAACGTCAACTACAAGAAGTACCTGGAGCTCGCGCCCAACGCACCGGACGCGATGTTCATCAAGAGCATCCTGAAGTGATCCGCGCGCGCGAGCGGAGGACGCAGGTCCTGGCAGCCTCGACCTGGCTGCTGGCAGCCTGGTCGGGCGCCTGCAAGGTCGACGACCAGGCGTTCCAGAGCCGGATCTTTCGCTGCGACACCAGCGCCGCCGATCCGCTGTGCGGCAGCGACGTGAACGGCCAGCCGATGCAATGCTTCGCCGCGCGCCAGATCGGGGCCACCGACTTTTGCGCGCAGCACTGCGGCGACACACCGGAGCCGCTGCCCGACGAGGGCATGGTGTGCGTGCAAGGCAACGCCAAGCTCAAGGCGTGCAACCCGCGCGACGACCTCGACAAGGCGGGGCATCCCGACGGCGCCTGCGACCGCGCCGAGCTCGGCTGCCTGCGCACCGACGTGATACCCCCCAGCAAGGACGAAAGGGACGCCAGGGACGAGGGGGTATGCCTCACCATGCGCACCTGCAGCACCGATGTGGACTGCCGGGATCCGGTGCGCTCGACCTGCGCGGCCACGTTCTTCAAGCAGCTCTACGCGAACGCCGACGAGAAGAGCCTGCACGCGGACAACCTTTATTGCCTGCAGGAGGGCTGCAACGCCACCAACACCTCGTGCTCGCCGGGCGAATCCTGCCTGCGCAAGGTGGTCCCCGCCGACGCCAACCCGCCCGACATCTGCGTCCCCAACTGCGACTCGCAGGGACGCTGTCCGCCGAATCACTTTTGCCTGCGCGCCATCTCGGGGCCGGCCAACCCCGCCGTCTGCATCCCTGGGCTGCTGGGATTCGTTTGCCAGACGGACATCGACTGCCTGGCTGGCAAGTGCGTGGACGACGGCGGCACCGGCCCCGACCAGGATGACCACCTGCTCCTGTGCACCACCGAATGCGCCAACGACGCCGACTGTGCCAGGTATGACGGGCCGCAGGGGACCTTCCTCTGCGATCCGACGCGCCGCAAGTGCACCACGCCGCTGGCCTACCGGGGCGCGTCCTGCGACGACGATCGGGACTGTGTGCGAGACGCCGGTTCGAAGTGCGTGCGGGTCCAGGCGACCGACGCGCAGGGGGTCTGCTTGCATCCCTGCGCGGCCGATGGAGCGTGCCTGCCGCGCGGCGGGATCAACCACACCTGCATCCCGCTGCTGGGCAAGGGCGAAGAGGTCCTGGTCTGCTTTCCCGGTAACTTCGCCTTCCCCTGCTTTGGCGATCAGAACTGCACGGGCCACCTGGAGTGCCGCGGCGCCAAGCTGGACGCGCAGCCAGGCCCGATACCTGGCCTGTGCACCATCCTGTGCGCCGATGACGGGGAATGCTCCGGGAATCGCTGGATCTCGGGTGGCTGGTGCGGCGCCTCCGAGGCCGCCGGCGCCAAGGTCTGCTATCCGCCGCAAGACGAAGGCCCGTGCGACCGCGACACCATGTGCGCCTCCGGAGTTTGCAATCTGGTCGATCACACCTGCGCGCCCGTTGGGGGAGGAACATGAGCCAGCTGCCGCCGCTGTTCGGGCGCGCCTCGAATCGCCCCCTGGTTGCTCTGGTCCTGGCCGCCGCCGGCATCCTGGCCGCCGCCCTGCCCGCGCGCGCCGGCGAGAAGCAGGCGGTGCTGGTGCTGGCGACCATCGAGAAGGACGCCGAGCTGGCCGACAACCTCACCGAGGTGATCATCGCGCGCGTCGCCCAGAAGGGAGGCGCGGAGATCGCCGGCAAGGAGGAGTTCCGGGCCCGCCTGGGGGTCGAGAACGAGCGGCGCGCGCAAGCCTGCCTTGACGACATCGCTTGCCTCGGCCGCGCCGCCGTGTCGCTGGGCGTGCGCCGCATCGTGGCCGGCAGCATCGGCACGCGGGGCAAGCAGTATCTGTTCAATCTCAACCTGGACAATGTCGAGACCGGCAAGGTCGAGAACCGGGTCTTCCGTCTGGTCGAGGGCGGCGTCGAGGACCTGATCCGCGCCGTTCAGGAAGGGACCGACGAGCTGTTTCGCCCGCGCGTCGAGCCGGGGAAGATCCAGGTGGCCTCGATGCCGCCGGGCGCGCGGGTATCGATCGACAACGCCTATCTGGGCGTGACGCCGCTGATCTCGGGCACGCTGCTGTCCGGCAAGCACAACGTGCGCGTCGAGGCCGACGGACGGTTCCCCTGGACCTCGAAGGTCGAGGTCCTGCCGGCGCAGGAGCTGCAGATCAGCCTGACTCCCGTGAATCTGCCCGAGCGGCGCCGCTGGCCAGCCACCGTTGCCTACGGATCGGCGACGATGTCGCTGGTGGCGCTGGCGGCCGGCGGCTTCCTCGGCGTGCTGTCGCAGCTGCAGCCGACCGGGACCACTCGCGCGGAGGCCCAGCAGGACGAGCGCCAGAAGAGAGACTTCGCGCGAGCCGCCAACATCGCCTTTGGCGCCGGGGCCCTACTGGGCATCGTGTCGCTGTATCATTTCTTACGTTACAACGACGACATTTTTGGGCGCACCGAGAAGTATGAGGAGGCGCCCTAGATCAGCCTCCCCCCCTTGAGGGTTCCGAGGGCATAGTTACCATCTCTTCAAGGGCAAGGGGCTGATCGCTACCCTCCGGTAACCTGCCCTTCTGGCAGTCACCGTAAGTGGCTGAGTAGCAAGGGCCTCCCCTCGGGATTCTGTGGCATGGGGCTTGCCAATAGACCGGGCATGCTCAGCACTGCACGAATCCAAAGAAACCAGCCCCAGCACTCTGGAAAAACCCTCGGTGGCCGGCCGCGCCGGTCCGCCAGTACCAGTAAGCGTTCCACGCCGGTCCTGCGTTCGGTTGGCCAGCTGGAGGCGGCCTCCATCTCCATGGAAGAGAGCGACGCCGAAGCTCCTGAGGTCGAGGCCTCGGCCGACATTGTCGATGGATTTGCCATCGACGAGGCGGCCCCGGGCAAAGGGCCCGCTGCGGCGGAGGTCCAGCTCGCCGACGTGGTCGGTCTGACCGCCGAGGGCGAGACCGAAGCCGAGGAGGGGGTGGACAGCTTGCGCGCCCCGGTCATCGATCTGGGAACGCGGGCCCGAGCCACGGCCGACACCGGCGTGGCCGATCACTCCACGATCGGCGCGTACCTGCACGAGCTGCGGCGCTACCCGCTGATGACCCGCGAGGAAGAGCACGACACCGCGGTGAAGTTCTGTACCACGGCCGACTCGCGGCTGGCGGCGCGGCTCATCACCGCCAACCTGCGCCTGGTGGTCAAGATCGCGCAGGAGTATCGGCGCGCTCATCGCAACGTCCTGGACCTGATCCAGGAGGGCAACATCGGGCTCATCCACGCGGTCCAGAAGTACGACCCCTACCGCGGCGTCAAGCTGTCGTCTTATGCGTCGTGGTGGATCCGCGCGTACATCCTGAAGTTCATCCTGGCCAACTGGCGGCTGGTCAAGGTCGGCACCACCCAGGCGCAGCGCAAGCTGTTCTTCAACCTGCGCAAGGAGCGCGAGAAACTGGAGAAGCAGGGCTTCGAGGTCGAGGCCCGGCACCTGGCGGCTGCGCTGGACGTCAGCGAGCAAGAGGTGATCGACATGGAGCGGCGGCTCAACGCCTCCGAGACCTCGCTGGACGCGCCCATGCGCTCCGATGAGCAGGGCGAGCGCTCGCAGGGTGACTTCGTGCGCGCGTCCTCGCAGCTGCGCCCCGACAATCAGGTCGAGTCGGGGGAGTTCAGCGAGATCCTGCGCGAGAAGCTGCACACCTTCGGCGCCACCCTGCGCGACCGAGATCTCGAGATCTTCCGCGACCGCTTGCTCAACGACGAGCCCGCCACGCTGGTGCAGATCGCCGAGAAGTTCGGGGTGACCCGCGAACGCGTGCGCCAGATCGAAGAGCGGCTCAAGAAGCGGCTGCGCCAGTACCTGGAAGGCGAGCTCGGCGACGCCGTCGAGATCTGCGACCAGGCGGACTAGGACCAGCGCGTCCGGATCGGTTCGCGGGAGGAACAGACCCTCCCGCGAACGGTCATTGCGGGCAGCCCGCTTCCAGGGTGGGTACGGTCAGGGTGCCGGCCACGGTCTTTCCGCTGTCGATGCCCAGCGTGACCGCGCCCGTTCCGAGCTTACAGGCCTCGCTCTCCATCCTCTCGAACAGCACCAGAGTGAAGGTCAGGTTGCCCGAGTCGGCCAGGGTGGAATACTGGATCTTACCGATGTCCCGGGCCGCGGTATCGATGGTGTGGCAGGCGCTGTACGAAAGGGTGAAGTCGTCGGTGGCCGCGCCGGTGACGAACATGTGGCAAGAGTTGATGCGTCCGATGGCCACGATGTTGAAGTCGACGCCGAGCTTCATGTCGATGTCGAAGTAGCTGTAGGTGCTGCAGCCCTGAGATGCCACCGCCAGCGGCAACAACGACAGGAACAGGGCCCTGCTCACCAGACGCTTCATCGACCCTCTCCGAAGCAACCTTTGTAGCCCATCGGACAGGGCGCGACATCCCCGCCGTTCACCGAGTGAACGATCTTGGTGGTGGCATAGATCGCGCCGGCCAGGCCGACCAGCACGCCGCCGGCGATCGCCCAGAACTGCCACTTCTGATAGAAGGGCGGCCCTTCCTCGACCGGCTTCTTCTTCTTGGCCAGCTCTGCCTCGAGAGCAGCTTTCTTCTTGGCCGCCACCACCTCTGGATCGGTGGGGTTGTCGGGATCGGCAGCCTGTAACGTGTACTGAGGCTTGGCCTTTTCGCCTTGGGCGCCGCCGAGCTCGCCCGTCTGCTCTCCCGCCCCGGCGGCCAGCGTCACGGGGGACGAAAGCAAGATCGCCACAACGCCCATGACCACCACACCCATCGACCACTTGCACTTGCACCCGCTGTCCAACGAAAACTTTCGCGCGCAAAACTTCGGTGAGGTCGGTGAAATCATGGGGCCGCATATTACATGGAACGGCGCGGGATGGAACACGCGCGGCGGGGCCCAGGGGCCCTGGAAAGATACCTGGAAGTCGAGGGGGTTGCCCCCCAGGGTGGGGGTGGTTACCTTCCTGCCCCGAGGAGGTTCACATGCGGAAAGCGGACCAGGACGCGTTTTCGTCAGCCGGGCCGGCGCATCAGGCCGACCCGGAGGCGATCGCGCGCCGCGCCTACGAGCTCTTTCAGCAGCGGGGGTCCGAGCCCGGTCACGAGATCGAGGACTGGCTGCAGGCGGAGGCCGAGCTGACGGCGCGCGCGGAAGGCGCGAACACCGGTGACCTCGGGGATGGGCTGGATGGAGCAGCCCGGCTGTCAGGGGCGGCGCCGTCAGCGGGAACATCGTCGACGTCGACATCCGCGCCGCCCGCGCGCAAGGGGAACGCCGGCCGGCGTGCTCAGCGCCAGCCGAACGGTCACTGAGCCACTCCTTCCTTTCGCGTCGCGTCCGGTTGTGTAACCGAACCGCTCGCCGTTACTCTATCGCGCATGGGCGGAGAGCAAGGCAAGCCAGGTGGTCCGGATCTGTCGGCTGGCGTCCCGTTCGCGGACCTGGCCGACGGCAAGCCGCTGGTTGGTCACGCCGGCGATGACGCCGTGTTGCTGGTGCGCCAGGGACAGGAGGTCTTCGCGGTCGGCGCGACCTGCACCCACTACAGCGGCCCCCTGGGCGAGGGCCTCATCCAGGGCGACAGCGTACGTTGCCCCTGGCACCACGCCTGCTTCAGCCTGCGCACCGGCGCGGCCGAGCGCGCGCCCGCCTTGAACCCGATCGCCTGCTACGACGTCGAGCGCAGCGGCGATCGGGTGCGGGTCGGCGCCAGACGGGCGGCGCCCGCCGCGCCGGCGCCGTCACCGTCGGCGCCGGGCGCGGTGGTCATCATCGGCGCCGGCGCCGCGGGCCACGCGGCCGCCGAGATGCTGCGCCGCGAGGGCCACCAGGGCAGCATCACACTGGTGGGCGCTGACGCCGACGCGCCCTACGATCGTCCCAACCTGTCCAAGGACTACCTGGCCGGGACCGCGCCCGAGGAGTGGATGCCGCTGCGACCGCCGGAGTTCTACGGCGAGCACCGCATAGATCTGAAGGTCGGCACCCGGGCGACGGCGGTCGACACCGGCGCGCGCAGCGCGACGCTGGCCGACGGGCGCCGGCTGACCTGGGAGGCCCTGTTGCTGGCAACCGGGGCCGAGCCGATCGCGCTCACCGTGCCGGGCGCCGATCGAGCGCAGGTGCACACCCTGCGCTCGCTGGCCGACAGCCGCGCGATCATCGCCCGCGCGACCGGCGCGCGCCGCGCGGTGGTGGTCGGCGCCAGCTTCATCGCTCTCGAGGCGGCGGCCGCGCTGCGCGCGCGCAAGATCGAGGTCGACGTGGTGGCCCCCGAGACGACGCCGTTCGAGCGCCTGCTGGGTCCCGAGCTGGGCGACTTCCTGCGCGGGCTGCACGAGCAGCACGGCGTGACGTTCCACCTGGGGCAGACCGTGCAGTCGATCGGCGAGCAGGACGTGCAGCTTTCGGGCGGAGCGCGCTTGCCGGCCGACCTGGTGCTGGCGGGCATCGGGGTCAAGCCGGCGCTGGCGCTGGCCGAGGCGGCCGGGCTGGCGGTCGACCGCGGCATCAAGGTCGACGAATTTCTGCAGACCAGCGTCCCCGGCGTGTACGCCGCCGGCGACGCCGCACGCTATCCCGATCCGATCAGCGGTCAGGACGTGCGCATCGAGCACTGGACGGTCGCGCAGCGCATGGGCCAGACAGCGGCGCGCAACATCCTCGGCCAGCGCCGGCGCTTTCACCCTGCCCCCTTCTTCTGGACCGTGCACTACGACGTGACCCTGAACTACGTCGGCCACGCCGAGCGCTGGGATCGCATCGAGATCCACGGCACGCTCGCCGACCGAGACTGCACGGTCGCCTACCGCGTGGGCGAAAGGACCCTGGCGGTGGCCACCATCGGCCGCGACAGCGTGAGCCTGGCCGCGGAGCTGGCCTTCGAGCGCGGCGACCAGGCCGCCCTGCGGGCCTTTGGCAGGGACCGGTAAGCCCAGCGCCGGCACCCCACCCCGGCCGCTCGCTTGTCTTCGGGCGCCCGCAGGCTCAGCATAGGACCGCCATGCGTCTTCCAGGTTCTCGTGTTGCTCTCGTGTTGGCCGCTTTGTCGGTGGGCTTTCTCGGCTGCACCGTGCGCGCATCCGGACCGCCGCCGCGCCATTCGCCCCCGCCGCCGGTGATCGTGCGCAGCCCGCCGCCGGTGATCGTGAACACCCCGCCGCCGCCGCCGCCCCAGCCCGGCTGGCGCGGATCGCCGCCGCCACCACCCCCGCGCCATGACGACCATCACCACGACGACCATGGCCGCGGCCGGAAGCGCGGGCACGACAAGGATCATCACGACAAGGATCACCACGACGACCACGACCGCCACTGAGCGGCCAGGCCGGGCACGGGCCGCCGGGGCCGTGGCGCTGGCGGCGCTCTTGCTGTTCGTCGCCGGTCGCTGCCTCGTCCCCATGGACGAGACCGACCTGTTCTTCAACCTGCGCCTCGGCGAGATCGTGCTGCGCACGCACCGGGTGCCGCTCAACAACCTGCTCTCCTTCACCTGGCCCGAAGCGCGCGACGTCAACCTGGCCTGGCTGTTTCAGGTCCTGCTCGCGCTGGTGCACCGGGCCGGCGGCGTGCCGGCCACGGTGCTGCTCAAGACCGCGCTGGTGCTGGCGACCTTCGCCGTGCTCTGGCGGGTGGGCCGGCGGCGTGGCGCCGCGCCGTCGGTGCTGGCGCCGATGCTGGCGCTGTCGGCCTGGGCCGCCGAGCCGCGTTTCGTCGAACGCCCCCACCTGGTGACCTTCCTGGGCCTGGCGCTGGTGCTGCTGGCGCTGGAGCGCGCCGAGGACGGCCGCCCACGCGCCCTGTGGGCGCTGCTGCCTGGCGGGCTGGTCTGGGCCAACGGCAACTCCTGCTTCTTCCTGGCGCCGGTGGTGCTGCTGCTCTACGCGGCGGGCGCGCGCGCCGATGGTCGCACCGGCGAGGCCAGGCGCGCGGCGCTGCTGGCGCTGGCGCTGGCTCCCCTGGTCCTGGCGACGCCGTCGGGCACGGGCGCGCTCGGCTACATCGCCAACCACTTCCGCATGCCCAGTCTGCGACCGCTGCAGGAGTACCGGACCGCGGCCTGGCCGGTCGACGGTCCGTTCTTCTTTCTGATGGCCGCGCTGGCGGCGGCCATCGCGCTCGCGCCGCGCGGCCGCTGGCGCACGTTCCTGCCGGCGGTCGCGCTCGGCCTGCTGGGCGCGCGCCGTATCCGCTTCGTCGCCGAGGCGGCGCTGTTGACCGGACCGGCGGTGGCGGCGGCGCTCAGCGCGCGCCTCGGCAGCGCGCGCGCTCTCACTCTCACCGCCCACCCGGCCGCGGGGCTGGTGGCGGCAGGCGCGCTCATCCTGCTGGCGCTGGCGCCGCACGCCGCCGACGCGCGCGCCGGACGGACCTGGCTGGATCTGGAGATCGAGCGCGGGTTGGTGCCGGAGGCGGCGATCCGCTTCGCCGAGCGGCAGGGCCTGCGCGAACGCATGTACAACGATCTCGAGGTCGGCTCGTACCTGACCTGGGACGGCTGGCCGCGCTACCGGGTGTTCCAGGATCCGCGCATCAATGGCTACCCGCCGGAATTCCACGCCGTGCTCCGCCGCGCCGACTTGACCCGGGCCGAATGGCAGGCGCTGCTGGATCGCTTCACGGTGACCGCCGCGCTCATCACCTACCCCGCCGTCAATCCGCGCGCCGCCCTGTTCGACCCGGCGCTGTGGGCGCTGGTCTACCGCGACAGCGAGGCGCTGATCTTCGCGCGCCGCGGACCCGAACACGACGCTGGTATCCGCCGCTGGGAGCTTCCGCTGACCTTCCACTACGCGGCGGCGACCGGCCTGCGCACCGCGCCGCTGGCGGAGCCACCGGCGGCGTCGCCCGTCGATCCGCGCTGCTGGCAAGCGCGCCTCGGGGACTACTATGTCGAGCGCGCGGCCAGCGCGCCGGCGCCGGCGCGCGAGGCCTATCGCGCCGGGTTGAGCTGCCTGCGTTCCGAGCAGCGCGCGACTCTGGCGGCCCTGGAGCTCCAGGTCGGCGACGCGGCGGCGTCGGCGCGGCTGTGGCACGAGCTGTCTGGCCGCGAGGCGCGCGTGCGCGAAGGGTACGCGCTTTTGCGGCTAGGGCGCGCTGCGGAGGCGCTGGCCGGGTTCGAGGTGGCGCTGGGGCGGAACGCGGAGGGGCGCGGCAGCGCGACGGACCCCCTCTCCCTGGCCCTCTCCCTCGCAGACGACGCAGACGGGGGCGAGGGGACAGGAGCGGGGAAGGACGGGGGCGAGGGGACAGGAGGGGGGAAGGACGGGGGCGAGGGGACGGGAGGGGCGGCGGAGACAGACGCGGATGCCTTGCTGGGCCGCGCGCTGGCGCTGGAGGCCCTGCATCGTGACCCCGAGGCGCAGGCGTCGCTGCGTGCGTTCTTGCGGCGCGCGCCCGACCACGTCGCCGCGGGTGATGCCCGGGCTCGCCTGGCGCGCCTCAGTTCCCGCGCAGCACCGTGAGCAGCTTGGTGACGCTCTGGCGCGCGTCGCCGAACAGCATCAGGGTGTTGTCGTTGTAGCACAGCGGGTTGTCGACGCCGGCGTAGCCGGCCGACATGCCGCGCTTGAGCATCACCACCCGCGCCGCCTTCCAGACCTCCAGCACCGGCATGCCGTAGATCGGGCTCGAGGTGTCGGTCTGCGCGCTGGGATTCACGATGTCGTTGGCGCCGATGATCATGGCCACGTCAGTGGATGGAAAGTCCTCATTGATCTCATCCATCTCCTTGACGATCTCGTAAGAGACGTTGGCCTCGGCCAGGAGCACATTCATGTGCCCTGGCAAGCGGCCGGCGACCGGGTGGATCGCGTAGCGCACCTTGACCCCCTTTCCGGCAAGCAGGGACGAGATCTCCTTGACCGGATGCTGGGCCTGCGCGACCGCCATGCCGTAGCCGGGCACGATGATCACGCTGCGCGCGGCCAGCAGCAGCTCGGCGACCTGCTCGACGGTGGTCTCGTTCACCTTGCCGGCCGGCTCGACCGCGCCGCCCGCCGGGCGCGGCGCCGACTCGGTGGCGCCAAAGCCGCCCAGCACGACGTTCCAGATCGACCGGTTCATCGCCCGGCACATGATGTAGCTCAGGATGGCGCCGCTGCTGCCGACCAGCGCGCCGGTGATGATCAGCAGATCGTTGGACAGCATGAACCCGGCGGCGGCGGCCGCCCACCCCGAGTAGCTGTTCAGCAGCGACACCACGACCGGCATGTCCCCGCCGCCGATCGCCATGACCAGATGCACACCCAGCCCGAGCGCGATCGCGGTCATGACCAGCAGCGGCGCCAGGCCGCCGCCCCACAGCTGGCCGGTCTCGGATAGCGGAGCGGGCGCGCGCAGGAACAGCCCGCCCAGCGCCACGCAGGCGGCGAGCAGCAATAGATTCACGAAGTGACGCCCCGGCAGCAGCAACGGCTTGCTACCGACGACTCCGCGCAGCTTGCCGAAGGCGATGATCGATCCGCTGAAGGTCACGGCGCCGACCAGAACGCCCACGTCGATCTCGATGAGGTGCACCGAGCGCGCCGCCGCCACCTCGGCGCCGGGTTGCAGGTAGGTCGCGATGCCGACCAGCACGGCCGCGGCGCCCACGAAGCTGTGCAGCATGGCGACCAGCTCTGGCATCGAGGTCATCGCGACGCGCGCGGCCAGGAACGCGCCCACGGCGCAGCCG
>DASRQZ010000138.1:0-3177 GCA_035696125.1 Polyangia bacterium
GGGGGCCACATGAACCAATGCGACAACATCGAACCGACGTCCATCTCGACGGCGAAACGGCCGCTGGTGCTGGTCATCGATGACGACGAGGGGATCCGGACGGCGCTTGGGGAGCTGCTCGAGGACGCCGGCTTCGCGACCACGGATGCCAGGCACGGACGCGAGGCTCTCGAGGTTCTGACCACGCTCCAGGAACCCCCGGCGTTCATTCTTCTCGATCTGATGATGCCGGTGATGGATGGCTGGACCTTCTGTCACATTCGAGAGACCAGCAAGACCCTGCGTGAGATACCGGTGGTGGCGATCAGCGCGGCGGCGATCTCGGCTGCGAACAGACCGGCGGGGATCGATGCATTTCTTTCGAAACCGATCGACGTGGAGAACTTCGCCTGGCTCGCCGTCCGCATGGCTGGCCGCAAGAGCTATCACGACCCCGAAGAACCGGCCCTGCACTGACGACCGCTGAGTCGCTCGCTGACGCACCATGGACCGTCAGGTCGTCGCGGCGCCAGCACCAGGCCCGGATATCCGCGTCTTGCGACGCAGGCGCCGGCCCAGCGTCGTGCGCAGCAAGGTCGAGAACTGCCGGAAGGCGTCGCGCGCGACGAACCAGGCCGCGGCGGCGTACGCCGCGATGCCGATGACGACCTGGGCGATCAGCGACACGACGCCCGGCGCGCCGAGGTGCCCCAGCGCGAGGCGCACCGCGGTCACGACCGCCGCCATGATCAGGGCGGCGATCACCGGGGGAATCTGCGGCCGGAAGAAGTCCCACAGCGGGACGCCGTCGATCTTCCAGAGCAAGAATCCGGTGCCGGCCAGGCGCAGGAAGAACGTCGCGCCGACGGCGATGCAGGCGGCGACCGGGCTCAGTCGACCCAGCGTCGCCAGGCTGAGCAGCAGGACCAGCACGGTGAAGACGTCGAGCGCGAGGAACATCGGCCTGCGGTGCTTGACCTGCATGTATGCGGTGCCAAGCCCGCTCAGCGGGCGCGGGAACGAGATCACGGACAGCCACATCAACATCGGTCCGACGTCGATCCAGCGCCGGTCGAGGAACGACACCGCCAGCGTGGGCGCGACCGCGCCCAGCCCCACCGCCATGGGCGTCATGATGAAGGCCAGCGCCGCCAGCGACCGGACGAGCTGCCGTTCAGGCGTGGTATCGCGGCTACGCGCCATCGACACCTGGAGCGCGTCGGTGATCTGCTCACCGATCTGCACCGCCGGGATGTCGGCCAGGTTGTAGGCCAGGTTGTACGCGCCCGCGGCGGCGGCACCGTGGAAATGAGAGACCATGAGGTTGTCCCAGCGCCGCAAACCGAAACCCAGGAGCTGCCCCAGCGATATCGGCAAGCCGAAGCGCAGGATGCGCGCGAACACCTCCCGGCGCAGGCGGCACGGCGCCAGCCACTCACGCCAGCTGACCAGCACGAAGAGCAGCGGCGTGCGGCAGGCCGAGCGAGCGACGTTGCCCGCGACGATCGCCATCCCCCCCCACCCCGCAGCCGCGCCGGCGACCGAGACCAAGGTGAAGAGCACCTCGGCGCCCGCGCGCTGGAGGCTCGACACGCCGAAGCGCATCTGCCGGAAGATGAGCCGCTCCGGCAACATGTTCACCCGCTCGGCCATGACCGCGATGGCGAGCCCGGGGAGATAGCGGCCCATCGTGGGGGCGCCGAACGCGGGACCGAGCAGCGGGCCGAAGATCAACACGGGCACGATGAACAGCGCGCCGAGGCCGATGTGCAACAGCGCGGCGTGAAAGAGCTCGCCTGGTTCGGCGTGCGGGTGAGCGATGACGTAGACGCCGACGCCGGCGTTGGCCAGCATGTTGGCGGTGTAGATCACCACCACCGCGTCGGAGACCTCGCCGTAGGCCAGCGGGGTGATGAGGTGGGTCAGGATCAACGTCCCCACGATGCCGAGCGCCCGGCTGACGGCGCCCGCCGAGATCAGCCAGATACTACCGCGCACGACCGCCGCCTGATCGGCGGCGTCGGCCCCTACCGTGTCATCTGGCACGGCCCTACAGTACCGCGGCGTCGGTGCGCGAGAACACCACGTCGGTCTGGGTGACCAGGGGCTCGGTGATGCGCGTGGGGCGGCGCGCGGTCGCCGGATTGAGGTAGCTGGCGGCCGTGTAGTCATTCTCGATGCGATAGGCGTGAAAACCCGCCGCGCGGAAGATCTTGAGAACGTCCTCGGGGCGCTTGCCCTGCTTCTCCAGCATGTCGGGCGCTATCTCGACGACCAGCTCCAGATCGCGCGGCGCCCGGGCCAGCAGCGGCAACATCCCGGCCACGACGTCAGCCTCCGCCCCCTCGACGTCGATCTTCACCAGCCGCGCGCGGCGCCATTCCTCGGCGCTGACGATCTCACCCAGCGGCTCCGCGCGCACGACGCACTCGAAGGTCGACCCCGGCGTACCGTCGACCACCAGCGAGGTTCCCCCGCAGTTGTCGATCGGCCCCCGGAAGAGCTGCAACATCGACGGCCGATCGGCGACCGCCACATTGACCGCGCGGACGTTCCGGGCGCCGTTGAGCGCCAGGTTCCTGGTGAGCATGTCGTAGATGCTGGGCGACGCCTCGATCGCGACCACGGAGCCGGTCGGTCCGAGGAGCCTGGCCGCCTGCAGAGCGAAGTAGCCGATGTTGGCGCCGACGTCGATGAACACGTCCCCGGGCCGCAGCCGCCGCGCGAGAAAAGCGGTGAGGTTCGGTTCCCACAGCCCGAAGTAGTAGACGTGCCGCTGGATGAAGTCCTGGGTGTTCCCTCTCAGCCGGGCGCCGAAACGGGTGCTGGCCTCGAAGTCGTGGGCCAGCCAGCCGAAGTGGGGCGCGATCACCCACCGCCACAGGGCCGACTTGCCAGACCCTCGGGGCATGAAGCGCGTATAGGCGCGCAGCGCCGGCACCAGACGATCGCGCGCCGGCACCCCCAGCAGGCGGCGGGCGACGTCGCGCGCGCGCTTCAACAGCGCCGGGACCAACCCGTCGGGTGGCGACGACCGGGAGGCCGCGGGCGCGGGCACATCGGACGGGATCGCCGGCGCCCGCGACGGCCGCGACGGCTCCACGGCATCATCGAAGCCGGGCTGTTCCGTTACCAGCGGCTCCCACCTCAGGGCAGGGCCGGCTTCAGCCGGAAACGACCGGACCACGTCAGCGACGA
>DASRQZ010000139.1:0-25656 GCA_035696125.1 Polyangia bacterium
GGGCGCGCTGCTCCAGAGAAAGTACGACAGCCGTGAGGCGAGCTCGAAGGGCCGCAGGGGATGCGCGGCCGTCGATGCGGGGTCGGGATCGAGCTCGATGCGGAAGAGGAATTCGGCGCTGGACAGCATCGCCTGCAACACGAGCGCGAATGCGCCTGGCTCATCGTCGCCCGACTCCCGCGCCGAGTCGTAGACGTGCCGGTAGGTCTGTCGCTCGTCTGGGTCGAGCGGGCGCCGGATGAGCCGCAGCCCGGCGCGTTCGATACTGGACGTGACGCACCCGGGATTCGTGAGCTCGCACGAGACGAACCGGGCGCGGAGCTTGTCCGACGCCATCACCTCCGTGGCCAGGGCCTGGGCAGCATCGAAGTAGCGTTGGTACTGAGCTTCGTCGACTCCGAGCACGGCCGCGATGTTGTCGAAGCCGGCGAGCTCTCCGCCGCGCCAGCTGCTGTTCGCAGGCTGCAACGTCGTGCCCAGGACGTCTGCCACGGTGTTGTTGTATTCGGTCGCGTTCAGACGGTGCATGCCTTTCGTACCGGGGTCGAGCACCTGGCCATCCGCGCCGGGCCGCCCGTGGCCGGAGCAACTCGCGAGAGCACTCGCAAGCACCCAGCAGATGCCGAACCGAGAGAAGCCTCCTGGTGGTATGGCGGCCGCTGCTGAGCCCATCTCAACACCCCTGGCGGCATTCTGCCACGGATTGCGACCCCGGGATCAAGCTCGCACGATCCTCCTCAGGGTTTTCGTGAACACTCCGACAGGCGCGAGAACGAGCGAGGAGCGTCACATGGCAAGAAAGAACCGAAGGAAGTTCACGCCCGGGTTCAAGGCGGAGGCAGCGAGGCTGTGCAAGCTCGGCGACCGAAGCATCGGTCAGGTGTCGGCAGCCCTGGATCTCACCGAGACCAAGCTTCGCGCGAGCAGGTCAAGAGGGCGGACATCGACGCTGGCAAGGGGGCCCCCGGGAACTCTCACGACTCCGGTCCCCACACCCCCTGTTTTGTCATCAGGTCAACGATCATCGCGAGCGCAACGAATGCCGCCGCTGCTGGTCCAGGAAACACCTGCCCGCGACCAGGCGGGCTGAGGGAACGGCTCGATCGCCTGGTCCGGTGGAAGAACGACCTCGCCTTTATAGATCGGCAACAACGCCAGGATGTTCCCGCGCGCGCTCTGGCTCGCCGAGGCCGCCGAGGGTTCGCCGTGCGGGCTCGGAATGGGCTCGCCGTTGTCGAACGGATATGCGTAGTACCAGTCGTGCAGGAACTCGGCCACGCCGGTCACCAGGGAACGGACGCCTTCCGGGCTCACGTCGCCCGTGATCCGATCGACCGGATAGGCCCCGACCGGTGTGAACGGCTTGGAAGGTGGGTCGCCGAGCGGGACGAGGTCGCACGCGTATCGCGAGCAGTCCGGGGCATCGTTGCCCCACGGATAGTCCGTATTGTGCGGCCCACGCGCCGCGCGCTCCCACTCGGCTTCTGTGGGGAGACGCCTGCCCACCCAGTGGCAATAGGCCTCGGCGCCGCGATCCACGGCGGTTGCGACTGGGTAGTTCGCCAGCGCGGGGTCACGCAGGTGGTAACGGTCGTAGAACGACGAGGCGCTGTTGCACGCGCCCGTGCCGCTCTGGCACTCGTCGGGACAGGCACCCGCGTCAAGACAAGCCGTGTATTCGCCATTCGTGACCGCCCGCACGTCGAGGAAGAAAGGAGGCAGCGAGACCTGGTGAGCAGGGGCATAGAGGCGGTCCAAGGGAAACGCCCGCGGATCGGGGAGCGGAGCATGTCCCATGACGAAAACGCCGCCGCCGATACAGACCTCACCGGACGCCGGTTGGTCGTGGCAAGGCATGGGCGACACGTCATCCGACGCGCACGACGCCAAGGCTCCGACGACGACCAACCAACGCCATTCCATCAACACCCTCTCCCTTCGCCGGACGAACGGACCGCGGGAGTTGCCTCTACGCACGCGAGAGCATCCCGGCTGCGCCTCTTTGGTCAAGCAGAAAATCGCCGCGCGCGGCAGCGCCGCTTCCCCATGGGCCGAGTCACGACCACAATCAGGAAGGACAAAATCCAGAGCGGACCGCCCGAAGCGCTGGGATGACCCGCGACGGTGCACCCGCTGGCCGGGGTGAGCCTACCGATGCAGCGAGACGGCTGCGGACCGGAAAAAATCGAGCACACGCCGCGCACGTCGTCGCTCGCCAGAGTCGTCCGCAAGGTGGTGTAGCTCGCCCTCGGAAACATGACCGACGCGGCGACATCCGGCGCGGCGCTGGCGCAGTCGGGAGCGGCGTTGCCCTGATCGTCTGTCGGCCTCGGCAAACCGAGACCAGCTTGATAGCAGTTGTGATCGAGACCGAGGGCGTGGCCGAGCTCGTGCACCAGCATGGATTGCAGGTCATTAGTCCGTCCTGTGCCGTCGCCCGGCGCAGCCCATTGGTAGCTCTCGGCGTTGACCTCGATGTCGATCCCAGAAATGGTCCCGTCTGACGGATCGGAGGTTTGATTGACGTTGTACAGCCAGGTGATGGCCAGGGAGAGCGGATCGCAACGTGGCGAGGAGCTCTGGCTGTCACAGTAGTTCGCGCGGCGAAAGATCACCGCGTTGACACCGTCATCCTGCGCGCCCAGGCCGCTCGCATTGGTCTTTGCGACCCTGAATTGAAGGCCACCCCCGCAGCTCGCCCCGGCGTCAGTCCAGCTGGCGGCCGCCGCCTCGACCGCGTTGAACAATTCGTCCCAGGTCACCTGAGGTGACTGCGGGTCCGGGACCGCGATCAACATGCACCCGTCCCGCCAATGCAACCCGACGCCGGTGTTGTAGCCGATGGTTTCTCTCACGAAGCCGTGCGCGGGGGGCGCCGCGGTCAGCGCGATGATGACCGCCCCCAACAGATGTGACGGCGAAACGAGCGGCAAGGCGACGTCATTGTCCAACCTGGCGCGAAGCTTGGCAACCGGATCGGGCCGAGCGTCTCAGGGTGACCGTTCACGGACCCGATCCGGGTGGCGGGTGTTGGCGTTCGGGTCCGGTCCCGGCTCACAGCGCGCTCAGAAACATCGCCAGCGCGGCCTTCTCGTCCGGCGTCAGGTGGATGGCGAAGCGCTGGTCATGGTAGTCGATCACCGCCTCCAGGGACGGCGCCGAGCCGTCGTGGAAGTACGGGGCGCGGCCGGCCAGGGCGCGCAGCGAAGGAACCTTGAAGCCGTTCAAGTCCTGCCAGCGGCCGGAGATCAGCGCGCGCCCGGGATCGACGGACCTTCTGATTTCTCCCGTTAGCCCGGCCCGGAAGGTGTAGAGGGGCAGCTCGGGCGCACGGTTGCGCTCGTCGCTGATCCCGATGTCGATGAACCTGCCTTCGGAGTTGGTTCCGACATTGGGGGTGTTATGACACGCTCCGCAGGTCGCAGTGATGTCGCCGCGCCCGCGCTGGTCGTTGAAGCCGGACGCGCCGCTGATGGTGAAAGGCCGACTGTTGAACAGGCGCTCACCCTCGGCGACCTGGGCGCGCGCTCGGTTGGCTTCGCTATCGGCGGGCAGCGCACGCCACGCGGGATAAAGCGTGAACACCTGGGCGCTGTAGGATTGTCCGCGCGGATCGCGCCGGTCGAAGGCGTTGATGTCCGGGTAAAATGGCACCTGGGCCAGGAAGTAGGGTCCGCCGTGCGCGCCGTCGTCGTTCAGCTGTCCGGCGCGGCTGTGGATCAACTGGGCGACGTACAGGGCCAGCTCGGCGGTCACGATCTCTTGCAGGATCGCCTGCGACGGTCGGGTGCCTTCGGCGTGTCCGGTGATGGCATGCTCGGCCTGGTGGGTGAGGCTCGTGGTCAGGGTCTCGCAAGGGCGGTTCTCCCGGCCGTCCCACATGACGGTGGTGCTGAACCGGAGGTTGGCCATCGGCGGCGAACGCCGGAACAGCGACAGCTCCTTGGCGGACGCAAACCCGTACGGGTCATCGACGGCGACGAGCTCGAAATCGGCATCGGACGGTACCGGCAGACCAATCCGGATCACCGCGCGGCCAAGGAGCAGCGAGTAGGCCTGGCGGCGCGCCTCGGGTGTCGACAGGTCTGCGAGCGGGCTGTTGCTGCCGTCGCGCTTGCGAAAGATCGGCTCCAGATCGTCGTTTCTGGTCGCGGTGTCGTTGGTCGGATACCGGTCGCAGCGTCCGCTGAAGTGGGGTAGGCCCTGATCGAAGCGTCCTTGAAAGGCGGCGGGCGTCGTGCTCCAGCTTTGGTCGGGGCCATGGCAGGTTTCACAATGGCGTGCGTTGGTGTTCAAGCTGACCAGGAAGGCGTCGGCCAGGATGCTCTGGGTCGTGTCCGGCAAGACCACGTCGGCGTTGGTCCCGTATTCGTTGGCTACCGGGTTCAGGGCCGGGGGTGGCACCACCGCCGGTGCGTCGGTCGTGGCGCCGCCGTCAGGGGGCTGGGCGTCGTCGCCGTCGTCGGGACCACCACCGCTGGACCCCGGCGCGGGTCCGCCGCCGCCCGGTCCGACCTCCGGCCGCGCGACCGGAGAGTCGGCCACGCCGCCGCCGTCACCGCCGTCGTTTGCCGGGCCGATGCAGACCGGCCGCGGCGGAAACGCGCCCCTATCGTCGCTGCTGAAGGCGAAGCGCGGCGTCAGATCGTCTGCGCCGGGATCTTTGCAGGTCGAGCCGTCCGCATCATTCGACGCGCCCGCATCGTGCGACGCGTCCGCATCGTGCGGTGTGTCTTCTGACCGGCACGCCGCCAGAGCGACGACCAGGATCAGCGAGCGAAGACGGGGGCGGGTCGCGATGTCCAGGTGCCGAGAGCGTTTCGTCATGCCCCCATGCCTATCGAATGGGACGTTACGCCGGCGTGAACATGCCGTCTGTTGCACCGCGACGTGGATGACGATGCCGGGCGGGGGCCGCTCACCGTCGTTAACGCGGGTGTAACGTCCCGCGAGGTAGTGGATCGGGGGCACGACGAGCGAGCCCGAGGAAGGTAGGATCGACCGATGCGCGTCCTGGTTGCCGAAGACGAGCGGATGCTAGCCAACCTGGTGGCCGAGGGGCTTCGCAAGCAGGGCATGGCCGTCGACGTCGCCTACGACGGGGGGCAAGCCTCGCAGTTGCTGGCTGCCAACGAGTACGACGTTCTGCTGCTGGATCGGGACCTGCCTGAAATCCATGGCGACGTGATCTGCCGCGAGCAAGCGCAGTCGGGCGCGCGTACTCGCATCCTGCTGCTGACCGCGGCCGCTTCGGTCCCGGAACGGGTAGCCGGCCTGGGTCTGGGCGCCGACGATTACTTGCCGAAGCCATTCGATTTCGACGAGCTGGTGGCGCGCATCCGGGCGCTGGGCCGGCGCAGCCAGCCAGCGCTGCCTCCGATCCTGACCCGGGCCGGGATCGTGCTGGACGTGGCGCTGCGCCAGGTCAGCCGGGATGGTCGCGCGCTGTCGCTGTCGGCAAAGGAGCTCGCCGTACTCGAGGTGCTGATGCGGGCCAACGGAGCGGTGGTCAGCGCCGAGGCCATGCTGGATTCGGCCTGGGACGAGCAGATCGATCCCTTCACCACCGTCGTGCGCGTGATCGTGAGCAGGCTGCGAGCCAAGCTGGGCGCGCCGCCGTGCATCCAGACCATCCCCGGCGTCGGGTACCAGCTGTGAGGCGTTGGAGCGTTCGCTTGCGGCTGACCGCCTGGTACAGCGGTCTATTCCTGGCGACCGCCGCGTCGCTCACCGTCGCCATGAACGCCCTGCTGACCGAGAACCTGCACCGCCAAGCTGCCGGCATCCCCGGCGTGCCCGGCCTGCTGAACGAACCGCTGACCCCCGCGCTCGGCCCCTATCCACCTCCACGGTCCGCGGCGCTGGGACCCCGGCTGCAGCTCGACCGATTCTCTGATCAGGTGCTGCGCTACCAGTGGCTGGCCAGCGCGGTGACGGTCGGCGCGCTCGCGTTGCTGTCGATCGGCGCGGGCTGGTGGCTGACCGGTCGCGCGCTGCGGCCCCTCCATCGCATCACCGAGACCGCGCGCCGCCTCTCGATGTCGAGCCTTCACCAGCGGATCGCGCTCGTCGGCGCGCGCGACGAGCTCTCGGATCTCGCCGACACCTTCGATTCGATGCTGGGGCGCCTGGAGGCGGCGGTGGACAACCAGCGTCGCTTCATCGCCAACGCAGCACACGAGCTGCGGACGCCTCTGGCCATCGAACGCACGGCGATCCAGGTCGGCCTGGTCGAACCCGACCGCGAACGGCTGGCCCGTGTGCGCGAGGATCTGCTGGCCATCAACCGCCGTAATGAACGGCTCATCAACGGATTGCTGCTGCTTGCTCAAGCCGAGCGGGATCTCGAGATCAAGGAAGCGGTGGCCCTGGACGAGGTCGTGCGCGAAGCGCTGGCAGAGACGGTGGCGCCGGACGGCATTCGCGTGATCTGCAAGCTGGAATCCGCGATGGTTCGGGGCGACCGCGTGCTCCTGCAGCGGCTGGCGGCCAACCTGCTGCAGAACGCCGTCCGTCACAATCGTCCCGGCGGCCAGGTCGAGATCCAGGTCACGGCCACGGCGACGCTGGCCGTGAGCAACACCGGACCGGAGATTCCCGAAGATCGGATCGACGAGCTGTTCCAGCCCTTCCGGCGGCTAAACCCCAGCCGGACGGGATCGGCGGAGGGCGCCGGCCTGGGCCTGTCGATCGTCGCGTCCATCGCGCGCGTGCACGGCGCCACCATAGCGGCTTGTCCCCGTCCGGGTGGCGGCCTCGACCTCACGGTGGCCTTCCCGCGCGCGGGCAGCCAGGAGGCAGATCACGCAGCGGTGCCAGGGCGATGAGAATCCTTACCCGGTGGAGCTCGAAGGCCGGCCCTAGAACCCGATCCGCCGCATCACGAAGCGGGGCAACCAGCGGATCACCAGCATGATCAGTCCCCATACCCCGGGCGCGTAGACCACGGGGCGACCCCGGTCGATCGCGCGCGCCACCCGCGCCGCCACGCCTTCGGCGTCGCCCGCGAAAGGGGGTGGGCGCAGCCCCTCGGTCATGCCGGTGCGCACGAAGCCTGGCTTGACGCACACCACGCGCAGGCCGCGCGCGTGGAACTTGTGGTCGAGCCCTTCGAGATAGCGCGACAGACCGGCCTTGGCGGCGCCGTACAGGATCACCGGCTTACGTCCGCGCTCGCCCGCCACCGAGCTGAACACGCACAGCGTGCCGCCGCCGCGCGCGAGCAAGCGGCGGCGCGCCTCCTCGCAGAAGACCACGGTGTGCGCAAAATCGACGGTCAGCAAGCGTCGCGCCAGCTCGCCGTCGGCCTCCAGCGCATCCTGGGTCGCGAACATCGCGCCGGTGACCACCACGGTGTCGAGCCCGCCCAGCGCGGCCTCGGCCGCGACCAGCGCCGGCGCGAAGGTGTCCGGCCGTTCCAGGTCACACGACGCCACGCCCACCGCGCTGGCGCCCGGCGCCCCACCCTGCCCGGCGCCGGCGCCGGCGCGCACCTCCAGGTCGCGGGCGCTGCGCTGCAGGTCGTCGAGGTCGCGCCCGAGCAGGAACAGCCGGTCGCCGCGCGCGACCAGATGGCGCGCCAGCGCGCGTCCCATTCCCTTGGTCGCGCCCAGGAAAGCGACCTTGCGCCCCATCACCGCCGACTCTACGCGACTTCTCCCCCGCCAGGCGAAGCCAAAAGCGCTCCGCACCTTCCGAGTCCATCCGATCCGGTCCGGTCCGACAAGACCGATTCTTAGAAGGCGGCCGACAAGCCGGGTCGATGGCGTAGCTGGCGCGAGCACCGGAGCGGAGCATAGTCCGCTATGTGAGCACCGGAGCGCAGCGACAGCATAGCCAGCGACCCGGATCGTCGGCCGTCGGTGGAGCAAGAGACACCTTGCGACATCTCGCTAATCTGAGCCGGGCTCGAACTGGACCACCATCTCGACGCGGCGGTTGGCCTCGCGAGCGACGGCGGTGCGGCCGGGGACCAGGGGACGCGTCGAGCCGTAGCCCGCGGCTGACAGCTGCTTGCCTTCCATGTGGTGCGCGCCCTCGAGGTAGCTGGCCACGGCGGCGGCGCGTGAGGTGGACAGCTCCCAGTTGTCGCGGAAGCGCCCCGAGCCAAGTCGGTTCTCGTCGGTGTGGCCCTCGACGCGCAGGGGCATGCCCAGGGTCGCCAGCTCCTCGGCGATGAGGTCCAGGATCGGGATCATCTCGGGCCGGATCGCGGCCTGTGACGGATCGAAGAAGTGCGCGGCCGACAGGCGCACGGTCATGCGATCGCGCTCGGTCTCGACCTGCACGGCCGAGGGTTGCGGACGCATCTGCAAGTAGATCTTCAGTTTCTTCTCCATGCGCTTGCGCGCCTTCTCCGCCGCCTCGCGCTGCTTGGTCTTGGGGCGCTCGTCCGCACCACGCTGGGTCTTGCACTTGCCGCCTTCGACGGGCGGGCCCTCGAACATCGGGAGCTGATCGATACCGCCCGTGCCCTTGAAGTGGAGCGCGAACTTGATCGACTGCTGCACCTGCGCCATGCGCTTGTTGTCGACGCGGCTGATCGAATAGAGCACGACGAAGAACGCGAACAGCAGGGTGATGAAGTCCGCGTACGACACGAGCCATCGCTCGTGGTTCTCGTGCTCTTCGTGTTTGGGTTTCTTGGCCACTTGCTATCAAGCCTTCTCGGCGGCCGCTCCCGCGTCCGCGCTCTTGGGCGGCGCGTGGTGGCCGGCGTAGGCGGCCAGCTTCTCTTCCAGAACGCGCGGGTTGAGGCCGGCCTGGATCGAGAGCACGCCCTCGGCGATCAGGGTCTTGCGCTCCTTCTCGATGTGCAGCTTGCGCTTGATCTTGTTGGCCATGGGAAGGAAGAACAGGTTGGCGATGCCGACGCCGTACACCGTGGCGACGAACGCGGTCGCGATGCCGCCGCCGAGCTTGGAGGGGTCGGACAGGTTCTCCATGACGTGGATGAGACCCAGCACGGCGCCGATGATGCCGACGGTGGGGCTATAACCGCCGCCGGCCTCGAAGACCTTGGCCGCCGCGACCCCTTCTTCGGCCTCGGTGTTGATCTCGGTCTCCAGCGCGTCGCGCGCCACCGCGGCGTCGACGCCGTCGACCAGGAAGCCGACCGACCGCTTGAGGAACGGATCCTTGATCTCGGCCATGCGCTGCTCCAGCGCCAGCACGCCTTCGCGGCGCGCGATGCCGGCCAGCTCGACCACCTGCTTGATGAGATCGCCGACGTCGCTCTTCTTCTCCTTGAATGCCAACTTCGCCAGGCCCAGGCCGCGCTTCACGTCGCTCATGGGAAACGAGACCAGGACGGCGCCCATGGTGCCGCCGAGCACGATGATCGCGGCTGTCGCCTGCACCAGCGAGCCGGCGTGTCCGCCTTCCAGCGCTTGACCGCCCAGGATGCAGGCGATCGCAAAGACAATGCCGCCAATTGTTCCGATATCCATCTATGAACCCTCGTCCTCCGATGACCGATCGCGCGCCGGGACGGTCCCGCCGCCCAGCCCAGCCGCGTGGTCGCGCGCGTCGGCGCGCACCCCGGGCCCCTGCAGCACGCGGTGGCGGAACATGGCTGCGCGCGCGACCACCTCCTCCACCGATTCGCGGACCATGATCCGGTCTCCGGTCGTCAGCGTGATGACCGTGTCCGGCGTCTTCTCGACGGTCACGATGAGATCGGCGTTGATCACCACCTCCGCGCCCCCGAGTCGAGTTACAGCAATCATTCGATTATCCATCCCTTTCGCCGCCGAATGCTTCATCGGCGGCTTTCTCCGAACACCTGAACTTGCCAGCACTTGAATCTGCCGGCGGGGGACCAGATCGACCCCCCGCGCGGCCAGCGTCACGCTGTTCTCAGCCCCCCGGCAGCGCCGAAGGCGCGTTAGCGACTAGCGCTTGATCTGCATCAGCTCCTGGAGGAGCGAGTCGGCGGTGGTGATGGTCTTGCCGTTGGCCTGGTAAGCCCGCTGCGCCGCGATCATGCGCACGAACTCGTTGGCCAGGTCGACGTTGGACTGCTCCAGCGCGCCCGCCACGATGGTGCCGCGGCCCACCGAGCCGGCCGCTCCCAGGGTGGCCTGCCCCGACCCGGCGGTCGCCGCGAACAGATTGCCGCCCACGCGGTCCATCTGGTCGGGCGCCTTGACCAGCGCCGTCGCCAGCCGCCCGAGCACGCGGTTCTGGCCGTTGGTGAAGGTGCCGTTGACGCTGCCGTCCTTGTCGATCGAGACATGGGTCAGCGAACCAGCGGAGAAGCCGTCCTGGCTGGTCTGGGTCATGCCCGACCCGTTGGCGAACTGGCTGAGCCCGAGCAGGCCCGTACCGCCCGCGCCGGTGGGGTCACCGAAGTTGAAGGTCAGCGGCTGTGGGTTGACAGCGTCGAGCGGGTTGAAATTGGTGGCCGCAGTCGTCATGGCGCTCAGGTTTCCCGACGTGTCGAAGGTCATCGTGCCGTTCGCGATCTCGGTGGGGGTGCCGGCGATGCCGCCGGTCAGGCCGCCGCCGTCGGTCATCGCATGCCAGTCCCAGGCTCCTGCCGCCGTCTTCACGAAGTAGGCGTCGACTTGATGGGCCGTGCCCAGGGAGTCGTAGACGGTGACGCTGCTCGACGCCTGCGATGTGGTCGAGGGGTTGAGCGGGTCGAAGGGGACGATCGGGATCGGCGTGGTGGCGCTGAGGTTGCCCTTGAGCCCCACGGTGGTGGTCGCCACCGCCGGCCAGGCGGTATCGCCGAAGGCGAGGTCGCCCGGAGTGGTACCGACCACGCCCGCCGTGTTGGCGGTGTAGCCCTGGACGTGCAGGCCTTCCAGGTTCACCAGCGTGCCGGTGTTGTCGAGCGTGAACTGGCCGGCGCGCGTGTAGAACTGGCCGTCGGTGCCGTTGTGGGCGCCGCTGACCACGAAGAAGCCGTTTCCGTCGATGGCCAGGTCGGTGGCGAGCCCGGTGTTGGTGAGCGCGCCCTGGGTGATGATCTTTTGCACCGCCTCGAGCCGGGTGCCGAGCCCCAGCTGGGACAGCGCCGTGCCGGCGCCGATCATCTGCTGAGACATCGCGTCCTGGAAGGCCGCGCGGCTCTGCTTGAAGCCAATGGTGTTGGCGTTGGCGATGTTGTCGCCGATCACCGACAGATCGGTGCTATTGGCTTCGAGACCGGTGGCACCTGTGTAAAGGGACGAGATGAGACTCATGGGGTATTCCTTTCGTTGATTGAAGTGATTGCTGACATCTGGACGAGGCTTCCGTTGACCTTGAGACGGGGGACACCGTTGTCGAAGAGGACGCCGGTGATGGTCCCGTTCCCCTGCAAGCTGACGTCGACGGCCTTGCCGGCGGCGTCGGTGGCGCTGACACTGACGCTGTAAGACCCGGGCGGCAGGCGGTGACCGCCGTCGTCGTTGCCATCCCAGGTGACGCCGACGGTACCGGGGAGCTGCGCGCCCATCTTGATGGTGCGCACCTTGTTGCCGCCGCTGTCGGCGACCGCGACCGTGACGCTGCTGGCGGCGCCGCTCAGCGATGCCTGCGTCGTGGCCGACAGGCCGGGCTGCAGATTCATCGCGTCGGTGCGGTAATCGACCACCTTGCCGATGAATCCGACCGCGGCGTTGGCGCTGTTGGCGGCCTGAGCGGTCAGCAGGGTGTCGAGGCGGGTATTGGTCCCCTCGGCGGCCTCGAGCCCGGCAAACTGCGCCAGCTGGGCGACGAAGGCCTGGTTGTCGGCCCCCGACGTCGGGTCCTGGTTGGCCAGCTGGGCCATCAGCAGCTTGAGGAAGTCATCCTTGCCGAGCTTGCTCGAGCCCGTCCGATCGGCCGTCGTGGGCGGCTTCAGCGGCGTGGTATCGAGTCCGGGTATGGCTGCGGGCATGGTGTCGGAGCTCCTTTCAGGCGGTCACGTGAACGCCGCGCTTGGCGGCGGGGGCGTTGCTGGTCGAATCGCGGGTCGTGGCGGGCGCGGCGGTCGTCGGGCCGGTGGGGGCCTGCGGACGCGACGGTGGCGCGGGTGCGCGGTCGGAGGGCTCGGCCTCGGCGTGGCGCGACGTCGACGACGACGACTGGCCGGAGTCGAAGCTGCCCAGGGTCAGTCCTTCGCTGGCCAGAGCGGCGCGCAGGTCCTGCTGGCGAACGTCCAGGGTCTCGGCGCCGGCGCCGCTGAGGCGCACGTCGGTGACGCCGTCCTTGACGCGCAAGTGAAGCGCCAGCTCGCGCGCGGTGCCGGTGTCGATCGACAGCACGGCCCGCTCGGACAGGATGGTGGCGCGCACCGACAGGTCCTCGGAGACCTGGGCCAGCAGCGGGCCGGGCATGGCGGGCGGAGGCGGCGCGAGCGCGAACAGCGTGGGGTCCTGCGTCGCGGGGATGGCGGCTGTGGCGAACGGAGATGAAGTCGAGGTCGGGGCGGGCATGCCGGCGACAAAAGGCGCGGGCGCGGACAAGAGCTCGTCGGCGCGCCGCGAGCCCGGCGCGGGAGGCGACGCGACCAGATGTGGCGGCGTCACCGGGTGCGCGGCGGGTCGCGCGACCGGTCCGTGGGCCGGCGCATGCGCTCCGGCCTGGCCCGGGTGACCCTGACCGTGAGTCAGGAACGCGGGGCGCTGCAGGATCGCAGCGGGCACGGCGCCGTGGCCGACCAGCGTGGCTGGATGAATCTGGGCGGCGCTGTTCGCGGGCGAATCGCCCTTATCGCGAGTGGGAATTGAGCCGATCTTCTTTTCGACAACTTCAAGACGAATCTGGGGCGGAGCCTTCACGGAAGGCGAATCCTCGACGCGGAGATCCGTGTCGGGCTCGTCGGATGAGTCGCGAAGAGACTCGGTCTGCGACGCTGAGTCAGACGACGGCGACGGCGGCGACGGCGGCGACGACGCCGACGGCGAACGCGGCGAGGGGAGCGGCGGCGACGGCGAACGCGGCGAGGGGAGCGGCGGCGACGACGGCGAACGCAAGGACGGCGACGGTGACGGTGCCGACACGGGAGCCCCGAGCACTGTCGCCCTTCCGGTCGCCGCGTCCAGGTCCGTCGGCGCCGACACCTTCCGCGTCGCGATGCCCCGATCAGCGCCTTGCTGATCCTTGCCTGCGAGCGCCGCACCCTTGCGGTCCCCTGCCCTCGCTTCGCCGACCGACCGTGCGGGAGCCGATGTCAGCTGGACCTGCTCGCCGTACGCCGCGCGGACCTGCGCCCCTCTCTCGCCGCTTCGCGAGAATCGAAGACCGGACGGGGGCGGCGCCGCGGGGAGCGGCGCGCCGTGCGACGCCGGGACGTCCCCGCGATACGCTGTGCGGATTTGCGAACCCCTCGACGCCGGGAGACCCGGCATCGCGAGGAGCTGCTCGTCTTTGGAGGTCGGGATTTGCTCGGCGTGGGCGAACGGGATTTGCTGCGCGTGCACCGCCGGGGTCTGCCCCGCGCGCGCCGCAGTGACTTGCGGACCGCTCTGCCTGGCGGTCTTCCCGCTTCGCGGGGAGAGGGGTCCGGAGGGGGATGGCGCGGGGAGTTGTTGCTCGTCACGTGCGGTCGGGATCTGCTCGCGGCGCGCCGTCGGGATCTGTGCGGCGGGCGTCATCGGGATCTGCTCCGCATGCGCCGCAGGGACTTGCGGCCCCCTCTCCCTGACCCTCTCCCCGCTTCGCGGGGCGAGGGGACCGGAGGGGTGAGGCGGGGCGAGGTGCTGCTCGCCGGGCGCCGTGGGAATCTGCTCGCCCCGCGCCGTCGGGATCTGCGGAGGGTCCTGAGCCGTGCGACTCGCTGCAACGGAGACTGCTTCCTTCCGGTCCCCTCGCCCCGGTCCGCCGGGGAGAGGGCCAGGGAGAGGGGTCCGGCCGACCAGCTGAGTCCCGCCGCTCTGAAACCGCGTCGCCGAGAGCGCCGGCGTCGCGGGGAATTGTTCGTCATGCGACGTCGGAATTTGTTCGCTGCGCGCCGTCCGGATCTGTTCGGCGGGCGCCATGGGGGTCTGCTCTGCGCGCGCCACAGTGACTTGCGGACCCCTCTCCCTGACCCTCTCCCCGCTTCGCGGGGCGAGGGGACCGGAGGGGGGAGGCGGGGCGAGGTGCTGCTCGTCGGGCGCCGTCCGCATCTGCTCGCCCGGCGCCGTCGGGATCTGCTCGCCCGGCGCCGTTGGAATCTGCTCGCTCGGCGCCGTCGGAATCTGCTCGCCCCGCGCCGTCGGAATCTGCTCGCTCGGCGCCGTCGGGATCTGCTCGCTCGGCGCCTCGCCCGGCGCGGTTGGAATCTGCTCGCCGCGTGCCGTCCGCATCCGCGGAAGGTCGTGAGCCATGCGACTTGCTGCAACGGAGATTGCTTCCTTCCGGTTCCCTCGCCCCGGTCCGCCGGGGAGAGGGTCAGGGAGAGGGGTCCGGCCGACCAGCTGAGACCCGCCGCTCTGAGGGCGCGTCGCCGAGAGCGCCGGCGTCGTGGGGAATTGTTCGTCATGCGACGTCGGAATTTGTTCGCTGCGCGCCGTCCGGATCTGTTCGGCGGGCGCCATGGGGATCTGCTCCGCGCGCGCCACAGTGACTTGCGGACCCCTCTCCCTGACCCTCTCCCCACTTCGCGGGGCGAGGGGACCGGAGGAAGGCGGCGGGGCGAGGTGCTGCTCGCCCGGCGCCGTCGGAATCTGCTCGCCCGGAGCCGCCGGAATCTGTTCGCCCCGGACCGTCGGAATCTGCTCGCTCGGCGCCGTCCGGATCTGCTCGCTCGGCGCCATCCGCACCTGCTCGCCCGGCGCCATCCGCATCTGCTCGCCCCGGACCGTCGGGGTCTGCTCGCCCGGCGCGGTTGGAATCTGCTCGCCGCGCGCCGTCCGCATCCGCGGAGGGTCCTGAGCCATGCGACTTGCCGCAACGGAGATTGCTTCCGTCCGGTCCCCTCGCCCCGGTCCGCCGGGGAAAGGGGCAGGGAGAGGGTTCCGGGCGACCAGCTGAGTCCCGCCGCTCTGAAACCGCATCGCCGAGAGCGCCGGCGTCGCGGGGAATTGTTCGTCATGCGAGGTCGGAATTTGTCCGCTGCGCGCCGTCCGGATCTGTTCGGTGGGCGCCATGGGGATCTGCTCCGCGCGCGCCACAGGGACTTGCGGATCCCTCTGCCTGACCCTCTCCCCACTTCGCGGGGCGAGGGGACCGGAGGGAGGCGGCGCAGCGAGGTGCTGCTGGCCGCGCGCCGTCCGGATCTGCTCGCCGAGGGCAGTCGGCAGTCTCTCGCCGAGCGCCGTCGGGATCTGCTCGCCGGGCGCCGGAAGGGCCTGCGAGGTTCGGTGATCGTCGCTCCCCGCGCCGACCGACATCCCGGCAGAGACCGCCACGGGCAGGGGGCTACGCAGAGGGGTCCGGCCGGTCGGCGCGCCGGCGGCACCCCCCAGCACGACCGTTCGGTGTTCCACCAGCACGGCGGGGCCGCCGGGCAGCGACAGGCGCCTGGGCGCGGGGCCCTCCGCCAGTGCCTGCGCCAGCTCGCCGGCGAACGGCGTGGTGGCGTCGGCGCCAGCCGCCGTACCGATCTCCCGCTCGGGGCCGTGGCCCACTTCGCGCGCGGGAGCCCGCCGCGGCGCGTGGGCGCGGTCATGACTCACCTTGGGGCCCCCGGCCTTCATCGGCGCAGCTCCGCGCGCGGCGTGCGCGACGCGATCTCGGCCGCCAGCTCTGCGGCGACCTCGGGCTTGCAGAGACCCATCACCTTGCCTGCGTCGGCGCCCGGCATGCGCAGCAGCACGTCGGCGGCCAGCTTGCGATCGACGCGGCTCATGATGGGCGCCGCCTGCTCGGGCTTCATGCCCCGGATTGCCTTGGCCAGGCTGTCGAGCGTCGTGGGGATCTTCTTGGTCGGCGGGTCGCCGCCGTCACCAGCGCCGGCCGGTGAGGTGGTCGACGACGCGGCCTGCGCAGCAGAGTCGCGCGCCGCGAGCAGCGCCTCCAAGCGCACGGTGTCCTGGCGCAACCCTTCGCGCGCCTTGTTGATCTCTGCGGCCAGCTGCTCCAGCCGCTCGCGCTCGCTGCGCATGCCACCGGCGCGCTCTTCCTTGTGGACCGGGCGGCTCATCTCCTCGCGCAGCGCGGACATCTTGATCGGCGGCGTCAGCGGCGGCGCCGGTTCGTCGGCGGCCGCGCCCTTGGCTGCCTTGGCCGCCGCGGCCTTCTCGGGCTTCTTCACCTCGGCCTTGGCCTCGGTCTTCCCTTCGCTCCTGGCCTCGCCCTTGCCGTCGATCTTCGCCTCGGCCTTCCCTTCGATCTTGGCGTCCTTGGCGTCGGTCTTCGCCTCGGCCTTCCCTTCGGTCTTGGCGTCGATCTTGGCCTCGGTCTTGGCCTCGGTCTTGGCGTCGGTCTTGACCTCGGTCTTGGCCTCGGTCTTGGCCTCGGTCTTGACCTCGGTCTTGCCCGCCGCCTTATCGTCTGGCTTGCCGCCGCTTCTCTCGATCTTCCCCGAATGCCCGACCGTCGCCACGCTCGGCGTCCTGGCCTCTTCCTTCTTGTCGATCTTCTCGGTCTTGTCGGTCTTCCCGCCCTTGGGCGCCTCGGCCTGGGCGCCGTGGAACTGCGCGGCGACGGCGACGCCGGCCACCAGGGCCGAGACCAGCAGGCGCGCCGGCCATCCCGGCAAACCGCCGTGCTTACCCACGCGCCACCTCCGGCCCGGGCGTTTCCAGCGCGCGGCGCAAGCCCAGCAGGGTGTTCTCCAACGCGAAGCGCTGGCCAGGCTCCTGACGAAAGAGCGCGTTCACCGCGTGAATGCTGCGCAGCGCGCGATCGACGCGCGGGTTCGATCCGGCCGCGTAGGCGCCGACCTCGATCAGGTCAGCCGAGTCACGGTAGGTCGACAGCACCTCGCGCGCCTCCATGGCCAGGCGGCGATGCTCCGGCGTCACCACGTCGGACATGACGCGGCTGACGCTGGCCAGCACGTCGACGGCGGGAAAGTGGCCCGCGTTGGCCAGCTTGCGCGACAGCACCACGTGGCCGTCCAGCGCGGCGCGCGCGGCGTCGGCCACCGGATCCGACAGGTCGTCGCCCTCGGCCAGCACGGTGTACATCGCCGTGATGCTGCCCTCGCCCGCGTCGTTGCCCGCGCGCTCGACCAGACGCGGGAGCGCCGCGAACACCGACGGCGGGTAGCCGCGCGAGGTCGGCGGCTCGCCGGCCGCGAGCCCGATCTCGCGCTGGGCCATCGCCACGCGCGACAGCGAATCGATCAGCAGCAGCACCTTCTTGCCGCGCGCGCGGAAGAACTCCGCGATGGCGGTCGCCGCCATGGCGGCGCGCACGCGCACCAGCGGCGGCTCGTCGGCGGTCGCGACCACCACCACCGAACGCGCCAGGCCAGCGGGTCCGAGGTCGCGCTCGACGAACTCGCGTACCTCGCGGCCACGCTCGCCGACCAGTCCGCACACGATGACATCGGCGCTCGCGCTTCGCGCCAGCATGCCCAGAAGGACGCTCTTGCCGACGCCGGGACCGGCCATGATGCCGACCCGCTGCCCTTCGCCGCAGGTGAGACAGGAGTCCAGCGAGCGGATGCCCAGCACCAGCGGGCGTGTGATGCGGCGACGCTGCATCGCGGGCGGCGGCGCCGCGTTCAGCGCCGCTGTCTTGTTCAGCGACGGCGTGCCCAGTCCGTCGACCGGACGCATCCCCGCGTCGACCACCCGGCCCAGCAGCGCCTCGCCGACCGGGATCTCGGCGGCGCTCGCGCGCGGCCAGACCGAGCAGCCCTCGCCGATGCCGGCCAGCTCGCCGAATGGCATGAGCAACGCCCGCGACCGGGCAAAGCCCACCACCTCGGCGGGGATCAGGCGCCCGTCGCCGACCTCGATCACGCACGCCGTTCCGACCGCGACCTGCGGCAGCGTTGCCTCGACGATGATCCCCGAGGCGCGCGTCACCTTGCCCGAGACCACCACCGGATCGGCCTCCTTGAGCGCCTTTTGCACGCGCGCCATCAGCTGCCGGTTGGGCGAGATCGTGCGGCTCGCCAGGGACTCGAGCGCGGCCGGCGCCGGTCGCGCCAGCGTGCGAGCGGGAGCCGACGCCCGCGCGCGCAGCGCGTCCGCCATGGACGGCGAATCGCCCAGCGCCTCGAACTCTTTCGAGATGGCGTCGATGGTCTCGTCGATGGACGACGGCGTCGTGGTCGTGGCCGCGGGCGGACCGGCCTCGTCGTGGTCGGCCAGGATCATGGGTTCGGCCGCCCCCGCGTCGGTCTCGGCGGTCATCGCGCGCTCCCCTCGGCGTCGGCCAGCGCGTGCGACAGGACGCGCCGCACCTCGTCGAGCCGGGTCGACAGGCGACCGTCGACGGTGCCGTGCTCGCCGTCGACGATGCAGTCACCGGGCGACAGCGTCGCGTCGGCGCGGATCTCGACGCGCGCCAGGGTCATGCCGGCCAGCGCCTCGTCAGCCCCCTCGGCCTTCTGGACCGCCTCGGCGTCGCCGGGGTGCAGGCGAACCTGGATCTTGCGCGACTCACCCAGCCGCCCGATGGCGGACCGGATCAAACCGGTCAGCGTCGCCGGCCCGGTGGCCAGCTCAGACTCGATGATACGGCGCGCGATCAGCAGCGCCATCTCCAGCACGTCGGCGGTCGCCTGTTCGGCCAGACGCTCGCCGGTGCGGCGCAGATCCGCGATCGCCAGCGCCAGCCGCTGCGCGAACTCCGGTCCCGGCTGCGGCAGCGGGGGCGGCAGGGGCGGCGCCAGCGGCTCCATGCCGGGCGGCGGATCGATGGAAGACGTCTCGCTGGACGTCATGACACCGCCGCGCCGCTCGAAGAACGGCTGCACGTTCGCGCGCAGCGTGCCGCCGAAGGTGGCGCGCGCCACGGTTCCGCGCACCTCCTCGAGAAAGGCCGGCGTCCGCGGCACCGGAGACGAAGATGAAGACGAGATGGGCATCCAGCTACACCATCTTGTCGGCCGGGCTGACCACGGTGATTCGGCCCTGCTCGGCCAGGGTGAAGGCGACCTTGACCAGCTCGCCCTGCGCCAGCTCGACGTCGGCCAGCTTGACCGGCCCCATGGCGCCGATGTCGTCGGACAGCATCTGCGCGGCTCGGCTCGACATGTTCTTGAGGATCTTGTCGCGCACGCTGGCCGCCGCGCCCTTGAGCGCCACCGACAGCCGGCTGGTGTCGATCTCGCGCAGCAGGGTCTGGATGTCGCGGTCCGACAGGTTGACCAGGTCCTGGAAGGTGAAGAGCTTGCTGCGCAGCTCTGCCGCCAGCTCGGGATCATCCTTCTCGATCTCCTGCACGGTCTCGGTCTGTTGCGCCGGCGCGCTGCGCCGCAGAAGCTCGATGGCCGCCGCCTTGCCGTCGAACTTGCGCATCCCGCTTGACACCGAAGAGCGTAGCTCGGCCGACAGGCCTTGGCCGACCTCGCGCAGGACGTCCGGCGCGACACCTTCGAGCAGCGCGAGCCGGCGCAGGATCTGCGGCCGCTGCGACTCCGAGAGCGCCTTCATCACAGAGGCGGCGCGGGTCGGATCCATGGCGGCCAGCACCAGGGCGATGGTCTGCGGCTGTTCGCGCGCCAGGATCATGGCGAGCGCCTCCGGATCAGCCTGCCCGGCCGGGCCGAGCGCGTCGTCGGTCACCGGCGGCGCCACGCCCTCGAACGCGCGCTGGGCCATCTCGGGCCCCAGCACCTGCTCGGCGATCTGGCGCAAGATGCTGTCGCCAGACTCGGTGTCGCCGCCGACCCTGTCCAGCGCGGCGACGAAGTAGCCCAGCGCCGTGGGCACCGCGTCTGGGTTCTTGCGGATCTCCTTGGCGCCTGCGGCGATGCGCCGCACGCTCGGCTCGTCGAGGTGCTGGAAGATCTGCGCCGCCAGGTCGGAGCCGAGCCCCAGTAGCAGCGCAGCGGCGCGCTGTGCGCCTGGACCCGCCTTGTCGTCCTTGTTCTCAGATCCGTCAGGCACGTTTCGCCTCTTCGCTGTCCACGCCTATCCACCCTCGCAAGACCTGTGCCGCTCGCTGCGGGTCGGTCGACGCCAGCTCTCTGGCGCGATCACGAAGCTGGCTCGCGGGATCGATCCCGGGCAGCGCGGGCATCTGTCCCGACGGCCCCGGGGGGAGCGCGGCACGATCCATCGCCGCCTCGACCTCGGCGACCCTCGAGCCCGGCTTGAGCAGGGCGGTCTGTGGCATCCCGGTCAGCTGCGCGTTCATGCGGTTGCCGCCGCCCCTGCGCATCCTCATGAGGGCCATCGCAATCAAGAAGAACAGCACAAAGCCGCCCGCGATCTCCGCCAGGCGGAAGGTGCGCGGCGACATCCACCAGGTCTCGCGCACGCCCTCGCCGTCAGCGACAATCTTGCCGTTGAACGGGGTGCTGGAGATCTGGAACTGGTCGCCGCGCTTGGCGTCGAACCCTACCGCGCTCTTCGTCAGCTCCTCGAGCCGCTTGACGTCGGCGTCGCCGCGCACCTTGCCGCCCGGCGCGTCGAGCAGCACCGCCACCGACAAGCGCTTGAGCCGCGGGCCGCGCGCCACGGTGTGGGTCACGGTCTTGGTGATCTCGTAGTTCTTGGTCTCGTCCTCGCGCTGGGTCATACCGCGGTTGGAGCCAGTGCCCCCACCCGGCACGCCGGTGCCCGGCTGGTTGGCGGCCGCGCCCGCGATACCTGCGGGGCCCGGCCCCTCCTGGTTGGTCTGCTCGTTGGACTTGTGCTCGCTGCGTACCGCCGTCTGGTCGGGGTCGTAGGAATCGGCCGTGGTCTCGACGTCGGCGTTGTCGAACGTCGCGGTGACCTTGGCCACCACCGAGCCCACGCCCACCGCGGGCTCGAGGAGATCGGTGATGCGCTGCTCGAGGCTGCGCTCGACGTCGTGCTGCTGGGTCGCCGCCTTGGTGTCGGCCGAGCTGTCGCCGGCCAGCACGTTGCCCCGCCCGTCGACCACGGTGACCGAGTCGGGGTTGAGGCCGGTGACCGCCGAGGCCACCAGGTGCCGAACGCCCGCCAGCTCCTTGTCGGACATGGTACGTCCGGGCTGCAGGTTGAGCACCACGGCCGCGACCGCCTTGTGGTCGTCGTCGCGATAGAGGCCCTTCTCGGGCAGCGTGATGTGCACGCGGGCCGAGCGCACCGACGCCAGGCGGCCCACGGTGCGCGCGAGCTCGCCCTCGATGGCGCGGCGCAGGTTCACCCGCTGGGTGAACTCCGACACGCCCAGGTCGCCACGGTCGAAGATCTCGAAGCCGACGCCACCACCGCGCGGCAGGCCCACGGCCGCCAGCATGAGGCGCGCGTCGTAGACCTGCGTCGCCGGCACCGCCAGCGCCGTGCCGCCCGCCTCCAGGCGGAAGGGGATCTTGGCCGCCTTGAGCTGGGCCGCGGCCTCGCTGCTGTCCTCCGACGTCAGGTTGGTGAACGCGTACTCGTAGCTGCCGCTCGATCCGCCGAGCTGGCTGATCGCGACGACCAGCAGCACCAGCGCGGCGACGCCCATGATCGCGAACTTCAACGCGCTCGATAACGCCGTGAACTTCTTGGTGAGCTCGCGCAGCTGATTGAGCAGAGGTTCCAACCGTTACACTCCCATCTTCATGATCTCGTTGTAGGCGTCGAGCAGCTTGTTGCGGACCTTGACCGCGAGCCGCATCGCCACGTCGGCCTTCTCCAGCGCCAGCGACATCTCGTGCAGATTGCCGCCGCCGTTGGCGACCTTGGCCGCCTGCCCGTCGGCCTCGAGCTGGATCTTGTCGACCGACTCGATGGCCTGGCCCAGCGTCTCCGCGAAGGAGACGCCGCCGGCCGCGGGACGCGCGCGCTCCGCGGCGCCCGACTCGAGACCGTCGATGCCCTTGATGGGCGTGCTCAGATTCTGGATGCTTTCGATGCTCACGTGGTCCTACCTCGTCGAGTCGTTGCGTACGTCGGGTGCCTCAGCGGGCAATGTCGAGCCCTCGCTGTGCCATGGTCTTCAGCGTCTCGATCGCGGTGGCGTTGGCCTCGTAGCTGCGCGACGCGGACATGAGGTTGACCACCTCGTGCACCGGATTGACGTTGGGAAAGGTCACGAACCCTTCCGGATCGGCGTCGGGGTGGCCGGGGCTGTAAACCTTCCGCCCGAGGCTGGTGTCGGCGACGATCGAAGCGATGATCGGGTTCAGGGCCGGCGTCGGCTCGGTGGCCTGGCCCAGCATCGGTCCGAAGGGGATGGCCTGGATAACAGGATCGAGCCGCTGGTAGGGGCCCCCGGCCGCGGTGCGCGTGGTCTCGGCGTTGGCCAGGTTGGACGACGCGAGGTTGACGCGCGTCCGTTCGACCGACAGGCCCGAGCCGCTGATGCGTAGCGCAGTGAGAAAGTCCATCATCCACCTCCGTCGACGGCGTAGCGCAGGATGGCGAGCTTCTTGCCCGCCGCCTTGGCGCTGGCGCCATACTGCAATCCGTTCTCGGCCATGCCGGCCATGGTGCGATCCAGATCGACCGCGTTACCGTCGAAGCTGGGCGCCGTGCCGCGCCCCTCGAGCACCATCGAGGTCGCGATGTCGGAGGCGCTGCTGACGGCGGCACCATTGAGCCCGAGATGCCCGGGGCTGGTGGTGGTCATCATCTCGGCTCCGGCGTCGGAGCTGGCCGCCTTCATCGCGGCGGTGAAGTCCAGCTCCTTGGGCTTGTAACCGGGTGTGTCCGCGTTGGCCACGTTACCCGCCAGCACGTTCTGCTCGACCAGACGTACGTCCAGCGCCCGTTCCAGCGTCTTCAGTGTCGCATCGAAGATCTTCACGCCGCTTGCTCCTTGTGCCTGGTAACTGGATGCGAAGGCCGTGCCGAAGGCGCCGGCGCGCTCACGTCTTCGAAGGACGCGGCGCCGGGCGCCGCGATCGGTCCGCTGGCGTCCGCGGCGACGGGTAGAAGCTGCCCATCGGCAGAAGCTGCAGCCGACCGGCGTAGCCCCGCGCCGGTGCGGTATTCGCGCAGCTTGTTGCGCAGCGTACGTAGGCTGATCCCCAGCAGTCGGGCGGCGTGGGTGCGGTTGCCACCTTCACGCCGTAGCGCTTCCTGGACCGCCAGCCGCTCCAGCGATGGCAGATCGATGGGCACACCTTCGGGCAGGAAGCGCCGCTCCGGCAGCGGCGCGCGCTCGCTGCGGCCCAGGGCCGCCACGCTCGAGCGCGGCTGGTGGATGCCGAGATCCAGGTACTGCAGATCGATCACTGGGTAGCGGCAGCGCACCAGCGCGCGCTCGAGGATGTTGCCGAGCTCGCGCACGTTGCCGGGAAAGCGATAGCGGCCAAGGCCCCGGATCGCGTCGTCGGCCAGCGTCGGCGTCTCGCGGCCCAGGCCCTCCGCCAGCCGGTGCAACAGGTAGCTGGCCAGCGCCGGGATGTCGTCCGGGCGCTCGCGCAGCGGCGGCAGAGTGATCGGAAATACGAACAGCCGGTAATAGAGATCGGCGCGGAATAGCTTGCGCTCGACCATCTGCGCCAGGTCGCGGTTCGAGGTCGCGATGATGCGCACGTCGACCGGCACGGGCCGGCCGCCGCCCAGGCGGTCGACTTCGCGCTCCTGCAGGACGCGCAGTAACTTGGCCTGTAGCTGCAGCGGTAGCTCCGAGATCTCGTCGAGCAGCAGCGTCCCCTTATCGGCTTGTTCGATGCGCCCCAGGCGACGGTCGGCCGCCCCGGTGAAGGCGCCGCGCTCGTGGCCGAACAGCTCGCTCTCCAGCAGCTCGGCCGGCATGGCCGCACAATTGACGGCGACCCAGGGACCGCTGGCGCGCGGCGAGCAGCGGTGGATGTAGCGCGCCACCACTTCCTTGCCGGTGCCGCTCTCGCCCAGGATGAGTACCGTCGTGTTACCCACGGCGACGTCCTCGGCGGCGCTGAGCACGTCGCGCATGGCGGGGCTCTCGGCGACGGGCATCGGCGCGGGGCCCCGCGGCGCGCTGGTGGCGGGCGGGGCGGAGCCGACAGTACGGGCGAGGTTCATGGCCTGTCTCCTTGCTTCTTGGGGGCGGTTTCGGCGCGCGCGACGCGCGCGCGGGTAGAGGCGGCGCGCGCGGCTGCCAGCTCGCGGGCGATGGCCTCGGGATCGATGCTCGTCTTGGCGGGCTCGGCGGCGATCTCGTCGTCGCTGGTCGCGCGCGCGGCGATCCTCTTCTCCAGCGACACCCAGCGCGCGGGCAGCTTGCCGCCCAGGCGCGCGCGACCGTACTCGATCACCAGGCGAGCGCGCGCCAGGTCGTCGCCCTCGAAGTAGAGCTCGGCGGCCCGATAAAGGTGCGTGGGCAACTGGACGGGTCCGACCACGGGCACGACCGCCGCCAGGATGTTGCCGCCAAACACCGGCGCCCCGACGCGCTCGGCCAGGTCGGCCGCCGCCTCCGACAGCTCGGGTGCCAGCTCGCCGTGATCCCAGGCGGGCAGCGCGAGGTAGATCTCGAAGGCCATCTCGGCCACCGACAGCTCGCCGCTGGAGGCGGGCGTCGTGGTCCCGCTCGCGCTCACGCCGGCGCGATGCGCGGGCTCGGCGCCGCCTGCCCCGTTGCGGCTCGCGCTGGCCAGCACCGCCGCGCGCGCGGGCGCCCCCGCTTGCGCGCCGGGGATGCGCACGTCGACGGGCGCGCCGGGGATGCGCGCGTCGACGGGCGCGCCGCCGTCGGGCGGCGTCAGTTCGCGGGCGACCTGGACCGGCGCCGGGGTCGCCGCGGTGGGGTGGGCTTCGGCGGCGGCATTCACCTCGGGCGTCACCTCCGCGACCGCGGCGTCGCGCATCGACTGCAGCAGCAGGCGGCGACAGACAATCTCGCCGCCCTCGCGGCACACCCAGGCCAGCGAGCCGTTCCGGATCAGCTGCCACATCATCCTGGTCGCGGACTCTGTCCGCCCCGCGAAGGCCTCGGCGCGCACCCCTCGGATGCTCATCTCGGCGCGCACCGGCTCGGGCAGCGCTCGGCTGTCGTAGACCCGCTTGACGATGTCGCTCGAAGCCAGGCAGGTGCCCTCGATCTCACACACCCGCGTGCGCGCCATGCGGCCGAAGGCGCCCGCGACGCCGGCGCGCCGGTACCAGCCCATGGCGGTGGCGGGGTCGCCGGTCGACAGCGACAGGTCGCCGAGGCGCAGCGCCGCCAGCTGGTTGTCGTGCAGCTCCATCGCGGCGCGAAAGAAGGTCGCGGCCTGGAGCTGGCGCCCCGCCTGCAGCGCGCACTCGCCGCGCGCGATCGCGTTTCCGCCGGGGCAGGCAGTCCCGATCCCGGTGCGTATCGGATCGTAGTGATAAAAGGGCGGACCATCGGGGCCCCCGCGCCAGGGCAGTCCGCGCAGCTCCTGGATGTCGAGAAACTTCTTGGAACCCTCAGTGCTGAGGATCGCTTCGAAACGGCGGGTGCGGCAGCGCAGCTCGATGGTGGTGCCGATGGCCAGCACCTTGGAGCAGATCTCGCCCGCGTGGCGCGTCACCTGGGCCGCCAGCGCCGGCTGCGGCTTGGCGGTCCGCAGCACGATGCGCGCGCCCAGCGGGTCGACGACGATCTCGATCGGACCACGCAGCGGCACCAGCGGGATCCGCTCGGCGACGATCGACGTGGTGAGCTTCACCGCCAGAGGACCCTTGTCTTCCGAGGCGGCGAGCGCGAGCAATAGAGGGAGTGCGAGTGAAACCACTGGGAGGATCTCCGGCTAGCCTCCATTGCAGCGACCGTGCCGGCCGCGTGGAC
>DASRQZ010000140.1:0-21168 GCA_035696125.1 Polyangia bacterium
TCGGGCCAGCAGCGCGCGCGCATCCGACACCAGGCGATCGCGGCTCTTGCGCGCCAGCCAGGCCGCCAGACGACCGGGCGCCGGCGCGGGCGTCGCCCGGACGGCCGGGAAATCGACCAGCGACAGAGTTTGGTGCAGGAGTGAAGGAGAACCGGAGGCGGACATGCCTGCCCTTACTGCAACCGGGAAGCCAAGGTGAAGAGCTCCCGGTCTTTCCCGTAGGCGTCGGCGCAGGCGTCAGCGTGGGCGACCCGAACGGGGGCGCGGACGTACGCTTGCCCGGACAGGTGTCCGTCCGAGCTCCGACCGGCCGCTCGTTGACTCATCCGTCGACGGATGGTCTGATTCGCGTTCGTGCTCCCGAGTGAGATCATCGCGGATCGATTCGAGATCGACCGCCTGGTCGGGGAGGGAGGCATGGGCGTGGTGTATCGCGCGATCGATCGCACCACCGGCGCGCCCGTGGCGCTGAAGCTGGTCTCGTCCCTGCGCGAAAGCGGGGAGACCGACCAGCGCTTTGCGCGCGAGATCCGCCTGCTGGCCGGCCTGGATCACCCGCGCATCGCCCGCTACGTGGGCCACGGGGTGGCGTCGGACGGTCGCGCCTTCCTGGCGATGCAGTGGCTCGACGGTCATGACCTGGCCACGGCGCTGGCCGCGGGGCCCCTGTCGCTGGCCGACGCCGTGCGCGTCCTGCGCGGCGCCGCCGAGGCCATGGCCGCGGTCCACGCCCAGGGCATCGTCCATCGCGACTTCAAGCCCAGCAACCTGTTCCTGCGCGGCGGCTCCAGCGACGACCTGGTCCTGCTCGACTTCGGCGTCTCGCGCCGGCGCGACGCCTCGGCGCTGCTGACCGGCACCGCCATGGTCGGCACGCCCTACTACATGGCGCCCGAGCAGGTGTCGACCGCGCGCGACATCCTGCCGGCGGCCGACGTGTTCTCGATCGGCTGTGTGTTCTACGAGTGTCTGACCGCCATCCGGCCGTTCGAGGCGGCGCAGCTCTACGGCGTGCTGGCGCGCATCCTGTACCACGACCCCGAGCCGCCTCACCTCATCGACCCGTCGATCCCGGAGGCCTGGTCGGAGTTGCTGGCGCGCATGCTGCACAAGCAGCCGGCGCGGCGCCCGGCCGACGGGGCCGCGCTGCTGAGCGAGATCGCCCTCCTGCCGCCCGCGCCCGCGGAGCCGGCGTCGGCCGCGCGCCGGAGCCCGGCGGTCGCGGTCAACCCGGACTCCTCCGACCAGGTACTGGTGTGCGTGGTGCTGGCGACGCCCGCCGACGCCGGCGACGAGCTACCGGCGCTGGTCCACGACCGCCTGGACGCCGTGCGCAGCGCGCTGCGCCGCTTCGGGTGCGCGATCGAGCGCCTGCCCAACGGGTCCTTGCTGGCCACCGTGCTGCCGCGCCACAGCGCCACCGACCTGGTGCACATCGCCGCCCGCTGCGCGATGTACCTGCGCGAGCAGATGCCGGGCGCGCGCATCTCGGTCGCCACGGGGCGCGCGCCGCTAGGCCCCGGCACGCGCATCGGCGAGGCGGTCGATCGCGCGGCCAACTTGCTCGATGGCGCCACGACCGGTGAGGGCATCCGGCTCGACGACCTGACCCGCGAGCTGCTGGCTGGCCGCTTCATCACCGAGTCCCGCGACGGCGTCGGGCTGTTGCTGGGGGAGCGGGCCGACTTCGACGACAGCCGACCCTTGCTGGGGCGGCCCACTCCCTGCGTGGGGCGAGAGCTCGAGCTCATCCAGCTCGAGGGTGTCATGTCGAGCGCCGTCGACGACGGCATGCGCAAGGCGGCGGTGGTGGTGGGCCTGCCCGGCATGGGCAAGTCGCGCCTGCGCCACGAGCTGTTGCGGCGGCTGCCGCAGCGTCACCCGCAGGCCACGGTGCTGGTCGGCTATGGCGATCCCTTGAGCGCGGGCTCGCCCTACGTGCTGCTGGCCGACGCGCTCCGCCGGCACGCCGGCATCCGCGCCGGCGACCAGCCGGCGGCGGCGCGCGCGCGCCTCACCGGCGAGCTTGGCCGGCACGTCTCGCCGGCCGACCAGCGGCGCGTCGTCGAGTTCCTGGGCGAGCTGGCGGGCGTGCCGTTTCCGTCCGAGCACAGCGCGCCCCTGGCGGCGGCGCGCGGCGACCACCGGGTCATGAACGAGCAGATCGGCGTGGCATTTCTGGACTGGGTGAGCGCGGAGTGCGCGGCCCATCCCCTGGTGCTGGTGCTGGAAGATCTCCAGTGGGGCGACGCGCTCACCGTGAAGCTGGTCGGCAACGCCCTGCGCGATCTGGGAAGTGGCGCGCTGTTCGTGCTGGCGCTGGGGCGCCCGGAGGTGGACGACGTCTTCCCCAAGCTGCTCGGCGAGCAGCGCGCGCTGACCCTGTCCTTGCGTGCGCTCAGCCCCAAGGCCAGCGAGCTGCTGGTGCGCGGCGTCCTCGGCGATGCGGTCAGCGGCGAATCCGTCGAGCGCATCGTACGTCAGGCGGCCGGCAACGCGCTGTTCCTGGAGGAGCTGATCCGCGCGGCCGCCGGGCACAAGGCGGGCGAGGTCCCGGGCACCGTGCTGGCCATCCTGCAGGCCCGTCTCTCGCGCCTGCATCCGGAGGCGCGTCTGGTGCTGCGCGCCGCCAGCGTGCTTGGCGAGACCTTCTGGGGCGGGGGCGTACGCCGGATCTGCGAGACCTGGGGCGCGCGCGAGGATCCGGAGGCCTGGCTGACCCAGCTGATCCAGGACGAGCTGGTCACCCGGCTGCGCACCAGCCGATTCCCCGACGAGGTCGGCTACGCGTTTCGCCACGCGCTGGTGTGCGACGCCGCCGGCGGCTTGCTGGCCGACGCCGATCGGCGCAGCGGGCACCTGGCGGCCGGCGCCTGGCTGGAAGCCGCGGGCGAGACCGACGGCGTCGTGCTGGCTCGCCACGCCGAGGAAGGCGGCGACGTCGAGCGCGCCATCGCCTTTTACGCGCGCGCCGCCCAGCAGTCGATCGGCCAGTACGACTTCGGCGGGGCGCTGGCGCGCGCCGGCAAAGGCATCGCGCTCGGCGCCCGCGGCCCGACGCTGGGCGAGCTGCGCGCCGTGAAGGCTTCGGCGTTGTTCAGCACCGGGCAATGGACCGGCGCCGCCGAGACCGGTCTTTCGGCGCTGGAGCTGGTGCCCCATGGTGGCGTCACCTGGTGTCGCGCGGTCGAGGAGCTGATGCAGGTGTTGCCCAACGTCGGCGAACCGGCGCGCAGCGCGGAGCTGTCCGACGAGCTCCTGCGCATGGAGCCGACTCCGGAGGTGCGCACGGCTTACCTGCGCGCGGTCACGCTGCAGCTGCTCGGATACGCGATCTCGGGCCAGCACGCGCGCGGCCAGGCGTGCCTGGACTTCATCGACAGGCTGGGGGTTCCCGATGATGACCTCATGGTGCGCGGCTACGCCCGCCTCTACCAGGCCGTGTTCACCTTCATCCTGGGCGACGATCTTGCTCATTCGCTGGAGCTGTCGCGGCAGGCGGCGCGCGATCTCGCCGAGAGCCAGGTCATGTACCGGCTCAGCCTGGCGCACACCGTGCAGTCCTTCGTCTGGTGGGGGCTGGGCGATCACCAGCGCAGCGAAAGCGCGGCGCGCGCGGGGCGGTCGACGGCGCGCGAGATCCACGACGACTATCACGCCGCGCTGGCCGACTGGTACCTGGCTTTGACGCTGTCGGAGGACGCCGATCCAGCCAAGCTCGACGAGGCGCAGCAGTGCGCCGACACCATGGTCGCCCTCGACCGCAGCGCGATCTTCCTGGCGGCGGCGCGGGTGGTGACCGCGGGTGTCGCGCTGGCCAGGCACGACTGGGCGCACGCCGAATCCGAAGCCCGTGCGGCGCGCGCCGGTCTGACCGCGATGCCGCCCTACGGTTTGATGGCGTCGGCGCACCTCATGACCGCGCTGGTAACCCAGGGGCGCGCCGCCGAGGCCGCCGCCATCGCCCGTGAAGATCTGGCCCGGCACGCCACGCGCCGCGGTCCGGTCTGTTCGGAGGTGCTGTTCCTGGTCGCGGCCGCCGAGGCCCTGTTCGCCGCCGGCAGCCGCGGCGAGGCCGAATCGGCCCTGCGCCAGGGCTTGCGCCAGATCGACGTGCGCGCCCGCAAGCTCTCCGACCCCGCGCTCAAACAATCCTTCCTCCTCGGCCGGAACGAGAACCTGCGCGCGCGCGCCCACGCGAAGGCGTGGCTGGGCGGGGCGTAGACCAGGAGAGGAGAGGACTGGCTACTGGGCGCCATCTACAAGCTCAGGTCACCGTCGCCCCGATCCGCCGGATCCGCCGAGGAGAGGGTTGGGGGTGACCCCGCGGTATAGTGTCAGCGCATGAAGGTCGGCGACGTCGTAGGCGATCGATTCGTACTGGAGGCCGTCGCCGGCTCCGGGGGGATGGGCGAGGTCTTTCGCGCCCGCGATCGCCAGAGCGGCGATCTGGTCGCGGTCAAGGTGTTGCGCCAGGCAGGCGAGCATGGCCCTCGCTTCGAGCGCGAGACCCGCCTGCTGGCCGAGCTGCGCCACCCGTCGATCGTGCGCCACGTCGCGCACGGGGCGACGGTGGCGGGCGAGCCCTTCCTGGCGATGGAGTGGCTCGACGGCCAGGACCTGGCCGATCACCTCACGCAGCATCGGCTGACCGTCGACCAGTGCCTGGCCATCGCCACGCAGACAGCCGCCGCGCTGGGCGCCGCGCACCAGCTGGGCGCCATTCACCGGGACGTCAAGCCGCGCAACATCTTCCTGGTCGGCGGCGATCCCGGCAACGTGCGGGTGGTGGACTTCGGCGTCGCGCGCTCGCGTGACGACCTGACCCTGACCAGCCTGGGCGCGATCGTGGGCACGCCCGCCTTCATGGCGCCCGAGCAGGCGCGCGGCGCGCGCGAGCTCACACCGGCGGTCGACGTCTTCGCGCTCGGCTCGGTGCTGTTCGAGTGCCTGACCGGCGAGCCGGCCTTCCCCGGCGACAGCACGGTCGCGGTACTGGCGCGGGTCCTGTTCGAGGAAGCGCCGCGCGTCGTCCACCTGCGCGGCGACGTGCCGACGGCGCTGGATGCGCTGGTCGCGCGCATGCTCGACAAGGACCCGACGCGCCGGCCGCGCGACGGGGCGGCGCTGGTGACGGCGCTCGACGAGATCGCGCGCGGCACCGTCGACGGGAGTCCGATGGGCACGGCGGGCACCTCGCTGACCGCGCGCGAACGCCGCATGGCCTCGATCCTGATGGTGGGCGCGACCTCGGGCACCGCCGGCACCCTCGAGCGGGCCGCGGGCAGCGGACCGACGCACGACGCCGTCCTCGCGGTGGTCGAAAAACACGGGGGGCGCCTGGAGGCGCTGGCCGACGACTCCTGGATCATCTCATTCGTGGGAGCGGGCACCACCGCCGAGGAGGTGGCGCGCGCCGCCCGCTGCGCGCTGGCCCTGCACGCGCAGATTGCCGACCGGCCGATGGCGCTGGTGACCGGCCAGGCCGAGATCGGCCGGCGCATCCCGACCGGCGACGCCCTGGACCGCGCGGCCTCCGGGCTGGGTGGGCGCCACCGCCCAGCCGAGGAGCAGGGCGCGCCGCACATCCTGGTCGACGCGACCACCGAACGGCTGCTCGCCGAGCGCTTTCAGATCGAGGCGAGCGCCAGCGGCCGTCACCTGGTGCGCGAGCGGTCCGAGCGCGCGGCGCGCGACGCCCCCATGCTGCTCGGCCGGCCGTCGCCGTTCGTGGGCCGCGCCTGGGAGCTCCGATCGATCTGCGACGCCTTCGAACGCGCCACCAGCGAGCCGCAGGCGCAGGTGGTCCTGGTCACCGGCGGCGCCGGCTTTGGCAAGTCGCGGCTCGGCTACGAGGCGATGCAGGCCATCAGCAAGCTGCACCCCGAGGTCGAGGTGTGGATCGGGCGCGCCGATTCTCTGCAGGCCGGATCGACCTTCGCGCTGCTGGCGCAGGCGCTGCGCGGCGCGCTCGGCATCGTCGACGGTGAATCGCTGCCGGCGCGCCGGGCGGCGCTGGAGGCCGGGGTGGCCGAGGCGGTCGCGCCCGCGCAGCGCCAGAGCCTGGTCGAGTTCCTGGGCGAGCTGACCGGTGTGTCCGCGCCCGACGAGACCGCCAGCGCGACGCTGCGGGCGGCGCGCCAGGATCCGCTGTCGATGGGGGATCACCTCAAGAGCGCGTGGATCAACTTCCTGGCGGCGCGCCTGGCGCGGCGCCCGATCCTGCTGGTGCTCGAGGACCTGCACTGGGGTGATCTTTCGACGGTGCGCTTCGTGGACGCCGCCCTGCGCGAGCTGGGCGAAGCGCCGCTCACCGTGCTGGCGCTGGCGCGGCCCGAGGTCCACGATCTGTTTCCGCGCCTGTGGTCGGATCGCGCGCTGCTGGAGATCCGCCTGCGCGAGCTGAGCCGCGCCGCCAGCGAGCAGCTGGTGCGCGAGGTGCTGGGCGATCGGGTCAGCACCGGCACCCGCCACCGGCTGGTCGAGCAGGCCGAGGGGCACGTGTTCTATCTCGAGGAGCTGATCCGCTCGGCCAACGATCAGAGCAGCGGGGATCTGCCCGGCACGGTGCTGGCCATGGTGCAGACCCGCCTCGATCAGCTGGAGCCGGCGGCGCGGCGGGTGTTGCGCGCGGCCAGCGTGTTCGGCGAGACCTTCTGGGACACCGGCGTCGTCGAGCTGCTCGGCCGCCAGGCGGTGGCGGAGTCGGCGGAGAGCTGGCTGCGCGTGCTGGTCGAGCGCGAGATCCTGGTGCGCCACCCCGAGAGCCGCTTCCTGTTCGCGCGCCAGATGGGCTTCCGGCACGCGCTGCTGCGCGACGGCGCCTACGCCATGCTGACCGACGACGATCTCCGGGTGGGGCACGAGCTGGCCGGAGCCTGGCTGGCCGAGGCTGGCGAGAGTGATCCCATGGTGCTGGCGGAGCACTTCGAACGCGGCGTGGCGCGCCAGCGCGCCGCGCCCTGGTTCCTGCGCGCCGCCGAGGACGCCAACCGCGGCGGCGATCTGGACGCGACCCTGGCGCGCGCCCGGCGCGGCCTGGCCTGCGACGCCCACGAGCCCGAGCGCAGCGCCTTCGGAGCGCTGCTGTGCGAGGTGCACGGCTGGCGCATGCAGCTTGGGCCCTGCCTGGAGTACGCCGACAAGGTGCTGGCCGAGGCCACGCCCGGAAACGCCGCCTGGGAGCGCGCCGCCACCGCCAAGATGGGATGCGCGCTGCACCTCGGTCGTCCGGACATGTTCATCGAGACCTTCGAACGCGTGCGCTCGACCGAGCCGGTCGACGGCGCGATCGCTCCGGCCGCCTTCGCGCTCACCAACGCCTGCTTCGTGCTGACCTCTGCCGGACATCCCGCGCAAGCACGCATGGCCGAAGAGCGACTGGACCAGCTCATCGCGCCTCAGGGCGCCCGCGAGCCCCTGGGACAGGCCTGGCGCCTGGTGGTCAAGTCCCTGATCTCGCTGGCGCGCGACCAGGATGGTCCGCTGGGCTTGGAGCAGTCGACGGAGGGCGGTGCCCTGTTCCACAGTATCGGCCACCAGCTGGGCCTGGCGATCAGCGAGGTGCTGCAGGCCTGGTGCTGGTGCGCGCTGGGCGTTTACGGCGAGGCCGAGCGCCTGGTGCTGTCGAGCCTGGCGTCGGGCCGCGACATCGGCCTCCTCTCGTCGCTGCGCCCGGGGATCCACGCCGACGCGCTGATCGGCCTGCACCGGGTCGACGAGGCGATCCATGTCGCGGCCGCCGCGGCAGCCGACGGCAAGGCGCGCGGACTGGAGGTGCACGAGGGGCGAGGCCGCTGGGCGCTGGCCCGCGCGTACCTCGCTGGTGGCCGACTGGCCGAGGCCGAGGAGGAGCTGGTCGCGGCCGCTCGCCTGGTGGCGGCGGTGCCACCCGATCTCAGCGCGGTCTCGGTGTCCATCGCCGGCGCGCAGCTGGCGCGCGGGCGGGCGGCGGAGGCGCTGGCCGGCGCCCGCGCGGCGTTGCAGGCCCTGGATACCCAGGGCGTCCCCGGCTTCGGCGCGGCTGCCGCGCGCCTGATCATCGCCGAATCGCAGCACGCCCTGGGCGACCACGCGGCGGCGCGCGCCACCCTGGCCGACGCGCGCGAGCGATTGGACGCGCGCGCCGCCAGGATCTCGGATCCGTCGGCGCGCGCCACTTTCGTCGACGCGGTGCCGGCGCACGCCCGCACCCGCGCGCTGGCGCGCGAGTGGCTGGACTGAAGCGCCGTCGGATCCGAACGGTCGATCGAGGGATCGCCCACGCCGACGCCGACGCCGACGCCGACGTTGGGATCCGGATTTCCCGTCGGCGTCGGCGTCGGCGTCAGCGTCGGCGATTCGTCACGATTGCGCCGTCAGCCCGCGCCTCTTCTAGCGCCAGAGCCACAGCCCGACGCCCGCCGCCGCCAGCGCGGCGCCGCCGATGCCGGCGATCGCCGACCAGCGATTGCGGTCTTCTATCTGCTGGTTGATGCGCGCGCGGTCGGTGCCGCTCTTGCCGCCGGCGGAGTCGCGAAGCCGCGCGCCCAGGATCGCCAGGGTGGCCGACGTCGCCAGCGACACGCCGCCCGCGATCGTCAGGCCCACGGCGGCGCGGCGGGCGATCGGCCGGCGCGCCGGTGACGGCGCGAGGTCCGCGCCGGGGCTGTCCACGGTGAAGAGATCGACCGGTTCGGGATCGAGCCGCAGGGCGTCCAGCGCCGCCTGATCGAAGGGCAGCTCGAACAGGTGCGTGAAGGCGTCGTGCAGGGCGCCGCGCCGGAGCAGGCTGGGCGCCTGCGCCGGCAGGTCCGCCAGCTTGACGTCCCCGCCCGCGGGCACTGCGTACTCGGTGTTGCTGGCCAGCGAGCGCAGGTAGAACCCCGGCCCGTTGAAGGCTGCCTGCGGCAGGATCAAGCGCACGGGTCCGTTCGCGCCCGGATGCAGGTCGGCCCAGCGAACGCCCGCGTGGTCCTCCAGCATCTGGTGCGACGTCGGGCCGGTCGGGACGATGGCCAGCGAACCGGCGCGGGCATCGCGCAGGTCCAGCAGGACGCCGTCGCTACCCTCGGGGGCGCGGGCGACGATGTGCGGCCGGAAGCGCTGATTGCGCACCGGCCGGTTGGCCTGCCGGACGAACCCGGTGAGCTCGGCGTAGCTGATGCGGCCATCACCGTTGGCGTCGGCCGCGCCCAGCAGGCCGGAGCGCACCTCGTGCGAGAAGATGCCGGCCTGGAACTCCTCCCATTCGTGGCTGAGACCGCTCGATGAGCTGGACAGCAGGAATCCGGTGTGGGGCAGCGGCGCGGCGCCTGGGTTGAAGTAGGGGTCTTGCCAGGGGCGGCGCTCGCCGCCGGGGCCGCGGTTGCCCAGGAAGTAAGACGCGCGGCAAGCGTCCACGATCACGTGGTTGGTGTCGGCGTGCGCCCGCTCCAGCACCAGCGTCGCGAGGTCGGCGCGCGAGAAGCGCGCGTCGGACAGAGTGAGGTATCCCTGCCCGTCCTCGACGTCGCCGTGGCCGGCGTAGACGAAGTAGAAGACCGCGCGGGCGCCCTGCGCGTGCGCCGCCGCGACCTGGACCGCGATCCGCTCCACGGCGGCGCCCAGCTCGGCGCGCGACGGCGCGCGCCCGGCGGGGACCGCGTCCCCGTACAGCAGGCGGCTCTCGGCGTCGAGCTCGGTCAGCGTCTCGACCTCGGCGCCCAGCGTGGCGAACAGCACCGTCCAGCGGACCGCGTCGTCGTCGGCATAGCGCAGGCGCGGCAGGTCGACGCGTGGCGGGAAGTTGTTGCCGATGACCAGCGCGAAGCGGCGCACCGGCGTGCCCGACTCCGGCGCCGCCACCAACGGGGCCGCCGATCTGGCCCGCGCGCAGCGCGGATAGACGGTGGCGCTGGCGAGGACCAGCGCCAGCACCGGCACCAGCGCGACCCACGCGCGCTTTCCTGGCCGCAGGCTCACGGCGCCACCTGCAAGAGCAGCGACGGCTGCGCGCTGCCCGGCAGCGGCAGCGGCGTCTCCTCGCTCAGCGGGCGGCGTGGCTCCTCGATCGTCCGGCGCACCAGCGCCTCGATCTCCAGCACGCGGTGGGGCTCGCGCAGGAACAGCGCGTGGACGCGCAGCAGCCCGGGACGCAGCGGATGTCGGATCTCCTCGCCCAGCTCGGCGCCGGTGGTCCCGGGCAGGATCGCCACCGCCGCGGGATCCTCGCCGGCGCGTTGGTAAGCCGGGTAGTACCAGTGCACGGCGTAGCTCTCGTCGACCGCGAACACCATCAGGTGGGTGAACGCCGCGTCGGGATTGCTGTAGGCGAACAGCAACCCATCGCGGGCGTGGATCGGGCCGGCGCCAACCACCGGCTCGGTGGCGCGCGCGGAGACGCTGCGAAAGAGGTGAATCGCCGGCGAGGGCGCCACGGCCGGCAGCGCGCCGCGCGCGGTCGGGTCACTGCTGGCGGTTCTCGGTGGGAGCGAGACCATCCGTCCGGTGACTACCAGGATCGCCAGACCCGCCAGCGCACCCGCCAGCGCGAGGCGTGTGCCCCGCGCTGACCGGGGCGGCCGCCCCGCGCCCGGCCCGGTCACCCAGTCGAGGGCGGCCGCGGGAACCGGGCGCCCGCCGGCGGCGAGGATGCCAGACCACAATCGGTCCAGCGCGCGCGTTTCACCGCCGGGCAGCGCCGCTTCGACGACCAGGTGGCGGCGGTAGTGGGCGCGGCAATCGGCGCAGCGACTCATGCGCGCGCGCAGCCGCGCTTCGCCGCCGGTGCCCAGCGCGCCGGCAAAGTAGCGATTGATCCCCCGGCGATGCCACCAGCGACCGATCATGAAGGATCCTCCCAGATGAAGCGGCGCAGCCGGTCCGCCAGGCGGTGCTCCCAGCCTTCCAGGGTCGAGCGCGGGATGCCCAGCGCGGCGGCCACCTGCACCTGGGTGTGTCCGTCCAGGAAACGGCGCCGGAAGAACTCGGCTTGCTCCGCGGGCACGCCCGCTTTCAGGAAGCGCAGCAAGAAATCGCGCGCCTCCAGCCGCGGCTCGGGCGAAGGATCCGCGGGCTCGGGCGCCGCGGCGGTCGCGTCTCCACCGGCTGGCGCGCGGCCGGCGCGCCGCAGGTGCTCGAATCCTTTCCGGCGCGCGATCGCGCCCAGCCACGCCGCCAGCGATCCCCCGGTGAAGCGCCGGCGCAGCTCCTGGTTGCGCAGCAGCTCGACGAAGACCTCGTGCACCACCGATTCGGCGTCGGCGGGACCCACCATGCCCCGCGCGGCGCCCAGCAGCGCGCGCGCGTGCCGGCGGTAAATCGCCGCCAGCGCCAGGTCGTCGCCGCGCCAGAACGCTTCCAGATCCGGCTCCGATGCTCCCGCCCCCTCGGACTGGCCGGCGCCGCGCGTGCGCCGCTCGCCGTCATCCGGTGCGTCCGCGTCGTCGCTGGACAGCAGGCGCGCGCAGGCCAACCACCAGGGGTAGAGCGCCTGCGCGAGCCCGAAGCCGACCGATGTCATGGGTTCATGCCGGGGCGCCTAAGGCCAGAGCTGGTAGCTGGGTCCCCAGCATACGACCGGTTGCGTCTGATCATAGGGCTGCGCACAGGTGCTGTACTCGCCGGCCCACAGGTTCGAGAATTCTCCGCTGGGGGGCACGGGTGTGGCGTCGCCCCAATCCTGGCCCCAGCAAAGAATCTTGTGGCTGACGGAAATGCCGCACGCGTGCCCCGGGGCGACCGCGAGCGATACCATGGAGCCGAAGGGCGGCGTCGATTGACCGCCGGTTCCGTCCCCCCAGCACCAGGCTTGATCCCCGTAGTCGTTCACGCAGGTATGATCGCCGCCCGCGCTGAGATAGGTGACGCAGCTCAGCCTGATGGGCGGCGGCGTCGATTGCGCGTGCGAGTTGTCGCCCCAGCAAACCAGGGTTGCCGACTGGCAATTCGCAGGGTCCGAGAACTTGGTGGCGCAGGTGTGGGCCCGTCCCGCCGCGAGATTGACCAACGCCCCCGCCGGCGGGGTGGCTTGGCCGGAGCTGTTGTCGCCCCAGCAGACCACGGAGTCATCGTCTCGTGAACCACAGGCATGCCGGGCGCCGGCGCTCACGTTCTTGACCCCGAGCGGTGGAGACGCCTGGCCATAGGTGTTGTCACCCCAGCAGACCACCGCGCCGTTCCTGGTGATGTCCGACTTGTCCATCTGGCTGGCACAAGTGAAGTCGTCGCCCGCGGACACGCCGTAGTAGAGCCCCGGCGGCGGCGTCGCCTGGCCCTTCGAGTTGTCGCCGATGCAATCGATGGTGTGGTCCGCCCGCGCCCCGCACGCGTGTGCCTTTCCGATGGCGATCGTTATGAAGGGTGACTTGACGACGGGCTGGGCATCCGGGCCTCCGATCTCCTGCGGCTGCGCGTCGATCCCCGGGGCTCCGCCGAGACCGCCGGCATCGACGACGATCCCCGGCGCGCCCCCGATACCGCTGTTGTGCCCCGAACAGGTTTGATCGGGCGTTTCGCCCGGCTGACTTCGCACGCAGCGTGCCGCGCTGCCACTGCCGCAGCAAACGTACCCGGCCGCCTCGGGGCAAGGGCAGTGGCTGTCTTCAAGGGGAAGCTTCGACACGCAGCCCCACAGCGCAGCGACACCAGCAAGGCTGAACCACCCGATCCCTGACCAGACCATCCGCTTATTCGTCATTTATCATGACCTCCACTGGCTGATGGCGTCGGCGCGTCCGAAATGACGAGCCGATGGAAAAATCAGCCGCCGACCCGCCGCCCAGGCGATGCGCCGATCGGTATCTCCACGGGCTGTAAGGCGCCCCGCAAATTTGAAGGTCCGAGCGAATTTTCTGGAGCGCTGTCCCAGAGAAAGCGCGATCTACAGCCTGACTTTGCCTGCCTGAGGGTACAGCACATCGACGGTTCGACCGGCAACACCCCCAGAGGAGGACCTGAGTATGTATCAGCACCGGATCTTCGGACTCGACCTCAACCCCCGCAACGTCGTATTCGCGGGCGTGGTCGCAGCGTTTTCGTTTCTGACCCTGGCGGATGGATCCAGCGCGCGCGCCGAAGCGGGCGCGGCCAAGGTCAAGACGCCGGCCGTGGCACGCTCTTGCCAGGTCGCCTACCAGAGCGCGCAGGAAAAGGAAAAGGCCGGCCAGCTGGTCGAGGCGCACAAGCTCTACCGGTCGTGCTCGGACCTGGGTTGCGGGACTTCGGTCTGGGCCGCCTGCATCCAGGCCAACACCCTCCTGCACGCGACCCTTCCGTCGATCGTTCCCGTCGCCATCGACGACCGCGGCGCCCCGCGCGCCGACGTCGAGGTCAAGATGGACGGGCAGGTGATCGCCTCGGCGCTCACCGGGCTGTCGATTCCGGTCGATCCGGGAGAGCACGAGTTCTCGTTCAGCACCGGCTCGGGCGTGTTCGCCACGACCAAGATCTCGATCGTCGAGGGCGAGCGCAACCGCATCCTCTCGGTGTCGAGCCCGGCGGCCGAGTCGGGCCACCAGCGCCTGGCATCGACCACGCGGAACTAGCGCGACTGATCGCGGCCGGTCTATTCACTGCCTCAGAGCCCGTCGAGCTGGGTCAGGTCCGCGATCACCGGATGCGCCCCCTCGTCAGCTGCGAGCGTGGGGTACTGGGACGCACGCACCATCCTGAGGGTGCGGATGCCGAGCGCGCGCGCACCGGCCAGGAACCGGGGCTGGTCGTCGACAAACACTGCCTGCGCGGCGCTGGCGTCGAGCCGCGCCAGCGCGTGCTCGAAGATCGCGGGATCGGGCTTGAGGCTTCCCACCTCGCAGGACAGGACCGCCGTGTCGACCTCGCTCTCCAGCCCCAGGCGCGCCAGCAGCGGGCGGGTCGCGTGGTCGCAGTTGCTCACGATCGCGATCCGGGTTCCAGCGCCGCGCAAGGCGCGCAGCGCGGGCCGCACGTCATCGTAAAGGTGGGCGCTGTGCCCGAGGAAGGCCATCAGCTCGTCCTCGAGAGCGGTCAGCGACGCGTCGCTGCCCCGGCCGCCCGCTGCCGCGACAATCGCCGCGAGGTCGCCCCGAACGCTGCCGTGCTGGCCGGTGCCACGCGCCACGCTGGTCATCTCGAAAGCGCGCAGCAGGGTGTCGCCGTCGACCCCCAGCCGGGCGGCCAATCGATCTCCGAGTGGGCGCCAGTCGACCCAGACCAACGTGTCATACAGGTCGACGAGCAGCGCTTTCACCCGTCGCTAACGATAGCCGAGTTCTGCCACTCTTGCCGCATCAATGCCCGGCGTCGCCCGGCGGAAAAGTACGCCAGGAGAAGGGGCGGGCGAGGAGTCTTTCCCGGGTTGTCCGAGCTCGTTGACTACGAGATCCAGGTCAGCGCCTGCTGGTCCACCAACCAGGCGTCTCCCACTCTGCTCAGCAGGAAGTAAACACCTTCTCCGCCCAATCCGCCGTACTGGTTCCCGACGTAAACCAGGGCCTGATCGCCGCCGGCGTTGAAGCCCACGCGCGACAGCGTGATGAGCCCGTGCGCGTCGGGGTAGCGGGCGTAGAAGGCCTGCCAGCCAGCCTCGACGCCCGCCTCCGATGTCGAGGTGAACAGCTGCTGCAGCTCGAGATCCGTCACCAGCACGTACGGGGCGCCGAGCGACATTTCGGGCCCCAGGCGTTGCGACTGGGCGTTGCGGGCGATGAAGCTCGCCGACGTCTGCATCGCGACGTCGTGCATCTGTTGCAGGACCAGCGCCACCGTGTCGGCCAGCGGGCCGGGGAAAGCATCGGCGCGGGTGGCGTCGTGGATGACGTAGCCGGGGGCGGGGTACTTCTGCGCCAGCACCGCGGCGTAGACCGCGTGCTCCCCCGGATCGATCGCTGGTGCGCCGCCCGGGTCGGTCGTGACCGGAGCCGGCGTGGATTCGCCATCGGTCAGGCGACTGCAGGACCAGCCCAGAACAGACACCACCACCAGAACCACCCACCGCTGTGTTCTCGGCAACGGACCCTCCCTTGGCCTCGGACGCGGGCCTCGGACGCGCTCGGGAAGCGAGCAGTGCGTATCTAATCACATGGCCGTCAGCAAAAACGGCCGAAAGCGTCTCGCTTGCATCGCGACGCTCGAGTAACGCGGCTTACATCGAAGTACGGTTGAGTGGACGGCTCCGCCATGAAACTGCCTAAACCTAATCACCCGCGGTTGATCTGGTCCCGGCTTGACGATCCCGCGTGCGCCCCCACCTGTACCGCATGGGCATGCGGGAGCACGCGGCTCAACGGCTGGGCCAGGCCATCGCGCGCGAACGTTCGACCATCGAACGCCAGTGGCTGGATCAGGTCCAGCGCGACGTGGTGACCACGCCGGGGGTCGCGCTCACCCAGCTGCGGAACGGCATGCCGCACTACCTCGACGCGCTGGTCAAGGTGCTGGCGACGGGCCAGAACGCGCTCGATCGCAGCGCGCGGTCGGCCTGGCAGGACGTCGCGAGCGAGCACGGGATCACCCGGGTCCGCATCGGGTTCGACATCGGACAGCTGGTGCATGAGTTCATCGTGCTCCGTCACGTCATCCGGGGCGTGATCAAGGATGAGCTGGGCGGGCCGGATTCCGAGGTGGAAGGCATGCTCGCCGACGTGATCGAGGCGGCCGTGAGCGCGGCGGTGCAGGCCTATGTGGACGCCCGCGACCATGAGCTGCGCCGGACCCAGGCGGAGAACATCGGCTTTCTGACCCACGAGCTCAGGAACCCCCTGTCGACCGCGGTGCTCGCGGCGACCCAGCTGCGCCGCCACGCCGCGCCCATGCAGGGTCCGGTGCTCGACAGCCTGGATCGCGGTCTTGGCAAGCTCGCCGACCTGATCGACAGCGTCCTGCTCACCCAGAACCTGGAGGCCGGCAAGGTCCGGGTGCGACCGGTCCCGATCGCGCTCGGCGAGATCATCGAGCCCTCGCTGGAGGCGTCACGCCGGGTGGCCGAACAGAAGCAGCTCAGCTTTCGGGTCAGCTTCGATGGGCGCCTGCACGTGGAGCTCGATCCCTTGCTGACCCGCTCGGCCATCCAGAACCTGGTGGACAACGCCGTCAAGTTCACCGACGTCGGTGGCGTCGAGCTCGGCGTGGAGGATCTGGGCGAGAGGTTCCGCCTGCATCTGCGCGACAGCTGCGCGGGGATCTCGCCGCAGGAGCTACGGACGATCTTCGAGCCTTTCGAGCGCGGCCACAGCGGCAAGGCCGGCACCGGGCTGGGCCTGGCCATCGCGCGGCGGGCAGTGGAGGCGCAGGGCGGCTCGATCCACGCCGAGTCGTCGGGGACCCATGGATGCCACTTCTGGATCGACCTGCCCAAGCGGGCGAAAGAGAGGGACGACTGACCATGGCGCGCATCGTGCTCGTCAATGACGAGGAGGATCTGGTCGAGATGTGCAAGCTGGTCCTGGAAGAGGTCGGTCACGAAGTCGACGCTCTGATCGACCCCGACCGCGCATTCGACCTCATGCTGCAGAAGCCACCGGACGTCATCATCCTCGATTGGGTGATGAGGGACCGCACCGCTGACGATCTGCTGCGCCAGATTCGCGGCACGTCTTCGCTGGCCAGGGCGCCGGTGCTGATCGTCTCGGCGCTGGCGGACGGCGCCGAAAAGGCCCGTCTCTACGGCGCCGACGCGTTCCTCGCCAAGCCGTTCAGCGCCGAGGGCCTGGTCGCCTCCGTCGATCGGTTGACGGCGCGGGCAGAGCCACGCGCGCCGGCGCATCTCTGAGCCTGCGCGGACCAGCCACCGCGCGGCGGCGCCGCGCGGTGGCCTGGCCTTGGACGAATGGTGATCCTGTCTGCGAGACGTCTAGCGCCAGATACGGGTCCAGAACGAGCGCCGGCCAGAGATCTTCTCGAACGCGTCCTGCAGTTCCTCGTCCTGATCGGCGCGGTTCGCGATGTCCGCGAGCGAAACGATGCCGACCAATCGATCGCCGTCGTCGACCACCGGGACGCGCCGGATCTGCTGGCGACCCATGAGATCGATGATGTCGGTCAATGAGTCGCGCGCCGAGGCGACCTCGATATCGGTCGTCGCAACGTCCCGCGCGTGCAGCCCGTCCAGCGCTTTGCCGGCCGCGGTGCCGCGCACGACGATGTCGCGGTCGGTGACCAGGCCGAACAGCCGTCCGTCCTCGCCCACGATCGGGACCACGCCCACATCCTCCTTGCGCATGATCTCGGCCACCTCTCGGATACTCGCGTCCGGCCCCACCGTCTTGACGTCCTTGGTCATCACGTCGGCGACGGTCGCGCCTTCGTTCTGCCACCACCTCTTCGGCGACAGCCGCGACCGCTCGTGGCGGGGCCGGTCGCCCCGATCGCGTCGCCGATCATCTTGTTGATAGGCATCGTAGCGGGGCTGATAGCGCCCACCACCCCGCTGAAAATCGGGGGCCAGGGAGCCGTCATTCCTCCCGTAACGATCGTACGGCCGGTCGGAGGACGATCGATCATCGGAGCGGTAGCGATCGTTTTGCCACTGCGCATCGCTGGCGTCGCCCGCCCAGCGACGATAACCCTGCGCGCCGCCCTCGTCGTCCATGCGCTGTTCATCGAAATTGTCGCGCGGGAAGTCGCGATAGCCCGCGCCGCCGTATCCCTCGGCGCCGAACCCACGATCTGTGCCACGGGGATAGCTCCGGCCGAACGAATTGCGGTCGCCATCCCGGGACGGATCGCGACCGCCCTCGCGATTGGAAGAGGGGTTACGGCTGAGCCGGCGGAACGTCCGGTCGGGGTTGCTGGCACTGCTGGATTGATCGCCTCCGTTACTGCCCTGTTCGTTGAGCCCAGTCGTGACGGCCGAGCCAGGCTGCTGGCCTTGCCCGCTGCCCGCGAAACGATCGATATCTGAACCATTCCTGTTCATGGTCTTGTTGTTGTTGTTCTCCATGGCGTCCTCTCCTCCACTTGAAGTTGTGCTTCGGTGCCAGGTACTGAGACACCGGGCGACGACTTGTTTCTGCCCTGTTTCATAACCACGAACTCGACATGGTGGGACGGTCGTTCCGCGCGGCTCATCCGGTCTCTTCGCGGAAGGATTCGAGATTGGTGAAGACGTGCGACCGAAACGCTCATGAATCTTCCGCGGACTGCTGCTCGTTGGTGAGCTCAGCCGCCAAGGAGAAACTCGAGAGAACCCGGACCAGGCCGCGACAACCAGGAGGAACTGTGATGGCCAGCTTGTACAAGGAGATGCTGATTGACGCTCAACCCGCGCAGGTCTGGGACGCCGTTCGCGACGTCGGCGCGCTGCACACGCGACTGGTGCCCGGGTTCGTGGTGAAAACGGAGCTCGAGCAAGACGCGCGCGTCGTCACGTTTGGCAACGGGATGGTCGCGCGCGAACCCATCCTCTCGATCGATGATGGCCGCCGCCGGCTCGCGTGGGCGGCGACCGGCGGCCGGACGACCCACTACAACGCAGCCATACAGGTCCTGGCGGACGGTCCGGGAACGCGCGTGGTCTGGATCATCGACCTGCTCCCGAACGAGATGGCCGGCCCCATCGAAGCGATGCAGGCCCAGGCGCTCGCGGTGATGAAGGCGACGCTCGAGCGGAAGAGCTGACGGCGAACCGTCAGTCGAGCGGCCAGGCCGAGAACCACGCAGGCGGATCTGGGATCGCCAGGGCGGATTGGTGAGCCTGACCGGCGACCTCCAGGTCAGATCACCGTGCCGTCCGGGATCACGGCGTTCTTGGGCACGACCACGATCCCGTCGCGGATGACGTAGGCGTCGGCGTCGTGCTCGCGACGACCGCTTTCGTTGGTGATGCGGACGTTGCGCCCGATGCGGGCGTTCTTGTCGATGATGGCGTTCTCGATCACGGCGCCTTCGCCGATCCCGACCAGCGGCTCCGGGGCCGTGGACGCCTCGTAGAAGTCGGCGCCCAGCACGAGGCTGCGGCGGATCTGTGCCCCGCGTGCGATGCGGGTGCGCGGGCCGATCACCGACATCTGGATCTCGACCTCGTCGAGGTAGCCGCCGTCCGAGATCAGCGCGTCGTCCACCTGCGAGCGGTGCACCTTGGTCGGCGCCAGGAATGGGCGGTCCATGTAGATCGGGCGGCGCGGGTGATGAAAGGTGAACAACGCGCCGCGCGCCGTCAGCGCCAGATTGGCGTCGTAATAGGACCGGATTGTGCCCACGTCCTCCCAGTACCCGTCGTAAAGGTATGACTGCACGTGCAGGCGATCCAGCATGGCCGGGATGACGTGTTTACCGAAGTCGACGTGCTCGGGGTTTGCCAGCGCCGCCTTCAGAGCTGGGCGGCTGAAGACATAGATGCCCATCGACGCGAGGTACGCGGGCTGACCGCCGCCGCCCGAGGGAACTGGTGAGTCGAGGCCCGCCAAGCGATCGGGCGGCGGCTTCTCCTCGAAGCGAACCACGCGCCCGCTGGCGTCGGTCTTCATGATCCCGAACGCGGACGTCTGCTCGACGGGAACGACCTTCATGGCGACGGTGGCCGCCGCCGCCGACTGCTGGTGCGCGCGCAGCATCTCCTGCAGGTCCATGCGATAGAGCTGGTCGCCCGAAAGGATGGCCAGCAGCTCCCACGGCTGGCGGTCGAGGTGCTTCATGCACTTCCTCACCGCGTCGGCCGTGCCGCGGAACCAGTCGTTCCCGGCGCCTTCGGTCTGCTCCGCCGCCAGGACATCCACGAAGCCATCGGAGAACGCGTCGAACTTGTAGTTGTTGGCGATGTGGCGATTCAGGCTCTCGGACTGGTACTGCGTGACCACGAAGATCTTGCGCAGGCCTGCGTGAATGCAGTTGCTGACCGCCACGTCGACCAGGCGATAGCTGCCGCCGATCGGCACGGCCGGCTTCGAGCGGTACAGAGTCAACGGAGACAAGCGGGTCCCCCGCCCGCCGCCCAGAACAATCGCCATCACGTCGTTGGTCATCGCTTCTGCGGGCTCCCCCGCAGGAACCTAAGGCGGCCGGCGCCGCGCGGTGGAAAATCTTCCACCCGCGGACGCACCCAGGTTGATTCCACATGGAGTGCGGGTGGAGGGGCGTCCGGATGGACGGCCACGTCCAGAAGCTGGACGCGTCGCCGGCGGGATATCGCGCATTCAAGGAGGCCGGTGCCGAGGATCGTCGCGACACGATTCGTGCCAGCCGCGGCGTCCCGGGCGCGTCTCGCATCATCCTGGAGGGGACCAGGCTGCCCGGTCCTGGTCAGCCTCGCCCCGTGAGTTGGACCTTGGTGCTCACCGACAAGTAGTCAGGCGGGTCCTGGCGTCGGCCGCGAACGCGCCGCGCGGGTAGCGCTCCAGGTACTCCTCCAGCAGCGGGCGCGCGCTGGAACAATCGGCGGTTTTGGTGGCCAGCAGTGCCAGCACCTCCGCGTCGTGGAGCGAACGTGGGTACCGGCTGCGGAAAGTGGACAGGCAGGAGCGCGCGATATCGCTCTCGCCCAGGCGGAGCTCGGTCGTGCAGCGGACGATCCCAGCTCCCAGGCTACACCGATGCTCACCGCGGCCGCGACCCGGGGCGTGGCGAAACCGCTGTGGGAACTCCACGTCGCGTGAATGCGGTTCGCGTAGCCTTCGACGCGCACCCCTGCGACCAGGCGCAAGCCGCGTGAGAGCGCCGGCGCCAACCGGGCGCTCACTCCCGCCCCCGCCAGTGTTCCGACGTGGTGGGACGAACCGCCCAGCGCGTAGCGGGACGCGAACGGCCCCGCCAGCAACTCCAGCCTGGACAGACGCCACGCCACCAGCAACCGCGCGATGCCCGCCTTGTAGGAGAACCCGTCAGGCTGGGGCGTGTCCTGATGGGGAATCACCATCAGCCCCAGCGCCGCGCCCCAGGTCATCCGCCCGATCGCGCGGCCGACCAGATCGGCCTCGACGCCGTAGCAGGGCATCTCCTCGCCGCCGAGTCCCTTCGACAGCACGGCACCAAGGGTGAGCCGCATGGGCGCGGGCGACCGAGGACCGTCCGTCATCGCGCGCGTGACGTCACCGCTGACGCGCGCCGCCGCGGGCAAGATCTCGTCGGCGACCAGATCGGCGATAACCAGGGCCACCACGCGGGCAGCGGGTGCGCCGTGCTGTTCGCCCGTGGGTACATAGACCAGCTTGTCGCCGACGCGGAGCCGGATGATGCCGCCGTCCATCGGCCCTACCAGGAACGCGCGGCGCGGGCCCTCGGCGGGCTCCGGGAACA
>DASRQZ010000141.1:0-44952 GCA_035696125.1 Polyangia bacterium
GTCATCACCCTGTCGGCGGAGTACCTGGACCCGATCAAGGACGCGCTCTACTGCGAGGCGCCGGGCTCGCCGGTGCGGCGCAGCGTGCAGACCGCGCTGTACGAGATCGTGCGCACGCTGGCAACCTGGATGGCGCCCATCCTGTGCTTCACCGCCGAGGACGTCGCCGACGAGCTGGGGCACGCCACCGGCGAGCGCTTCGACGTGCACGGCGCCGTGCGCGGCGAGCAGGCGCTGCCGGGGCGCGAGATGAAGTCCAACCCCAACCGGCGCTGGCTGGAGGAGATCCGGCCGCGGCGCGCGGCGATCCTCAGCCGGCTCGAGTCTTTCCGCGCCGCCGGTCACAAGTCCCTGGAGGCCAAGGTCGTGGTCAAGCCGAGCGCCGCCGATCGCCCGCACTGGCAGTGGAACCGCGACCACCTCATCGAGCTGTGCGTGGTCTCGGGCATCGACGTCGACCCTGGCGATGCGGCAGGTGAGACCGAGATCAGCATCATCGAAGCCCCCGGGCCGACCTGCCCGCGCTGCTGGCGCCGCACCGGCGAGGCGTCGGGCAGCCGCCACGACCCCAACCTGTGCCGGCGCTGTGCCGCGGTCGTCGACAGCGCCCTCGCGGGGAGCCGGGCGTCGTGAGCGCGCGCAGCGACAAGAACACCGCGACCAGGGGGACCGCGCCGGCGACGCGCGAGGCGCCACCGCCGGGCGCGCGCAAGTACGTCCTGTTCGGCGTCTTCGCCGCGGTCAGCATCGTCCTCGACCAGTGGACCAAGGTGCTGGCGCGCGAGGTGCTGCGGCCGCTCGACCCCTACCACCCCAGGGTGGTCATCGACGGCTTCTTCAAGCTGCGCTACTCGGAGAACCAGGGCGTTGCCTTCGGGATGTTCCAGAACATGACCGGCGGGCGGATCGTGCTGACGCTGATGGCGGTCGGGGCCTTCGCGCTGGTCCTTTACTATCTGCGCAAGAGCGAGCCGCAAGCCACGCGCCTGCACGTCGCCCTGGGGCTGGTGGGCGGCGGCGCGATCGGCAACCTGATCGACCGCTTGATGTACGGACGGGTGACCGACTTCATCGTCTGGCACGTCAAGGACCACGAGTGGCCGGCCTTCAACATCGCCGACGCCGCGCTGTGTATCGGCGTCGGCCTGATGGTGCTGGACATGGTTCGCCCGCGCCCGGCCGCCGGCTCGACGTCCTCCACGGAGTGACCGGGAGCCTCGATGAAGCCGATCCTGCTGTCTCTGCATGTCGGGGGACGCGAGGTCGGGATCCACACCTACGGGATCCTCATCGGCGTCGGGTGCGCGATCGCGATCGCGCTCGCCTTTCGCGACGCGAGCCGCCGCGGGCTGGACGCCGCCAAGATCCTCGACCTGTCGTTCTGGATGCTGGTCGCCGGTCTGATCGGCTCGCGCATCTTTTACGTCGCGCTGAACGCCGGCGCCTTCGCGCGCGCCTGCCTTGGTGAGGGCGATGGTTCGCAGGCGCGCGGCCTGGGTGCCCTGATCGGCGATTGCACGCGAGCGCTGCAGCTCTGGGAGGGCGGTCTGATCTTCTATGGCGGCTTCCTGGCGGCCGCGCTGATCGCCACCTTCTTCGCGCGCCGTCACGGCTGGAGCTTCTGGACGCTGGGTGACATCTATGCGCCGTCGCTGGCCATCGGCCATGCCTTCGGGCGTCTCGGCTGCTATGCGGCCGGTTGCTGCTTTGGCAAGGCGTGCGCGGCCGGCGCGCGCTGGTGCGCCAGCTTCGGCGCAGACAGCGTCGCCTACGAAGAGCTGCGCGCGGCGTCCGCGCTGCCGGCGACGGCGGCGGTCACGCCGCCCCTCTACCCGACGCAACTGTACGAGGCGGCCGGCGAGCTGGCCATCTTCGCGCTCCTGCTGGCGGTGCGCCGGCGCGCGATCGCGCGACAACCCGGGACGCTGATCCTGCTCTACGTCGTGTTCTACGGACTGTTGCGCTTCACCGTCGAGCTGTTCCGCGGCGACTTCGCGCGCCGCTTCCTGGTCCAGCTCGACACGCCCGGGCTGGCGCGCTGGCTCGGGTTGCCGGTGGGCGAGCCGGCGCTGCTGTCGACGGGGCAAGCGGTCAGCGTGGTGATCGCGGTCGGCGCCGCGGTGGCGCTGGTGGTGCGCGCGCGACGGGGACGCGAAGGCACGGCGCCCTAGGGAACTCTGGTCGATCCTTAGGCGTCGGCGTCGGCCGACGGGCGGGCAAGCGCGTCTTGAATGCCCGCCTCCGGTCCACCAGACTCTCCGTCAACGTGCCGCAGTGGAGCGACGTCACCTTGGCGGTCAAGTATGATGACCACCCAGGGACCTGGATGGTCCACTGCCACATCCTGGATCACGCCGAGGTGGGAATGATGACCATGCTGGAGGTCGCACGATGACCACGACGAACAAGAGCTGGGCGCTGATCGTGATCGGCGCGCTGGCGGCGGCGCTGGCCGGCTGTCGGTCCGGTTCCAGCGATTCGCCGCCGGGCGGCGGTGGCGCTGGCGGCGCCGGCAGCGGGGGCGCGCGCGCCGGCACTGGTGGGGGCGGGGGCGGCCCGCTGGCCGGCGCGGGCGGCGCGCGCGACGCTTCCGCGGTCGAGGTCGCCGGCACCGGGGGCGCGGCCGACGGCAGCGGCGGCGGCCCCGGCGTCGATGCCGGGGTGCGGCTGGCGCCCGGGCTCGGTCGCTGCGTCCTGCCGCCCGCGGCCAGCGACGCCGCGCTGCAGGCGGCCTACGCGCGCTGGAAGACCGACCTGGTCACCAGCGACGGCGCCAACGGATTCCAGCGCGTGCGCCGGCCCAACTCGGGCACCCCGTTCAACTCGTCGAACTCCGAGGGCATCGCCTACGGGATGACCGTGGCGGTCTACCTGAACGACCAGGGCCTGTTCGATAACTTGTGGAAGTACGAGCAGCGCTGGGTCCAGACCAACGGGCTCATGAACTGGGAGATCAACCCGCAGGGGACCGCGCCCTCGGGGACCGGCGCCGCCACCGACGGCGACGAGGACATGGCGTTCGCGCTGGTGATGGCGGATCGAAGATGGGGTGGGCGCGGCACGCTGGCCGACACCTACCTCAACTTTGCCCGCCGGCAGATCGATCTCATCTGGACGCTGGAGGTCGACCACAACATGGGCGACGTGCTGAAGCCGGGAGATCAGTTCGCCGACGGGTCGATCATCAACATCTCTTACTTCGCCCCGGCCTACTACCGGATCTTCGGCCGGGTCAGCGGCAAGCCCGCCGACTGGGACAAGGTCGTCGAATCGAGCTATCGCGTGCTGCAGGCGACGCTGAACGTCGCCAACGGCAACGCCAGCAATGGCCTCGTCCCTGCCTGGTCGACGCCGGCCGGCGTGCCCATGGCGCCTGCCGGCAAGCCGACCAACCACCAGCTGGATTCCTGCCGCACGCCGTTCCGGATCGCCCAGGACTTCTGCTGGTTTGCCGACCAGCGCGCCCGGGAATATTTACAGAAGATCAGCAGCTTTTACGCCGGGATCGGCGCGACCCGCCTGGTCGACGGTTACGCGCTGGGCGGCGCACCCATGCCCACCACCGGGCTGGCGCTGGCGGCGTTCGTGGGGCCGGCCGGCGTCGGCGCGATGGCGACCCCGGCCTGGAGCGGCCTGCGCGACGACGCCTACGCCGCCGTCGCGTCGCTGTCGCCGTCGTCGCTGGGCGACAGCCTCTACTACAACGAATCGTGGACCGTGCTGTCGCTGCTGATGATGACCGGGCGAATGGCAGATTTGACCGCGCCGTAGCGGGGACGTTAGCGAGGGATCGCCGACGCCGACGCCGACGGTCGGATCGGATCTGTCCCGTTGGCGTCGGCGTCGGCGTCAGCGTGGGCGATCCCTCGCTACCGCAACCCCAGCCGCTTCCTCAGATCCCGCGCGGCCTGACGCGAGACTTCGACGGCGTGGCCGCCGGTGGTGCGCGCGGTGTAGCCGCCCACCTCGGTCGGATCCAGGCGCACCACGTGCTCGAGGTTGACCAGCGCGCGGCGGTGCACGCGCGCGAAGCGATCGCCGCCGAGGCGGGTCTCCAGCTCCTGCAACGACAGCGCGCTCAGGTACCTGGCGTCGCGGGTGTACACGGTGACCAGCTCGCCATCGAGGACGGCCTGGATGACGTCGCGCGGGTCCAGCAACACCACCCCTTGTCGCGTCGGCAAGGCCAGCCGGTCCAGCGGTGGGGCCTCGCGCGACGGGTCCTGCTGGCGCGCCAGCTCGTCGCGAAATCGCCGCCGCGCCTCGTGCTCGCGCGCGCGCTCCAGCGCCTTGCGCAGGCGCGCGGCCTCGATCGGCTTCAGGAGATAATCGATGGCGCCGACGTCGAAGGCGGCGATGGCGTGGGCGGTGTGGGCGGTGCAGAAGATCACCGTCGGTCCATTGCTGGGAAACAGGTGCAGCGCCTCGATGCCGCTCAGCTCCGGCATCTGGATGTCCAGCAACACCACGTCGATCGGCTCCGCGCGCACCCGCTGCAGAACTTCGTGCGCGTCGGCGCACTCCCCGACCAGGGTCACGTCCGGCATGGCGGTCAGCAAGCGCAACAGGCGCTTGCGCGCGACCGCTTCGTCATCGGCGACCAGCACGCGCAGCGCCGGGCGCGACCCGCTGGCCGTCACGTCGCCGCCCCCGAGGCCGGCCCAGCCACCGGCAAGGTGACCTCGACCACCGTGCGCTCGCCGATGGCGGCGACCTTCAGCGTGGCCTGCCCCTGGTAGGCCAGGGCCAGTCGGCGCTCGACGGTCTCGAGGCCGGTGCCCCCGACGCGCCGACCCGCGTACCGGCCCGGGTTGGCCAGCGAGATCACCAGGTAGGCGTCATCGGCCGCCAGCTGGGCCTCCAGCACCACCTCGCCGCGATGCCCGGAGGCCGGGCCGTGCTTGACCGCGTTCTCGGCGAGCGGCAGCAGCAGCATCGGCGGCACCCGGATCTCGGGCAGCGTCGCCGGCACGCGCCAGATCACGCGCAGCGCATCCGGGTCGCGCAGGCGGTGCAACGAGAACAAGGTTTCGATGAGAGCGAGCTCGTCGGCCAGCGGCCAGGTGGCCGACGACACGCCGGTGAGCACGGTGCGCAGCATGGCCGACAGCTGCAGCACGGCGCGCTCGGCGGTCTCACCGTCCTCGCGGCACCACTCGGCGATGGCGTTGAGGGTGTTGAAAAGAAAGTGCGGGTCGAGGTGCGCGCGCAGCGCCAGCAGCTGGGTGCGCTCCGCCTCGCGCGCCAGATCGACCACCCGCGCCTCGGTGCGCGCCAGGGTGCGCTCGAACCAGATGTCCCGCCCCAGTCCCCAGCCCCCGACCAGGAACAAGGCCAGGCACACCAGCACGCTGGACGGAGCGGTCAGCAGGGTGCGCCCCATCCCGAACACCCGCGGCACCACGACACCGACCGTGAGCACCACGCCGGCGCCGATGGCGCCGTAGAGCAGCAGCCGGATGCCGCCGTGCCGCAGGTCGATCCGTTCGGGAAACAGCACGCGCCAGGACACCGGCGCCACCACCACGAACAGCGCGCACATCACCACCCCCAGCGGGATGGCCAGCGGGTCGCGGCTGAAGTTGCCCTGCGCCGCCACCAGCGACGCCGAAACCAGCAGGATCGGGATCAGCCGGCGCGCCTCCAGCAACGCGCGCAGGGTGCTGCGGATGATCGAGGGCTCGGGCGCGATCACCGGGTCGCCTTGGTTCCTCGGGTTCCTAGACGTTTTCCCACCAGGTTGATCCAGAAGGTGCGCAGCAAGATCGTCAGGTCTCGCGCCACCGACCTGGTTTCAGCGTATTCGTTGTCCAGCGCGGCGGTCAAGGCCGCGCCCCGGGCCCCGGCGACCTGCGCCAGCCCGGTCAATCCCGGCGGCACCCGGAAGCGGTGCGCGAGCGGCGCGTGCAGCCCCACCAGGCGCTGGACGTCGGCTGGCGTGAGCGGTCGTGGACCGACCAGGCTCATGTCGCCGCGCAGGACGTTGAAGAGCTGCGGCAGCTCGTCGAGCCCGCGCCGCCGCATCCAACCTCCGAACCGGGTCGGCCGTCGCGCCAGCGGATCGGGCTCGGTGGTCAGGGTGCGCAGCTTCCAGATCCGGAACGGCCGGCGGTCGCGGCCGAGGCGAATCTGCTGAAAGAACAGCGGCCGGCCGTGGGTGCCAAGGGCCAGCAGCGCGAGGACCGCCACCGCCAGGGCGAACAGCGGCAGCAGCGGTAGCAGCAACGACAGGTCGAAGACGCGCTTTCGGTTCATCGGTGACCTCCAGTTTGATCCTCGCCCGCGCCTGTGGCGCCGCGATCGGGCAAGCGCGCCGGCGGTCGCGGCCGCGCGCCGAACGGTCGAAGCCAGGGCGCCGGCGGTCGGGCCCGGGCGCCGGACCGGCGATCACCGGCGGCGACCGCTGACGCCCAGGCCGCGACCGTTCACCCCGGTTGCCCGCCGCCCGCGCCCCCGGATGTCGTTTCTGGAGGGTGGAGGTCGACATGAGCTGGAACGATTGGAGACAACACTTCGAAGCCAACCGCGGGCGGCCGCTGCCGCCGGTGACGCCGCCCGCCGATCTGTCACCGGCGCTGGCGTCGGCGCTGGCCCGGTCGCTGGCGCGCTTTCAGGTCGGCGAGGCGGGCGAAGGGCGCATCGTTCGCCAGATCGCGCGCTGCCGCCTGGCCGGCGTCGACGCCGACTACCAGCGCGCGCTGGAGCTGTTCGTGGCGGAGGAGGGACGCCACGCCCGCATCCTGGCCGCCGCGGTCCGCGCGCTGGGCGGTCGGCTGCTGGCCATCACCTGGAGCGAGCGCCTGTTCGTCTTTGGCCGCCGTCTGTGCGGCGTCCGGCTCAAGCTGCTGGTCCTGCTGGCCGCGGAGGTCATCGGCGTCGGCTTTTACGGGTTGCTCGCCTCCCGCCTGCCGCGCGCCGGCCTGCGCGCCGCGCTGGAGCAGATGTGCGACGATGAACGGGCCCACCTGCGTTTTCACCAGGACTTCTTCCGCACTCAGGCCGCGCGCGGCTGGCGCCGCCTGCTGTTCCGGGTGACCTTTCACCTGGTGGGGCCGGCGGCGGCGCTGGTGGTCCTGTGCGACCATCGGCGCACGCTGCGCCAGCTGGGAGTGGGCCTGGGCGCGACCGCGCGCGATCTGGCACGCCTGGTGGCCAGCGCCGGGCGGCTGGAGGCAGCGACCTGCCCCCCCGCCCCTGCCGTCGCTGTCGCCGTTGCCAGCGTCGCGGTGCCGTCGTGAGCGCCCGAACGCCCGCGGCGCAGGTCCTGCCGAGCGCCCTGCCCGCTCACGTCGCGATCATCATGGACGGCAACGGGCGCTGGGCCAGCAGTCAGGGCCTGCCGCGCGAGCAGGGCCACCGTCGCGGCGCCGACGCGGTGCGGGCGGTGGTGCGCGCGGCGCGCGAGATCGGCATCCGCGCGTTGACCCTGTACGCCTTCTCGGCCCAGAACTGGAGCCGGCCGGGCGCCGAGGTCGGTCACCTCATGGATCTCCTGCGCACCTTCCTCATCGACGAGCGCGCGGAGATCCTGGCGCGCGGAATCCGTCTGGTCAGTATCGGCGACGAGGCGCGCCTTCCGCCGCTGGTGCGCCTGCCGCTACGCGCGCTGGTGCGCGCCTCGGCCAGGAACCGCGGGATGACGTTGTGCCTGGCCCTGTCCTACGGCGGGCGCGAGGCCATCGTCGCCGCCGCCTGCAAGCTGGCGCGCGCGGTCAGCGACGGACGGCTGCGCCCCGAGGACATCACCGAGACCCTGATCGATGGCACGCTCGATACCCGCGCGCTGCCCCCGGTCGACCTCCTCATCCGGACCTCGGGCGAGCAGCGGCTGTCGAACTTCCTGCTCTGGGAGGGCGCGTACGCCGAGCTGTACTTCACCCCGGTGCTGTGGCCCGACTTCGACCGCTGCGAGCTGGAGAACGCCCTCGCCGCCTTTGCCCGACGCGAGCGCCGCTACGGCCGCTTCGTCAAGTGATGCATGCGCCAATCACCCGGAGCCGGACGCCAAACCCCGTGATCGTGATGGTGATCGTGATCGTGACCGGACCCTTGATCGTTGACGTGCACGTGCACGGGAACGCTACCGTGGACGTGGTCGAAGTTGTGGAAGCGGAGGTTACTGTGCAATTACCTGGGTTGTGTGCAAGCGGGGGTACATGGGGGTTTTGTTATCTATGGGTACATGGGGGGTTTGTTACCTATGTACCTGGTCTGTACCGTACCCTGTAACAACTTGAATCGTTTTCGACCACGTCCACGGTGGCGTTCCCGTGCACGTGCACGGCCACGATCAGGGGGCCGGCCACGATCACGATCACGATCACGATCACGGTCAGGGTCAGGGCGATGGCCACGGGTTTGCGCCTGGCTCAGCACAGGTCGCGGAAGGCGCGCGCCTTGGCCTCGGTTTCGGCCAGCTCGGCCTGGGCGTTGCTGTCGGCGACGATGCCGCCGCCGACCGACAGGGTCAATCGCCGCCCGCGCACCAGGGCGGTGCGGATCGCGACCGCCAGGTCCAGGTCGCCGGCGGCGCCCAGCCAGCCGGTGGCGCCGGTGTAGGGTCCGCGGCGCACTGGCTCGAGCTCTTCGATGATCTCCATGGCGCGGCGCTTGGGCGCGCCGGTGATCGAGCCGCCGGGAAAGGTCGCGCGCAGCAGCTCCGCCAGCCCGACCTCGGGGCGCAGGCGACCACGCACGGTGGTCACCAGGTGGAACACCGTCGGCAGCTCCATCACGCGCGCCAGGCCCTCGACCGCGATCGAGCCCGTCGCGCACACTCGACCCAGGTCGTTGCGCTCGAGGTCGACGATCATGACGTGCTCGGCGCGCTCCTTGGGCGCCGTGATCAGCTCGCGTCTCAGGCGGATATCGTCGGCGGCCTGGTCGACGCCGGCGGCGCCGCGCGGCCGCGTGCCCTTGATGGGACGGGTCTCGACGCCGCCGCGCCCGTCGGCGTGCAGGAAGCGTTCGGGCGAGTTGCCCACCAGGTAGTCGCGCCCGCCGTTGCATCCCAGCCAGATCGCGTGCGGCGCCGGCGCGCGCGCGCGCAGGGCCTCGGCGATCCACAGCGGGTCGCCGGGCGTGATCGCGGCCGACAAACGGCGGGCCAGGTTGACCTGGTAGGCGTCGCCCGCGACCAGATAGGCCAGGATCCGCTGCACGGCGCCGAAGTAGTCGGCGGCCGGCTGGTCGCTGGTGAACGCGCCGATGGCGGCCGTCGCGGTCGGTGGCGGCACCACCGCCGGAGCCGCCAGGCGCTCCGCCAGACGCCGTGCCGCGCGCTGGTCGCGCGCCAGGATGCGCGCCGTGCCCCGGGCGGCGTCACGCATCCAGACCGCGTCGTGAAAGCGCACCTCCAGATCGGGCCACCCGTGATCGTCGGCGGCGCGCGCCGGCAGCGGTATCCAGCGCCGCCCGAGGTCGTAGCACAACCAGCCGACGCCGATCGGCAGCGACGGGGGCGGTTCCGCCGCCGCGCTCCACAGCCGGCGCTCGGCGCGCCAGACCTCTTCCAGCTCGTCGAGATCGCCGCCGCGCACCACGCGCACCGGGTCGGCGCCCACGGCGTCGAAGGCGATCGCCACGTCGGAGTCCCGCCCGGGCGAGGTCAACCAGAACGGGTCGGCGCCGCCCCGCGCGGCGCGCCGGGCCGCCTGGGCCGGGTGCAGCGGCTCGGCGTCGAGAGCGATCACGCCGCGGTTCGCGGCTGGCGCAGCACGGCCGAGAAGAAGTCGCGCAGGTACTGCGCGCCCGAGAACAGCGAGGCCGCCATCGACAGGTAAAGAACGATGAGCCCGACCTTGCGATAATCGACCGCGATCGACGTGCCCAGCGCCGGGTAGCGGAAGTAGATGAGCAACATCATGATCGCCACCAGCTGCAGCGCGGTCTTGATCTTGCCGCCGTCGCTGGCGGCGATGACCAGCCCCTGCGCGGACGCAACGCTGCGCAGTCCATTGATCGCGAAGTCTCGCGCCAGCAGCACGACCACCACCCAGGCCGGCACGCGCCCGAGGTCGACCATGAACACCAGCACCGCGGTGACGATCAGCTTGTCGGCCAGCGGGTCCAGGAACTTGCCCAGCATGCTGACCTGGTCGCGGCTGCGCGCCAGGTAGCCGTCGAGCGCGTCGCCCGCGGCCGCGCCCAGGTAGAGCAGGCTGGCGATGAAGCTGCGCAGCGGGCTGAAGTTGTCGATGAAGTAAAGGACGAACGGCACCAGCGCCACCCGACCCATGGTGACCAGGTTGGGCAGGTTGGTGAACTCGCCACGAAGGTTGGTAGGCCGACGGTTGGTGGGCAGACGGTTGGTGGGCAGACGGTTGGTGGCGGTCATGAGGAGGCGCTCCTTCGCGTCTCCAGTAGCATGACGCCTTCGCCCTCGCAGCTAATCTGTAGCAGACCCTCGCGGCGCGGGCGGTGGGCGACGATGCGCCCGACCCAGCCGAAGAGCGCGCTGCGCGTGACCCGCGCCGGCGCGGCAGGCGTGATCCGGATCGCCGCCGGCATCCCGCTGAGCTGCAGCACCACCTGACCGCGCCCGCGGAACTGCAGAAAGCGCATCCCGTCGCCGGGGATGCGCCCGGCCTCCCAGGACACGCTGCCGTCGAACGCCAGCACGCGGTCCTCGCGCACGTACAGGATGTCATTTTCCAACGTCAGCGCAGCCCAGCGGTTCGACGTGCCCGCGACCCAGACGTCGCGCGCTCCGGTCAGACGGAAGAAGGGATGCAGCGCCGGTCCCAGCCATTCGTTGCTCGGGCGACCGCGCACGCGCCGCACGGCCCGCTCATCGGCCGAGTCGCCGGTGCCGGCCAGGGCCGCGTCGGCGCGCACGTGAAGGTCGTCACCGGGCCGCGCCGACAAACGGATCGGCGCGCCGCTTCCGACCAGGCTGGCGACGCCACCGCCGGGGCTCAGGCCCAGCGAGGACAGGATGAACGACACCACCGGTACCGCGCGGGTCTCGGCGGAGCGCTGCCAGGACGCGTCGGTCCACGACGACAGCACCGCGAGCGGCGACGCCGGCGACACGCTGGACAGCACGGGCGTGGGCGCTTGCTGTGCCTCGGACCCCGCGCTGTCCGGGCGCGGCGGCGATGCCAGCGCCGGCGGCGACGCCAGCACGGGAGGCGTCGCCAAGGGGTCCGTGATCGGCGCCGGGGGCGCGCTGTCGATCCCGAGCGGCGGCAGTCCGACCACCGACGGCGGCGCGGCGGCCTCGAGCTCGTCGGCGACGGCGTCCTGCCCGCTGCGCCGGAACGCGGCGGCCGCCGCGGCCGTGTCACCCCGTCGGGTGTAGGCGAACCCGAGGTAGCTCCACGACCCCTTGTCGTCGGGCGCCAGGCGCGCCGCCAGCTCCAGCTCGGAGATGGCCTCGTCGAGGCGCTCAGCCTTGAGCGCCAGCAGGCCCAGGTTGCGGCGCACGGCCGGGTCTCCGGGCAAGCGGACCGCAATCTCCCGGTAGGTGGCGCGCGCCTCGTCCAGGTGACCGAGCTTGAAGCGCACCAGCGCCAGGAGATTCAGCGCGCGCAGGTCGCCGGGCACCCGCGCCAGCGCGCGCAGCACCTCACCCTCGGCCTCCTGGTAACGCTGGCCCGCGACCAGTCCGCCAGCGTTGCCGAGGTGGTCGGCGAAACCCGGGTCGGACGACCCGGCGCCGCGCGCGCGGCCGCGGGGGCCGTCGCCGTTGCCCGGATCTGTGGGCCCGTCGGAGGCGCTCATGGTCGGTCTCGCGCGGGCGTCATCGTTCGGTCATTATGGCGTCGCGGGGCGCGGCCTGGCGATAGCGATCGTAGCGTCGCATGACCGCGGTGACGTAGGCACGCGTGGTCTCGTAGGGCGGCATGCCCCCGTACTTCTCGACCGCACCGGGCCCGGCGTGGTAGCCGGCGATGATCTTGATCTTCTCCTCGGACGAGCAGACCAGCGTGCGCTCGCCGCCCTCGGCCTCGCTGGATTGTGACGGGGTCTTGCAGAACCGGCGCGCCAGGATCTGTAAATATCGCGCGCCCCCCATGATGTTCTGGCGCGGTTCGAACACGTCGGTCACGCCCATCAGGCGCGCGGTGTCGGGCATGAGCTGCATCAGCCCCTTGGCGCCGGCGCTGGAGACCACGTTGGGATCGAAGTCGGACTCGGTCTTTATGACCGCGCGCAGCAGCGCCTCGGGGATACCGTAGAACGACTGCTGGTCCTGGATGTGCTGGTCGTAGCGCGAGAAGCGCGCCGGCGAGCTGTCCTGCGCCGGCACCAGGTCGGTGGGCCCGCGCAGCGCGGCCGCCTTGCCCGGGCCGGTGCGCAACCAGACCTTCCAGCGCGCGCCGACCGGCGGCAGGTTCGTGAACTCGACCACGCCGTCGTTGCGCTCGCGCGACCAGAAGGTGCCGCTGCCGATCGAGGCGCCCACTCCCTGCGCCGCCGCGCCGCCCGAGCGCGCCGCCCGCCGGGACGCCGACGCCACCCAGCCCTCGCCGCTCGGCTGACGGTTGGTGTATTCGGTGGTGCCGTCGTCCTTGGTGCGGTTCCAGACCTGCGCGCGCAGGTCACCCGGCAGTGACAGCCCCAGCAAAGGGAGCGCGCTCAGCGCGATCAGGAGGCGACCCGACGGCGGCATGGTGGTTGGTTGATCGTAACACGGCACCCCGGCCGGCGCGCCCGCGTCCCCGGGGAGCACGGCCGGCGTCACCGCCCGGAGCGGAGTCGAGTGATGGCAGACGGATGCGCGATTAATGCCAGGTTGATGCTAGGTTCTTCTGGTGTTGCAGGCGGACTACCTGGTCATCGGCTCGGGGTTGGCGGGGCTCTACTTCGCGCTCCGTGCCGCCGAGCACGGGCGGGTTCTGATCGCCACCAAGCGCGCGCCCGCCGATTCCAACACCAACTATGCCCAGGGTGGCGTCGCCGGGGTGCTCGACCCCGAGGATACCCTGCAGACCCACATCGAGGACACGCTGCGCGTCGGCGATGGGCTGTGCGACCGCACGGTGGTCGAGAGCTGCTTGCGCGAGGGTCCCGAGCACATCCTGCGCTTCGCCAACGAGCTGGGCGTCCCCTTCGACCGCGGCCCCGACGGGCAGTTCGAGCTGGGCCGCGAGGGTGGGCACACGGCGCGCCGGATCGTGCACGCCAAGGACATGACCGGCGCGGCCATCCACCGCGCGCTTCTGACCCGGGTGCTGGAGCGCGCCGACCGCATCCAGCTCCTGCCCGACCACCTGGCCATCGACCTGCTCACCACCGCCAAATACGGCGGGCCGAACGCGGTCTTCGGCGCCTACCTTTACGACCAGTCCACCGGCGAGGTGAAGACCGCGACGGCGCGCGCGGTGGTGCTGGCGACCGGCGGCGCCGGCAAGGTCTACCTCTACACCACCAACCCCGACGTCGCGACCGGCGACGGCATCGCCATGGCGTACCGGGTGGGGGCGCGCATCGGCAACATGGAGTTCTTCCAGTTCCACCCGACCTGCCTTTACCACCCGGCCGCCAAGTCGTTCCTGATCAGCGAGGCGCTGCGCGGCGAGGGCGGCATCCTGCGGCTGCGCGACGGCACGGCGTTCATGCACCGCTACCACGAGATGAAGGACCTGGCCCCCCGCGACGTCGTGGCGCGCGCCATCGACAACGAGCTCAAGCGCACCGGCGACGACTTCGTCTCGCTGGACATGACCCACCTGCCGGCCGACTTCCTGGTCGAACGCTTCCCCAACATCCACCAGCGCTGCATGGAGCTGGGCATCGATATGCGGCGCATGCCGATCCCGGTCGTGCCCGCGGCGCACTACTGCTGCGGCGGCGTGGCCGTCGACATGAACGGGCGCTCCAGCGTGCGCAACCTGTACGCGATCGGCGAGGTCTCGATGACCGGCTTGCACGGCGCCTGCCGCCTGGCATCGAATTCGCTGCTGGAGGCGATGGTGTACGCGGCGCGCGCCGCCGACGACATCAAGAGCGCGGGCTCGGATCGGCCGAGCCACGTCGCGCCCTGGTACGCCGGCGAGGCGACCTCGTCGGACGAGGCGGTCGTCGTCAGCCACAACTGGGACGAGATCCGGCGCCTGATGTGGAACTACGTCGGCATCGTGCGCACCGACCGCCGCCTGGAGCGCGCCGCCCAGCGCATCGAGCTGATCCGCTCCGAGATCCGGGACTACTACTGGAACGTGCGGGTCAACGGAGATCTTCTGGAGCTGCGTAACATCGCGCTGGTCGCCGATCTGATCGTCGAAAGCGCGCGCCGCCGCTCGGAGAGCCGCGGACTGCACTACACCCTGGACCACCCCGACCACGACCCGCGCCTGGCACGCGACACCATCCTGGCGCGCGGCGACGGGCCGGTGGTGTAGGCGTCGCGGGCCTCGCGTCTCGCAAGCTCCGCTCAGTGCCGCTTGCCGGCGCCCGCCAGGTCGGCCAGGCGGCGCTCGATGGTGGGGGCGTCACTGGGAACGAAGCCATAGTTCACGTAGCGGATGATGCCCTCGCGGTCGATTATGTATGAGGTCGGCATCTTCTCCGGTTGCAGGCGGTCGGCGATCTCCCCGCGCGGATCGTGCGCGATGGTCAGCGCCCAGCGCCCGCGCGAGCCCAGGAACTTGACCACGTTGTCGCGATCTTGGTCGACGGAGACCGCCAGCACCTCGACCCCCTTGCCGCGCAGCCGTGCCGCGATGTCGTCCAGCATCGGCAGCTCCTGCTTGCAGGGTCCGCACCACGAGGCCCATACGTCGAGCAGCAGCACCTGCCCCCGGTACGACGACACGCTCACCGACTTGCCGGACATGCGCTGCACGGTGATCTCGGGCGCGGGCGAACCGACCTGGCGGCCATCGCCGCCCCCGCCGCCCCCGCCCCCGCCCCCGACGCTACCGGCGGTGGCGCAGCCGGCGAGGCCGACCGTGATCACAAGCAAGGCAGCGCGGTACCCCATTCCTCCATTGAACCCCATCCCACCCCCCGGGCGCCAGCCTCTTCGCCTACTTCTGCAGCTCCTCCTTGATCCAATCGCGCAGCGATTCGGTGTCGTGGGTGCCGCTGTATTCCTTGCCGTTGATGAACAGGGTCGGCGTCGACGAGATGCCTGCCGCCACACCCTCGGTGCGGTCCTTCTGCACCCGATCCTTCACCGCGGCAGAGTCGATGTCCTGCCGGAACTTGGCCAGGTCCAGGCCGGACTCCTTGGCGTACTTCTCGAGCTCCGCCGGCGTCAGGTTGTCCTGATTGGCCCATAGCTTCTCTTCGAAGGGCCAGAACTTGCCCTGTTTCTGCGCCGCCGTCGCCGCCTCGGCCGCCAGGCGCGCGTTGGTGTGCTGGGGCAGCGGGTAGTGCTTGAAGTACAGCTTCACCTCGCCGTGGAATTCGTCGAGGATCTGGCGCAGCACCGGCTGGAACCGCTTGCAGTGCGGGCATTCGTAGTCGGCGAACTCGACCAGCGACACCTTGGCCGACGAGTCCCCCTTCATCGGCGCCTCCGACACGTCCAGGGTGCGCGGCTGGGTGTTGCGATAGCGCTTGGTCACGGAATCGGAGATTTCCGAGTCGGTGAACCCCTGATCGACCAGCTGGGCGACGTAACGGACCGCGTTGTACGACCGCCGGCAGTGCGGATCCTTCTTGGCCGACTGGATCAGGCTCTGCGCCTTGCCGCAGACCGACGCCTCGGCGTTGACGATCCGGAAGAACACCTTCCTTTGAAAACTGTCCAGGCGCGACAGATCGATCCCGGGCGGCGCCTCCAGGTCGTTGCCGGCCCCTCCGGGGCTGGGCTTGGACGGTGCCTCTCCGGGGGCCGCCGGCGCCGATCGCGCCTCGGGCGGCGTCTTGGCGCAGGCAGTGACCGCGCCGATCGACAACTGCAGCAGCACGGCCTCGAGGAGCGAAATGACGACGGCGGGCGTGCGCATGTGAGCTAGGTATAAAAATCTGCGGCGTTGGTGTCAAACCATGAGCCGAGCCAGTCGTTGACCTCAGGAACCGTACCAACTATAAATCGCTGGCGCCGAAGGAACGATAATACCCCATGAGCTCAGAATATCTTCCCGCACTGCTGACCATCGTGGTGGGGGTCGGCTTCGCGCTGCTCCTCACCGCTGCGGCGAAGTACCTCGGCCCACACCGGCCGAGCAAGGCCAAGGACTACCCTTACGAGTGTGGGTCGGAGGTCATCGGCAGCCCCCGCACGCGCTTCGAGATCAAGTTCTACCAGGTCGCGATCCTGTTCCTGGTGTTCGACATCGAAGTCGCGTTCCTGTACCCATGGGCGCTGCGCTACCGCGAGCTGTCGTGCCTGGGACCGCTCGACGCCGGGGTGTGCGCGGCCGGGATATCGTTCTTTGGCATCGGCGAGATCCTGGTGTTCATGGCGGTTCTGATCGTCGCGCTGGCCTACGTCTGGCGCAAGCGCGCGGTCGGCTGGGAGTAAAACGAGCAAATGGGCCTGGAGCTACACACGTCGATGCTGGAGAGCGCGGTCAACTGGGCGCGCAAGTTCTCGCTGTTCAACTATCCGTTCGTCACCGCCTGCTGCGGCATGGAGTTCATGTCGACCGCGGCGCCCAAGTACGACATCGCGCGCTTCGGCGCCGAGTTCCCGCGCTTCTCCCCCCGCCAATCCGATCTGCTGATCATCGTCGGCACCATCACCGAGCGGCAGGGGCCGGCCCTGCGCCGCATCTATGAGCAGATGTGCGACCCCAAATGGGTCATCGCCTTCGGCGTGTGCGCGTCGACCGGTGGCTTCTACCAGAACTACTCGACCATGCCGGGCGCCGACCAGGTCGTCCCCGTCGACGTCTACATCCCGGGCTGCCCACCCCGCCCGGAACAGGTGCTCGACGGCCTGATGATGCTGATGGACCGCATCCAGCGCGGCGAGGGACACAGCCAGGTGGCGATCAAGCTCGAGAAAGCCCAGAAGAAGGGCTACGACATCCCGCTGGCCGCCATCCGCCCCCTGCCGCGCGGCGAAGGTCATCACTCGCCCGTCGCTGGCCCGGCCGCCACCAGCAAGGTCCCCTCGGCGGGGAACAAGTAGCATGGCACAGCTCGTCCTCGACACGCTGCTGGCGCACTTCAGGGACGGCGAGATCATCGCCACCGGATCGCAGCACGGCAACGAGTGGGCGCGCGTCCGGCCCGACGCCTGGGCCGTCGTCGCCACCTTCCTCAAGGAAGATCCCACCACGGCGATGGAGATGATGACCGATCTCACCTGCGTCGATCGATTCGGGACGGAGCCGCGCTTCGACGTGGTGATGCACCTTTACTCGGTCAGCAAGAAGCACCGCGTGCGTCTTTACGGCGGCGTCAGCGAGGAAGACCCCACCATCGACAGCGTGGTGCCGGTCTGGGTCGGCGCCAACTGGTTCGAGCGCGAGGCCTTCGACCTTTACGGCGTGCGCTTTCGCGGGCACCCCGACCTGCGGCGCATCCTGATGTACCCGGAGTTCGTCGGGCACCCTTTGCGCAAGGATTATCCGAAAGAGAAGCGGCAGCCGCTGGTGCGGCGCCAGATGGGGAAGACGGACTAGCATGGACAATACGATCGCGCCGTCGACCAGCGCGCCTTCCACCCGCCGCGTCATCCTCGGCGTCAGCGAGCCGACCGACGACGCGCTCGACGCGCCCGACCTGCCGACCGAGCCCATGCCGCTCAACATGGGCCCGTCGCACCCGGCGATGCACGGCACGGTGCGCATGGTGCTGGACGTCGAGGGCGAGAAGATCACCTCGGCCGACGTACAGATCGGCTACCTGCACCGCTGCTTCGAGAAGGAAGCGGAGCACGCGACCTGGACCCAGATCTTTCCCTACACCGATCGCCTGAACTACGTGTCGCCGATGCTCAACAACGTCGGCTACGCGATGGCGGTCGAGAAGCTCCTGGGCATCGACAAGCAGATCCCGGAGCGCGCGCAGTACATCCGCGTGATCGTCGGCGAGATGTCGCGCATGACCGACCACATGACCTGCCTCGGCGCCGGCGCGATGGAGCTGGGCGCGTTCACGGTCTTCCTTTACATGCTCAAGGGCCGCGAGTGGCTCTACGAGCTGCTGGAAGAGGTGTCGGGCGCGCGCCTCACCCACAGCTACCTGCGCATCGGCGGCGTGGTCGAGGACCTGCCGCCCGGCTTCGTCGACAAGCTGACCGCCGTGCTCGAGCGCATCAGGGGCGTGCTGTCCGACGTCAGCAAGCTGCTGGACCGCAACCGCATCTTCCGTGACCGCATGGACGGCATCGCCATCATCACCAAGGAAGAAGCGATGGCCTGGGGGCTGACCGGACCGGTGGGGCGCTCGACCGGCCTGGCCTACGACGTGCGCAAGGACCACCCGTACCTGGTCTACGACCGCTTCGACTTCGACGTGCCGGTCGGATCGGTGGGCGACAACTTCGACCGCTACGCCGTGCGCGTCGAGGAGATCAAGCAGTCGATGAGCATCCTCGAGCAGGCGTGCAAGCAGCTGCCCGACGGGCCGGTCGTGGTCAAAGACCCGCGCATCACCCTGCCGCCCAAGAGCGAGACCTACAACTCGATCGAGGCGATGATCGCGCACTTCAAGATCATCATGGACGGCATCCACGTGCCGCCCGGCGAGATCTACTCGTTCACCGAGGGCGGCAATGGCGAGCTCGGCTTTTACATCGTGTCCGACGGGACCGGCCGGCCCTGGAAATGCCGGGTGCGCCCGCCATGCGTGCCGGCGGTGGCCATCATGAACAAGCTGCTGCTCGGCCTGTTCCTGGCCGACGTGGTCCCGACCTTCGGCATGATGAACATGATCGGCGGGGAGTGTGACCGCTAATGGCTGAAACTCCGACCAGCAAGCCTGTCGCCATGTCGATGTCCGCCGCCGGTCCCGGCAGCGCGGTCCCCGCGCCGGTTCCGCCCACACCCAAGAGTGGATCGGGACCCAACCAGGTGGTGGTCGAGACCGTCAACGTCACCATCGACGGGCGCGCGCACCAGTTTCCCAAGGGCTTCAACCTGCTGGAAGCCTGCAACCAGGTGGGCGCCGGCGTGCCCTTCTTCTGTTACCACGCCGGGCTGTCATCCCCGGCGGTGTGCCGGCAGTGCCTGGTCGACGTCAAGGGCCAACCCAAGCCGGTGCCGTCCTGCTACACGTCGGTCGCCGACAAGATGGAGGTGACCACGGCGTCGCCGCACGTGCTGGATGTTCGCCGGCAGATGCTGGAGTTCACCCTCCTCAACCACCCGATCGACTGCCCGATCTGCGACAAGGCGGGTGAGTGCACCCTGCAGAAGCACTACTTCGACTGGGACGCCAAGTTCGCGCGCAACGACGGCATCAAGGTCAAGAAGGACAAGGTCGTCGACATCGGCAAGCACATCGTGCTCGATCAAGAGCGCTGCATTCTGTGCACCCGCTGCATCCGGGTCTGCGACGAGGTGGCCAAGAAGCACGAGCTGGAGATGGCCAACCGCGGTGACCACGAGGTGCTGACCACGGCGCCGGGCCACCGGCTCGACAACCCCTACTCGCTCAACACCGTCGACGTGTGCCCGGTGGGCGCGCTCACCGCCAAGGACTTTCGCTTCGCGATGCGCGCCTGGGAGCTGTACACCACGCCGTCGGTGTGTCCCGGGTGCGCCACCGGGTGCAACATCGAGATCCACTCGGCGCGCCAGCGGGTCTACCGCCTGGTCCCGCGCATCAACCCGGCCGTCAACAAGCACTGGATGTGCGACGATGGCCGCTTCACTTACAAGCCGCTGCACGCCGACCGGCTGGCGGCCCCGCGCGTCGCGGGCGCCCCGGTCGACTGGGACCGCGCGCTGGAGGAGGCGGGCAAGCTGCTGCACGCCGCCCTCGACGCCGACGCCGGCAAGGTCGGCGTGGTCTTCTCGGCGCAGGCCACCAACGAAGATCTGTACGTGCTCGAGCGGCTGGCGTTCGAGCACTTGCGCGTCGGCAAGGCCTACCTGGCCGGGCGCGACCAGGGCTGGCACGACGACATCCTGGTCAGCGCCGACAAGAACCCCAACACCACGGGCGCGATCGCGATCGGCGGCGGGCGCCTCAAGAACCTCATGGATCTGGCCAACGACCTGCGCGCGGGCGCGCTGCGCGCCCTGCTGGTCATGGGCGCCGACGGCGTGCTGGTCGGCGAGACGGCGGCGACCACCATGCCGCTCGACAAGCTGGGCGCGCTGGTGGTGGTGAGCACCCACAACGATCGGCTGGTCGACGCCGCGCACGTCGCGCTGCCGATGGCCGCCTGGGCCGAGGTCGACGGCACCTTCACCAACAAGCTGGGCATGGTGCAGCGGATCCGCGCAGCGCTGCCGCCCGCGGGCGACGCGCTGCCGGGCTGGGAGATCGTCACCCACCTGGCGCGTCGGCTGGGCGTGGCGCTGGACTTCACCGGGCCCAAGGCGGTCTTCACCGAGGCCAGGCAGAAGCTGGCCTTCATGAAGGACGCCGACTGGGGCCGCGCGATGCTGCCGGTCCAGATGCGCTTCGCGTCGTCGAGAGGCTGAGAGACGGACATGGACTACGGCTCCCTGGGGTTCACCGCGCTGGTCGCGACCATCAAGATCCTCTTCATGGTGTTGTTGTTCGCGATGCCGCTGGCCTCGATCCTGACCTGGCTCGAGCGGCGGCAGTCGGCGATGATGCAGGACCGCCTGGGCCCGAACCGCGCCAACATTCCGATTCCGTTCACCAAGTGGAACATCCGCGCCTGGGGCATCACCCACTTCCTGGCCGACGCGCTCAAGTTCATGGCCAAGGAGGACTTCGTGCCGCCCAAGGCGCACAAGTTCCTGTTCATGCTGGCGCCGATCATGGCCATGGCGCCGGCGCTGATCGTGAGCGCGATCGTGCCCTTCGGATCGACGCTGTGCTGGGGACACTTGACCGACGTCCTCGGCCCCGGCGCCGTGTGCGAGCAGCCGGTCCGCCTGCAGATCGCCCAGCTCGACGCGGGGCTGCTGTTCTACTTCGCGATCTCGTCGCTGGCGGTGTACGGCGCCACGCTGGCCGGGTGGGCCTCGCACAACAAGTGGGCGATGATGGGCGGCCTGCGCGCCAGCTCGCAGATGATGTCCTACGAGGTCACCATGGGCATGGCGGTGCTCGGGACCTTCCTGGTGTTCGGGACCCTCGAGCCGGGCGCGATCGTCAGCCAGCAGCAGGTGTTCTTCGACCCGAGCGACCTCTCGCACAGCTGGGGCATCTTCTCGCAGCCCATCGGCTTCCTGCTGTTCCTGACCGCCGCCATCGCCGAGACCAAGCGCACGCCCTTCGATATCCCCGAAGGCGAGCCCGAGATCATCGGCTACTTCGTCGAGTACTCCGGGCTGCGCTTTGGCATGTTCTTCCTGGGCGAGTTCCTGGAGATCGTCTTCTCCAGCGCCATCATGATCACCCTGTTCTTCGGCGGCTGGCACTGGGGCGCGACCATCGATGGCTTGCTGGCCTCGCACCTGCCGAACGTGGTGCTGGCATTGGTCACCTTCGGCCTGTGGACCATCAAGGTCTTCGCCTTCTGTTCCTTCCAGCTGCTGATCCGCTGGTCGCTGCCGCGCTTCCGCTCCGATCAGCTGATGCGGCTCGGCTGGCAGCGCCTGCTGCCGCTGTCGATCGGCAACGTGGTGTTCACCGCGCTGGTCGTGCTCTACTTCATGCAATAACCAGGGAAGAAGGAATCAGATCCCAATGGCCATCGGAGTCAAAGTCGTCAACCGCCCCGGAAGCCTGAGCCAGCAGATGTACTTGCCGGCCATCGCCGAGGGCCTGGGGGTCACCTTCCGCCACTTCGTGAAGAACTTCTTCGGCAACCTGGTCGGCCAGCGCGCCAAGACCGACATCGCCACCCTCCAGTATCCCGAGGAGAAGAAGCAGTACCCCGACCGGCACCGCGGCCTGCACCGGTTGATGTTGCGTGACGATGGCCAGACCCGCTGCGTCGCCTGCATGATGTGCCCGACGGTGTGCCCTGCCCACTGCATCACCATCGTCGCCGAGGAGGCGCCCGACGGCAGCATCGAGAAGCGCCCCAAGATCTTCGAGATCGATGAGCTGCGGTGCGTGGTCTGTGGCCTGTGCGCCGAGGCCTGTCCGTGCGACGCGATCCGCATGGACACGCTGGAGCACGCCATGCCGACCTATCGCCGCGTCGACGCGATCCTCGACAAGGAAGAGCTGCTCTCGCGCGGCCGCCTGTCGGAGGCGGTCCAGGGCGGGGTGGGCGCGTTCTGGCGAGAAAAGGTCAAGGGAGAAGCGCAGACGGCCGCCGGCGCCGAGGTGGTCCCGGCCGGCCCGCCCGCGGGCCCGACGCCGCTCGGACCGGAACAGCCCATCCGCGGCGTCGATCCCACGCGCGCGGCGTAGATCCCCACGCGCCCTGGTGCGCTCGACTTGCCGTTAGTCCGCTACCTGGCGAAAGGGTCTTGATTCACTGGCCGCCTCTGCCATGCTGGTCGCTGAGCCTTCTGCGAGGTACGACACGGCGAGCGATTCTTTTCCCTACAAGTACGCAACAGGGAGCCGCCCCTGACCGATGGATGTGCACGCCCGCGAGTCGGGAAGCCCGATGCGGTCATCACTGTGGTTCCCCCCTTACGAAAGTAGGGGCAGAAGAATTCTCTCCGACCGGCCATCGCGGAAGGCTCAAATTTTTTCTCTGCTGTGGGTATCCCGATAACTACCCTGAGGGGCGCTCGGGGTTACAACGAGGCAGCCGACGTTCCGAGAGGTCCCGCGGGTCCCAGAGCGTTCTGACCCTTGCGCCGAAAGGCGATGAGATCCGGCGCATCCATCACGCGCACAAGCTTGGTCGAGCGACCGATGACTTCCAGCACCGACGCGAGGCGATGAGCGTCAAGCATCCGGGGATGAACCAGCACGTATTTGATATCCAGTTCAGCCATCTTCTGGTCCAGGTCCTCCCCGATGTCACCGGGAGGTGACGGTTCCCCGGCCAAGAACATCAGCGCTGGCGACCGACGGTAGTACTCCATCGCCGCGTACGGGGCCCTGGTGGCCAACCCATTGATCAACCGCTTCTCATGAATCGGCTGATAGAAGGTGAGGATCTCGCCGTCGGTACCTATCCGATCGGTGCCGTGGCGGACACCGACGGGCACTTCGAGGATCACAAAGTCGCCCGGATCCTTCTTGATGTTTTCGTAGAACGGGACCTCCGGCATTGACCTCACGTTGAAGGGCCATCCCCATTGCAGGACGAAGGGATCGACGACGATGAGCCCAGTCAATCCCGCCAGAATCGCCGCCCGCGGTCGTGAGCCAACCTTCCCGAGAAGCGAATGCACGAGCATCGCGATCCCAACCAGCGCACCAAGGGCGGCGGGCAGCTGAAATCGGTACGGCGATCTCAGATTCGCCATCCCGGGCAGTCGTTGGAACAACGCGAACGGGAGTGGAATTCTGGTTCCGGGCCACACGGGCCCCATCGCCAGAACGATCGCGAGCACGGCACCCAAGATCCAGGGCGTCGCCTCGGGAATGCGTCGCGCATAGAGCAGCGCCAATGGAAATCCGATCATCAGCGCGATCCCATAGACCGACCGCACATAGCTGAAATGACGAAAAAACTCCGGTCCCGCGCTGTAAACCAGCGCTTCGCTCGCGCCCGGAACGCTGTACCCAACGTCGTAGTGGAGCGGCCGCAAATAGAGGACATAGGCCGCTGCCAGGGACATCGCGAAAGGGACCGCGATCGCGATCAAGAAGCGGCGGTTGAGGATCTGATCGCGGTGGCGAACCAGCCGATACGTGAAGAGAATAGCCAGCCAAAACGAGCCGAACAGGGCCATCTGGAGATCGGCCAGGAACGTCGCGACGAGGGATACACCCAGCCAAGTCGACCTCTTCCAGTTGGGCTGCTCGCAGAAGCGGATGAAATTCAGAATGGCCCAGATCGCCACCCAGAACGCGGAGCAACTGGGTCTTCCCGAAGCGATATGGAAATTGATGGCGTTCAACGAAGAGGCCAGAATCCCCATCAGCGCAGAAACGAGCGCCGCGCCCGTGAAATATCGGACCAGGCGATAGACGAAGAACCCATTGAGCGTGAAGGTCGCAAGGACCTGAAGGTTGAGGGTCGCTATCTGGCCCAACAAGGGGAACAGCGGAGCGCAAAAAAGACCGTACAGAAACCCGATCGTGTGGAGCCGCAGATCCAGCCGAAACGGAACGAAGATGAACTCCGTGTAGTACGGACGAGCCAGGTGGTGCGAGAGCGCGTAGTGCAACCACCAGTTGTTCCACAAGAAAGCGAACACATCGCTATGACCGGCAGGGAAGGTGCTGCCGAACCTTCGAACGAGGGGATAGCTACGCGCTACCGCCATGCCGAGGCAGGCCAGAAACACCAGCGCATCCCAGCCGATCCTTTCGCGCCACCCGACACCCGCCTGCCAGCCATGGGGCGGGCGCTGTTGGCCACTAACCAAGCTCACAAGCCTCCATCCCGATTCCTCTGACACGGCGGGAACTCGCTGACCGCCAAATCAAGGCTGCAGCTTGATGAGCAAGCCGACGGGCGAAGGGGTCCCTGCAATGGGCACCCCTTCGATACTGGACCCGATACTGCCACCAAGATCCAGCGACGCATAGAAAGCATCTGTGCCCGCCGTGACAGTGAAGGCATAGTCGGTTCCCGTCGTCCCGAGAACCGATGGTGCGAGCCAATAATCGTGGCATTTCCCTCTACACTTTGAAAGGAGTGGAAGAGGTCGGTCTGACCGGGTGGGCTTGGCATGTTAGGTCAGGCACGGCCTTGTCATCGGGTCTCAAGCTCCACAGCGACAAGCCGGAACACTATATGATCTGCCCGATGACAGTCATGCCCCTGGCAACATTCGTGGGACTTCTCCAGCAAATGGTCATGCATTGCGAGAAGTACTTCAACGTCAAGGTTCCAGGAGTGCTCAAGGTCCCGAAGCAGCCGTGAACCCTGACGCCATCACTGAAGTATTTGTTCGAACCGAGATGCGGACACTTCTCCGCTGTCTGGCCCGGGAGGAGCGACGTCTCGAGAAGATTACTCTCGTGTCGAATGATGATGATGATGTGACCGACGCGGTAAACGATCTCGCCGCGGTTCGTCTGCTCCTGAATCGAATGCGAAAGACTGCGGTCGAGAAGTATGGACCGAGTGTCGCTGAGTTCGATCTCGGCGAGAGCGTTGTCTGATAGCCGCGCGTTGTAGAACCCGCTGTCCGGGTCCCGCGCGCGTCAGGCCGACAGCAACACCGCCGCGCGATCGGCGCCGTCGGATGAACAGGTCACCGGGACCGGTCCCTCGCGGTAGCCGAGGCGCAGCGCCCACGCGGCCAGGCCCAGCATCATCGGCCCCGAGGCGGCGCCGACGTCGCCCGCGGCGTCGGCCGGGTGGTCGACCCGCAGCGGCAAGGTGGTCTCATTGACCAGCCCCATCACCAGTGGTTCGGCTTACTGGTCGTGCACGTAGCTCTCTTTCAGCGCGGCGATGCCCGTGCGCAGGGCGGCTGCGGTCTGCGCGGCGCACAGGCCGACGGGCGTGACCATCCCGACGGCGAAGACCTCGGCGGCGGCCGGGGGCGGCTCCGATCGCCGGCTCTGCGGGCGGCTCACGGCGACGCGCCGGCGCCGCCCAGCGCAGCGACCTCGGGCGGAAGCGGGATCTTGCGCGCCTGGGCCCAGCGCAGGGTGCTCAGTACGCGAACCTTCGCACGCTGACGTTCATCACCAGACCCAGGGCGACCATGATGGTGAGGATGCTCGAGCCGCCGTAGCTGATGAGGGGGAGCGTCACGCCGACCACGGGCAGGATGCCGCTCACCATTCCGATGTTGATGGCGACGTGCCAGAACAGCAGGGCGGCGACGCCGACGCACACCGTGGCGCCGAAGCGGTCGCGGGCTTCGCTGGCGATCTTGATGATCCACAGGATCAGCACCAGGTAGGCGGTCAGGATCGCAAGGCCGCCCAGGAAGCCCCACTCCTCGGCCCACACCGCGAAGGGAAAGTCGGTCCACAAGGCCGGGAAGCGCCGCAGCCGCACCTGGGTGCCGTGCAGGAATCCCTTGCCCAGCACCCGGCCCGAGCCGATGGCGTTCAGGGCCTGCCGAGTCTGGTAGGCGCCCTCCGAGTTCAGATTGAAGAAGGCCTCGACGCGCTTGCGCTGGTACTCGCGCAAGAGGTGCTGGTAGATGGGGAAGGCGGCGATGGCCGCCAGGCCCAGGATCGCGGCCAGGGTCTTCAGCTTGAGGCGCGCGGTCAGCATGATGGTGATGAAGATCAGCAGGATCAGGAAGGCGGTGCCGAAGTCGGGCTGCTTGGCGATCAGCAGCGCGGGCGCGCTGACGATCACCACCGGGATGGCCAGGTGGCGAAAGGACCGTCCCTCCAGCGCCGGTGAGTCGTTCAGGTACTTGCCGAGCGCGATGATGGTCAGCACCTGCATCATCTCGGACGGCTGCAGGTGCACGGGGCCAAGGTCGAACCAGCGCCGCCCGCCGCCCACCATCTTGCCGAAGGCCAGGATGCCGACCAGCAGCGCCACGCCGAAGCCGTAGAAGATGTAGCCGTAGCGGCTGATGGTGCGGTAATCGAGGCTGGCGACGGCCAGGAACGACACCGCGCCCAGCGCCAGCCAGGAGATCTGCTGGGTGAAAAGGTGAGACTGCCGATCGTGCACCGCGCTCCACAGGTTCATCAGGCCGAGCGCGGTCACCGCCGCCGCCGCCGCGGTCAGCGTCCAGTCGAAGCGGAAGCGCAGCTTGCGCCAGGAGATCACCCTGGTCATGGCCGTTACGGCTCCCTCGGGGCGGCGGGGGCCGGCGCAGGCTCGCCGTCCCCGCTCGTGGTCCCCGCCCCCGCGCCGGCCCCACCAGCCACCGGGGCCAGCGGCACGCCCGCCCCAGTGACCTCCCCACCGCCGTCGTCCCTTTGCGCCGCCGCCCGCTCACGCTTTCCGCGCCGCGGCTCGCCGGGATTCACGGCGTCGGCGCGCGCGGCGGCTTCGTCGTCGTCGAGGTGGAACAGCTTGTGGCGGGGCAGCCCGACGCGCGGCACGTTCTTCTGCTCGGGCGCCACGGTGTCGAAGTAGCCTTTCATGATCTCCATCGCCGCCGGCGCCGCGACCTCGCCGCCGTGGCCGCCGTGCTCGATCAGCACCGCTACGGCGATCTTGGGGCTGCTGGCCGGCGCGAAGCCGACGAACCAGGCGTGGTCGTTCTGATCGTAGGCCGAGATCGCCTCGCCGTGGCGGGGATTGCGCCGCACCTGCGCGGTCCCGGTCTTGCCCGCGACCTCGATCTCACGCGAGTGCACGCGATAGGCGGTGCCCTTGGGCTCGTTGACCACGCCGACCAGGCCCTGGCGGATCAGCGCAAGGTTCTCGGGCGACACCGACAGCTCGCGGCGCACGCGCGGCGCGAACTCTTCCAGCACCTTCTGGTCGGGCGACTCGATGCGCTCGACGACCTGGGGCAGCCACAGCTTGCCGCCGTTGGCGATGGCTGCGTACATGGTCACCATCTGCAGCAGCGTCACCCGCGTCGAGCCTTGCCCGATCACCGCGTTCAGCGACTGCCCCATCTGGAAGCCCTCGGCCTTGGGGTTCAGCTTTTTCTGCTCGCGGTACCAGGCCTCGGTGGGGATGAAGCCGCCTTCCTCGCCGTTGAGGCCGAGCCCGGTCGGCGCGCCCAGCCCCATGTCAGCGCCGTACTTGGCCAGCCTGTCCATCATGCCGGGGCGCGCGCCGATCTCGTAGAAGTAGACGTTGCAGCTTTGCACAATGGCCTCGTACAGGCTCACGGTGAGGTGGGTCTTGGTGCACTTGAAGCGCCGCCGCCCGAACTCGTATGACCCGCGGCACTTGGTCTTGTCCTCGGGCGTGATCAGCCGGTCCTCCAGCGCCGCCAGCGCCGACACCGGCTTGAACGTCGACCCGGGGAAGTAGGTCTCGTTCAAGGTCTTGTCGCGCAGCGGGTGGTAGCGGTCGGCCAGGATGCGCTGCTGGGCCTCGGGCGACAGGTGGCCCGACATCTCGTTGGGGTCGAAGCCGGGCTTGGACACCAGCGCCAGCAGACGCCCGGTCTCGACGTCCATCACCACCGCCGCCGCCGCGTGGTAGGCGCGCAACGATCGCTCGGCCATGCGCTGCACGTCGACGTCCAGCGTGAGGAAGACGTTGTTGCCGGGCACCGCCGGCAGCTTGCCCGGACCGTCGATCAGCTCGCGGATGTTGGGCCTGGGCAGGCCGCGCCGATCGACGACGATCTTCTCGAAGCCGTCGCGCCCGCGCAGATAGCCCTCCCACTGCCGCTCGATCCCGGTGCGCCCGATCAGGTCGGCGGCGTGGTAGCCCTCGTCCTTCTTGGCGCGCAGCTCCTCGGCGGAGATCTCGTTCATGTAGCCAAGCAGGTGCGACGCCAGCCCGCCGAAGGGATACTCGCGGCGCGGCACGGCGACGATGCGCACGCCGGGCACGTCGAGCCCGGTCTCGATCGCCGCCATGGCCTCGCGCGAGATATCCTCGGCCAGCAGCACCGGGCGTTCCTTCTCGCGCGCGGACGATGACGCCGCGCCGCCAGCCCCCGCGGCGGCGCGCTCGCCGAGCAGGCGCTCCCACACCTCGACCGCCTGTTCGGCGCCCAGCCCCAGCACCCCGCGCAGCTTGGCGAAGCCGTCGCTGGTCAGCTGGCGTGGCGAAACATAGAGGTTGTACGAGGGCCGGATCGTCGCCAGGACCCGGTTCTTGCGGTCGCGGATCTGCCCGCGCACGGCCGGCAACGGGTCGGTGCGGATGATGTTGTCCGAGGTCAGCCGATAGAACGTGTCGCCCTCGATGACCTGCAAATAGAAGAGCCGGCCGGCGATGGCCACGAACGCCAGCATCACGAAGATCCCGAAGAAGCGCGCGCGGCGCCTCATCTCGGGCAACTCCGCGTCTTGACCTGCTATCTGCATCGAGGGACCCGGCTCATGGGAGCCCTGACGTTACCAGGTTCAATCGCGACCCGGCCACTAGCCGGAAAAGGGCTTCGGGCTTCTGGCTTCTGGCTTCAAGGGTGGGATGCGTGCGCTCCCTCCGATGAGAGAGCGTCTTTCCCGAAGCCTGAAGCCCGGAGCCTGAAGTCTTTCCCGAAGCCTGAAGCCCGATCAAGCTGGACCCTGATCACTTGATGCCGAAGCCGTCCCCCAGGGTGCTGGGCCCCCGTGACAGGCCGACCCGCGAGCGCGTCATGTCGATGCGACCGTCGATGCGGCGAAGCAGACCCAGCACCGGCGGACCGCAAAATCCGGTCAACAAGGCTTCGAGCGGAGCCTGGCGCAGGCCGCCGTAGCCACCCTCGGGCGCGACCTGCGCGCGCACCAGCACCACCAGCAGCGCCGACAGCAGGGTGGCGACGAAAGCGGTGGCCGCCGACAGCACGATCCCGGTCACCGCGACGCGCACCGATAGCGCGCGCGCGAACAGCACCATCAACACGAACACGAAGCTGTGCACCCCCTGCGGCGCGCCCGACACCAGGTCCAGCAGATAACCCGTCGCGAACGACACCACCGCCGACGACGAGATCGACCACTTGGGCGACAACCCGACGTGCAGGACCACCAGCAGGCCCAGACTGGGCGCCGCCATGCGCACCGGCGCCAGCTCGAGCACGGTCGACTGCAGGATCAACAGCATGAACGAGACGATGAGCGCGATCAGCGAGCGCATCAGCGATACACCGACAGCCCGCGCGCGGGCGCGGGCACGGAAGCGCGGCGCGCGCCAGCGTCCGGATCGGCGGACGGCGGCGGCGCCACCACCACCAGCACCTCCGACAGGCGCGCGAAGTCGACGTCGGGCGTGACCTCGACCTCCTGGTACAGGCCCACCGTCCCGGGGATCACCTTGCTCACCGTGCCGACCGCCAGGTCGCGCGGGAAGGCGCCGCCGAGGCCGCTGGTCACGACCTTGTCGCCCTCCTTGGCCGGCTCGCCGCGCACCAGGTACTCGATGCTGCAGCGGTAGCCGTTCTCGCCCGACTTGCCGCGCAGGATCCCGCGCCCGCCGGTGCGCGGCACGACCACGTCGATGGCCGAGCGCGGATCGACCAGCAGCGTGATGTCGGACGTGCGCCCGGCGACCCGGTTGACGCGCCCCACGACGCCCTCGGAGGTCAGCACCGGCATGCCGCGCCGGACCACCCCTTCGCCCTGGTCGATCTCGATGCGCGCGATCCGGAAGTACGGCGAGGCGTCGATGCTGATCACCCGCGCCGCGAAGGTCTCGGCCGGCGTGAGGTCCTTGAGGCCCAGCAAGCGCTGGTAGCGGCCGCTCTCCGCGGCCAGGCGGCGCGCCTCGAGGAGGTCGGCGCGCAGGCGCGCGTTCGCGCGCGCGAGGGCCTCGTTCTCGGCGCGCACGTGGGTGAGCTCGACGTAGCGCCCGGCGATGCCGCCGATGCCGCGCGCCACGGACGTCATCGCCGACTGCGCCGGCGAAACGATGCGCAGGATGCCTCGATCCAGGGTCGACAGGTCGCCGGGTGCGCGCGCGCTCATGCGCATGGCGACAATCGCCAGCACCAGCGTCCCCGCGACGAACACCCCCTCGCGTACTCGACGGCTCCCAGTCATTGCCAACTACCGGCTCCGGATACGGGCGGCTGTTACTGTAGCGCGACTTCCCTCAGGAGGTTCAGCTCATCGAGCGCGCGCCCCGTGCCCAGCACGACGGCGCACTCCGGCGAATCCGCGACCATGACCGGCAGCCCGGTCTCCTCGCGCAACAGCACGTCCAGGTTGCGCAGCATCGAGCCGCCGCCGGTCAGCACGATGCCGCGGTCGACGATGTCGGCAGCCAGCTCGGGCGGCGTACGCTCCAGCACCGAGCGGACCGCCTCGACGATCTGGTTGACCGGCTCGGCCAGCGCCTCACGCACCTCGTCACTGTTCATGATCAGGGTCTTGGGCACGCCGGCCACCAGATCGCGTCCCTTGATCTCCATGGTCATGACTTCGTCGACGGCGTAGGCGTTGCCGATGGTCTTCTTGATCACCTCGGCGGTGCGCTCGCCCACCAGCAAGTTGTACTTGCGCTTGATGTACGCGACGATCGCCTCGTCCATCTTGTCGCCGGCGACGCGGATCGACTTGGCGACCACGATGCCGGCCAGCGAGATCACCGCGACCTCCGTGGTGCCGCCCCCGATGTCGACCACCATGTTGCCCGACGGCTCGGTGACCGGCAGCCCGGCGCCGATCGCGGCCGCCATCGGCTCCTCGATGAGGTAGACCTCGCGCGCGCCCGCGGCCAGCGCCGAGTCGCGCACCGCGCGCTTCTCCACCTCGGTGATGCCCGAGGGCACGCCGATGATGATGCGCGGCTTGACCAGCGTGCGCCGGTTGTGAACCTTCATGATGAAGTAACGCAGCATCGCCTCGGTCACCTCGAAGTCGGCGATGACGCCGTCCTTCATCGGGCGCACGGCGACGATGTTGCCCGGCGTGCGCCCCAGCATCTCCTTGGCTTCCTTGCCGACCGCCAGCACCTTCTTGGTGCCGTTGCCCGCGCGTTGCACCGCGACCACCGAGGGCTCGTTCGAGACGATCCCCTTGCCGCGGACGAACGTCAGCGTGTTCGCCGTTCCGAGATCGATGGCGAGATCATTCGAGAACAGCCCATAGACCCAGTCGAGAAGCATGGAGTGTGATCGCCGAGGTGTACCGGATCTGCGTCGTCTACCCCAGACCCCCGGGGGTCACCTCAATCAATGAGATCTCTTACCATGGCGAGCCTGCGACCGATAGGGGCCAACACGCAGGTTTGGTGGTAGATTCCGCGCGGTTTTTACTCTGGCGCTCTGGTCGGACGTCTTTCTGCCGCAGTCTTGCCTCCCGCTCCCCATTCAACGAAAGGGTACCTCGCATGCTCGAGCAGATGCGTAAGTCGTCGCAGTCGCTGCTCATCTATGTCCTGTTCGGGATCGTCATCGCGGTCTTCATCATCAGCTTTGGCCCTCAATCGCGGGGTGTGAGCTGTGATGGGCCGGGATCGGGTGCCGACCACTACGCCGCCAAGGTGGCGGGAGACGTCGTTTCGACCTCCAGCTTCCGCTACGGGTACCTGTTCCTGGGCGGGGCCCAGTACCCGGCGCAGATGGCCAAGCAACAGCGGCTGAAAGAGATGGTCATGGACAAGCTGATCGAGCGCGAGCTGCTGGCGCAAGAGGCCCAGCGGCTCGGGTACGTGGTCAGCAACGAGGAGGTCGAGGACCTGATCGCCGAGGCCAAGATGATCGGGCTCGGGTACCCCCGCGCCATCAACCGGGTCCAGAAGGACGGCAAGTTCAACTACGAAGCCTTCAAGAACTTCGTTCAATACGAGCTGAGCCTCAACCCCAAGACCTTCATCGACGAGCAAAAGCGCGAGATCCTGGCATCCCGCGTGCGCGATTTGATGCGCGCGGGCGTCAAGGTGTCGCTGGATGAAGTCAAAGCCGAGGCCGAGCGCAAGGGGCGGCAGGTGAACCTCGAGTACGTCCGGTTTTCCAACCGCAGGTACGAGCCGGCGGTGGTGATCACCGACGCCGAGCTGGCCGATCACGCCGCCAAGAACGAAGCCAAGCTGCGCGAGGCCTACGAGCAGAAGAAGTTCATGTACGAGAAGGTGCCCAAAGAGCTGAAGTTGCGTGAGATCCTGATCAAGACACCTACCGGCGCCAACACCGATCCGGCGCGCGCCCAGCGCAAGGCCGATCAGCTCGCCGCCCGGCTCAAGGCGGGCGAGCCGTTCGCCAAGCTGGCCGCCGAGGCCAACGATGACCCGGCCGCCAGGGCGCGCGCGGGCGAGATCGGCTGGAAGCGCAAGGGCGCCCTGGGCCTGGAGACCGCGGACGACGACAAGCTGTTCGCCGCCAAGAGCGGCGAGGTGGTCGGCCCGTTCAAGACCAAGGACGGCTTGGTGCTGCTGGTCTCCGAGGCCAGCCGCGAGGGCGACCTGCCCTTCGACAAGGTCAAGCTGGAGCTGGCCGACGAGAAGCTCCGTCAGGAGCGCGCCGGCGCGCTGGCCAAGGCCGACGCCGAGGCCGCGCTGGCCAGGGCGCGCGCCGCGCAGGGCAAATCTCTCAAAGACCTTTTCCCGGCCAAGTCGGACAAGTCGGACAAGACCCACAACACCGACAAGGACGGCAAAGACGACAAAGACGACAAGGACGACAAGAAGCCCGACAGGGCGCTGGCCAAGGCGGGCGCCCCCCCCGCGGCTGACGCGCCCAGCGCCGAGGAGACCGGTCTGTTCTCCCGTCGCGCCGGTCGCGACGGCGCCATCATCGAGGGGCTGGGCGTGTCCAACGCGCTGTCGCACGCGGCGTTCGCCCTGCAACCGGGGGCGCCTGTCGCGGGACCGTTCGAGATCGCCGGCAGCTGGGTCATCGTGCGGCTCAAGGAGCGAAAAGAGCCGGATCTGGCCGAGTTCGACAAGAAGAAGCTGGAGCTGCAGCGCGACGCCGAGCTGACCAAATGGATGGAGGTGCTGACCGACTGGTCGCACGATCGTTGTGTCGAGGCGCGCAACGCCAAGCGGATCCTCGTCAACCGGGACATTCTGCGCTACGAAGACAGCAGCGACCCTCCCCCCTACGAACCCTGCATGCCACGCCGCATGTTCGGAGGCTGACCCGGAATGTCGCTCGGCCCAGCGCCGGCGGGCAGATTGGGAGCACCCGCTCCCATCGCGCCGACCCACCGCCCGCCCTGGCTGCTGATCCTGTCGTCGATCACCCTGGTCTACGGCGGGCTGATGCTGGTCTCGGGACTGACGGCGCTACGCAATCCGGCGGCGGCGGCCAAGTTCCCCATCACCCGCCCCCTCGCGCCCGAGGAGGAGGCCCTGACCCGCGAGCTGATGGCGGTCAGCGGCCAGATCGTCGCCCGTCACTCGGGCGCGATCCGCGCGCGCGCGGCGGTCTCGATGGTGGTCGCGCTGTTCATGCTCTACTCGGCGGCGGCGGCGCTGTCTCGTGACCGGCACGGGCGCGCCGCGACCCTGCTGGCTGCCTGGCTGGGCATCGCCTATCAAGTGGCCACGCTGCCGCTGGTCATCCCCATTGCCAGCGACTACGCCGAAGCCAGCGCCCCGATCCTGGTCCGGATGGTGGCGGCCGACAACCCGGAGCCCGCCTCCGACAAGGGCAAGGCGACCGGGGCCGCCCCGTCCACCGCGGCCGGCGACAAGAGCGATCCGCCGCGGCCGGAAGCGCTGGCCAGCTTCACCCAGACTGTCTTCCTGGGCGTCCCCATCGCCACCGCCGTGCTGGGCGTGCTCGGCTCGCTGTTATTGATCGCTTATTTCGGCGGTCGCCGCGGGCGAGCCCTGTACGGTCTCCCCCCGAGGGGTTGACCCCGTCGGCGTCAGCCTCGGCGTCGGCGTGGCCGTCCGGAACGTTGAACCGGCCTTCGCCCACGCTGACGCCGACGCCGACGCCGACGGGACGGGACGGGACGGAAGCCATTCGCCTGGGATCCAGGTAGCGCTGCCCACCCCGGAGCCGAGCTGGGGTAAGCTTCTGCCGTCCCCATGGGGCCCCTGGATGCGCTGGAGGTGGCGGAGAGGCCGGCATCGCCCACGATGCCGGCGCCCGCCAGCCACGTCGCGCCCGAGCCGGCGCCGCCGTTTTCCCTGGTTCACACCCACCATGGCGTCGAGCTCCGGTTGACGGCCTGGCCCCTGGGCGGGATCGCGCGCGTCGAGAACCTGGTCGTCGCCTACCCGGAGCCAGCCGCCGACCTGGATAGCCCGGCGCGGTTGCGCAACCGACGCGGTCGTCTGGTCGAAGTTACCCTGGTCACCGATCTCGACCAGCTGGCTCACGAGCTCGCGCGGCCCGGCGTACGGGCCCGGCTGGCGGCCGCTGGGCTCGCTGACCTGCGGGTGGGGCTGGCCGAGGGGTCATTCCGCCTGGTGGGGCGCGCGACGGCGGGCGATCGGCAAGCAGCTTTCACGGCGCGCGCCCGGCTGGACCGCGTGCAGGGATCGACGGCGCAGGGCGCGACGGTGGAGAGCAAGGCGGACGGGAAGGCCGTGGGCGCCACCCGCTTACGGGTCTCGATCGAAGACCTCCGCATCTACGGGTTCGTGCCGGTCGCGGCGCCACAGTTGGCGCGGGCGATCCTGCACAGCCTGCTGCCCGGCAAACCGCGGGGTCGCGGTTCGATCGACTTCGACCCGCTGGACGCGGGGTTGCTCGAGACCTTCGCGGCCCATGGCTGGCGGCTGCCCGACGCCCGCGGCACCCGGGCGCAGCCGATCCAGCTATCGGCCAGGCGGATCGCCCTCGCCTGGGAGGGTACGGCGGCCGCGGCCAGTTTCGTGGACCCAGGCACCGTGGCGCCCTTCCCCCCGGCCCTGACCGAAGAGATCGAGGAGGGCGACGGACTGCTGGCCCGCGGCGACCCGCGCGGCGCTCTCGACGCCTATCGCCGCGCGCTCAGGCGTGCGCCCGACGGCCCGGCGTCGACCCGCGTGCTGGAGGTGTTGATCGCCAGCGCCGACCACGTCGCCGAGGCCGACCAGCTGGCGGCGCACATCCTGACCCGCCAGGCGGAGGCGCCGCTGGCGCTCCTGGTGCGCGCCGTCGCCGCCGCCGAGCGCGGCGACCCGGCGCTGGCCGCCGACGCTTACGAGCAGATCGCGACCATCGCGCGCCGGCGCAACGAGGACGAAGACGTGATCATCGCCCGGCTGGCCGCCGCCGAGCAATGGTTGCGCGCCGACAAGGTCGAGCGGGCGCGCCGCCTGGCCGAGCAGGTGCTGGCCACAATGCCGGCGCACGCCGCGGGCGAGACCGCCCGGCTGCTGCAGATCCTGGGCGAACGCCTGATCGTCGCCGGCAACCTGAACGAGGCCGACCAGGTGTTCGAATCGCGGCTGGCGCTGGCCACCGACGGCGCCTCCCGCGTCGCCCTGATCGTCGAGCGGGCGCGCGCCCGTCTGCTGGGACGGGACGGGGTCGTGGGCGCGCTGGCGGTGCTGGGCGGGCTGCCGCTCGATCAGGCCCCGCGCGAAGCGCTGGATCTGCGCGCCGAGCTGGGCGAGCGCGCCGGCCGCGTCGACGACGCCGTGCCCGCGCTCGACGAGCTGGCGGCGCGCGCGCGCCGCGAAGGGGACGAGCACTCGGCGCGCCGCTACGAGGAGCGGGCGACCCGGATGGTCGAGCGCGCGCGCGACGGGCGCGACGCGGCGGACGATCGCGACGAGGCTGCCGTCTCGCCGTCGCTCGCGGAGGGGGAGCAGTCATCGGCAGCGACGCCGCCGGCGGCGCCGCTGCTGCCAGCCGACGGCCCGCAGGCGTCGGCCGACGAGCTGGAGCAGCTGTTGCTCGGCAACCCGACCGACGGCACCGCGGCCGAGAGCCTGGCGACGATCTACGCGCGCATCAGCGAGCCGAGCGCGCGCGCCGAGGCGCTGTCGGGCCTGTTGCGGCGCGCGCCCGGCCTGTCCGCCGAGCGCCGCAAGGCGATCTACGCCAGCCTGGGGCAAAGCGCCGAGGCCAGCGGGGATCTGGATCGCGCCGCGCAGGCCTACTGGCGCGCGGCCAGCATCGAGTCGGAGCCGGTGCTGCGCGCCGGCTTCCTGGTGTCGCACGCGCGCGTGCTGCTGGCGCGCGGCGAGAACGAGACCGCGATCGGCGAGCTGGAGGAGGCGCTGTCCCGCGCGCCCGACCACGCCGGGGCGCTGGCCCTGCGCGGCGACCTGGCGTTCCGCGCGCAGGACTGGCCGCGCGCCCGCGCGATCTACGCGGCGCTGTCGCTGTCGTCCGCCGCGCCGGAGGTGATCTCGCGCGAGCTCCTGCTCTACCGGCGCGCGCACATCGCGCAGGCGTGGGGGGCCGACGGCGAGCCCGAGGCCGAGACCTATCTGCGCGAGCTGGCGATCCTCAACCCCCGCCACGTCGAGGCGCGCGAGACCATGGCCGACATCTGTCTGCGGCGCGGCGACTTCGGCGGCGCGGCGCTGCGCCTGGAGGAGGTGCTGCGCCTGCTGCCGCTGGACGCGCTCGACCGGCTGCTGGATGTGCGCCAGCGCCTGGGCGGCGTTTACCTACAACTTCAAGATTGGACCTCGGCGCGCTACTACCTCGAGCTGGTGCTGGCGCAAGATCCGGCGCGTCCGGTCCCGCTCAAGATCCTGATCGATGTGTACCTGCGGCTCGGCGCCCACCGCGAGGCGGCCGACGCGTGCGCGCGCCTGGCGCGGCTGCATTCCGACCCGAGCCAGCGAGCCGCGATCCTGTACCGCCAGGGCGAGATCCTCCGTTCATTCCTGCAGGATGACGCGGGCGCGCTGGACGCTTTTCTGCGCGCCTCCGACCTGGATCCCCACTTCACGCCCGCGCTGGTGCGGCTGGCCGACTTCTACTGGCGGCAGGGCGCGTTCGAGGATCTGGCCGACATGGCCAGCGAGCTGGGCGGCGCGGGCTTCGCGCCCGACGACGGCAACCGCGAGGTGCCGCTGCGCCTGGCCATCGCGACCCGGCTGGCGCCGCAGATCCACCTGCACGCGGGCGGGCGCCCCGCGCCCGTGCCGCGTGCCGACGAGCCCGCGGGCGACGTCGTGCTGCGCGCGCGCATGCTGGCGGAGGCCTCGTCGTTCCTGGCCGGGCGCGCGCCCTCCGACCTGGACCCCGTGCTCGACGCGCTGGCCGACGAGGGACGGGCCGCGGACGACGGCGGGCGCGGGCCGGCTGGCGGTTTTTACCGCGCCCTCGAGGACCTGGTGCAGGAGGATCCGGCCAGCGCCAACCTGGGCGCGGTGCGCGCGCTCGGGCGCGCCGCCGAGCGCGGCGGCTGGGTGGGCGCGGCGCGCGGGCTCTACAGCGTGCTGGTCTTCGTCGATCCTGACGACGCGGCGGCCGCAGCGCTGGCCAAGCTGGGCCGGGCGCGCACCCTGGACCCGCAGGAGGCCGAGCTCGAGGGCACTCTGGCGCTGCTGGCGCAGAAGCAGCCGCTGGAGGCGCTGGAGGCCATCCTGCTCGAGGGCCCGCTCGACACCGGCGGCGACCGCAGCGACCCCGCCCGCCGCCGCGAGCTGCTGCGCACCCTGCGCGCGCGCGAGCTGGTCGCCACCATGCTGTCCCTCGACTACCAGCGCCTGGTCAGCTGAGACCGGCCATCTGGCTGTCATGGCCTTCTCGGCAAGGACAGCAAGGGCCCCCCGTTCGGGCCTTCGGCTCAGGGCGGCGACGGAACGCTATCCGAGAGGTAGGGACCGAGCGCGACGTGCAGGTAGAGGCCGGCTCCACGGTACATCGGGAACTGGAAGCTGAAGTAGCCCTGGATCGCCCCGCCCGCCTCGGTTTCATCATCGGGGAACAGGACGATGTCGCGGAAGGGATCCAGGCTGTCCTGATAGGTATTGGCCCAGGCCGAACAGGAGAGCGCGCGGTGCAGGGGACGCCCGATCGCCTCGGCGTCCGCGGGCGGCAGGCGAAACAGCCCGTCGATCTGCACCAGCTCGCCCCTGAGGGGAACCCGGGCCGCCGCGATCGCGACTCCGACGAAGGCAGCCGCCACCGCGGGCGTGCCCGGCTGCGGCTGGGTCAGTGGCGCGGCGGCGAGCTTCATCATGGAGCGCGCCGCAACCGAACCTTGAGCACATTGGACTTGAAAGGGCCGATGACGGCGTGGACGTAATAGTCAGTCTCCACCGGAGGCAGATCGAAAGAGCGCACCAGGTTCGGATTGAAGCTCTCCCCGATCAGGTAGCCAGGAACCATCGCCGTGTGGAGATCCTCCGGCATCGGGTCAGGAGTCCCGAGCTGCCCGATGTGGCCGCTGTAGGTTTTATTGGTCTTGGCGTCGACCGCGACAAGCATGACCGCGTCGGTCGCGTCGCCGCGTACCCCCAGCTCCGCCAGTGTCTCGGTTCGCATCTGCAGGGCACCGCAGATGATGAACGGGGTCTTTTCGTTCAAGGGCCGATCACCCCGGGGGATGAAGGTCACCTCCTCCGGAGCATTTATGCGAATGAAGTTCTCGTGCTCCGGCGTCAGGACCGGTGTACAGGGATAGGATGCATACGTTCGTTCGACTTGGCTGAAGTCACAGTCGCGATTGATCTTCGGCTCCATGTAGCGATTCCTTGTTGTGTCGTTGGTCTTGGCCCCGTCGGCCCGGTGCTGGCAAGCCCCGCAGGCAAACGAAGTCGCGGACAAACTGATCAGGAGCAGGCCGCACGAAAACCGCCACCCATCACCATTCATATGTGCCCGAGGCGGACCGAGTTCTTCAGCCCGTCCAAATCTCCTGCGAAGAGGTCCAACTTCTTCACCAGCTTGTCGCACACCGGGCAAAAATTCGACGGTGCCGGTTTGTGAGCCCCAGTTCCTGGGTCGAAGCAACTGGTCGCACCGAACATCACGCAGAGCGGTGTCCCTTGCCATTCATTGGCCCGACCAACCACGTAGTTGGCGTTGTTCTGGCAGTGAGGTCCCTGGTGCCCTTGACCGGTGTATTGGTGGGCGGGTTTGTCGAGCGCCTTCCCGGTGCCGTCCGCGACCATCCCGATCTTGTGTCCCATCTCGTGGTTCAGGATCTGCAACCGCTTGGTGTCCGTGAAGGGCCGCCACCAACCGGAGGTGGCCACGGTGATGATATTCACGTCGGGCTCCGAGTAACCACCGCTGAAGCCCTTGACCACCTTCAGCGTCATCCCAAACCGAACTGTGTTCGACGACCAAAAATCCCGCGCTCCCCAGGGCAACTTGATCTTCAAATGATCGTAGCCGCCCAGCCCGCTGACCTTCTTCGAGGTGTCGATGGTGATGTCGCCATCGGGGATAGCATTCTTCACTCCGTCGTCCCCGACGTAGTACGCGCTTCCAGACGTGAGCCAGTTGCCGCGCCCGCCATTCTTCGCGTCCTCGATGGTGTTGAGCCCCCACCAGATGTACTTGTCCTGGGGTACCTTGAAGGAGATCTGGCCGCCCGACCACGAGGTGATCCCGGCGCCCAGCTTGTGAGCTGACGACATGACGGGTGTCACCAGGAAGTTCTCCTTCGGGTCGGCGATCATGTTCACGAAGTAGATGCACACCGTGTAGGGCTCGTAGCGATCGATCGAATAGCCGGCGCGGGCATCCATCACCACTTGATTGCGCTCCGCGACCGTGTTCGAGTCGGTGTTGGTGCGGAACGGCACCTGCTGCGGCCCGTCCTTCATCTTGAATTTGATGAAGTGTCCGTCGTAGTCGGCCTCCATGCTGGCGGTCGACGGAACGGTCACGCCCAGCATGTGCACGGGCTGGTAGTAGAGCTTGCGCCAGGTGAACAGGGTCTTGGCGGCCTCGACCTTCTTCTTCTTGACCTTGCCCTCGACCTTGTAGCGGTTGCCGCCCGCGGCCGGCAACTCGACGTCCTCCGAGATCTTGAACTTCTTGGCGCTGACCGGCGCGGTCTTGCGCGTGCGCACCAGGGTGAACCGGGTATTGCGGGGTGTCTCCGTCGCCGTATAGGTTTGCGGCTCCGCGACCGGCGTGACCCGAACCTTGAGGAGATTCGGGCTGGTCCCTTTGCTCATGGTCGCCTCGACGTGCAGAGCGCCCGCGCGCTCGATCGTCTTGACCTCGTCTTCGACGAACTTGGGGTCTTTGACCAGATTTACGAACTGATCGTGGTCCGCCATGGACTCTCCCTTTTCCGTTACTCGATGATCTCGATCTGGGTCAGCTCGTCGTCGTCCTCGTCGTCCAGCAGCGAGGGTACGACCGGATTGGGCGGCTGGACCTCGGGAAAGGGCGGCGTGTTGGGCGCGCTGCCCTTGTTCTGCACCATGATGTCGCCCAGGCGCGGCACGCTCTTGCCGTCGACCTTGACGTCGAAGGAGTAGAGCACGAACTCCGCCTTGCCCTTGGTGAGGTTGGACGCCACGCCCCCGGCCGAGCCAGCCTCGTCGCCGGTGCTGGTCGCGAAATTCGAGCCCTGGATCATGATCGGGTTGCCATCGCACTTGACGGTCTGACTGCCCTGCGCGGTGTCCGACGACTGCGCAATGTTGGGATAGGGGATGGGGATGGGACCAGCGGGCGACGGGGTCTTGCACACGTCGGGGAAGGCGGTGGCGACGCCGCTGCTCGACGCGTGTACGACGGTCCTCATGTTGACGTTCACGGTTGCTGGCATGGCGGGTCTGCCTCCTGGATTTGCGACTTCAGTATCTCACGGGACGGGCGCCTCGATGCGCAGCGCCGCACGCGCCGGTCCGTCGGACACGGTCCACAGCAGGCCCTCGCCGGCGGGCGCGTACCCACGGGCGAACCCGGCCGCCGCCAGGCCGACCAGCACCGCGCCCGTGGCGGCGCCGACGTCCCCGATGCAGTCGGCCGGGTGCACCAGCCGGCCAACGCTTCCCAGCCGATCGGGCAAGCGCGCCATCGCCATGCCCCACTCGTAGGCGCGATAGCTCTCGCCGTTGAGATCGCACAGGACCCAGGGACAGGGGCCCGGGACCGCATCCGCGACGGCGCGTCCGATCGCGTCGCCTAGCGCCCGGCCGGTGCTCTGCAGGTCCGACGAAAACAGGTTGGTCTCGTCGGCGCGCCCGACGGCGCCCAGCACCGCCAGCTCGCGGCCCCCGCGCCGGCGCACCGCGGTCTGGGACTCCAGGAACAGCGCACCCGCCGCCTCGCCGGGGATGAACCCGTCGACGTTGCGATCGCTGCGCAGCCGCCACATCTGGTCCAACCAGGCCAGCCGATCGGAGGTCAGATAGGAATCCACGGCCAGCAAGATCACCGACGCCGCTTCCTCGTCGGCCAGGATTCGCTCGGCCTCGGCGAGCAGCTCGAACACCGCCGTGTGCCCGCCCGCGGCGGCGCGCGCGACGGCCGGCTCGGGCAACCCCCCGGCGTCCAGCAGCTCAGGCAGGAAGTCATCGGCGATCCTCGCCGCCCGGATCACCGGATCGACCAGCGGCAGCGCCACCAGCACAGCAGTCTCGCGCAAGCGCGCGCGGGTCAGCGCCACCTGCGCCGGCAGGGCCCGCAATGCCTGCAGCGCCAACGACACCAGGCGGGCGCGCAGCGGCAGGTCCGGCGCCAGCCCCGGGATCGCCGCCGCCACCACCGGCTCTTCTGGATCCCAGCCCGGATCGCGCGTGGTGGGCGCAAAGCCGGGCAGCTCGGCCAGGCGGCTGACGCCGGCGCGCACAGCGGCGCAGGTCTGGCGCGCGTCGTCGCCGACCGGGGTCACCAGCTCGCACCCGGTCAGCACCATCGGTCCGCCGCGCCCGAGCGCCGCCGGCCCGCCTCTCACGCCGACACCTCGCGCACCCGGATGAGATCGATGTAGAGGAACTTTCGCGGGCACGGAAAGCTGGTCTTCCAGGTGCACAGGGCGCGGCCGGCGTCAGGCTCGATGATGAGGGTGTCGATGACCGGCCGGTGGGTGGTGGGCTCGCCGCGAATCCACACGGTCATTTCCAGGTTTCGCCGTGGCACCGTGAACGACAGCTCGCCCAGCGGACTGACGTTGCTGACCGCCACCGGCTCGCCGCCGTGCAGGTGACCGGGCACGGTGAGATCGGGCGGGCTGCTCTGGAAGAACTGGGCGTCGAAGTCGGAGGGCAGCAACGGGAAGCGCTCCTTTTGCCAGCGCTGATCGTAGGTGCCGGCGCGCTCGCGGCGTGGCGTCCAGGCGGGGGCCACGAAGCCAAAGGCGGCCGGCGCCGGGCGGTCGGCGGGGGCGCTGATCAGCTGGCGCGGATCTTCCAGGTTGGGCAGCGGCAAGCCCACGGGGCTCGACGAGCGCGACGCCGCGAATCCCAGACCGACCGGGTTGCGGGCGTCGAAATCGTGCTGTTTGGGATCGGCCGACGTGGTGTCCCATCCGCCGAAGGCGCGTTCGAAGAGCAAGGGCATCTTGTCGAACGGCTGCGGCTTCGACGGGCGCCATTGGCCGGCCACGCGGGTCCAGTGCCGGTCGCCAAAGACCCGCACCGACTTGACGATCGGCCCGGCGCGCAGCGTGACCAGCAGCTGATCCTGGGCACGCGGCGGACAGGCGTTGCCGAGCAGCGCCACGTCGGTCGCGCCCTTGGCCGGGCAGGCCTCGGCCGCGTAGCGCACGCTCGATTTGTCGGGCGGCTCGGACGTGGGCACGTCGCCGAGCTCGATCTTGGCCTGCTCGCCCGCGACCGGCAGGGCCGCCGGGGCGGTGCGCGTCGCCGGCAGCGCGAAGGTTCCCTTGACGATCACCGTGGCGCCCTCCCTGCCCTGCGCGTCGGTGAAGGGCACCAGCGCGGCGCGGAACGGCGTCAGGTTCTTGATCTCAAGCACGTCGCGCCCTCGCCGTCGCGGGCGCTGACCCGGTCGCTGGCGCGCGCCAGGAGAAAGGCTGCGGCACGCACAGCGCGGCCACGTCCGGCGGCGCGGCATCGGGCGTGACCAGCGCCCGCTCCCACTCCTCGTCGGCGCGCATGCCCAGCGGTGACCGGGCAGCCGGCGCGCCCACGACCAGCGCGCCGCCGCCGCGCAGGCGCTGGCCGGCACCCAGGCGCGCACGCACCGCTTGCCAGGCGGTGGCGACCGGATCGATCTGCCACAACGGCAGCTCCTGGTCCGGGGTCCAGGGCTCGCCGTTGTCCTCGTCGCCGTCGCCCGTCGCGGCACCGGCCGACGGCGCGGGCGCCCGGGGACGCCAGTCGGCGCTCGCGCCCAGGATCCGACCGAGCGCGAACCCTGCCACCCGCGCGCCCACCCTGTCGCCGCGAGCGACGTCGAGCAGCGCATCGACCCCCTCGGCCCACCCCAGGTTGCCGAGGGCGAGCAGGATGGCCCGCTCCGCGTCGGGCGCTGCCCCGGCCAGCACGCCGGCGAGCGCGCGCGCGTCGCTCGCCTCGCCGGCGATGCCCAGCACGCGCGCGGCGCCGGCGCGGTCGCTTTCATTCCCGAGGCACTTCCGCGCCAGGTCACACGCCTCGCGGCGGTCGAGCAGCAGCGCCGTCTGCAGCGCCGTCGCGCGCAGGTCGGCGCCGACCTCCGGGTGCGCCGCCCAGCGCAGCACGGCCGCCAGATGTTGCCGATCGCGCGTCTGCCCGACGCCCGCCAGCGCCGCCTGAAGCAACGCCGGGTCGGCGCCCGGGTCAGCGAGCGCGCGCGCCAGCGCGGGCCCGCCTGGCGGACCACCAGCGGCGGTGAGCGCGGTGATGGACGCCGCGCGCAGGCGCGCCTCGGGCCGGTCGAGCCAACCCCGCGCCCGGTCGCTCGCGCTGGCCACCGGGTGCGGCCACAGGCGCAACGCCCAGGACATTGCCGCGAACGCCGGCCATTCGGCCGCCAGCAGCAGCCCGTCCAGCGCCTCCAGCGCGCGCGGCGCCCCTGCGATCAGCGCGACCGCGGTGGTGACGAAAAGCCCCGACGGCTCATCGGCGCCGGCCAGCGCCGCCGCCACCTCCCAGCCAGCATCACCGGCGACGGCCAGACCGTCGAGGTGAGCCAGCAGGCGCTCGTCGAGGTCGCGCAGGAAGTCGCCGTCGAGAACCAGCGAAGCCAGCGCCCGCTGTCGATGTTCGAACAAGAACATCGCCTCTCCAGCGTGCTCGTAGAGGATATCCAGTCGCATGCCGTCCCGGCGACAGTACCATCCCCGACGGGCTCACCGAAAACCGAACGCTAGCCACCTAACCCGGGACGATGATCTCGCAGGGGAAGTTGAAGGTGATGTTCTTCTTGTCGGGCATGCGCCAGTCGGTGCAGGCGCTGCCGGTCAGCTCGAGCTGCGACGGCTTGCACGCTGGGTCGCCGGCGGGCACGCAGTTGATGCGCCAGCCGTTGGCGTTGTCCACGGGCACGGCGACGTTCTCGATCAGCACCTGTGCCTTGCCGAGCTGGGCGGTGTCGACGCGGATCGCGGTGCCGTTGATGTTGCCGAGATCGAAGGTGCAGCTCTTCACGCCCGAGAACAGGCTGGCCAGGGTGTTGGTCAGCGACG
>DASRQZ010000142.1:0-6618 GCA_035696125.1 Polyangia bacterium
TGGAGTTGACCCGGTTTCGTGGACACCTGAGCCCTTCGGGGCGAAAAGGAGACTACGATGCCAAAAACCCATCCCGCCTACCCGCCCGAATACCGCCGACGGATAGTGGACCTGGTGCGAGCTGGCCGTACGCCCGAAAGCCTGGGCAAGGAGTTCGAACCGTCCGCGGTCACGATCCGCAAATGGGCCAAGCAGTCCGACGTCGATAATGGCCAGCGGACCGATGGCCTGACCAGCGACGAGAAACAGGAGCTACAGCAGCTCAGGCGCGAGAACCGCGTGCTACGTGAGGAGAAGGAGATCCTCCGAAAAGCCGCGGCCTGGTTCGCCCAGGAGACAACCTCGATCCCGTCGAAGGGTTCAGGTTCGTGAAGGCGAATCAGGCCGCACACCAGGTCCGGACGATGTGCCGCGTACTGGGCGTCTCCCCCAGCGGCTACTACGCCTGGACGGAGCGCGAGCCCTCGGCGCGGGCCACGAAGGACGCCGAACTGACCAAGCGCATCCGCGACATTCACGAGACGTCGCGGGGGACGTACGGCGTTCCGCGCATGCACGCCGAGTTGGCGGCAGAAGGCTTTCATGTCGGGCGCAAACGGGTCGCGCGGCTGATGCGGACAGCGCACCTCCAGGGCGTCACCCGTCGACGCAAGTTCACGACGACGGTCCGGGACGCCAACGCCCGGCAGGCGCCGGATCTGGTCGATCGGCAGTTCAAGGCCGACGCGGCCAATCGGCTGTGGGTCGCGGACATCACGTATATCCCGACCTGGGCAGGGTTCCTGTACCTGGCCGTCGTTCTCGATGCGTGGAGCCGGCGCATCGTCGGCTGGGCCATGGAGACCCACCTGCGCACGGAGCTGGTCCTGGACGCTCTTCACTTCGCCGTCCAGCAGCGCCAGCCCACCAGCGTCATCCACCATTCGGACCAGGGGTGCCAGTACACATCCATCCAGTTCGGCCTGCGATGCAAGGAGGCCGGCGTGCGCCCGTCCATGGGCAGCGTCGGCGACGCCTACGACAACGCCATGGCCGAGTCCTTCTTCGCCACCCTCGAGTGCGAGCTCCTCGACCGCCGTCGCTTCAAGTCGCAGGCCGAGGCCCGCATGGCCGTCTTCGAGTTCATCGAGGGCTGGTACAACCCCCACCGCCGCCACTCAGCACTGGAGTACGAGTCCCCGATCAGCTACGAGAAGAAGCACGAACTGCAGCCCGCGGCGTAAGCCGCCAACCGTCCACCAAACCGGGTCAACTCCAAGTTGAGAGATGAAGTCGGAAGTCCGAAGTCCGAAGTCTGAGGCCTGAGGCCTGACGCCTGAGGCCTGAGGCCTGAGGCCTGAGGCCTGAGGCCTGAGGCCTGAGGCCTGAGGCCTGAGGCCCGAGGGAGGACCCCTTAACCGAATTGCATTGCCCGTAACCGGTAAGCGCGCCCGCCCGCACGGCATGGTGCGGGAAATACGAATTACAGATATAGTGAGGCGCGTGCGTGTGCTGAGCCCACTGGTGCTGGCGGCGGCGATGCTGGGGGCGGCGCCCACCGCAGCGGCTGGTGAGCTCGACCTTGGGCCGCAGGCACGGGCGATGGCCGGCGTGGTGGCCTGCGCGCCAGGCGCGCCGGCGCCGCCCGTGCGTTTCGACGCCAAGCTGCTGGCGGCGCACTGCCGACAGATGGCAATGCTCGAGCGCTGGTGGCGCAAGCGCTGGCTCTCCCAGGCGCAGCCATTTCTCGAGAAGGTGGTGCCCGACGACCTGCCCGCGCGCATCGTCTATCCCTTCGGAGGCGGTGATCTGCTCACGGCGCTGGTGACCTTTCCGCGCGCAACCGAGATCACGACGCTGTCGCTCGAGCCGGCCGGCGACGTGCGCGCGATCGACGCCGTCGGCCCCGACGACCTCGACGAGGCGCTGGCCGACGTGCGCGCGGTGACCTCGAAGCTGTTCGCCGTCGCTCACTCCAAGACCAGCGTCATGCGCCAGATGGCGAAGGCCAAGTTCCCGGGCGAGGTGGCGTTGACCCTGATCGCGCTCAGCCTGAATGACCTCGAGCCGGTCACGGTGCGCTACTTTCGTATCGCAGCCGGGGGCGAGCTGGCTTATCTGACGGAAGAGGATCTGGCGCCCGGCGCGGGCGGCGCGAGCCCTGCCGAACGCGCCGGCCGCTTCTCCAATATCGAGATCGCCTTTCGCGCGCGCGGTGGCACCGGTGAAACCCGTCTGTTCCGGCACATCTCGGTCAACCTCGACGACACCCACCTGACCGCCGATCCGGCGGTCCTGCGTCACCTCGAAGCCAAGGGCCCGGTGACTGCCATGACCAAGGCGGCGAGCTATCTACTTTGGTGGCGCGGTTTCTCGGAGATTCGTGGTTATCTGCTGGGCCACATGGTGTGGATGATCTCGGACAGCACCGGCATTCCGCCCGAGCACGCCGACGCGGCCGGCTTCGAACAGATTCCCTACGGCCACTTCGAAGGCCCGTTCCTCAGGGCGGCGCAAAAGCCGAGCGAAGCGTTCCAGAAGCTGTGGGCTGCCAGCGTCGAACCGATCTCGTTCCGCTTCGGCTATCCCGACGCTGCGGGCAACTCGCATCTCCTGATCACCCGCCACCCCAAACCCTGACCGCAACCGCTCACGTGCGCCGGAAGCGCTTCCTTCGATCGCTGACACCGGCGCGGACACTCACGTTGACGCTGACCCTGCTCGTGTCCGTTCCTGCCGCCGCTGCGACCGGCGCCACCCGCCCCACCACCGAGCCCGAGGCGGGCGGCCTGCACACACGCGTCGACACCCCCCACGGTCCGGTGCATCTGTTCCGGCCCGCCGGCTACGAACGGCGCGGCGCCGGTCTGGTGATCTACGTGCACGGGCTGTACACCCGCGTGGATCAGGCCTGGCGCGAGCACCGGCTGGCCGAGCAGTTCGCGGCCAGCGGGATGAACGCGCTGTTCATTGCGCCCGAGGCGCCCCAGTCGGCCGACGAAGAGCCGGCCTGGACCGACCTCGAATCGTTGATCGCCACCGCGCTCGGCCGGGCGCACCTGCGCCGTCCCGGCGGACCGCTGCTGGCGGTCGGGCACTCGGGCGCCTATCGCACGCTGGCGCTCTGGCTCGTCGATCCGGCGCTGCGCCACCTGATCTTGATCGACGCCCTGTACGGCAACGAACCAGAGTTTCGCGACTGGCTCGACGCCGACCGCGCGCACAAGATGACCTTGATCGTGAAGGGCACGGCGCGCTGGGCCGATCCTTTCGTGCGTTCGTTTCGGCGCGCAGTGACCAGGGCTGCCATCCCCGACGCGTTCGAGGAGCTCACCCGCGGCGAGCGCACCGCCCAGCTGCTGTGCCTGCGCTCGCAATACGGGCACATGGAGCTGATCACCGAGGGCAAGACGCTGCCTGTGGTCCTGCGGCGCACCCCGCTGGCGCCGTTGGCCCCGCTCGCGCCGCCGGCAACGCCGTCAGCGCCCGCGGTCGTCGCGCCGATCGCCGACCCGCCGCGCGGCGATCCTGACGGCGGCGTCAGAGCGGAATGATCGGCGCCTGGTTGGGCAAGGGAACGACCTTCTCCGGCTCTTCGGCCGGTGCCTCACCGGCGTTGGCCGGCGGCCGTTTGCCGCGGAAAATCTTGCCCGACTTGCGACCCGGCTTGCCGGCGAGCTTGCGCGGTCGACCTTCGTTGCCAGGGCGTTGCTGGTCGGCGTCGCTCGCGCTGGCCTCGTCGGGGGACGTCGTGGTCTCGCCGCGCGCCGGCAGCGCGGGCCGCGCGGTGTGTCCGGGGTTGGCCAGCGGCGTCTCGGGGTCGGGGTAGCGCGGCGGCGGAGGCTCGCGGCGCGCCGGTTCGGGCGCGGGCGATGCCGATCGCGGCGTCGCCCATTGCTCCAGGCCAGGCTGATCCGGATCCTCGCGCCGGCCGGTGCCTGCCCCGCCGCGCAGCACGATCAACACCGCGACCGCCGACACCAGGGCGACGCCCGCGACCACCATGGGGGCGCGCGAGCGGCGCGGTCGGTTGAAGGTGATGGGAATCTCGCGCTCGCCGGTGGCGTTGCGCATGGTGGTGCTCGCCTGCTTGCGCGGCGCGGGCAGCTCCATCGTCCCCGAGATCGGACCAGACGACCCTTCCACCCCGGAGCCCGACGAGGGAGGTCGCCCGGAGCCCGGCGAGGGAGGTCGCCCCGAGCCCGACGAGGGAGGTCGCCCCGAGCCCGACGAAGGCGGGCGGGCGACCATGGTCGGCACGCGCGCCTGCGACGACACGTCGCGCGCGGCCGGCTGCACGTCGACGGCCGGCGCCTGACCGAAGAACGGCGCCCACAGGATGTTGCTGTGCTCGCTGGCGTGCGCCAGCAACGCCGCGCCGAGCTGGCGCACCGATTCGAATCGATCGATCGGTTCGAGGCTCATGGCGCGCAAGATGACCGCTTCCAGGTGCGGGGGGATCCCGGGCCGGCGCGACGACGGCGGCGGGAAATCACCCTCCGCGATCTTCTTGAGGACGATGTAGAAGCTCTCCTCTTCGAAGGCGCGCTGGCCGGTCACGCACTCGTAGAGGATCGTACCCAGCCCGTATTGATCGCTGCGCGCGTCGGCCTCGCGCGCGGCGCGCAGCTGTTCGGGCGGCAGGTAGTTCATGGTGCCCATGGTGGCGGCGGTGCCGGTGAGCGCGCGCGCGCGCGAATCGCCCAGCACCTTCGAGATGCCGAAGTCGAGCACCTTGGGGTGCACGGCGCCGTAGCCGGTGCGCGCCAGGAAGATATTCTCGGGCTTGAGATCGCGGTGGATCACGCTCTGCTCGTGCGCGGTGAAGATCGCGGCCGCCACGGGCAGCATGATGTCGGCGGTTTGTTGGGGCGTCAGGAACCCCTGGCGCGCGATCAGCCGCGCCAGGTCCTCACCCTCGAGGTACTCCATGACCAGATAGATCACGTTGCCCTCCGCTCCGACGTCGGTGACGTCGACAACGTGGGCGTGGCGGATGCGCGACGCGGCTTCGCCCTCGCGCAGGAATCTTTGCTTGGCGTCGGCGTTCGAGGCCAGCGCCGGCAGCAGGGTCTTGATCGCGACCCGCTTCTTCAGGTCGCGGTGCACCGCCTCGTAGACGCAGCCCATCCCGCCCTGGCCGATCAGACGACGGATCTCGTACCGCCCCAGGGCCGTGCCGGGTCGCAGACTGTCGGAACTAACCCCCTCCGGAAACCCGTCCATGAGCGATAGCGATCCATACCACCATCTGGGGCAGCGCGGGAGCGCGCCCCCGCTTACTGGGGTGCCGAACCGATGGTGGCCGGACCCGGTCGGGACGCTTTTCCGGGCCGCAGCTCGCCGCGCCGCATTCAAAAACCGGCCCGAAAGGCAGCGGGCGCCGGCGGGCGTGGGCCCGGTCGCTGGCGCTCGTCTTGCAACTCTTGCAGTATCGTCAACAAGCCTCGCGATTCATCGCCGAGACTCTCCCGAGACTTCAAGGGGATAAGCATCATGAAACGGCTGCTGTCAGGACTCACCGTTCTCCTCTTTCACACCGCTGCGGCGTATGGACAACAGTCCCAGCCGGTTGAGATTGCCCCGGAGGATCTCTCCGATGCACCGTCGCAGCCGGTCCAGGCGCCGCCAGCCGCGCCCACGCCACCCCCGTCGCCGGCCCCCGCGTCGCCCCCGGCCGCGAATGCCCAGCCCCCGGCGCCGCCGCCGCCCCCCAGCTACCCGCAGCCGCCGCGCTCCTACTCGCCCCCGGCCGGCTATGGGCAGCAGCCCCGCCCCTATGCCCAGCCGCAGCCCTATCCGCAGCCCCGCCCCTACTCGCCGGGCTATGCCCCGCCAGCCTACGGGCAGCAGCCCAGCTACCCGCCCGGCTACGGTCCTCCGCCCGGCTACGGTCCGCCGCCCGGCTACGCGCCGCCACCGCCACGCCGTTACTACCACTATTACCCGGCTCCCCAGCCCCTGCCACAACGGTCGGTGATCGATCGGCCGTTCACCATCGGCGGCGGCGGCGGATTCGGCGGCCTGCAGTTCCGCGACGCCGACGGCAACGTCGACTCGCGCGCCGCGGGTTCTTACACCTTCCGCCTGGGGTTCGGCCTGCACCCCGGGTTGATCCTGATGTGGGACGTCGAGGGCGCGGTCTGGGGTGACCGGTTCAGCTCGAAGCAGCAGACCGCGCACCTGGCGGCGCTACAGCTGTTCCTGACCAACCGGCTGTTCATCAAGGGCGGCATCGGCGCGGCCCACGTCGACCAGGTCGGCGGTCCCCAGGTCTGGGAGGGGCGCTGGGGTGGCGCCGCCATGGGCGGCATCGGCTACGAGCTCTTGCAGGGCTGGCACTGGTCCTTCGACGTCGAGGCCACCGTCACCGGCGCCCACTACGCCGAGACGGTCGACATGCCCGCCGAGAACTGGACCAACTGGTCCCTGGTCAACTTCGCGATCAACTTCTTCTAGGCATAGCGCGGGGGCTGAGGACAGCCCCCCACGTGCAAAACTCTCCGGTCAAGCGCGTGGCTCGCTGTCCCGCGCCTCGTACAGCAGCCCCCAGCGGATGCCGCGATCGCTGACCACGACCTCTGAGGCTTCGGTCGTCTCGACCAGCGCGCGCAGGATGAGCGCGCCGGCCAGGATCAC
>DASRQZ010000143.1:0-26210 GCA_035696125.1 Polyangia bacterium
TCACCAACTACGATATGGTCAAGGGGGCCGAGCGCGGCGTCGAGGTGCAGGTGGTGCGGCTGGAAGAGAAGCGGGGCGGCAAGAGCGGCGCCTGGCGCCGCGCGGCGGCGCCGGTCCGGGGCCGCGGGCGCCCGCGCGTGAAATGAATCGCTCTCTGGATACCTTTATGCGGTAGGAGAAAATAGATGTCATCCCGTCACGCCAAGGTGGTCATCATCGGCTCGGGCCCGGCCGGCTACACGGCGGCGGTCTACGCCGCGCGCGCAAATCTGGAACCCATCCTGTTCGAGGGTGGTGGCGCCACCATCGAGCCGTTCACCCTGCCGGGCGGCCAGCTGATGATCACGACCGAAGTCGAGAATTACCCGGGCTTTCCCAAGGGCGTCAAAGGACCGGAGCTCATGGACCTGTTCAAGGCGCAGGCCGAGCGCTTCGGCACCCGCATCGTCACCGCCGACGTGACCGCGGTCGATTTCACGCAACGCCCGTTCCGCGTGGCCTCCAGCGACGCCGAGTTCAGCGACACCCTGGCCGACGCGGTGATCATCGCCACCGGCGCCTCGGCCAAATGGCTGGGCATCCCCTCCGAGCAGAAGTTCACCAACTACGGGGTGTCGGCGTGCGCCACCTGCGACGGCGCGCTGTTCAAGGGCCGCGACCTGGTGGTGGTCGGCGGCGGCGACACCGCGATGGAAGAGGCCACCTTCCTGACCCGCTTCGCCCCCAAGGTGATGCTGGTGCACCGGCGCGACGAGTTCCGCGCGTCGAAGATCATGCTCGAGCGCGCCCACCGCAATCCGAAGATCGAGTTCATCACCAACGCGGCCGTCGACGAGATCCTGGGCACGCTGCCCCGGCCGGGCGTCACCGGCGTCCGGCTCAAGGACACGCGCACGGGCGCGCTGCGCACCATCGACACGGGCGGCGTGTTCGTCGCCATCGGCCACCAGCCGAACTCGGGCTTGTTCAAGGGCATGCTCGACATGGACGCCAACGGGTATCTGCTGACCAAGCCGGGCTCGACCGCGACCAAGATCGCGGGCGTGTTCGCCTGCGGCGACGTCGCCGACCACGTCTACCGGCAAGCGGTCACCGCCGCCGGCACCGGTTGCATGGCCGCCATAGACGCCGAGCGCTTTCTCGCGCACTAGCGAAGCTCCTCTTCCTGGCGGAGGACGGCCGTGTTCCAAGCGAGGTTTCCGGTCTCCATTCCCGTCTGTGGAAAATTTGTCTGACCTCCTTTCAAGTCGCCCTGTCTAGGGGTCGAGCCCCGGTGTTAAAGTTGCGCCGTGAGCGACGACGCACCCCGACTGCCGCCCGGTAAAGGCGACGACGACGAGCTCTCGTTCCTCGAGCATGTGGGCGGCGAGGTGGGCGTTGCCGACGCGGCTGCTGCGGCGGCCGACTTCGCTCCGGCGCCGATCCCTATCGTGGGCACGTCGATTCCACCCGAGCAGGCGGTCCAGATGCTGGCCCGGGTCAACCTCTTCTCGGGGCTGCAGGCCGGTCACCTGCGCCGCATCGCCGGGCTGGGCCTGGAAGAGGTCCACCCCGCCAATGGCCTGATTTTCGCGGAGGGCACCCAGGGCGACAAAGTCTACCTGATCCTCGACGGCGCGGTTCGCATCAGCCGCAACGTCCCCGGCATGGGTGAGGAGGCATTGGCGGTGCTGCGCGCCGGCACCTACTTCGGCGAGATGGCGCTGATCGACGAATTCCCGCGCAGCGCCGACGCCCGCGCCCACGAAGAGTGTCGGCTGTTCGTGATCCGCAAAGACGACCTGGCCGATCTCTTGTTCGTCGATCGCGATCTGGCCTACGACCTGTTGTGGAGCTTCGTGCGCACCCTGTCGAGCCGCCTGCGCGAGACCAACGACAAGATGACGTTTCTGGCCGTGACCAACCGATTCTGACGGCGGACTACAGGTACGCCGCAGGGGACCGATAAGCGCCTGGACGTGTGCGCGGCCTTTCAGGGCAACCCCCCTTCATCTTCTGGAGACTCCCCGGCCAGCGACCATGCGCTCCCGCATGCCGCGGCGCTGGGTCGCTACATCGTGCTCGGGCTGGTCGGAAAGGGGGCGATGGGCGAGGTCTACGCGGCCTACGACCCCGAGCTCGACCGCAAGGTCGCGATCAAGCTGCTGCGCGTGCGCGGTGAGGCCGAAGGGCGCATGCGCTTGATGCGCGAGGCGCAGGCCATCGCCAAGCTGTCGCACCCCAACGTGGTCACGATCTACGACGTCGGCACCTTCCGGGGCGACGTGTTCATCGCCATGCAATTCGTGGACGGCCACACACTGGGCTACTGGATACACGCCGAGCCCCGCAGCTGGTCCGACGTGCTGCGGGTGTTTGCCGACGCGGGACGCGGGCTAGCGGCGGCGCACGCCAAGGACCTGGTGCACCGCGACTTCAAGCCCGACAACGTGATGGTCAGCCCCGATGGCCACGTGCGGGTCATGGACTTTGGCCTGGCGCGGATCGTCCGCGATCGCGCCGCGCCCGACCAAACGCCGCCACCGGGTCCGGCGTCGCCGGTTGCGCTGGCGGCGCTGGACCCAGACGCGAACGACCTGGACTCGACCAAGGTGCTGGCGCACGCGCCCATCGCGGTGGACGCGACGATGGGACCTTTCAAGATCAAGCTGACCCAGGCGGGGGCGATCCTGGGCACGCCCGCGTACATGGCCCCCGAGCAATTTCGTGGCTTGCAAGCGGACGCGCGCACCGACCAGTTCAGCTTCTGCGTCGCGCTCTATGAAGCTCTGTACGGCGAGCGGCCATTCGCGGGCGTGGACATCCTGGGGCTGACCGCCGGGGTTCTGAGCGGGGCGGTGCGCGACCCGCCCGCGGGCGCGTCGGTCCCCGGGCGGGTGCGCAAGATCATCCTGCGCGGACTGAAGCTGACGCCCGAGGCCCGCTGGCCCTCCATGGAGGCGCTGCTGGCGGCGCTCGAGAAGCGAGGGGCGGTCACGCCGCGCCGGCGATTCGCCGCGGGGGCGGCGATCAAGCTCGACGGGATCTGGGAGTCGCCGGTGCGCGGTCGCTTGGTCGAGACCCCGGTCAAGGCCGAGATCCGCCAGGCCTTCCTGGCCACGGGCGCGAGCTACGCGGCCGAGACCTTCGCAAAGGTGCGGGCGATCCTCGACCGCTACGCCGCGAGCTGGTCGGCGGTGTACACTGACGCCTGCGAGGCGACCCATGTGCGCGGCGAACAGTCGGCCGAGGTCCTGGATCTGCGCATGGCCGCCCTGCAGGAAGCGCTGGACGGCTTGCGGGCGCTGTCGCGCATCTTCCGCCAGGCCAACCGCGACGTGGTCGAGAACGCGGTCCGTGCCGCGAGCGCGCTCGCCGCGATCGAGCGCTGCAGCGACGTGAAGCTGCTGCGCTCGGTGGTCCGGCCGCCCGACGATCCGACGATACGCGCCGAGGTCGATCGCCTGCGCGCCTGGCTGGCCGATGCCCGCGTCCTGTTTCAGGTCGGCCGCATCATCGAGGGGCTGGAGCAGCTGGTCCAGCTCGAGCGGGAGGCGCGGCGTCTCGGCTACGCCCCGCTGCTGGCCGAGACCCTGTACGAGCTCGCTACCCTGCACGCCGAACGCCGGGAAGCGGCGCCGGCGGTGGCGGCGGCCGAGGAGGCGGTGTGGACCGCCGAGCTGTCGCGCCACGACGAGGTCCGGGCCAAGGCGATGGTGCTGCTGGTCTACTTGGTCGGCGATCTGCAGCTGCGCTTCGACGCCGGCGAGCTGTGGGCCCGCTATGCCGATGCGCTGCTGCGCCGGATCGGCGGCAACGAATACCTGTGGGGGTGGCTGTACAACAACCGGGGCGCCATGCGCGAGCGGCAGGGTCGACTCATCGAGTCGGTCGAGGACGCCCGCCGCGCCGCCGCCGTCAAGGAGCGGGTCCATGGTCCTGACTCCGCCGACGTGGGGTCGTCGCTGGGCAACGTCGCCATGTTGCTGGAGCAGCTCGACGCGGTTGACGCGGCGGTGGTTGAGATCGAGCGCGGTTTCTCGATCGTCGCGGCGGCGCTGGGGCCCGAGCACCCGCGCACGGGCGTGCTGCTATCCAACTACGGCGAGATCCTCAACCGGGTCGGGCGCTTCGCCGACGCGCGCGGGATGGCGGCGCGCGCGCTGGCGATCTTCGAGCGGGTCAGCGCTCCCGACGGCGTGGTCCTGTCCTTCCCACTGATCGCGCTCGGGGTCGCGTACCTGGGAGACGGCATGGCGGGGGCCGCGTTGCCCATCCTCGAGCGGGCGGCGGCGATCCGCGACGCTCACGAAACCAAGACCTCGAGCCTGGGGGAGGCGCACTTCGCGCTGGCGCGCGCCCTTCACGAGACGGGCACGGACCGCGAGCGGGCGCTGTCGCTGGCGCGGCGCGCGCGCGCGGAGTACGCGGCTGATTCACCGAGCCCGGTGATCCGGCGGCAACTCTCCGTCATCGATCCCTGGCTCGCCGAACACGGGCTCGCCGAACGCGGGCTCGCCGAACGCGGGCCCGCCGAACGCCTGGCTGGCTCTGATCCGGAATTCTAGCTACGGCTTGTCGGGAAATTCGAGGGTGACCGCGGACGGCCCGCGCTTTTTCCGCCTGCTTCGCGATCGCCAGTGCGCCAGAACGGCTACCGGCGGCGGGGGCCGGCCGCCGGTTGGGTTCGGTGTTCAAGCGGAGGAGTCGATCAGAAGCAGAACCAGGTGCCGGCCATCCGGCAGATGCAGACATTTCCGGATGGGGGCGCGCAAGGGGTGTCGGTGCCGGACGTGCAAGCCGCTCCGTTCGACACGGTCGCGGCGCACGCGGTGAGCGCGGCGTCGAACCCGGCCGCGTCGAAGCGGAAGCCGTCAAAGCTGAAGCCGTCGATGTTGAAGCCGTCGGGGAAGTTGAAGCCTCCGTCGCGGCCTCCATCATCGCTCCCGCCGGTGCCGCTGGTCTGCTGTCCGCCCGTGCCCCTGCCGCCCGATCCGCCGGAGACCTGCCCGCCGGCTCCTCCTGAGCCGCCGTCTGCGATCGCGGATCCTCCGCTACTTCCGCAGCCCGACCCCGCAACGACCAGGGCCAACGCTGCCAGGGCAATGCCCGAAACCACGGTTCGACTCGCGATCATCTTGTGTGCCTCCGTAAATGCAAATGGATTGTTACCCGTGGTACCCGGCGTTCTCAGCTGTTGTCTGGTGTTTCGCAGTTCCCGGACTCCCTTGCCCCCCGGGACGTGTCACCTCCACTTCACACGTTGAACTTGAAGTGGATCACGTCGCCGTCGCGCACGACGTAGTCCTTGCCTTCCAGGGCCAGCTTGGCGTTGGCGCGGCAGGCGGCCTCGGAGCCGAGCTTGATCAGGTCTTCCCACCAGATCACCTCGGCCTTTATGAAGCCGCGCTCGAAGTCGGTGTGGATGGCGCCGGCGGCCTGCGGGGCCTTGCTGCCGCGCTTGATGGTCCAGGCGCGGCACTCGTCCTCACCGGCGGTGAGGAAGGTGATCAGATCGAGCAGCGCGTACGCGGTGCGCGCGACGGCGTGCAAGCCAGGCTCCTTGAGGCCCAGGGTCTCGAGGAAGGCGGGGCGATCGCCGGCGTCCAGGGAGGCGATCTCGGCCTCGGCAGCGGCGCAGATCACCACGACCGGGGCGCCCTCGGCGGCGGCGTGGGCCTTGAGCGCGCTCACGTGCGGGTCGGCGGCGGGGTTGGCCAGCTGTTTCTCGGCGACGTTGGCGACGTAGAAGACCTTCTTCAGGGTCAAAAGGCCGGTGTCGCGCAGCAGGGCTTGCTCCTCGGCTGTCAGCTTCTGCGCGCGCGCGGGGCGGCCCTCGTCGAGAGCCTTCTTCACCTTCTCCGCGACCTCGAGGGTCAGCTTCTCGTCCTTGTTGGCGGGGCCCTTGAGCGCCTTCCTGGCGCGGTCGATGCGCTTGTCGATGCTCTCCAGATCCTTGAGGCAGAGCTCGGTGTCGATGGTGCCGACGTCGGCCAGCGGGTCGATGCGGTTGTCGACGTGGACGATGTTGTCGTCCTCGAAGCAGCGCACGACGTGGGCGATGGCGTCGGTCTCGCGGATGTTGGCCAGGAACTGGTTGCCGAGGCCCTCGCCCTTGGACGCGCCCCGCACCAGACCCGCGATGTCGACGAAGTTCACGGTCGCGGCCACCACCGACTTCGGGTGGTAGAGCGCGACCAGCGCGTCCAGGCGTGGATCGGGCACGGGCACCACGCCGACGTTGGGCTCGATGGTGCAGAAGGGATAGTTCGCCACGGCGGCGCCGGCCGCCGACAGCGCGTTGAAGAGCGTCGACTTGCCGACGTTCGGCAAACCGACAATGCCGCAGGAGATCGCCATGAGGGAGCCAGTCTACGCGACGCGCGCTCGCGCGGTGACTCTACCCTGTCAGCCTGTCAGCCGATTTTGCCGAAGAGCTGGAAGGCGATCAGCAGGCCGTAGATGACCAGCGACTCGATGAGCGCCAGGCCGACGATCATCGGCACGAAGATCTTGCCTGACGCCTGCGGGTTGCGGGCGATGCCTTCCAGAGCCGAGCCGGCGGCGCGGCCCTGGCCGATGGCGCCGCCCAGGGCGGACAGGCCGATGGCCAGCGCGGCCGCGATGCCCAGCCACTTGTCACGGTCGAGGCGCGCGATGTCGGCGGTCTGGGCGAACGCGGGCGCGCTCACGAGCAGGGTCACGACCGGGATAAGGAACTTTGAGATACGGCGCATGGGCTGTCACTCCTGATTGGTGGGGATGTTCGTGGATCTTTTCGTGAAGGTTCAGTGCTCCTCGTGGGCCACCGCGGTGCTGATGTACACGGTGGTGAGCAGCGAGAAGACGACCGCCTGGACGACGGACACGAATACGCCCATCACCAGGAACGGAACCGGAACCAGGAAGGGAATCACGCCGAAGAACGCAAGCACCACCGCGTGGTCGGCGCTGATGTTGCCGAGCAGACGCATGGCCAACGATACCGGCCGCGCGATGTGGCTGATGAGCTCGATGGGCAGCATCAGCGGCGCCAGCGGCAGGAACGGCCCCAGGAAGTGCTTGAAGTACTTGATGCCGTGCGCGCGCACGCCAAAGGCGTGGGTGAGCAGGAACACCAGCACCGAGAGCGCGAGGTTGGTCTTGAGGGTGTCGGTGGGCGGGATGAAGCCCGGGATCAGCGACAACAAGTTCGAGAACAGGATGAAGAAGAACAGCGTGCCGATGAGCGGCAAGAAGCGGCGCGCCTCCTTGTCACCCATCACGCTGACCATGAGGCCGAAGATCGTGTCGGCCAGCAGCTCGAACAGGTTGCGCAGGCCGAAGCGCGGCGGCGGCACCAGGCCGGCGTCGGCGGCGCCGTTGACGCTCACGGCGTAGCGGTAGGCGCCCAGCGCCACGAACACGAACACCAGCAGGGCGCCGAACACGTGGTCGAGCTGGAAGTGGGTGGCCTGGAACATCTGCCAGGTCCACTCGCGGCCCAGGTAGTGCTGCAGGTTTTCGCGCAGCGTGTGATAGCCGGGCAGAAAATCGAACCAGGTGCTGTGCGGACCCATGGCGCCTGTCAGGCCTCCGCCTGGTGGGCCGAGGACTTGCCGCCCAGGCCGACCAGCAAGATCGAAAACACAAACACCGACATGCCGAGCGCGAAGGGCAGCGCCTGCAGCTTGATGACCCGCACCGCGACCCAGACCAGCGCGAACAGCGCCGTCATCTTGAGCACCAGACCGATCGCCAGGGCGACCGCGGGGCCGCCGCCCACGCCGGCCTCGACGCGCCTGACGGCGCGCCGCCCGAGGCGCGCGATGGCCCAGAAGTTGAGGCAGGCCAGCGCCGCGCCCACGCCGGCGGCCAGCATGCCGCCCGCGCCCCATAGTAACCCCGCGACCGCGGTCAGCGCGGCCCCGAGCACCAGGTTGGCGCGCGAGATCTTGTCCAGTGATGAGTGTGGGTCGTTGTTCATGGAGTCTTGGGTCTCCGGGGATCGCTGGTGGCGCTGTTGCCGGCGTCCCCGCCGTCGCCGTTCTCTCGCCGATAGGATCGCACCACCCGCAGGAGCGCCTTGACGGCGGCGCCGATGCCGGCGAGCAAGCCAGCGTAGCTGATCCAAGGTTCGGTGCCGAGCTTTCGGTCCAGAAATCTCCCCCCGAGGTAGCCGATGATGATGGCCACCGCGATCTCGATTCCGACGGCGCCGGTGGTGCCAGCAGTCCGCCACATTTTTTTCACTTCAGGGTCGATGGCCGGCGTTCCGTTATCACGCCACGCGACCGGAATCAAGGCCGGATGCAGCCGGCGTGCCGACAGGCGGGTTCGCGCGGTCCTGGGGTTCGTGTTCGAATCCGGAGGAGGGATCGGCGACGCCGACGCCGACGCCGACGGACAGATCCGGATCCTACCGTCGGCGTCGGCGTCAGCGTCGGCGTCAGCGTCGCCGATCCGCCTCCCGATCCCGAGCACCCGCCCGGCCGGCCCCTACTGCTGGGTGATGCGACCGGTGATCTCGGACAGGACGTCCTTGGCCGCGGCCACGAAGCCCTCGACGTCGGCCGGCGTGTGGGCCAGCGAGATGAACGCCGCCTCGAATTGCGCCGGCGGCAGCAAGTAGCCGCGCTCGAGCATGCCGTTGAAGAAGCGCGCGTAGATCGCGGTGTCGGCCTTCTTGGCGCTGGTGAGGTCGACGACTTCTTCGGGGGTGAAGAACAGGGTGAAGGCCGATCCGACCCGTTGCACCCGCGCGCGCGCGCCGGTGCGACGCACGGCGCGCGACAGCTCGTCCTCCAGCACGCGTCCCAGGTCCTCCAGGGTCTCGTAGGCACGATTGGTGAGCTTCTTCAGCGTGGCCAGCCCGGCGGCCACCGCCAGCGGATTTCCCGACAGCGTGCCGGCCTGATAGACCGGCCCTTCGGGCGCGACTTTGTTCATGATGACCGCGCGTCCGCCGTACAGGCCCAGCGGCAGCCCCCCGCCCGCGATCTTGCCCAGGCAGGTCAGGTCGGGCTTGACCCCGAACAGCTGCTGGGCGCCGCCGCGCGCGACGCGGAACCCGGTGATCACCTCGTCGAAGATCAGCAGCGCGCCGTGCTGGTCGCACAGCGCGCGCAGCACCGGCAGGTAGGCCGGTCGCGGCAGCACCACCCCCATGTTACCGACGATCGGCTCGACGATGACCGCCGCGATCTGGCCCGGGTGGGTCTCGAACGCGCTGCGCATGGCGTCCAGGTCGTTGAACGGGACCACCAGCGTGTCGGCCACCGAGCCGGGGGTGACGCCAGCCGAGCCCGGGATGCCCAGCGTGACCGCGCCCGATCCCGCGGCCACCAGCAGCTGGTCGGCGTGGCCATGGTAGCCGCCGTCGATCTTGATGATCTTGGGCCGCTCGGTGAAGCCGCGCGCGACCCGCAGCGCCGACATGGTGGCCTCGGTGCCCGACGATACCAGGCGCATCATCTCGATCGACGGGATCATGAATTGCACCAGCTCGCCGAACTCGACCTCGCGCGCCGTGGGCGCGCCGAAGGTGGTGCCCGAGGCGGCGGCGTGCACGATGGCCGCGATCACGTCGGGGTCGGCGTGGCCCAGCACCAGCGGACCCCACGACCCGACGAAGTCGACGTAGCGGTTACCGTCCACGTCGTAGACATGGGCGCCGATGCCGCGCTGGATGAACACCGGCGTGCCGCCGACCGCCTGGTACGCCCGCACCGGCGAGTTGACGCCGCCCGGGAACAGCTTGCGCGCGCGCTGGAACAGCGCCTCCGATTGCGGGCGTTTGCGGCTCGACATCAGTTGGCCTTGTCCCCGCCTGGGCCGCCGTTTTCACCACCTCCGTCGGTGCCGGGGTCGACCTCGGCCTCGGTGTCACCGTCACTTTCAGCGTCAGCTTCGGCTTCACCCTCTTCGACGGCCTCGACGGCGTCGTCGTCGTCGCCGACCGCCTCCTCGCCCAGGTCCTCCTCGGCCAGGGGCTCGCTCTCGGCCTCGGCGCGCGCGGCCGCCACCTCCGGCGACACCTCGTGCTCGCCTTCTTCCTTCTCGGCCATGCGCTCCATGGCCACCACCTGCTCGGTGGTCTCCAGGCGGATCAGGCGCACGCCCTGGGTGTTGCGGCCGATGGTCGGGATGCCGGCGACCGGCATGCGGATCAGCTTGCCGCCGTTGGTGATCAGCATCAGGTCATCGTCGTCGGTAACCAGGCGCAGCCCGACGACCTTGCCGTTGCGCTCGCTGGTCTTGATGGTGATGACACCCTTGCCGCCGCGGTTCTTGGTCGGGTAGTCGGAGGTCGGCGTGCGCTTGCCGTAGCCCTTCTCGCACACGGTCAGCAGCGTCGCCGGCCCCTCGCGCGGGATGACTGCCATGCCGACGACTTCGTCGCCGCTCACGCGCAGGCGGATGCCGCGCACGCCGCGCGCCGTGCGGCCCATGGGGCGGACGTTCTCCTCGCGGAAGCGGATGGCCCAGCCGTTGCGCGTGCCCAGCAACAGATCCGAGGCGCCCTCGGTGATGCGCACCTCGACCAGGTCGTCGTTGTCGACGATCGACAGGGCGATGATGCCCGAGCTGCGTATGTTGGCGAACAGGTTGAGCGAGGTCTTCTTGATCAGGCCGGCGCGCGTGGCCATCACGACGAAGGCGCCTTCGGAGAACTCGCGCACCGGCAAGAGCGCGACCACCCGCTCGCCCTCTTGCAGCGGGATCAGGTTGACGAAGGCCTTGCCCTTGGCGGTGCGGCCGGCTTGGGGCACCTCCCACACCTTCTTGGTGTAGGCGCGCCCCTTGCTGGTGAACATCAGCAGGGTGTCGTGGGTCGAGGCCACGAACAGCTGCGAGACGAAGTCCTCCTCGTGGGTCGCCGCGCCGGTGATGCCGCGTCCGCCGCGCCGCTGCGCCTTGTACAGCGACTTGGGGTTGCGCTTGACGTAGCCGCCGTGGGTGACGGTGACGACCATCTCCTCGGGCGCGATCATGTCCTCGATGTCGATATCGGCGGCGATGTCGATGATCTCGGACCGGCGCGCGTCGCTGTAGGTGGCCTTGATCTGCTCGAGCTCGGACACCACGACGGCCATCAGCACGGTGTCGCTGGCCAGGATCTCCTCGAGTCGCGCGATCTGCACGGCCAGCTCCTTCATCTCGGCGACCAGCGCGTCGCGCTCGAGGCCGGTGAGCTTGGCCAGGCGCATGTCGAGGATGGCTTGCGCCTGGCGCGCCGACAGGTCGAAGCTCTCCATGAGGCCGCCCTTGGCGGTCTCGGTGTCCTTCGACGCTCGGATGAGGTCGATGACCGCGTCGATGTTGTCGACGGCGATCTTCAAGCCCTCGAGGATGTGCATCCGATCCTTGGCCTGGCGCAGGTCGAACATCGTGCGCCGGCCCACCACGTCGCGTCGGTGGGCGACGAAGTGCTGCAGCAGCTTCTTCAGCGACAGGACCTGGGGCCGGCCGTCGACGATGGCCAGCATGTTGATGCCGAACGAGTCCTGCATCGGCGTCATCTTCCAGAGGTTGTTCAGCACCACCTCCGGCACGGCGTCCTTCTTGAGGTCGATCACCATGCGCATGCCGTCGCGGTCGGACTCGTCGCGGATGTCGGCGATGCCGTCGATGCGTTTATCGCGCACCAGCTCGGCGATCTTCTCGATCAGCTTGGCCTTGTTGATCTGGTAGGGGATCTCGGTGGTGACGATCGACTTGCGGCCGGTCTTGACGTGCTCTTCGATGTTGGTGCGCGCGCGCATCAGCAGCGCGCCGCGCCCGGTCTCGTAGGCGGCGCGGATGCCGGCCTGGCCGCAGATGAAGCCGCCGGTCGGGAAGTCTGGGGCCGGCACGATCTCGAACAGCTCGTCGGTGGTGATCTCGGGGTTCTTGATGACGGCGATGGCGGCGTCGATGATCTCCCCCAGGTTGTGGGGCGGGATGTTGGTCGCCATGCCGACTGCGATGCCGGTGGCGCCGTTGACCAGCAGATTCGGGAAGCGCGCCGGCAGGACCGTCGGCTCGGTCTCCTTGTCGTCGTAGTTGGGCTGAAAATCGACGGTCTCCTTGTCGATGTCGGCCAGCAGCTCGCCGCCGATCTTCTCCATGCGGCACTCGGTGTACCGGTAGGCGGCCGGCGGATCGCCGTCGATCGAGCCGAAGTTGCCCTGGCCCTCGATCAGCGTGTAGCGCATCGCGAAGTCCTGCGCGAGGCGCACCAGCGCGTCGTAGGCAGCCGAATCGCCGTGCGGGTGAAACCGGCCCAGCACGTCGCCGACCACGCGCGCGCACTTCACGTAGGCGCGGTTCCAGACGTTGTTGTTGATGTGCTGGGTGTAAAGGATGCGCCGGTGCACCGGCTTCAAGCCGTCGCGCACGTCGGGCAGCGCGCGCGACACGATGACGCTCATGGCGTAGTCCATGAACGCCGACTTCATCTCCTCCTCGATCGCGATCGGGATGCGGTTACCGAACGGGGCGGGCGGAGGGGCGGCGCCGTCAGCGCTCATCGGGGCCCTCTGGTCGATGCATTCACTGCCATGTTGGGCCCACTTTTATACGTGAAAGGGCCCGCCGGTTCCATGCATACCGGCCGCACGCGCCCGCGTTGTTGCCGCCTGGTCGCCGCCTGCTCGCCACCTGCTCGCCGCCTGCTCGCCGCCTCACCAGATGCCCGAATCTCGCCGGCTCACCCTTTGGTGAGCGAACCGCTGAACATGATGTCGCAGGTGCCGTTGATGCCGTTCGAATCCGAGAACGGGCCGGCGAGGTGACCGCTGATGCTGGCGGTCTGGCCGTTGCTGGTCGTGAAGGTCAGCGTGGGCGCACCCCACGTGTAGGTGGTCGTGACGCCGCCCGACACGGTCGAGTCGCGGCAGGTCTGGCCGGCGATGGCGAGCGCGGTGTTGGTGGCCAGCGGCAGCCGCATGTTCCAGCCGTCCTGGCAATAGTACCGGAGCAGCAGCCCGGCGCCGCCGCGGGTGACGATGATGAACACCGCGGATGTCAGTTGGTTGTTGATCGTCGAGCCGTCGGTGCACGAGCCGGTGATCGTGCCGCTGTTGAAGTGCCAGGTGCCAACGAAGTCATCGAGCCGCTGGTCGCCACCACCGGCGCTGCCGCCGGTGCCGCCACCACCGACGCCACCCAGGCCGCTGCCGGCCCCGCCGGCCTTCTCACACTTGTTGTTGGCTGCGCAGGTGTAGCCCTTGGGGCAGGTGCTGGTGGCGCTGCACGTCAGGGTGTCGTCGGCGAAGTCGGGCGCGTAGGCGCACGACCCGAGCAGCGCCAGGCTGGCGGTTCCTGCCATCAGCGCGCGGTGCAGGCGGGCGCGCATCAGAAGGTCACCCGCAGCGCAGCCCCGAGATCGGTCGCCGAGGCGGCGGGCAGCAGCGCCACCGCGCCGGGCGCGGGCGCGCTGACGATCCCGTCCGGGCCGCTCTGGCTCTGGCGGCGGCCCAGGTAGTAAAGGACGCCCCCGCCGGCCAGCGCCGCGACGCCCACCACCAGGGAGACGACCTCCTTGGTCTGGGCGCTGCGCCCGCGCGAATCCTGCAGTTGCAACGTCATGTCGAAGCTGCCGCCCGCGGCGGCCGCCGTCTCGATCTTCTTCGCGGCGTCCTTGGCCTGCGCGCCGTACACCGCGGCGAGGACGAACGACAGGACCCCCACGCCGCCGGTGACGTAGGCGGCCAGCTTGAGGTTGCGGCCGTGGTCGGCGGTCGCGCGCGCGGGAGCCGGCCCGCCGGGCGGAGGCGGCACCGTCGACAGGGTGGGGCCACCCGACGGCGGCGGTTCGCCATGGCCGGGGGGTGGCGGCGGCGGTGGTGGCGGCGGCGGTGGCAGCGCGTACGGCGGCTCGCCCGTGCCCGCTCCCGAGGAGCTGGTGCCCGACGATTCGCTGCCGCCGGTGCTGCCGGTGCTGCCGGTGCTGCCGCTATTGGCCGGCGGTGGCGCGGTCGAGGTCCCGTCCTTGGTTTGCCGCTCCAGGGTGGCGATCTTCTCCTCGATGTCGGCGCGGTAGGGCGACCTGGGTACGTACTGAAGGTATTTGCGGTAAAAGCGCAACGCCTTCTCGGCGTTGCCGGCCAGGCGGTAGGCCTGCGCCAGGTTCAGCAACAAGGCGGGGTCGGGCTTGGCGGCGTAGGCCGCTTCGTACTCGGCGGCGGCCTCGTTGTACTTCGCCAGGTCCATGAACGCCTTGCCCTTCTCGAAGTGCTCGCGCGCGACGGCGGTGTCATCGGCGGCGCGCGCGACCCGCGCTGCCGCCACGGAAGCCACCGCGCACAGAGCCAGGCAGGCCAGGAGTTGTCGCATCGGCGCCAGAGTATCGCCCAAACCGCGCGGATCGTGAAGAGCCGGGCCCCGGGGTCAGCGCGGGATGAAGCGGCCCGCGGCGGCTTCCAGCCGGCGGAAATCCTCGATCTGGTGCAGGAACACCGGCACGATCTCGGGGTCGAACTGCGCGCCCATGCAGCGTTCGAGCTCGCCGCAGGCGACCTCGTGGGGCAGCGCCTTGCGGTAGGCGCGGTCGCTGGTCATGGCGTCGTAGGCGTCGGCTATGGCGACGATACGCCCGATGACCGGGATCCGGTCCTGCATCAATCCTTGCGGATAGCCCGAGCCGTCCCATGCCTCGTGGTGGCAGTAGCAGCCGGGGACGATGTCGCGCATGAAGGGGATCGGCTCCAGGATGCGCTTGCCCTTGGCGGGGTGCGAGCGGAACATCGCCAGCTCCTCGGGCGTGAGCTTGCCCGGTTTGTTGAGCTTGTCGTTGCGGATGCCGATCTTGCCCACGTCGTGCATCAGGCCAACCTTGACGATGGTGTCGATGTCCTGCTCGCTCATGCGCAGGCCGATCGCGATCAGGCGCGCGTACAGGGCGACGCGCTCCGAGTGGCCGCGCGTGTAGCGGTCGGACTCCTCCAGGGCGTGGGCGAACCCGATGATGCTTTGCTTGAAGTTCTCTTCCAGCGAGACGTTGGCGCGCGTCAGGTCCTTGTTGGCGTCGACCAGGTTCTCGTAAAGGCGCGCGTTCTCGATCGACACCGCCGCGCGGCTGCCCAGCACGAACAGCATCTTGCGCTGGCCCTCGCTGAACTTGGCGCCGCGGGTGTAGCTGTAGGCGTTGAGCATGCCGATGATGCGGCCGTTCAGCTTGAGCGGGATCGAGCAGAAGCTGACCAGCCGCCGGTTGAGGTCTGGCGGCGAGGCCAGGAAGCGGTACGAGCGGCTGCCGTGGACCAGCAGCGGCCGGTCCTCCTGGAAGATCGGCAGCACCTCGTCCAGGTTCAGCGCCGGCGGCTGCACGCCCGGCTCGGCGCGCGGCGCGACCTTGCGCACCCGCTCGACGAAGCGCCCGTCGCGCTTGGGATCCTCGAGCAGCAAGCTGACCACGTCGGCGTCGACCGCGTCGATGGTGGCGTCCAGCACCAGATCCAGCACGGTCTCGACCGACAGCGAGGTCGCGATGGCCTCGCTGATCTTGTAGATCGCCAGCGCGTCCTTGAGCCGGATGTTCTCATGTTGCAGCCGCTGGCGGTCCAGCCCGCGCTGCACGATGTGGACGACCTCCTCGACCTTGAACGGCTTCAGGATGTAGTCGTAGGCGCCGCGCTTCATCGCCTCGATGGCGGTCTCGACGGTGCCAAAGCCGGTCATGATCACCGTCAGCACCGGGATGCTCTCTTCGGTGATCTTCAAGATCAGCTCGAGGCCGCCCATGTTGGGCATCTTGAGATCCGAGATCACCAGGTTGTAGCTGCGCCGGTGCAGCTCCTTGAGCGCCTCGGCGCCGTCCTCGACCGTGTGGACGACGTATCCCTCCATGGTAAGGAAATCGGCGAGGATCTCGCGGATCACCTTCTCGTCGTCGGCGACCAGGATGCGCGGGATGTCGGGGTGCGGCGAATATTCTGGCTCCGCCGTCTCCGCGCTGTCGGGCATCGGCGTGTTAGCGAGCAGGGCCTCTCGTTCGCTGGTACTCAAAAATTCCCCGGGGTTCTGGTGTTCTGTCTCCGAAATTCGCCGCAGTCGCGCCCGGATGCAGGCGAACTTCGAGACAGAAACGAAGGAGGTTGAGCGTAGACCAGCTGGCCGCGAATCACCAGCAGCGTGTCCCGGGCGGCCCGGCCGCGGGGCAGACACCTCAACCGGAGTGAGCCGGCGTCAACCGGGCGTCAAACCGGCGTCAAACCGGCGTCAAACCGGCGTCAACCTCCTTTGGACTTGGAGTGCTGGCTCACCAGGTCCTGCCACTTCTCCTGCATCTTCTTGGCCGATTTCTCTTCGGATTCCGCGTCCTTCTTGGCCGACTCCCAGTCGGAGCTCTTGTCCTTCCACTGACTCTCGAACTTGCCGACATCGAAGTCATCGCTGGGCTTCAATCCCTTTTGTTTGGCGACCTTGGCTTTCTCGAACTCGACGCGCGCCTCGGCGGCGGCCAGGTGGGCTTCGGCGGCTGTGCGCGTCGCTTTGAGCCAATCCTTTTTCTGGGCCAGCCAGTCGAGCTTGGCCTCGGTGGCCTTGAGGCCCAGCGCGGCGACCTCCTTGCCGTGGTTGGCGGCCGCGTGCCGGTTCTCGTCCTTGGCCTGCACGGCCGCCTCCAGCTCGGAGTTGGCCTTCTCGACCTCGAGCTCGGCCTGCCGCTTTTCCTTGTCGGCGATGTCGCGGTCCCGTTCCAGGCTCTCGAGCAGGTTGGCGGCGGTGCGCTTTTCACCCTGGGCGATCTCGACGTCGCGGCGCGCGTCGAACACCGCCTGCCGTTCGCCCGGTGGCACGGCGTCCAGGGTGGCCTCGTCGACCTTGTAGCTGAGCCCGCCGCCGCAGAAAGCGCCGCTGAAGAGCGTACCGGCGGCCACGCACAGCGCGACTGCCACCTGACCACCGTCCATGCCGAGCGATCTCATGGTCCCGCATGGTGGGGCGCCAACCGCCCCGGGTCAAGCCACGGCGGTGGGCGGCGCCGCCAGCCCGGGGCGCCCGAACCACCAAACCCGTGGCCGTGGCTCCGTGGCCGTGATCGTGGTCGTGGCCGCCCCCGTGATCGTGACCGTGCACGTGCACGGGAACGCCACCGTTGGCGTGATCGAATGGGTACAGACCGCTGATCGATCCCGGTCTGTACCCCGGGTTGTGCAACCGGGTGTGCTGTGCAACCGGGACATAGGTGACATAGGTGGTACAGACCGGGTACATAGGTCGATCACGCCCACGGGGGCCGTTCCCGTGCACGTGCACGGCCACGATCACGGGTCCGGCCACGATCACGACCACGATCACGATCACGGGGTTTTGACTGAGGCTCTAAACGCCCACGGCGGTGGGCGGCGCCGCCAGCCCCGGGCGCCCGAACCAGCCGAAGAATTCCCGCAGGCGTTCCTTGCCGGCGTCGTCCAGGTAGTCGAAGTTGGTGCCGCGGTCGACGACTTCCCAGAAGTCCTTGGCGGTGATCGACAGCAGCTCGTCGCGGATCGAGCTCAGGCGCTCCGGCGATTCGTGCGCCATGTCGTCGAAGATCGCGCGTGCCCGCGGCTCCATGCCGCGCGCCAGGTAGTGGGTGGCCAGCTTGACCTGGGCCTTGCGCACGCCGCGCAGCGCGCGCTCGTCGGCGGGGGTCTCGGGCTCCTTGTCGATGTCCAGGAAGGTGGCCAGCAAGCGGTCGTGGCAAGCCGCGCCGGTGTCCGAGGCGCGCGCGCACAGGTCCGACAGATCGTAGGCCGCGGTCTCGGTGATGAAGCCCAGGCCCATCCGGCGCGCCAGCTGCGCGTAATACTTGAAGTGGCCGCCGATGTCGACCAGCGCCGCGCTGGTGTCGGTGGCGCCGCCGCCGCGCCCGCCGTCCCCGCCCGCGCTGGCCGCGGCCTGGGCCGCGGGCAGCATCGCCTCGGCCAGCTGGCGGTACTGGTTCAGCACGTTGTAGGCGCTGCGCACCTCGCGGGTGTTGAGGGCGGCGCGCAGGTAGGTGTTCATGAACTTCACCACCAGCGCCAGCACCTCGCGCTCGGACGCGGCCAGCGCCGACTCGCCTGCGTAGCGGGTCTCGATGGCCACGACGTGGGCCATCTCGGGCACGTTGGCCAGCGCCTCGGAGAAGATCTCGCGCAGCTGGCGCAGCGCCTTCCATTCCAGCCAGATGCGCCTCGCCGACAGGTCCTCGACCGAGTCCCTGGCCAGCGCGACGAAGTCGGGGTTCGCGCGCAGGCCCGGCCCGATCGCGAACCAGGCGGCGGGCAGGTCGCGCTTGGCCGGCAGGTAGGCGACCAGGGTGCGCCGCAGCGCCGCGATGGCGCCGCTGGCGATGACCTTGTCCTTCTGCGCGAGCGCGTTGACGGCGATGTCGGTGAGCTGCTCCATGCGCCCCACCACCGCCGCCTGGCGTTGCGCCACCGGCCCGGCGCCCGCGCGCTTGCCAACCGCGCTGTCCAGCGTCTGTTGCCCGATGCGCGCGATGATCCTCTCGGGGTCCAGGAAGTCGAACACGTAGGCGAAGTACGGCATCAGGATCAGCAGGCTGCCGGTCGCGATCACCACGGTCATGACGATGGTGGCCTGGGGCACGTAGTCCCGGGTGACGCTGAGGCTGACCCACACGGCGTCGATGCAGGCGACGACGAAGAACCCCATGACCATGAGGTTGGTTCGGTCGTGGAAGAACATGTCGGCGACCCGCGAGGTGTAGCGCGTGGCCGCCAGCTGCACGACGATCGACACCACGGTGATCGCGATGCCCAGCACGGCGGCGATCACCTGCGCCAGGTTGCCGAGCGCGTTCTGCAGGGTCTCGGCGTCGAAGTGAAAGAGCTGTGACATCGGCCCGCGCGCGGCGCCCGCGCCCATCGCGCCGATCGCGCCGGGCGCGACGCCCGGGCCGAAAAAGAAGTAGTCGAGCAGCCAGAAGACCCCGAACAGGCTCACGGCAAAACCAGCCAGCAGCGCGACGGTGCGGAAGAGCGCCGGGCGGGGGCGGTTGGGCTCGGGGAGCATACCCCGCCATGGTAACCTAATCGCCGCTCGCCATCCCCGTCCGCCGCCATCCCTTTCTGCTCCGGGCCGGTCATCACCATGCTGCTAGCGATCGACATCGGTAACACCAACACCGTCCTCGGGCTGTTCGAGGACAAGATCCTGCGCGCCGATTGGCGCCTCGAGACCCGCGCCGCGCGCACCGGCGACGAGTACGCCGCGCTGGTGGCGACGCTGTTCGGCCTGCGCGGGCTGGCGCTGGCCACGGTCGACGCGGTCGCCATCTCGTGCGTCGTCCCGCCCGCGCTGTTCCCGATCGAACAGCTTTGCCGCCACCACCTGGGCGTCGACCCGCTGATCGTGGGCCCCGGCACCAAGACCGGCATGCCCATCCTGTACGAGAACCCGCGGGAGGTCGGCGCCGATCGCATCGTCAACGGGGTCGCGGCGCACGCGCGCTGGCCGGACGGGGCGATCGTCGTGGATTTCGGCACGGCCACGACGTTCGACGTGATCACCGCTCGCGGCGAATACGCGGGCGGCGTGATCGCGCCCGGGCTGCTGGTGGCGGCCGATGCGCTCTACCATGCCACCGCCAAGCTCCCGCGCGTCGAGATCGTGCGGCCGAAGAACGTGGTGGGCCGCAACACCGTCGCCAGCATCCAGTCGGGGCTGGTCTTTGGCTACGCCGGCCTGGTCGACGCCATCGTCCAGCGCATCCAGGCCGAGGTCGACTTCCAGCCCCGGGTGGTCGGCACGGGCGGGCTGGCGTCGCTGATCGCCGCCGAGTCCAGGACCATCCAGGAGTGCGACGACATGCTGACCCTGCGCGGCCTGGCGCTGATCTATGAGCGCAACCGCTGACCTCATCGGCGACCCCGCGACGCCCGACGACGCGCTGGCGCGCGCGGCGGCCAGCGCGCCGGCCGACGAGCTCGCGCCTTTGCTGCGCGACGAGGCCCGCCTGCTGCGCCATCCGGCGATCGTGGCGGCCCTGTTCGCCAATCCACAGGCGCCGATGGCGGTGGTGAACCGGGCGGTCGCGATCTGCGTGCGGGGTGGGGTGCGCGTCGAGGGTATCCCGGCGTTCGACGAGGTGGCGGCGGGGGTGCGCGCCGAGGCGGAGGGCGGGGCGGCCACGGGAGCGTTCGAAGCGGTCCTGTCCGAGAGCGCGGCCGCGGCGGCGGCCGACGGGCCCGACGCCGACGCCCACGCCCACGGGCCAGGCGCCGACGCCGACGCCGACGGGAAAGCGCCGTCGGAGCAGGGGATGGGGAAGGGCAAGCGCAAGGCGGCGGTGATCGACTTCGGCAAGCTCAAGCTGTTCGAAAAGATCCGATTGGCGACGCTGGGCAACTCCTTTTGCCGGCAGACGTTGCTGCGCGACTCCAACCGGCTGGTGGCGATGGCGGCCATCCGCTCGCCCGGCATCACCGAGCAGGAGGTGATTCGCGCCGCCGGCAACCGCGCGGTCTCCGAGGACGTGATCCGTTACATCGCCAACAACAAGGACCACGTGAAGAATTATCCGATCAAGCTGGCGCTGGTCGGCAACGCCAAGTGCCCGCTGGCGCTGTCGCTGCGCATGCTGCCCCACCTGCGGCCCGAAGATCTCAAGCACCTGGCCCGCTCGAAGAATGTCCCCAACGCGCTGTCGGTCGCCGCCCGGAAGCTGGCCGCCACCCGGAGCGCACCTTGACCGCCGACGTGCTAGATCCGTGAAGTGTTGTCGAGCTTCGCCGGGCGCCTTGGTCAGCTGCTGGTCGCGCCGCGGGCAGCCATGCGGCGCATCGAGGTCCAGGGCGGCGGTTTTCGCGACGCGCTGATCCTGGTGCTGCTGGGCGGGATCTGCCTGCGCTTCCCCCAGCTCGCGGAGGCGGCGCTGGGGTTGACCCAGCCCTCGCAGGGGGCGTTCCTGCGCCTCATCGGGGTCTTCTCCAACGAAGCGCGTGACGCAGCCATGATCGTGATTCCGGCGACCCTGGCGCTGACCCTGCTCGCGGGCCGCCGGCGGGACGGAACCCTGGATCTGGAGCTAGGGTCGGCCTGCTACGCCCCCTTCTTCGTGGCGCGCGCGGTGGTGCGCATCGGCGTGGTGGCGTCCGGGCTCACCGTGACCGGTCGCCTGGGGGAAGCCCTGGCCTACGGCCCGGCGTTCGCATGGGCGGGCTGGGTGTTCTTCCGCGCGCTGCAGGCGGCCTGGGCCCGGCCCGAGCCCACCCCGGCCGGCGCCGAGGGCGCGACCCCGGTCGCCGGCGCGGCGACCGCCGCGCCCGAGCTGGCTCCGGTGCGGCCTCGCCAGTTCGACCTGCCGGCTCCGCGCGCGCGCGCGGGCGGGTTGGTCGCGTTCGCGCTCTTGCTGATCGGGCTCGGGGTCAACGTCGCCTGGGCCAGCCGGCACTACGATGCCCTGCGCCCGATCGCCCACGGCGAGGCCGCGCCCGCGTTCGACCTCCCCCGCGTCGACGCGACCGGCGGGCGGTTGGCGCTGGGCGCGCTGCGGGGCAAGGTGGTGCTGCTGGATTTCTGGGCGACCTGGTGCCCGCCCTGCATCCAGATGATCCCGATCCTGCACGACCTGCATCACGAGTGGAGCCCACGCGGTGTCGAGATGGTGGGCGTCAGCTCGGACGGAGGGCAGACCAGCGTCGAGGAGATCCGTGCCTTCCTGCACAATCGCCCCTCGCCATATCCGATGGTGCTCGACGATGGGACCGCCAACGGGCTGTACAAGATCCGCGCCTTGCCCCAGCTGGTCTTGATCGATCGCGAAGGGGCGATCCGCAAGGTCTTCATCGGCTACACCAGCAAGCGCGAGCTGGCGTCGGCGCTGGCCGAGGCCGTCGGCGCGCCGTCGGGCGCGCCCGAGGCCAAGGCGAACCAGTGAAGCGGCGCCTCTACTCGCGCCGGGCGATCTCCTCGACGAAGTAGGCGGTGCGATGACGGGCGTTGGGCAGGTGGCTGTCCCAGCACCCGGGGGAGCAGAAGACCAGCTTGACCCGGCCGGTGTTGCAGGTGCTGACGGCGCACCGGATGACCTTGGCGCCGACGGCGATGGGCTTGCGGCACATCGAGCAGACGAAAGCTGGAGCGCTGGACATGGTTTCTCCCGAAAGGCCCTTGGCGAAGGCTGACTATTTTTTCACGCTCGCCTGGCTTTCACAACGCGGGATTCGCGCGGCCCACAGGCGAGGCGGGATAAAATGGTCGCGTGCGACTCATCGGCTACATCCTGGTCGAAGCGGCGCTCGCCGCCTGCTTGCTGGCCGGTCTGGGCTTTGCGGGCGTCGAGGGGGTCACGCGCGCGCGCGCCTTTTTCCAGAAGCTGCGCGAGCTGCGCGCGCCGCTCGAGCTGCGCGAACCGCTCGAGCTGCGCGAACGCCGGGTCGCGGCCGCGCTCGGGTCGTCCGGCGCGCAGGCCGGGCTGCGCTCGCGCGGCGACCTGTCGAGCCTGCCCGACCTGCGCGTCGCGCTCGAGTCGTCCGGGACCTTCCTGGGCATGTCCGACGAGCTCTTGCTGCAGCGGGTCCGCACCCAACCGATCGTGCGCTTCAAGCTCAATCACGGCGGATCGTCGCTGTCGTTTCGCATCGACTTCGCCGACGACTCCCGCGCCGCCTGGAAGCCCGCGCAGACCAACGCCCAGACCGTGCCGCGCAAGGAGGTGGCCGCCTACCGCCTCAACCGCCTGCTCGGCCTCAACGCGGTACCGCCGTCGGCGCCCCGCGCGGTCACGCGGGAGGAGCTCTTCGAGCATCTGCACCCCGACAGCTTGCCGGCGCTGCCACGCATCCGGGCCGAGGCGGTCTTCGATTCCGACGGGCGCACCACCGGCGCCGCGTCGTACTGGATCCCGGTCGTCAAGGACTCGGGGTTCGACGTCGCGCCCGCGCGCCAGCAGGCCGAGGCCTGGCTCACCCAGAGCGAGAGCATTCCGATGGAGCAGCGGGCGATGGCGGCCCAGCTCTCCAACCTGACCGTGTTCGACTTCCTGACCGCGAACACCGACCGCTACTCGGGCGGCAACATGAAGATCTCGCCCGACGGTGAGCAGCTGTTCTTCATGGACAACACCATGTCCTTCTTCGTCGAGCTCGACGGAAGGGACAAGAACCGGCAGGCGTTGTTCCGGACCCAGCGCTTCTCGCGCGCACTGTACCAGGCGCTGGATCGCATCGACGCTCCCACCCTGGAGCGGATCCTGGGCCAGGACGCCGGCACGCCGATCGAGATCCTGACCCGGCCCGAGATGCGCGCCGTGGTGGCGCGCCGCGACGTCGTGCGCCACTACATCGACGATCTGATCGCCCAGTACGGAGCCAAGAACGTCCTGTCCTTCCCTTGAGCCGAATCTCGACTAGACTCCCGCGATCCTGGCATGAACGTCCATTTCGTCTCACTCGGCTGCCCCAAGAACCGCGTCGACACCGAGGTCATGCTCGGCCACACGACCGGCGCGGGCCACATCCTGGTCGCCGAGCCCGAGCAGGCCGAGGTCATCGTGGTGAACACCTGTGGCTTCATCGGCGAGGCCAAGCAGGAGTCGATCGACGCGATCCTCGAGATGGCGCGCCACAAGGAGGCCGGGACCTGCAAGCGGCTGGTGGTCGCCGGCTGCCTGTCGCAACGCTACCCGCGCGAGCTGGCCGACGAGATGCCCGAGGTCGACCACTTCATCGGCACCGACGAGGTGGGTGAAATCGCCGGCGCGATCGCCGGGCACACCGCGCGCGTGCACGTCGCCGAGACGCCGCGCTTCCTGTACGACGATCTGGCGCCGCGCCGCCCGTCGATGGCGACCCACACCGCGTACGTGAAGATCGCCGAGGGCTGCGATCGGCCGTGCGCCTTCTGCATCATCCCTAAGCTGCGCGGACCGCAGCGCAGCCGGCTGCCGGAGTCGGTGGTGCGCGAGGCCGAGGCGCTGGCCGCCGCCGGTACCCGGGAGATCTGCCTGGTGGCGCAGGACCTGACCACCTACGGCACCGACCTGCCAGGCGCCCGCGACCCGGGCGCTGCCACGCTGGAGTCCCTGCTGGCCGCGCTGGCCGGCGTCGAAGGGCTGCGCTGGATCCGCCTGCACTACGCCTACCCGACCGCCTGCACCGACGGCCTGCTGGACGTGATGGCGCGCGAGGCGCGCGTCGCCAAGTACCTGGACGTACCGGTGCAGCACATCGACAGCGGCGTGCTCAAGTCGATGCGGCGCGGCTACGGCGAGCGCGTGGTGCGCGAGCTCATCGAACGGGTACGCGCGCGCGTGCCCGGCGCGACCCTGCGCACGACCTTCATCGTCGGCCACCCCGGCGAGACCGAGGCTGCGTTCGCGCGCCTGTGCGACTTCGTGCGCGAGGCCGAGCTCGACCGGGTCGGCGTGTTCAACTACTCGAAGGAAGAGGGCACCGTCGCGGCGCTGCTGCCGGGGCGCCTCCCTCACAAGGAGATCGACGCCCGCCGGCGCGAGCTGCTGCGCATCCAGCGCGACATCTCCAAGCGCAAGCTGCGCGCCCTGCGCGGGCGCCAGATCGAGGTGCTGGTCGAGGGCCCTTCGGACGAATCGGAGTACCTGCTCATGGGCCGGCACGAGGGCCAGGCCCCCGAGATCGACGGGCAAGTCTACCTGTCGCTGTCCGAGACCGCGGGCGACCACGCCGCCCCGGCGCCGGGCGCGCTGGTCCGGGCCAAGGTGACCCACTCGGCCGAGTACGACCTGGCCGCGACCATCGTATAAATCCGCTCACGAGGCCAGCTCGATCATCTTCAGCATCGCCCGCGCCGCGCCCTCCCTCACCTCCGCGGGCACCGTGATCAGCCGATCCGCAGGCTCGTCGCGCAGGGTCTCGTAGACGTTCTCGAGGTTCGTAGCCTTCATGTACCGGCAGACCCGGCAGGGCTTGTAGAACTGCTTGTCCGGGTGCTCGAGCTCGAGCCGGACGACCAGGCCGCATTCGGTCAGGATCGCGAACTTTTGCTTGTCGGGGTGGGCGTCGACGTATTTCACCATCTGCGAGGTCGACAGCACCGCGTCGGCGGCGCGCTGCAGCTCGGGGCGCACCTCGCCGTGGACCACCACCACCGCCTCCGGATCCTGGCGACGGATGTCGGCGATGTCCGCGACCGACATCTGGTGGTGGACGTGGCAGGCGCCCTCCCAGGCGAAGACGTTGCCGTGGAGGCCCTGCCGCTCGCCCTCGCGGATGAGGGGCTCGACCATCTCTCGGTACTCCCTGGGGTGGAACCGGTGCGGGTCGGGCGGCGGCAGGTACATGCGCCTGGTCTTGATCGCGACCTGGTAGGCCAGGTTCTGGTCGGGGACGAACAGGATGTCGGGCGCGCCCAGCCGCTCGGCGATGCGCGGCGCGTTCGAGCTGGTGCAGCAGGCGTCGGACAGCGCCTTCACGTCGGCGTAGGTGTTGACGTAGGTCATGGTCGAGAAGCGCCGGCCCAGCGAGCGCAGGAACTCCTGCCGCTCGGCCACGTCGTCGGCGTCGACCTCGGCCAGCGAGCAGAGCGCCTCCAGACTGGGCAGGTAGACCGGCACCTTCGGGTTCAGGGTGTGGCAGCCCTCGGCCATGAAGCGCACGCCGCAGAACACCACCAGCGAGGCGCCGGTGTCGCGCGCGCGCACCGCAAGCTCGAACGAGTCCCCCACGTAGTCGGCGATGGCCTGGATCTCCGGCACCTGGTAGTTGTGCGCCGGCACGAAGGCGTTCTTCTCCTTCTTGAGGCGGCGGATCTCCTCCCACAGCCAGGCGGTGCGATCGGCCGCCTCGGGGGCGATCAGCCTCGACTTGACGAGGCGCTCGACGGAGACCAGGGACATGACCAAGGTGTAGCGCGTCTTCGCCGGATCGTCACCCGGTGGACGTGGTACCTTGCCGCCCATGCGAGCCTTCGACCCCGACATCTGGCGGGAGGTCACGGGCGGCAGTGTCGCCGAGCGCATCCGCAAGCTCCTGCGCGTCACGCCGCTGGTGCCGGCGCCGGCGCTGGGCCGGCGCACCGGCGCCAACGTCTGGTTGAAGCTGGAGTCGCTCCAGCGCACCGGTTCCTTCAAGCTGCGCGGAGCCGCCGCTCGCCTGGCTGCCATGTCGCTGGCCGGACAGACCCGCGCCATCACCGCCTCGGCCGGCAACCACGGGCTGGGTGTGGCCCTGGCCGCCCGGGCCTTCGGCCTCGAGGCCACCGTGCTGGTCTCCGCCCAGACCCCCGAGGTCAAGCGCGCCGGCATCGCCGCCCTCGGCGCCACCGTCGAGGTGGTGGGCGCCAGCTACGACGAGGCCGAG
>DASRQZ010000144.1:0-2010 GCA_035696125.1 Polyangia bacterium
GCGCTGGCCGCGACCGACCGGCTGGTGCTGGTCGCCCCGCGCGTCGAATGCGGCGAGCCGGTCGCCGTGCATCCGTTCTGGGACGAGCTGGCCGCCCGCATGGGCGGCCAGCGTGCCGACCTGGTCCGCGTCAACCTCGGCGCGCGCGAGGTCCTGCACGCCACGTCGTCGTCGTTGTCGTCGTCGTTGGTTGGTACCCCCATCCAGACCGAGGACAAGCCAGCGACCCCGCTTCCTCCCAGCAGCGCCGAGTGGTGCCTGGCGCCCGGTCTTCTCGCTCGCGGCGACCGCGCCTCCGCGACCAGCCTCGAGATGTTCCTGGGCTGCCCGCTGCGCTGGACGCTGCACTACCGGGCCGGCCTGCGCGCGGGCAGCCTGGTGTCGCTGCCCGAAGACAACACTCTCCACGGCACGCTGGGCCACCGACTGGTCGAGCTGCTGCACCGGCAAGGCGCCTTCGCGCTCGACGGCGACGCCCTGCGCGCTCGCACGCTGGCGACCCTCGACGACGTCTTGCCTCGCGAGGGCGCGACATTGCTGCTCCCCGGCCGGCGCGGCGAGCTGGCACAGCTGCGCGCCCAGCTCTCCACCGCGGTCGTGCGTCTGGCCGACCTGCTGCACCGGTCCAAGCTGGACATCGTCGACGTCGAGAAAGAGGAGCGCGTCGACTGGCAGGGACGTGCGCTCGAAGGGCACCTGGATCTCCTGCTGCGCAATCGAGCGAAAGAAGACGTCGTCCTCGACCTGAAGTGGGGTGGCGTCACCTACCACAGCGACAAGCTGAAGAAAGGGACCGCGGTCCAGCTGGCGATCTACGCCTATCTGCGCAAGACCGCGACCAGGGCCAGGGCTTTCCCGGCGGTCGCCTACTTCTCGCTGTCGAGGGGACTGTCCCTGGCCACCGACGCCAGGACCTTCGACGGCACGCGCGTGGTCCCGGGCGACGATCCCGAGACCACCTGGCGGCGGACCGAAGTGACGCTGCGGATGATCGAGCGCCATCTGGATCAGGGCCGCGTCCCGGTGGCCGGCGTCCTGGGCGCCCTGCCCGTGGTGCAGACCTGCGGCGGCGAGCCCGACCCCCGCCAGCATCTGCTGCTGGCCGCCGACGCCGCCTGCCGCTTTTGCGAGTTCGACCCGATCTGCGGGCGCCGCTGGGAGGCGCAGCGATGAACCTGCACATCATCAGCGCCAGCGCCGGCACCGGCAAGACCGAGACACTGTCCCGGGTCGTGGCCGACGCCCTCGGCGCCGCCGGTGACGCGCGCATCGACGTGGAAGGTCTGATGGCGGTGACCTACACGCACAAGGCAGAGGCCGAGCTGAAGTCCCGCATCCGCGGGACCCTGATCAAGCGCGGCGCCTACGACGAAGCGCAGCGCCTGCCGCTGGCCTACGTCGGCACCGTCCACGCCATCTGCAAGCGGCTGCTGGGCGAGTTCGCGCTGTCGGCCGGACTCTCCCCGGCGATGGACGTGCTGCCCGAGGCCTCGTCGGAGCACGCCCTCACCCAGGCGCTGGAGGCCGCGCTCGATCCCGACCACCTGCGACAGCTAGACACCGTCTGCCGCCGCCTGCGCCCCAACTGGGACGCGACGAAACGTCGCTATGCCTGGATCCCCGACGCCGAGGACCTGATCGAGCTGACCCGATCGAACCGCATCGCCCCCGCCACCCTCCCGGCGATGGCGCGCCGATCGATCGAAGGCATGCTCCCCCTGCTGGGGCGGCGCCGCAAGGACCCCCAGCCGATCGATGACGGCCTCCGCGCCGAGCTCGATCGAGCCCTGAAGCACCTCGGTGCCGGCGACGACACCAAGGTCACGGCAAACGCCATCGACGCCCTCCGCGAGGCCAAGCGAACCTTCACCCTGTCCGGCGAGCTGCCCTGGGCCACCTGGGCGCAGCTCGCCGAGCTGTCGGCCGCCAGGGCGCACGAGGACGTGATGGCTGGCGTGCAGACCGCCGCCGCGCGCCATCGCGAGCATCCCCGTTTCCACGACGACGTGA
>DASRQZ010000145.1:0-10461 GCA_035696125.1 Polyangia bacterium
TCCTCACCAATCCTCCTGCTGCAGTATACGTTTCGCGCATGGATTTCCCCCGGGTGCCTGGCAGCCGGCGACACCTGTTGCTCGTCCAGATCCTCGTGTTGAGCGGGGCCTGCACTTCCGCGAAGCTCGTTTCGAGTGGGCGTTCGGAGGGGCCGGCGGGCTCGGATCCTTTTCACGACCTGCTGGTAACCGCGGACGCTTGCGCGGCGCCGCCGCCCGCCACCATCATGCGCGGCCAGGCACTCGACGATCTCGACCGGGTCGAGCGTATCGTTAGACGCGGATATTCGGGATTCGACGTCCTGAATCTGGGTGGCGTCGACTGGAACGAGACATTCCGCCGGGCCCGCGCGGCCCTGAACGGCACGCCGGAGCCCATTCCTGTCGACAGCTTTCGACGCTTCCTCATCGATGCGCTCTCGCTGACCAGAGACGGGCACCTGGCGTTCTGGACGCTGGCGACGCACGGTGAATCTCGCTGGGGCTCGACCGGGGCCCACCAGGACGTCTTCGCGGCAAACGTCGTTCTGACGAGAGCTGGCGATGGGTGGGCGATCGAGCGTTCACGCGATCCCGCGGGCTCTCCCGGCTCGCTCGTCCTCGACTGCGCGGGACAGCCTTTAGGCGACCTCCTTCGCCTCACCATCACCGGTGATCCTCTCGAGCCGGCGTGGTTGCTGGCGCGCATGTCCACCGAGCCGCCCGGACCACTTCGATGCCGGATACAGAGCGGAGACACAATCCGCGAGACGCAGCTGTCGTTGCATCGGCTGCGAGCGTCCGAGCCAGCCCCTCTCGCCGCGGCGCCGGCGTTTGAAAGCTCGGGAACGGAGATCCTTCGAATCAGACTGCGCAACCTGGGAGACAGCGACCAGGCCTCGATGCAGTCGTTCGTTGCGACCGCGCCGCTGGCACGCTCCGCGCGGGCGGTCGTGGCCGACATCCGCGGCAATCCGGGTGGAAACGACGCCTTCGTACGAAGCTGGTTCCAGGGACTGACCGCCGGCCCGCTTCACTACGTCGCGATCGATGAGCTGGAGAGCGAGGTGACCCTGCAGGGCAACGTCAACTTTCTCGCCTGCAGGCTCGCCTCGAAGAGCCTGGATCCAGCCTATCGGCCCCACGTCCAGCAGATGCTCGCGACGGCAAGGAGCCGTCTGGAGGACGCATCAGCCCGACGGCAGCCGTTCCGGAGGTGGTCGGTGAGCAGTCCCACCTATCAGGGAGAAGCATCGAGTCCCTTTTCGGGGACGTTGGTCGTCCTGGTCGATTCGGCCTGCGGGTCCTCGTGCGAGTCCTTCGTGATGTATGCCCGCCAGGTTCCGGGTACGCTCATCGTAGGTGAGAACACCGCCGGCGTCGGCGTTTACGGCGATGTCCGCCCGTTCCATCTCGCCGCCAGCAGGATCTGGATGCTGGCGGGCACGAAGTGGTTCCACGACTCGCCGGGGGCCAGGGTACCGCCCGAGGGATCGGGCTACATGCCGGACATCTGGATCGACTCCGAGGACGCCTCCAAGGAGGCCGAGGCCATCGCATTGTGTTTGACGCGCCACCCGTGCGGGCCGGCCCTCCGGCACGCCATCGAGATGCAGAAGAGCCCGGCAGCACCAGCCGGCCGATGAACCGATTGTGCCGGGGCCGAACACCGTCTCCGGTGCCCGCGCTCCGACCGCGCTCCTCGGCAGGGCTGATCCTGGCGGCCAGCCTCCGCTATGGCTGCGAAACCGTCAGCTGATACCCGTGGGCGAAATGATCCGGCGGATCGGCGCCGGCGCTCACCGCCGCGGGCACCTCGGCCCAGAGCGCCACTCGGACCAGGTACGTGCCCGGATCCAGCGCGAGCGGGGGCTGCATCAGCAGGGCCTCGCCGCGGTGGCCGGTGGCGACGCGGGCGATCTCGGTCTGGTCGGCTCGATAGAGAAACAGGCGGGCGGCGACGTCGGTCGGGACGTTGTCGATCCTCACGGTTGCCGCCTGCGCCGCGGTCACGGTCACCTGGTAGTAGTCGTCAAAGGCGCTGCCGTCGGCGGTCATCGCCACCTCGCCCGCAAACAGGAAGGCGTCGACCGGCGCTCCGATGGCGATGGGCGTCGCCTCGGCGGGCGTGTCGTTGGGCTCGAAGGTGTCGGGGACGGGCGCGAAGGTGCTGGTCAAGCGGTAGGTGTACGGACCGGCGAAGGAGCCGCCGTCCTCGACGGCCAGGCGATAGGTGACGCCGCCGGCGGCCGCCAGGTGAAACACCAGCGGAGCGCCCGCCGCCGCGGCGGTGGGGCTGCCGATCATCGCGCCGTCCGGCCCGTAGACCGTGGCCCGCACGGTGCCGGCCGCGACGTCGTCGATCTGGAATTGCGCGTCGCCGCCGGCCGCGGTCGCCGGGATGGTGAAGGCGAAGATATCGGCCCGGCTGCCGTCGGCCGTCGCCACACAGCCCGTGGCCTGGTCGCCGAGGGTGTAGCTCGGCGCGGGATCGGGGAGACCGCACGGCGAGATGGTGCCCTCTCCACCGCCACCGCCGCATGCCGGCAATGCCAGCGCGCCGGCGGCCAGCGTCAACGTCGTCGCCACCAGCGCCCTCGAGTCGAGGGTGCCACCGCGAATCACGGCGTGCTCCCCCCAGCCGGCGGCATCGCCCGATAGGCCGCTATCTGCGCGGTCACAGAGGCGTAGCGCGTGGTCATGAAATCCTTCACATAGCCCAGGCTCCACTCGAAGTGCGCGGTCGGGTATTGCTTCAACTGGTCGCGCGCCACGCTGTCGTGGATCTGCTTGTAGATGGCGTCGGTTTGCGCGAACAACGCGTCGAGCGGGATCCTGGCCATCACCTCTTCCAGCTTGGCCAGATAGCGCGCGCGCGCGTCGGTGTCGCGCAGCATGCGGGTGAGGATGCTCTTTCCGAAGTTCTTGAAGATATCGCGATCGGGCGGGTCGTTGATCGACCCGAAGGTGTTATCCGGATCCCAGGGCAGCATGACGAAATGGCCGCTCTGCGGATCGAAATACTGGTAGTGGTCATCGATCTCCAGATCGCCGGTGAAGCCGTCGGTGTTCGCCAGCAGCGCGTTGCCCGCAAAATAGGCCAGCACGCTGTCGCCGTCGAACTCCCGATCGAAATCGGCGGGCGCCTGCGCCAGCTGGCCCAGCGCCTGACCGATGACGGACGGGTCATCGGAAGCGTGGCTGCCGACCGGATCCCACGGCAGCGGCACATAGTACGCGGGGTCGGCGCCCATGAACTGGTAGGGGTCGGCGCCGATCATGCCGCGCAGCCGATATAGCGGGCCGAATGGCTCGGAGAAAAACGCGCGCACAGCGTCGCGGTCCCAGTGCTGTTCGATCTCGTAGGCGCCCTTGGACACGCCGTTGACCACCAGCTCGGTCGCCACCTCGCGCGGCGTCGGCATCAGCTGCGCGAAGTACCAGTAGGCCAGGCGATCGCGGAAGATGAAGGGATCGTCCCAGGAGCCGCTCAACTTGAGCGAATCGAACCCGCCCAGCTTGGCTCCATCTTGAAACGCATCGAACTGGACCCGCACCGACATCTTGGGATTGCCGGGCACGCGCGACGACTCTCCCGAGGGGCGCACCCCGACGTCATCGATCACCACCCCGTCCAGATAGAACTTGGCGTGCCGATACTCGTCGCCGCGGGTGTCGTCGACGATTGACTGCCAGTCCTCGGCGGTCATCTGCAGGCGCGCGTCGTGAACCCTGGTGTCGTCGAAGATGGCCAGCGCCGCCAGGGCCTCCGGCGGGCTCTGGGGCCCGAGCTCGGGATCGGTCTTTCCGCCCGACATCCCACCCATGCCGGGCGGCTGGGCGCCGCCGTCGCAACCAGCGGCCAATGCCGGCAGGAGCAGCGCGCTCCACGCCCAACCCGCGTCGCTTCTTCTGATCCAGGAAATCATGCCAGTCACAGCCGCCCTCCCCGTTGGTTGCGTATCGGATCGAGACCCGCGCCTACCAGCAGCACTGGCTGTGCCAGAGGCCCGAGCGGGACGCGGCCGCAGGTGTGCGGAACCATTGGGCGTGTTTCGACGTCCGCGAAGGACTGTTACCCGTCGGTATCTCGGCGGTTACGGGTTGGTGCTTGGATGAGCTGTTCCTGGCGACGCCGATCACTGGCCGGGGAGAGCGGGAAATCGTTCAGCTTGCTGGCAGCGTCAGAGCGCGAGATCGGCGCCAACCGGCTTTTCCATGGCGACCACCGGCACCAGGACGCGGCCGCTGAGCTGCGACGGCCCGGCGCAGCGGCGGAATCCGTGCCGGGCGTAGAACGGCACGGCGTTGAGAGCCATCGCGCCGTGCAATCGCCTGAGGCCGCGCCGGATCGCGCGCGCCTCGACCTGGTCCAGCAGCGCCCCGCCGATGCCCCGCCCCTGGCAGGCGTCGTCGACGAACAACGCGCGCAAGCGACCGTCGGCGGGATCGAGCTGTGCGGCGCCCACCAGGCGGGCGTCTTGCTCGGCCACGACCAGCTCGAATCGTTCCAGCGCCTCGACGAACAGGTGACTGCCGTAGCTCTGCACCACCGCGCGCCGCTGTAATCGATCGTAATGATGGGCGCAGCCCTCTTCGACCGAGCGCGCGATGATCCGCAGCACCTCGGGCACGTCTTCGAACCGCGCGGTCCGGATCGCCGTCGACCCGGGATTCCAGGGACGCGTGCGCGCCGTCTCCATGCCGCTATCTTGAACCGATCCGGCACGATCGTCACGGGTCCCCGGGTCTCGGGCGTCTTCGTCCGACCCCACCGTCCTGGCCCTGGCCGCGTCCGCCGCTGCCGGGTACTCCCTACGGGAGGCGTTCCTCGTCGGAGATCACCACCGGAATCGGTAGTGACTTGGCCTTGCTGGCCTCGACGATTCGCAAGCAGCTGTCCGTCGGATAGACGGCGAGCCCGAGCGAGTCGAGCGCGGTCACGAAGAGGCCATAGGCCTCCTCCACGGTGATGAGCTGCGGCGAGACAATGGTGACGGTCTTGCTGCTGATCGGGATGGTCCCCGGTAGCACGAACTGCTTGCAGGTGATGGAGGAGATCCAGCTGATGAGATCGCCGAGATCAGTGTTGGGCTTGAGGTTGAGCTTGACCACCCGTTTGCCCGCCGGAAGCCGGCGGCACGAATTGCCCGCTTCGGGCTTGGCCATCGCCGGGGCCGATGTCAGGGATGCTGCGACCAGCAGTCCGACGAGTAGAACCCCAATCTTCATTGGTTTCATCTGGAGCAATACGAGGGCCACGGGAGAGATCCCCCGAGGCGGGGCTATGAACGTCTGGTCCCAGCGAAGATTGCCAATTGGGCAGACATCACCACTGGGCGGTGTCGAGACTGGCAATCTGGACGCAGCGCGCGGGGTCCAGCAATTACGGGTGGTTGGGCAGGCGCTTGTCGGGAGAGGTGGACGCGGGTTGATCAATGATCGGCGAGGTCAGCGCGTCGGCGTTGCGCCGGATATGTCTGCCCTCGAAAGCTGAGGTCATGATCCAGATCAGCGCTACCACGAAGACCAGGGCAGCGAAGACCCCTGCGACCCACCGGCCCCGGCCGGTGTGCGGAACCAAGCCCTTGAGTGAGTTGCTTTCGGCCATGAATTAAAGGTAAGCACCTTCGCAACCGGACCCAACACCTGGTTCGGGTTATCTTTCCGGGTTATCTCCGAGGTTATTCTTCGACGGCCTTCTGGAGTCGGGCCAACGCGTCGTCCCACTGGGCGGAGATCACGTCGAGATATCGCCGCGCCTCCGTCAGGCGGCTGGGATCGACGGCCCACAATTGCTCCCGGCCGCGCCGCCGCCCGCGCAACAACCCCGCGCCCGCGAGCACGTTGAGATGCTTGGTGATCGCCTGGCGGGTGATCTCGGTGCCCGCGGTCAGGCGCGCGATGGATTGCGGGCCGCCGGTGGACAGACGCGCCACCAGTAGCAGGCGTGTCTCGTCCCCCAGCGCCGCGAAGACCGGCGCCGCGGCGCGCGGGCTAGGAGAGCGCACGGATGTGGCGCTCGATGTTCTGCAGCTGTTCGGTCCAGCCGCCGTCGTTTTCGCGGTAGGCCTCGGCGCGACGATCCGCCGGTAACGCGTCGAACCCCGATTCGACCATGGTCAGCAGCGTGCCGCCCGGCGCGTCGTCCAGCTGAAAAGTCACCAGCGTGGTGGGCTCGCGCGAGTAATCCTTCGCCGGGTCGACCGCGCCCGGGTGCCAGCGCCAGGAGATCTTTCCCTCCGGCTGCATCTCCTCGACGGTGATCTCCATGGTCAGGTGCTCGTACCCCGGATTGGTGACCTTTCCGCGCAAGACCGCCTTCGGCCGGAAGGTGCCCTCCAGGTTCACGCCGAACCACTGCCCGAACTCGCGGGCATTGCTGATTGACTGCCAGACCCGCGCGCGCGGCGCGCGGAGCAGGATCTTCTTCTCGATGCGATCTGTCTGAGTGCTGGTCTCCATGAGCAACCTCCAGGTTGCATATTAACTCCACCGGGGCCGACATGCAACCAACCGGTTGCGGCTGAGCCGCACGTTCCATCGCTGAGCTTCTCGACGCTAGCGCGGACGCGCCGCCTCGAGGGCCGCCTGGGTCCGGGCGGGAACCCGCGACAGGAAGTCGTAGCCGCTCTGGCGCTCGACGTCGTCGATGGCGACCAGATATTCGGACCATGCGGTCCCTGCGACCGAGCGCGTGTTTGGCATGATGACGGCATAGCTGGCCGTCGCCGGCGTGACGTCGGCGGCGCCCTGGCCGCGCTCGAGCACGACGATGATCTTGAAGTTGGCGCGGGGAATGGCCTCGCCGCCCGGCAGCACTTCCGGCGCGACGTCGAAAAGGCCGCCAGCGACGATGAACACCTGTTTGTCGGGGCTGGCGAGATCGCGTTCGAAGCGCTCGAGGGCCTCCCAGGGCCCGGCGTTCAGCGCGTGGCGCTGAGGTTGCATGTTGGTCATCACGAACGTCTCCTGGTTCGCCGTCGAGCTGGCGCTACGGTCGGCTGACGGGCACAGGTGTCCGCGATCATAATGACTGCCGACGTAGTCCTGCGAGCGCGGCCCGGGCATCGCCGCCGCCAGCAGATCATCGGGATGAAATCGGTTCGAGCGTGGGACCGCGCCGAGATCCTCGGCGACCAGACGCCAGGCCACCCAGTTCGCCACTCGCCTGGCCGGATTGTACGAGAGCACGAAGACGCCGTGATCGAGCGGGACGTCGTCCGAAGGATCGGCGTCCAGCGGTTCACCGAGCGCGAGGTGGACGCTGCCGGACGCTGGGCGCCCGCGCGGGTTGGCCAGGACCAGGGGCGGCGGCGTGCCGCAGGCCTGGGCCGCGACGGCGAGCAGCCACACCAGCAAACCAGCGGTACGCCACCGTCGCACCCCCGTCCGGGTTTGCCAGTCAGACACGAACAGGATCCTACCAGCGCCCCGCAACTTTCCGCAGGGGGCGCCGAAAACTCCCGCGGCGACGAAAGGATCGCCGCGAGATGCTCAAACGATCCTGGACCGTGGCGCCCTCGGTGGGCGCCGTGCTGTTCGGCTTGACCACCGACGCGATGGCCGCGACCGCGCCGGCGCGGGTGACGCACGCGTCCATGGCACTCCGCGACGAGCTGGTACGCGACCTCGAGCGCTTGACGGAGGGACTGCTGTTCATGAGCGAGTCCGACTTCCCGCTGGCCGTGGTGCTCTGGCGACAGCCAGGCGGCAACCCCAACGCCAGACGCCTGGCGGCCCTGACCGGCGAACCGCACCCGGACCTGGCCCAGGTGATGACGGTCGATGAGTTCTTTGCCAACGCAGCGACCCCGCGCCCCTGGCACGACGCCGAAGAGCAGACCATCGTGCGCCGGTACGCGGGCGTGGTGCATTTTCTCAAGACCCGCCTCACGGGCGTCCGGGTGTTTCGTTTCGGGCGTATCACCATTCATGCTTACGTCGTCGGCACGACCAGGAACGGCGATTGGATCGGCCTGGCCACCACCCAGATCGAGACCTGAGCGCCCGCCGTTCGGCACGTCCGCGTTGCGGCGGATGGCCGGCTCGCGTAGGTTCGCCGTCGAATCGTCATGGGTCTTCTCGATGAGCCCGCGCTCGACAGGCTGGCCGCCGCCGGCTGCCCGGCCTGCCGCGCGTTGAAGCTGGTGTTCCTGACGATCGTGGACGGTTCGCTGCCGATGATGGGCGGCGAACCGGTGGGGCGCATCACCTGGGCTTACGACGGCGAGAAGTTCGTCGACGGCGTTTACCAGGTGAGCTGCGCCGAGTGCCAGCACCTGGTCTTCGCGGCCGATGTCTGTCCGCGCTGCCACGCGCCGGGCGGGCTCGAGCGGGCGCTCGCCAGCCCCAACCGGTGGCCGGTGCCGCCCGCTTGCCCTGCGTGCGGCGAGGAGGAGGTGAAATACCTCGCGCTGCTGCCGGCAAGAGTGGTCTACGAAGGCCACCGAGCCGACAAGGCGCGCAGCGTGACCGAGCCGCACGACGACGGATTCCACGGTTATCGCGTGGACTGCCGAGGCTGCGGCACAGTGGCCGAGCTGATCGAAAGCTGCCCCCTGTGCGACGCCCCGGCCCCGCTCCGCGCTCGCCCGGGCTAGCGACTCTCTCCCGTCTCTGTCTGTCTCCCTGTCTCCCCCCATCAGGCAAATCAGGCGGGCACTTTCATGGCAGGGGACGGCAGGTATCTGTCCGCCCTCGCGGATCGGCACCGCGCTGACACCTGCGCGAGGCAACGGTCTTCCCTTGGGGTCGGTCAGTTCGCATGAAACACCATGGTTTCGGGGGGCACGCGCTTCGGCGGAGCATGGGTGCTGTCGGCGGTGGTCCACGCGCTGGTGATCGCCTGGCTGCTTCGCCTGTCAGCTCCAAGATCCAGGACGCCTCCGATCGAGGCGCTTCCGGTGTCGATTGCGATCGAGATCACCGAGGCACCGCGTGAGGCAACCGAGCGTGCCCCTGCTCCGCGCCCACCAGTTGCATCTTCGCCGTCGCCGGAACGGCGCCCGTCCCGGCGGTCGCCGCCGCCGAAATCCCCACCGCGGGCCTCCACGCCGCTCGAACCGCCCGAGGTCGCGCGCTCGCCCGCATCCACGGCATCGCCGCCGCGCGCGATCGCGCCGCCGCGGGATCTTTCGTTCCGCGCCCTGCCACCCGACGTGCAGCTGCGCTTCGCTGGTACACCGCCCGACGCGGCGATCGTGTCACGGCCAGCTCGCCCGGGCCGGCGCAGCGTCGACCAGCTGCGCGCCGACGTCGAGCGCGCCGAGATCGCCGCCGCCAACGTGAGCGCCGGGCGCGCAGATCCGCTGCTCTACGACTACCTGCGGGGCGCCAGCGCGCGCTTTCAAGCGGACGCGCAGCGCCTGGCCGACGACCTCGAGGTGGGGCTGGGCTCGGCGGCCAGCGGGTGGGGACGCGGCTACCTGGCGCGCGTCGGCGACGCCAACCGAGGCGCGCTCGGCGCCCGAGCCGATGCCACCCGCGCGGGAGGAGGAGACGCACCCAATGAGCCTTCGCCGCACGCCGACGCGCTGGGCGCCTACAACGAAGCCAATCGCCAGGCCGAGGGCGGCGCGGAAGAGCGGCGCGCCGAGGTCTGCCTGAACGTCGCTCCTGGCCAGGAGCCCGCCGCCAGCTTGCGCCGCAGCTCGGGCAACGCCGCCCTCGATCGCCTGGCCCTCGACTCATTCACCAGGGCCGCCGCCGCGCGCCCGGTCCCGCCCGACACGCCCCGCGGCCTGGCCTGCTACGAGCTGCGCATCACGGCCTATCGCGTCCCGCCGTTGCCGATGTTCAGCTGCGCCTTCGATCTCACCGGCGCGACCTGCATCTGGCCGTTCAAGAAGATCGCCTCGGTCAAAAGCCGCCTCCTCAGCGTCGAGTACCCGCCCGGCGCGGGGGCACCCGAGCCGAGCTCTCTGCTGCGCCGCCCGCGGTGACGGAAGCTCGAGTCGGGGTGCTGTCACCGAAAGGTTGCCCCCCTGTGACGGCGCCGTCATCGTCTGGACACCACCCGCGCCTATGGTCCAGCGTTCGAAATTCGTCGCGCGCGGTCCTTCAACCAGGAGGTCATTGCCATGGGTTCCAAGCGCACGCTGGGGAATTGGCGACTGCTGGCCGGGGTATTGGCTCTATCGACAGGCGTCTCGGCCACGGTGTCCGCCGCCCGGCGACTGTTTTCGGCCGGGGTACAGGCAGACGGCAGCATCGTGATTCCCACCGGGCAGACCCTGACGCCCGCCGGGTTGCACATCGAGGTCGACGATCGGCCTTTGGGCATGGTGTTGAGCCCATCCGGCGCCGAGCTGGCGGTGGTCACGGGCAGCAACTTCAGCGCGCGTGCGCTCCACATCATCGACACCGCCAGCAAGGCCCTGAAGCAAACTATCGGGATCGGTGACAGCTTCGTGGGCGTCGACTTCAGCCCCACCGGCGATCGCATCTATGTCGGGGGCAACACCAACCAGAACGTCGCCA
>DASRQZ010000146.1:0-10364 GCA_035696125.1 Polyangia bacterium
GGCGGAGCCGCTGGAGCCAGGACCGGCGACGCCGGCGCCGGCCGAAGAACGCGCGGGCGCGCGCTCGGCCGGCTATCTCTATCGCCCCGAGCTGGTCGGCCGCGACGATGCGCTGACCACCCTCCGCGACGCCGCCGAGCAGGCGGTCCGCGGCTCGGGCTCGCTGGCGCTGGTGGTGGGCGAGAGCGGCGTGGGCAAGACCTTCCTGGTCGCGGAGGCTGGCCGGCGTGCCCAGATCCGGGGCCTGCGCATGGTGATCGGCGACGCGCTGGCCATCGCGCCCAGCGACGGTGTCGGCAGCGCTGGCGGCGGCGCCAGCGCCGGCGCGGGCGGGATCACCGGTCCGCCGTTCCACGTCTTTCGGCAATTCCTGCAGATGGTCGCCGACCTGTGCCGCGAATCTTCCGACGAAGGGATGTTCGAGCGTCTGCTGGGCGAGCGCGCCGCGATCCTGGCCGCCTACGAGCCATCGCTGGCGCTGCTGCCCGGGCAAGAGCGCCACCCGCCGCTGCCCGAGATCCCAGGCGAGGCGACGCGCCGGCGCGCCATCCAGGCGCTGATGGACGTGATGGCGGCGTGCGCGCGCGAGCGCCCACTGTGCCTGATCATCGACGACCTGCAGTGGGCCGACGATCTGTCGCTGGCCTTGCTGGCGGCGCTGCCGCCCGACTGGCTGTCCGACAAGGCGATCCTGATCGTCGCCACCTGCCGCGCCGAGGAGATGAACGAAGACGTGCGCGCGCTGGCCGCGCGGCCCGGCGTGCACCGGCTGCGACTGCCGATGCTGGGCGAGGGGGCAGTGACCTCGCTGGTCGGAGGCATGCTGGGCATGAAAGAGGCGCCGGCCGCGCTGGTCGGCTTTCTGGCCCGGCACACCGACGGCAATCCGTTCTTCGTCGCCGAGTATCTGCGCGCCGCGGTCGGCGAGCGCCTCCTCTATCGCCAGCGCGGCCAGTGGCGGGTCGCGCTGGCCGACGGCGGTGAGGCGTCCGCCTTCGAGGCGCTGGAGTTGCCGGGATCGCTGCAGGCGCTGATCGAACGGCGCCTCGAGAGGCTATCCGGCGAAGCGCGCGACCTGGTCAAGACCGCCGCCGTGCTGGGGCGGCAGCTCGACGCCGCGCTGCTGGAGGCGGCGTCGGCGCTGGGCGAGGGCGCCTTCATCGAAGCGCTGGGCGAGCTGGCCGCGCGCGAGATCCTGGAGGACGTGGGCGGCGCGCGCCTTCGCTTCATCCACGACAAGATGCGCGAGGTCACCTACCAGGGCATCTCGGGGGACGAGCGACGCCGGCGCCATCGCGAGGCCGGGGAAGCCCTGGAGGCGCATGTCCAGGGCACGCCCGACATCCAGCTGGTCTACGCCGAGCTGGCCCACCACTTCACCTGCGCGGGCGACACGCCAAAGGCGATCGACTATCTGGAGAAGGCCGGGCAGCAGGCGCTGGCCAGCTCGGCGAACCGCGAGGCCATCCAGCGCTTTCACACCGCGCTGGCGCTCGACGCCGGCGCGGCGCCGCCCGAGTCCGCCGGCGAGCGCAAGCCCACAAGGGCGCTGGTCCGGCGCGCCACCTGGGAGCGCCAGATCGGCGAGGCCGAATTCGCGCTCACGTCACTGGACGAGAGCCGCGATCACCTGCTGCGCGCCCTCGACGATCTGGGGCTGCCGTTCCCGCGCTCGCGCGCGCGCCTGTTCTTCGGCGTGCTGGGCGAGATCGCCAGGCAGACCCTGCACCGCCTGTGGCCCTGGCGCTACGTGGGCACGGCCGGCGCGCGCGCCGAAACCCTGGCCGAGGGGGCGCGCACCTACGAGACGCTGCTGCAGATCTTCTACATGGCGTCTCGGCCCGGACCGATCCTGTACGGCGCCGTGCGCCTGCTCAACCTGTGCGAGCTGGTGGGGCCGTCGCCGGCGCTGGCGCGGGCCTACGCCGGCATCTTCGGCACCGCCGGCGTCATGGGGCTGCACGCGTTGACCCGCCTTTACCTCGCGCGCGCGATCGAGATGCTGGAGGCGGCGCCCGATCCGTCGTCGGAGTCGTGGGTCTACCAGCTGGCCACCTTTTACCGCATGGGGGTGGGCGCGTGGGACGCCGCCGAGACGGCGGGCCAGCGCGCGGCCGGCGCGGCGCTGCTGGTCGGCAACCGGCGCCGCTGGGAGGAGGCGCAGCTCGGCATCGGCCTGACCCAGCTTCTGCGCGGGCGGCTCGCCGACGCGCGCGCGACCTTCGAGGCGATGCGCGACTCGGGCATGAAGGGAAACCACAACGCCGAACAGCACGCCTGCATCCTGATGGCCCAGGTGCAGACCCGCCTCGGGGATCTGGCGGGCGCGCGCGCCGGGCTCCGGCGCGCGGCCGCCATCGTCCCCTCGCGGCTGGATCCGACGGTGCTGGCCCAGCTGCAGGCGACCGAGGCGCTGACCGCGCTGGCGTCGGGCGACGCGGTCGGGGCGCGCGCCGCCGCCGACCGCGCGTCGGCCTCGCTGTGGAGCCTGCCGCCGGTGATGAACATGCTGATCCCGCACCTGGCCTCGCTGTGCGAGGTCTACCTGTCATTGTGGGCGCAGGCCGGCCCCGCGGCGCCGGGCGCCGGCGCGGGCGACGACGGGTCGCTGCCCCAGCGGGCGCGCGCCGCCTGCCAGGCGCTGCGTCGATTCGCGCGGGTGTTTCCGGTGGTGGCGCCCATCGTGGGCGTCCACGAGGGGCGTCTGGCCTGGCTCGGCGGCCGGCCGCCGGCGGCGCACCGGCGCTGGAACGACGCGCTCGCGGCGGCGCGGCGGCTGGCCATGCCAACCGAGGAGGCGCGCGCGGCGCTCGCGCTCGGCGAGCACGGCCCCGACGACCAGCCCGGGCGCCAGCAGCACGCCCAGCGCGCGCGCGAGCTGTTCGGCGAGCTCGGCATGACCCGCGAGCGAGACCACGCCCAGTCGATCCATCCCCCGCGCTGAACCCTGGTCTGATCGGAGGACCCCTGCCATGAGCCCACCCGACGTCACCGCGATCGACACCTTGCTGCGCGAGCTGCAATCGCTGATCGAACGCTCCCTCATCGAAGGCAGCCGCCTGGGCTATTTCGGCTGCCTGTACACGCGGGTGACGGTGGCGCTGCGCCAGGCCATCCTGAACGGCGAGTTCGCCGACGGCGAAGCGGTCGCGCGCCTGGACGTGGCCTTCGCGCGCCGCTACCTGGCCGCGGTCGCCCAGCACCGCAGCGGCGACGCCGCCATCACCCGGCCCTGGTCGCTGGCGCTCGATGCCACCCGGCGCGCCGACCTCAGCATCGTGCAGCACCTGGCGCTGGCCTTCAACGCCCACGTCAACTTCGATCTCAGCGTGGCCACCTTCGAGTGCTTCGGCGCCGCCGACCTGCACAGCGCGCGCGCCGACTTCACCAGGGTCAACGACATCCTGGAGTCGGTGGTCGGCGAGGTGGAACGGGAGATCGCGCAAGTGTCGCCCGTGCTGCGCTTCATCGAGGGCGTCAGCGGGGCGCTGGCCACCAAGGTCATCGACTTTGGCCTGGCGGAGGCGCGCGCCTTCGCCTGGCGGTTCGCCGAGATCCTGGCCGCGACCCCGGCGGCGCTGCGGCCGGCGCTGATGGCAGACAAGGCCCGCGAGGTCGCCTTTCTGTGCGCCGCGATCACCCAGGACCCGATCCGCAACGGTGCGTTCGCGCTCATCGCCGCCGCCGAGGTCAAGGACGTGCGCCGGGTGATCCGGGCGCTCGACCGCGGCCTGCTTCCGACGGAGGCAACCACGACGACGCGATCAGCGCCCGGGTGGGGGCGCCGGTGGGGCCTCGGCGCGCGCCGGTCCCGGGTTTGACGGTACAGACGGCCTGTTCCTGACGACTGGCGTCCGACAACCACCACTGCCCGATGCGCCCCGCTGCTCCAGCCGGGCCAGCAAGAACACGCGCAACAGGTGGCGCGCGCGCAGGATGCGGGTCCCGACCGTGCTGCTCGGCAAGCCCAGCGCCTGCGCGATCTGGCCGTAGGATCGCCCGTCGATCGCGTGCAGCACGTAGGCGCTTCGATATTGCGGCTGCAACGACGCCAGCGCCTGCTCGAGATCGTCGTCGGAGACCATGGCCCAGCTCGCGCACGGCTCGGGCGCCGGCGTGGCAAATTGCCCGTCGTGATCGCCGACCAGCATCTCGCGCGACAGGCGCCGCAGCCGATCGCAGTGGTAGTTTCGAAGAATGCAGCACAACCAGGCGCGGATGTCGGAGCCGGAGGTGAATCGAGAGCGTGACTCGATGGCCCGGCGGCAGGTCTCCTGGACCAGATCGTTCGCCTCGGCCACCTTGCCGGTCAGCCGGCGCGCGTAGCCGCGCAGCTCCGGGAGGTTGCGGACCAGCAGCCACATGAACTGATGCTCGTCGACCCGCGACGGATCGGACCGCTGGTCCGGACGCACGCGCAGCCCACGCCGGAACCCGAGATCGGTGAGATCGGATTGCCCGGTGGCCGGCCCGCCGGGGCCGGGAACGGAGTGCGCGACGACGGACATGCCGAGCAGTAAGCAGCAAGGTTCGTGCCCGGTGCGATGGCTTCCGCGCCAGGCCCGCGGGCCCCGAGAAGGCCGCCGGATTGCTCAGACTGAGCAACCAGCTTGCTCGAAACCCGAGAGTTGCTCAGTCTGTGCAACTCTTCTCGCGCCGCGAGGCTGCGGCGGTCAGCCGTTTTTCTCGGGCGGTCTGCCCTTCTGCGGTCGCGGAATTCCGTAGTAATCCAGCTTGTAAACGAAGGTTCGACGGGGCATGCCCAGCAGCTCAGCCGCGCGGGTCTGGTTCGAGGCGCACTCGGCGAGCGCGTCCAGGATGCGCTGCCGTTCGGCGGCCTTGCGCGGGTCGTGGAGCGGGGGCAGCGGGGCAGGAGCGGCGGGCACCGGCGTGATCACCGGCGACACGGGCGGCGCTGTCGCGATCGGGTCGTCAGCCGCGCGCTTCATCTTGTCGAGCGGCAGGTGCTGGGTCCCGATCACGGCGCCATCACAGAGCACGAAGGCCCGCTCCAGCATGTTCTTGAGCTCCCGGATGTTGCCCGGCCAGGTATAGGCGAGCAGGCAGGCCATCGCGTCGGGGCTCACCTCGACCGTGGCCCGCCCGGATTCTTGGCAGATCTCTGCCAGGAAGGTGTCTACCAGTGCCGGAATTTCATCGATCCGCTCGCGCAAGGGCGGGACGCTGAGGGTCATGACGTTGAGGCGAAAGTGCAGGTCCCTGCGGAAGTCGCCGCGCTCGATCGCCACCTCCAGGTTGCGGTTGGTGGCCGACAGGAACCGGACATTGATGGCGCGAGATCGCACGCCGCCCACCGGCAGAACCTCGCGCGCTTCGATCACCCGCAGCAGCTTGGCCTGCATGGGAACCGGCATCTCGCCGATCTCGTCGAGAAACACGGTGCCGCCATTGGCGGACTCGAGCAGGCCGATCTTTGCGCCCACCGCGCCGGTGAAAGCACCGCGCTCGTGCCCGAAGAGCTCGCTTTCGATCAGGCTCTGCGACAGACCCGCGCAGTTGAGCGCCACGAAGGGCTTCCCGGCGCGCGGCGACATGCGGTGGATCAGCCGCGCCAGCACCTCCTTGCCGACTCCCGTCTCGCCCAGGATCATCACGTTGATGGCCGAGGAGGCGGCACGCGCCGCCATTCCCTTCACCGACTGCATGCCGGCGACGGCCAGACTGCCACCCGCGCCGGCGACACCACCGGCGCTACCCGCGTCCTGGCCCGCGGGCGCGCGCAGCAGCGAGTTGGCGCGTGCCAGCAGGGCGTCGACCGACCGCCCGTCGCGCGGATACCAGGCCAGCGCGGCCCGGCCCTGGATCCCGACCTTGCGGCACACCGCCAGCAGCTCCTCGACCAGCTGCTCGGCGTCGCGGACGTTGGTCTCCAGTAGCAGCAGCTCGTAGTCGTGCGGGCCGTAGCCGGCAAACACGTGGGGCAGCGGCAGGTTGCGCGCCAGGATCGGCAAGATCGTGGTCCACAGCGCCGCTCCCGAGAACCGCAGCCGGGCGAGCGCGAACGGCACGCCCGACGTCGCCGCACGCTGGCACTCCTCCTCCAGCCGGTCCTCGAAGCTGGCATGCGACCAGAGTCGGCGCGGTCCCATGGGCGGCCGGTCCTGCAGCACCATCACCATGGTCGAACCGATGGTCACGGTCTCGCCGACCCTGATCGGCTGCCAGTCGCCGGGCTCGATTCGGGTGTCGCGCAGACGGGTGCCGTTGATACTGCCGGCGTCGGTGACCGAGAGGATCGACCCCTCGTCGCACAGCTCGATGCGCAGCCGGGCATGCTCGCGCGAGGCCAGCGGGTCGTCGACCCGGATCTCGCACTTCGACGAGCGGCCCAGGGTGACCGTGCCGTGCGGCGGCAGCGGCTGCGAGAAGAAAGCATCGGCCGACATCACGAGCAAGTGCAGGCCCCGCCCCGCGCGGGGGTCCCCTCCGTCGCCCTCCCCCCTGAGCGTTATTTCCGTGTTCACGTTTGACCCGACGCGATCCCGTGCACGATTTAACCAGCCTTCATCGTTCGCGCCAAGCACGGCGTGATGGGCGTCCCCTCGGGGACCTCGGGACGGATAGCCCGCCCGACCACCCCGCCGCAGACGGCGCCCTGGTCCCGGGCTCGGGCGCTCCGGCGGTGCCAAATTATTGACTATAAATTTGACCAGAGGTGGCGCGGTCCGACAATGGGGTTCATCGCGACTGGAGCCCCATGACGTCGATCGACATCTTGCCCGAAGCCCCACCGGCCCCCACTGCTCGGGGTCAGGCCGCGGGCACCCCGCGCCGTACTGTCCCGTTCGACCTCAAGGGGACCATGGCGCCCCTCACGGTCCTGCGGCTGCGCAGCCTGGACCTGCCCATCATCGAACGCCACCTGCGCATCAAGATCGCGCAGCTGCCCCAGCTTTTCACCAACGCGCCGGTGCTCATCGACCTGGGGGCGCTGCCCGGCCAGGGTGCCGGACTGCCGATCGGCGAGCTCACCCGCATGCTGCGCTCGTGCAAGCTGGTCCCGGTCGCGATCGCCAACCTCGCCGACGAGCTGCGCGAGCAGGCGCTGGCGGCCGGCCTCGGCATCATGCACCAGGCGGCGGCGCGCCCGCGCAGCGATGACCGCGCCGCGCCGGTGTCGGGCGCCGGCGCCGGCGCCCTGCCCGGCGGCGACCCCGTCGGCGGCAACCGGACCCCGACGCCCGGCGCCCGGTCGCCGCGTGCCGGGGGTGCCCCCGCCGGACACGCCGGTCCGCTGGTGGTGACCCTGCCGGTGCGCAGCGGGCAGGTGGTGTATGCGCAGAACAACGACCTGGTGGTGCTGGCGCCGGTCAACCCGGGCGCGCAGGTGATCGCCGACGGGCACATCCACATCTACGCCCCGCTGCGCGGGCGCGCCGTCGCCGGCGCGCAGGGCCTGCTGGGCGCCCGCATCTTCTGCCAGCGGCTGGAGGCCGAGCTGGTGGCGATCTCGGGCGCGTACCTGACCGCCGACGACATCCCCGAGGCTTGGCGCGGCCGTCCTGCGCAGATCCACCTCGAGGGCGGCGAGTGCCGCATCGCGCCCCTGTGAAACATCTGCGCCGCTGTGACCGATCCGAGAGTGAAAAATTTGGCAAACGCCGCGACTGATTCGACATTCATCCGATAGACCAAGGGAGGCTCACCGTGTCCAAAGTCATCGTCATCACTTCAGGTAAAGGCGGGGTCGGCAAAACGACGACCAGCGCGAACGTCGCGACCGGGCTGGCCCTGCGGGGCAAAAAAGTGGTCGCGATCGACTTCGACGTCGGCTTGCGCAACCTGGACCTGGTCATGGGCTGCGAGCGCCGGGTCGTCTACGACTTCGTCAACGTCATCAAGAACGAGGCCAAGCTGCAGCAGGCGCTGATCCGCGACAAGCGCGTCGAGGGTCTGCACGTGTTGCCGGCGTCGCAGACGCGCGACAAGGAGGCGCTGGAGCCCGAAGGCGTGGGCCGGGTGATCGACGAGCTCAAGGCGATGGACTTCGACTTCATCATCTGCGACTCGCCCGCCGGCATCGAGAAGGGCGCGCAGATGGCGATGTACTTCGCCGACGAGGCCATCGTGGTCACCAACCCCGAGGTGTCGTCGGTGCGCGATTCGGATCGCGTGCTCGGCTTGCTGGCGGCCAAGACCAGCCGCGCCGAGGTCGGCGGCCCGCCGATCAAGACCCATTTACTGTTGACCCGCTACTCGCCGCTGCAAGTGAAGAAGGGCGAGATGCTGAGCGTGGGCGACGTGCTCGAGCTGCTGGGCATCCCGCTGCTGGGCGTGATCCCCGAATCCAAGGCGGTGCTGCAGTCGTCGAACAAGGGCACGCCCTCGATCCTCGACGAGACCACCGACGTCGCCCAGGCCTACCTCGACGTCGTCTACCGATTCCTCGGCGAAGAGCGCCAGCATCGTTTCATCGAAGAGGAAAAGCGCAGCTTCTTTGGCCGGCTGTTCGGCTAGACGGCAGGACACCGGAGGTCACCATGTCGTTCTTTGACTACTTCCGCCGCAACCAGAAATCGACCGCCACCCTGGCCAAGGATCGGCTCTCGATCATCGTGGCCCGCGAACGCGCAACCACGCGGGGCGCGCCCGACTACCTGCCGCAGCTGCAGCAAGAGCTGCTGGCGGTCATCGCGCGTTACGAGAAAATCGACCTGCAGGAGGTCGGCGTACGCATCGACAGCTCGGGTGGATGCGAGGTCCTGGAGATCAACATCGTGCTCCCGGACGCGGCGCAGGCCGGAACCCGCATTGGCGTGCCCACGTCCCCACGCGCCAACGCGTCCTGACAGCAGCGCGGGGGCGCTCGAGCTTCCGATCCCCCGCGCTCCGATCCGCGACCTTCCTGGCGCCGCCTGCGATGGTTACAGAACCGTCATGGGCATGAAACGAACGGTTCTGGCCCTGGTCCTGCTGGGCACTCCCCTCACGGCTCAGGCCGGCTGGCGGCCGCACCGGGGCGGGCCGCATGATCCGCCGCCGGCGGTCATCGTGGAGACGCCCCGCAGCCGACCGGGATACATCTGGGTCGGCGGTCATCACGAATGGCGGCACCGACGCTACGTCTGGGTCGGTGGCCATCTGGTGCGCGAGCGCCGCCGCCACCACTGGGAAGACGGACGCTGGGACCACCACGAAGATCACTATGACTGGCACCCCGGCGGCTGGCGCATGCAGCGCTGAACGCGCCGCCGGGTCCAGGCGGGCAGCGGCGCCGTCCTGGCGCGCGGCGCCTGCTAGGGAACGATGGCGCTGCAGCTACCGGAGCAGCTGACCGCCGATCCCACGCACGACTTGTCGCCGATGCAGGCCTCACAGGCATCGGCGGCGCCCTTGACGTTGGGGTCGTTGGCCGCGTTGGTGCGACACTTGTTGCGACAGTTCTCGACGTTGTAGCTCGCGTCAAAACAGTCGCGATAGCGCGTACAGACCGCCTGGCAGTCAAACGCCGTGTCGATGGAATCGCAGCTGCCCACCACGAAGCCCCCGATCGCCACCGCGATCGTCACAACCCACATTTTCAGGCCCATCTTCATCGGTCCCACCTCCCCTGTTAGGGAGCAAATTGGGGGTGAACCGAGCGAAGGCAAGGTCTGGCCGACGTCTGGTGCGCTGACGAGGCGGCGAAAGATCAGCCTGCCGCGCTACGGCAACGACGCGCGCGCCGAGCGCACGGTCGGAGCGGGTCGCCGCTTGGGGCAGCGGCCCGCCAGGCTGATCCGGCGTCTACGACTTGCGGCGACGGCGACGCGCCGTGAAGACGATGCCGCCCAGCGCCAGGATCCACGCGCCAGTACCCAGGTTGTCGCGCGTCGAGGCGGTGGAGCAACCGCAACCCCCGCCGCCGCCGGACGCCTTGGCGTCGGCCTTGGCGTCGGTCTTGACGTCGGCCCTGGCGTCGGTGGTCGTTCCGGTGTCGGGGCGAACGTCGGTGCCGGTGTCGACGCGAACATCGACACCGGTGCCGGTATCGACGCGAACGTCGGTGCCGGCGTCGGATGATCCACCCGTGCCCATGCCGCCCGTGCCGGTGACATCAGTCCGCGCGTCCACCGCACCACCAGTGCCCGTCATGCCACCGGTGCCGGTGACATCGGGCCGGGCGTCCACCGCACCACCGGTACCCATGCCGCCCGTGCCGGTGACATCAGGCCGGGCGTCCACCGCACCCCCAGTGCCCATGCCGCCCGTGCCGGTGACATCGGGCCGGGCGTCCACCGCGCCACCGGTGCCCGTCACGCCGCCCGTGCCCGTGACATCAGGCTGGGCGTCCACCGCGCCACCAGTGCCGGTGACGCCACCCGTGCCAGCGTCGCCGCCACCATCTGCACCAGCAGCGCCGC
>DASRQZ010000147.1:0-46282 GCA_035696125.1 Polyangia bacterium
GCGCTGCTGGCGCGCGTCGCCGACCTCGGGCCGCTGCTGGCCAGCTGGCAAACCGTGGGCGGTTGCGGCGCCGGCTCGGCCACCGGCGCGGGCGCCGGCGTGAAATGGATCGGACGCGGCGTCAGCGGCGGGATGTTCAGCGTGCAGACCGTCGGCACCTACAACCGACTCACCTTCAAGGGCAAGAAGGAGCAGAACGCCTTCGTCAACACCCTGGTCACGCGCAACATCGACGAGAAATGGATCCTGGGCGCGAACGTTCCCTTCGTTTACAAGTACTTCAATAATTTCTTCGAGGACCCGCAAGGGGTGGTCCCCACCGTCGACGTCTCCAACGGTGGGCTCGGCGACCTCAGCGTGCAGGTGACGCGCCGGCTGGGCAACATCAACGCCACCTCCTTGACCGCGCTGGTCGGCCTGCCGACCGGAGTCTACGACGCGCAGTACGGGGGCATCCCGCTGGCCCAGCATCAGCAAGTCGGGTTCGGCCGCTTCACCGGGTCATTGATCCTCGACCACACCATGGACGAGATCTGGGGCGTCATCGTCGTCGGGGGACTGGCCAGCTGGCGGGGCGGACAGAATCGCTTCGACAGCTACCGCGCCCCCAGCGCGACCGCCTACGCCTACAGCGGGTACTTCCTGGGGCCGTTCGTGCCCGCGGTCGGGCTGGGGCTGACCGGGTTCGACGGCCACGATCGCGACAAGACGCAGCGCGAGAACACCGGCCTCCTGAGCCTGGCGCCCAGCGTCTCGATCGAGTGGTCGACCGACTGGATCGCACTGCTGGCGGGCGCGATCTTTCCCTATCAATACGACGGGATCACCACCGACGCCAACGGTGCGCCCAAATCGCCGTGGGGCTGGGGGTCCTGGATCATCGGCCTCGGGGTAGCCTTGTCTCCGTTTTGAGGTATGTTTGCTGGCAGGTTAAAGTGCCCCCGGGCACTGCGGCCCGCCGAACGAGAGGAAAAAGCATGACACCATCGTTCCCGCCGCGTGGGATCTGCACCACGAACCTGACCGTCTCCGCCGCGCTGCTTGCCAGCATGGTCTGCGGCCTGGGATGCGGCGTGCAAGCGCACCTGCACGCCGAACAGGACAACACCTTTCCGGGCGTCGGAGGAACGACCGGCATCACTGGCAAGGGCGGCAGCACCGGCGGCGGCGGCAATCGCGGCACCGGCGGCAGCAGCGCCGGCAGTGGCGGTCGGACCGCTGGCGTCGACGCGGGCCCCGGCAACCGGGACGCCGCGGGGATCGACACCGCGGCCCCGCCCGACACCGGGCCGCCGCTGTCGGGTGTCACCATCAACATCAACGGCACGCTGGTGCCCAAGGAGAAGGCGATCGCCTTCATCCACTTCGGACACTCCAACATGCGCGGCCAGGCCAGCACGCCGGCCAGCCTGAATTCCTTTTTCTACACTACCCAGCCGCAGCTGTGGGTCTACCAGGGCGCCAATCGCTTCGTGCTCGCCAAGGAAGAGACCGCGCCCGAGAACACCACCATCACCACCGCCGGTCCAGGCATGGCGCTGCTGCGCACCGCCGCGGCCGCGGCGCCCAGCGACTACCACTTCATCTCGATCGGGCGCGGCAATGGCTCCTCGCCCAGCACCGAGTTCCTGAAGGGTGGCGTGCTCTACGCGGCCTTCATGAACCGTGCGCTCGAGCTCAAGGGCAAGGTGACCTTCGGTGGCATGTTCGTGATGCTGGGCATCACCGAGCGCCACCTGCCGACCGCGGACCAGCCCGGATATCCGGCGCGCATGCAGCAGATCATCGCCGACATCCGGGCCGATCTCGGCGAACCCAATCTGCCGGTGCTGTACTGCGACTACGAGATGATGGCCACCGGCGATCTGGCGCCCACCGGCGCGGTGGGCCGGGTGATCCTGCCGATGACCCGCACGCTGCCCGGGTTGATCAGCAAGCTGGTGCTGGTGCCCACCGACGGTCTCGGGATGCAGGATGACCACCATTTCAACTTCTCGGGGCACAAGCTCTGGTCCGAGCGCGCCATCGCGCTGATGCAGAGCAATGGCTGGTTCCCCTGGACCAAGTAGCGACCAGGTAGCGGCGGCACGGGCAGCGCCGACGCGGGCGCGAACCGCGCGCCTGGCGAGCACGTCGGTGCTGGTGGCGCTGGGCGCGGGCGCCTTCCTGGCCGGCCTGACGCCGATCTCCGACGGCGACATTTTCTGGCACCTGGCCGCCGGGCGCGAGATGGCGCACCGGCACGCCTGGCTGCACACCGATCCCTTCACGTTGAGCGCAGCCGGGCGGCCGTGGATCGATGTGCACTGGTTGTTTCAGCTGGCCTGCCACGGGATCTATCGGCTGGGCGGGCTGGCGGGCGTGGTGCTCGCCAAGGCGCTGCTGGTCGCCGCGGGCGCGCTGGTGCTGGGCCGCGCGGTGGGCCGATCCGGCGGCGCGACCGCGCGCGCGCTGTTCGTACCCGCGATGGTGGGCGTGCTCTACCTGGCGCGCCATTTCTTGCTGGCGCGTCCGGTGATCGTGAGCCTGCTGATGCTGGCGCTGTTCTTCGCCGCGCTGGAGCGGCTGCGCGCCGGGCGGCGGCGGGCGCTCATCGCCCTGCCCCTGCTGCAGATCGTCTGGAGCAACTGCCAGGGACTGGCGGTGCTGGGGCCGGCCATGATCGGCGCCTACCTGATCGCCGCCGGGTTGTCGCCGCGTCTGGGCGGCCGGCGGTGGTGGTGGCCATTCGATCCCCAGGAGAACCTCCCCTGGCGGCCGCTGGCCCTGACCTTGGCCCTGTGTGTGGCAGCGTCGCTGGTGAATCCCTACGGCCGCGACGGCGTCACCCTGGCCACGCGCTTGCTCGCGCGCATCTCGCCGTCGGCCGGCAACCTGTTCGGCGAGCAGGTGGCCGAGAACGTCCCGCCCTGGCTGCTCGAGCGGACCGCGCCGGCGCAGATCTTTCATTTCAAGTGGTACCTGGCGACGCTCGCGGCGTGCCTCGCGCTCGCGGGGCGGCGGTTGCTGCTCTCGCACCTGCTCTTGCTGGGCGGCTTCGGCGCGCTGGCGCTGATGGCCAACCGGAACGTCTTGCTCTTCTACTGGGTGGCGACGCCGATCGCGATCCTGGCCATCGCCCCGCGCGTCGCGCGCCTGCTCGCGAAGCCGCCCCGCGCATCACGATCGTGGGTCATCCCCGGCGCGCTGGCGCTGGGGGTCGTGCTGGCCGCCGAGCTGGCGCTGGCCGCGGTGTCGGCGCGGCGCGAGCCGACGATCGCGGCGCCGACGCCGTTTCATTTCCCCACCGAGTCGACGCGCCGGCTGGTCGGCGCGGGGGCACACGGGCCGGTGTTCGTGCCCGATCACGCCGGCGGGTACCTGGCCTTCAGCGCGCCCGGGTTGAAGCCCTATATCGACACTCGCCTGCTGCTGCACACCGCCGACGAATACGCGACCTATCTGGCGGCGGTCGACGACCCCGCCCGATTCGACGCGCTGGCCGCGCGCTGGCGATTTCGCTACGTGGCTCTGACCACCGCTTACCCCGATCGTTATCTCGGCCTGGTGCAGCACCTGGCGAAGAGCCCGGCCTGGACCCTGACGTTCACCGACGGCTCCGAGGTGCTGTTCGCGCGGCGCGACCCGGCCGGCGACGGCGCGGCGTCCCCGGCAGCCGTGAGCCCGCGCCCGCTCGACAGCGATCAGGAGGTCGATCGGATCACGGCGCAGCTGGCCGCGCGCTTCTCCCGCTGGCCCGACCAGCACCAGGCCGCGCGCCTCCACCTCGCCCGCTTGCTGCTGGTGCTGGGCCAGGTCGACCAGGCGCAGCGGGTGCTGGCGACGATGACCGGCCCAACCGCGGTCCAGCTACGCGCGCGGGCCTACCTGGCCGCGGGCCAGGCGGCCGCCGCCGAGAGCCTGGCGCGGACGTTGTTGCTGGTCGACCCGCGCGACGTCAGCAGCCTGACCCTGATGGCGCGCATCGCGATGCGGAGCCGCCAGCCGGACGCCGCGCTCGGCTGGCTGCGGCGCGCCCTGGAGGCCGACCCCTACGACGGCGAGGCGCTGCGGCTGCTCGAGTCGCTGAGTGACGCAGCCAGCACCGATCCGGCCTCCGACGCCAAGAGCATGAGCCGAAATTGAGGAATGGCGCCGCTTAAGCTCCACATGCCGCACACCAGCCGTCTTTGGGTAGCCGCCGTCCTGATGCTGGGGTGCGCCGGCTCGACCGGCGCCGGAAATCAGGGCGCGGGCGGCGCGACCAGCAATGGCATGGGCGGCGGTGCGACGGCCAGCGGTGGCGGCCCCGGCGCCGGCGGCGCCGGCACGGGCGGTGTTTCCAGCCCCGGGACCGGCGGCGCCAGCGGCGGGCTGGGCGGCAGCGGCGCGGGCGGCGCCGCCACGGGCGCGGGCGGCGCCGGCGCCGCGACCGGCGGCGTGCCCGATCCCGGCACCGTGGGCGACGGCGACTTCACCATCGGGCCGACCTACACCGTGTCGCCCGACGTGAGGTCCAAGAACGTGCCCCACGGCCGGCTCTTCAACTTCACGATGAGCTCCACGGCCAGCGCCATCTACCCGGGCACCGACCCGACGTTGGACGCGGCCAACCAGCACTCGTTCACGCGCGCGATCGTCGTCTACGTCCCCATGCAATACGTCGACGGCACGGCGGCGCCTTTCATGGTTGTGCAGGACGGCTTCGTCGGTGACGTGCAGACGGCGCTCGACAACCTGATCGCCGACGGGCGCGTGCCCGCGGTGGTGGCGGTGTTCGTCGCCAACGGTGGCGGCGACAGCTTCGGCAGCGAGCGCGGGCTCGAGTACGACACCATGTCCGACGCCTACTCACGCTTCATCGACACCGAGGTGCTGCCGGCCGTCACCAGCCACGCGGCCCTGCGCGCCGCCTATCCCAGCTTCAAGCTGACCACGGATCCCAACGGGCGCGCCGCCTACGGCTGCAGCTCGGGCGGCGCCGCCGCGCTCACCATGGGGTGGTTCACGCCGGGCAGCTATCGCCTGCTGGTCACTTACTCCGGGACGTTCGTCGATCAGCAGAATCCGCGCGCCCCGACCGAGGCGCAGTTCCCCTTCGGCGCCTGGGAGTACCCGGAGCGCCTGATCGCCAACAACCCGGCCAAGCCGCTGCGCGTGTTCCTGCAGGTTGGCGAGATGGACAACGGCTACACCATGAACGAGGCCTCGCATCACAACTGGGTGCTGGCCAACCAGCGCGTGGCCGCCGCGCTCAAAGCGAAGGGCTATCACTATCGCTTCGTCTACGCTCTGGGCGCCTCCCACTGCGACATGCGGGTGCGCCAGCAAACCCTGCCGGAGACGCTGCAGTGGATGTGGCGCGGGTTCACCGGCCAGTAGAGGCGACGATCTCGACCCTGGCGATCCAGTTGCGCTTCCGCCGCGCCAGGCGCGCTTCCTGTTCTTCGCCCTCGACGTTCGATGACACGCGGCGCAGCATCGCGGGATCGACGCCCTCGAAGGCGTTGACGCTCACCACGGCGTAGAGGTTGTCGTCGATCCGGCTGGTCACCAGGGGCACGACGCCGCAGCGAGCGCACACCTGGAACTCGGCGGTCTCGGTGCCGAACGCGTAGCGCGATACCCGCGCCGGATCGCTCACCACCACCCTCAAGTCTCCGCCGGGGAACGACGTCCACACCCCGCCATGCTTGGTGCAGAACGAACAACCGCAAGCTCGCGCGGGGATCTCGGGTGGATCGGGCTCCCAGGCCAGCGTGAATGCGATGTTCCCACAGTGACACTTTCCGCGAATCATCACGGCGGCGACCTCCTGCTCGAGGGAACAATGTCAGGCATCGGCGCCGCGCCTACGCGCCGTCGGCGCCGCGCCGAAAGACCAGGGAGAGGTTGTTGGCCGGCATCGCGATGACCTCCGCCTTCCGGAATCCGGACGCGGCGGCGGCGGACTGGACCTCACCGAGATCGCGCACGCCCCAGCGCGGATCCTCCGCGCGCAGCCGCTCGTCGAAGCGCTGGTTGCTGTCCGCGGTGTGCTGGCCCTCGCGCTTGAACGGCCCGTAAAGGTAGAGCAGGCCCCCCGCGGGCAACACCCGCGCCGCGCCCTGGAACAACGCCACCGCCGCTGACCAGGGCGCGATGTGGATCATGTTGATGTTGAGGATCGCGTCGGCTTGCGCCAGCGGCCAGGGCTGGCGCTCGACATCCAGTTCCAGGGGTTGCGCGACGTTGTCGGCGCCGGCGGCCGCGGTCCAGGCGCGAATGCTGTCCCGGTGCACCGGCGACGGATCCGACGGCTGCCAGCGCCACGCCGGCAGCGCGCGCGCGAAGAAGACCACGTGCTGCCCGGTGCCGCTGGCGATCTCCAGCGCCAGCCCCGCCGGCGGCAAGACGCGCCGGAGCACCTCGAGGATCGGCTCGCGGTTGCGCTCGGTGGCGCCGGCGTGCAGGCCGCCGGAAGGAGTGACCTCAGGATCGAAGAAGGGCATGCGCGGGCCAGCGGGGCGACCGCTGGCCCGGCGATGCTACACAATCATCGTCGCCAGGGCAGGTGTAATGGCACCTCGACCAGACGGAACAGCTTGTTTCGGGCCGAACCTCGCCACGGTGAAGATGACTGGTTCGGCCCAAAGGACCTCAGACCTCGGACCTCGGGCCTCTGGTCCGGATCCGGATCCCAAGCCGAAGCCCGAAGCCTGAGGACCGAAGCCTCTCAGGTGCGCCAACCGATCAAAACCTCTGTGGAAACTGCTAGTCCGACACCACCACGGCGCGCGAGCGCTCGATGACCCGACCGAAGGCGTCCTCGGCCACCACGGCGACCGGTCCGTCCACGTCGCCCTGGATGGTGATGCTGGTGTCAAGGCCGGTCCAGGCGGCGGCGCCCAGGCGGCGCGGCCGGTGCGGGTGCGCGCCGCCCACGACGATCCAGCGGGCGACGTCCGTCGCGCCGTTCCAGAGCGCGTGCACCGTGGTCGTGCCGTCGGCGTTGCGCTGCGCGGTGGCGGCAGGCGGGCTGTCGGGGCGGGCGTGCCAGACGTGCCGGTAGGCCCGGTAGGTGTCGTAGCCCGCCGGGACGTTCGCGTCGAAGAGCAGGTTGCCCGAAGGGTCGAACTCGGAGAAGCGCCCGGTCTGCCCCCAGCCGACGAAGGTGTTGCCGTTGTCCAGCACCTGCGAGTTGCCCTGCGATCCGGCCGACAGGCCGTCGGGATGCTCGATCGCACGCACCAGCGTCGTCGTGTGATCGAAGAGATCGCGGCGGATCCAGATCACCCGCGAATGCGGCAAGACCGCGGGCGCCGCTTCGTTGTCGAACAGCCGCACGGTCTGGTGGTCGACCGCCTCGGGGTCGTGCTGCCAGGCGAAGGGCACGCCCGCGCCCAGCGTGAAGTCGCTCTTCTTTCCGCCCAGCCTCCAGATCACCCGTCCGGAGCGGCGCTCGACCTTGTAGAAGGCCCAGGTGTTGCGCGCGTCGATGAGCAAATTTCCGTCGAGGTCGACGCTGACCGCGTTGATATGAAAATAGTCGTAGCTGGCGCCCGCCGCGACCGGCACCGGCGCGCGACTCTCGTCGACGCCCACGTGATCGACGCTGTGCCACTCGAAGACGACCGCGCCGGTGGCGAGGTCGATCTCCTGCACCACGCCGTCGAACACCAGCCCGGCCGCCGGTCCGCCCACCGCCGACAGATCGTAGGGAATGGCGTGATAGACGACGATCAGCGCCGTGCCCTGCGGCGTGAGGCGGAATTCATGGGTGTCTGCGGCCAGCCCGTTGCCGGCGTTGACGGTGGCGATGACCCGGTAGCGGCGATCGACGATGTAGTCGACCCCCTCGCCATGGCCGGCGCCAGTGTGGCTCCGCCCCTGCCACCAGGTCAGCACGGGCTCCCCGCGATAGCTTTGCACGCGGAAGTCCGCCACCTGATCACCGCCACCGACGGCGTGGAACCAGATCGGCCGACCCTGCTCGTCGATGATCTCGGGGCCTTGCACCTGGGTGGGCGACGCGGGCGTCTTGGGGGCGACGAAGATCAGGCCGCGGGCCGTGCCCCGTTTGGCCGTCAAGACCGAGATCGGCGGCGGCGTCAGATCGCCCGGCGTGGCCGCGAGAGGTACGCCCGGCGCCGATCCATGTGCTTGCGCCAGCGTCGCGCCAAGGCAGAGCGCGGCGGCAAGCGCGAAGCGAAGCCAATGGTTGTATCGAGATGGTCGTGTCCTGTGCATGGGTCCTCCCTGACTGTCTTGACCGGCGCTTATTGCAGACATTATGTCTGTTATAACGACGGTCGCATCCGGGGCGGTTCGCCGCCGCGCGCGGCGGCGCGCACGGCGTTACGTCGCCCCGCGACAGCACAGATCTCGACGGATGATGCCCGGAACCCGGATTGGCCCGCGAACCACGACTGGCAATCTCACGGGCACCGTTGTGCCACCGGGAGCGCCGCGGGTCAAGCCTTGTTCGTTATATAAGACATTTTTCCAGTATATCGTCACCGCCCTCGTGGCCCGTCTTCCGGCCGAGAACGGCGCCGCAGACCTGGCGCGAGATCGGGCTGCCAGATATTTGCCCCCTCTTGGTCCTCGACCGACCCTACCTTCATCATCATGAGTCGCACGCAGCGCCTGGTCCTGGTGGCCAGCATCCTGGGCTCGTTCGTCGCTTTCCTCGACATGGCGGTGGTCAACGTCGCCCTGGCCGCGATCCGCGCCGACCTCGGGGGCGGGCTCGCAGCTCAACAGTGGATCGTCGACGCCTACCTGCTGACCCTCGGCTCGCTCATATTGATCGCGGGCTCGGTCTCCGATCTGTTCGGCCGCAAGCGGGTGTTCGCGGGCGGTCTCGTCGGCTTCGCCGCCGCGTCGGTGCTGTGCGCGGCCGCGCCTGGCGTGACGACGCTGATCGTCGCGCGCGCCCTGCAGGGAGTGGCCGGCGCGCTGCTGGTGCCGAGCTCGCTGGCCCTGATCATCGCCAACTTCGACGATTCGGCGCAGGGCGCGGCCATCGGCAGCTGGACCGCCTGGACCGGCATCTCGTTCATCGTCGGCCCGCTGGTGGGAGGCGCGCTGGTCGACGTCGGATCCTGGCGCTGGGTGTTCGCCATCAACCTTTTACCCATCGCCGTGACCTTGCTGGTGCTGGCCCGCCTGCCGCGCGAGCCGCGCGCGGACGATCGGAACCGCGTCGACCTGGTCGGTGCGATCCTGTGCGCGCTGGGCCTGGGCGGCATCATCTTCGCGCTCATCGAGCACCCGGCCCGGGGTTGGGGCGCGCCCGAGATTTTCTTGTCCCTGGCCGGCGGGATCGTCGCCTTTGCCGCCTTTGTCGCCTACGAGCGCCGGATTCGCCATCCCATGCTCGACCTGGGGCTGTTCCGCAACCGCAACTTCGCCGCCGGTAACCTGGCGACCGTGGCGGTGTACGCCGGGCTGACCGCCTCGTCGTTCCTGATCACGGTGTTCCTGCAGCAGGTGGCGGGCTACCGCGCGACCGCGGCCGGACTGGCCATGTTGCCGATCACCATCCTGATGTTCGCGCTGTCGCCGCTGTTTGGCCGCCTGTCCGCGAAGCACGGCCCGCGGCTGTTCATGACCGCTGGACCGATGGTGGCCGCGGCAGGGTTCGTCCTGATGAGTCGCCTCCAGCTGCCCTTGCGCTACCCGCGCGACCTCTTGCCAGGCGTGCTGGTTTTCGGGGTCGGCCTGTCGATGACGGTCGCGCCGCTGACCGCCGCCATCCTGGCCGACATCGACCAGCGACACGCGGGTGTAGGCTCCGCCATCAACAACGCGGTCGCGCGCGTGGCCGGACTGCTGGCCGTGGCGGGCCTGGGAACGCTCGGCGACGCATCGCTGACCTGGTTCCGCCGCGGCCTGTGGTCGATCGCGGCGCTGCTGCTGCTGGGCGGTCTGATCTCGTTGGTGGGAATCAGGGACCGGCCAGAGAAATGACGCGGTTCCGAAAGGGCTGCGGCGGCGACCCGGTTTGATGGCCCGGGTCGCGCGCCGCCAAGATACGGTAAGGGAGGGGGAAACGGTCCGACGCGTCAGGCAGTCGGGAGCATGGGCACGGCGCCCTGGATGATCTCCCGCAGGCCGGCCAGCGACAGCCGAGGAGTCTTCTTCTCCTCCTCGAAGATGATCTGAGCCAGGGTGGCCGTCGTCAGGTCTGCCTGCGTCGTGTTGTCGACAACCCGAACGTCGTCCCCGGCGCGGACCATTGCCGCGATGTGATCGAGGGTGACGTAGCGGCTGTCCCGCGTGTCGTACAGTTTCCGGTTCGCGTAGCGTTTGATGGTGCGTGCGGTGGTCATAGACTTAGGTTGTCGGTTCAGATCATTCGCGTCAATAACGTAATTCGTCTTACTTAATCCTTCTGAGAATGCGCGGGGTTAGACAACTGCTCAGCGGGCGAGATCAGCGCAGTGCGACAAGGATTTTGACCGAAACGGCCAGCTCTGGCGGTCGAAGACGCTCACAGGTACGTCGGCCCGGCGCGCCTCGGGGAGCTGTGCGCGCGAGTGGTCGCCAAGCCACGCGCCGTCGTCAGCGGTGGGCGGCGTCAGCGTCGACGGCGCTCGCGGCGCGCAAAAAATAAGCGCCGAGGCGCATCGCCAGTGCAGAAAAACGACCGCCGGTTTCGACGATCAGGGATCGTATGAACGCCATGACGCCAGAGTCCGGATTTTCAAGGATCCGGACCATGGCGTCTTGGTGTCTTGGCGTTTTCTATCCGCACTTTCTCCGGACCGCGTTCACATCGCCGGCGTCGGGCGTCTGTCCTTTCGGTGGCGATGATGACCAACTATTTGCAGGGCTGTTTGACCGGGCTCGGCCTCTTCTGGGTGCTCGGGGGCGCCGTATCGTGTGCCCCTGCCGCCCGTGCCGAGGCGAGCACGCACAGGCGGGCAGAATCGAAGTTGCCCGCGCGCGTGCATCGATGCGCGGATCCGCGCGGATCCAGCCGGGTCACCCGCGCACCGCAAGCAGACGGCGGGGAGGTCCTGCGCGGCGACTCCGAGATGCCATCGGCTCCGGGTCCAGGCGGCCGCCTGCACCTCAGCGAGAGCGCGACGCTGGACGGGCTGGGGCGGCTGGTGGGCGCGCGCATCGTGGCGACGCGGCCGCGATCGCCGGTGACCACCTTTGTGCTGGAACCGCTCGCCGGGACGGTGCGCATGTTGCGCGAGGGTGCGTCCGCGGTCGAGTGGCGGGTACCGGCTGACGCGCCGTGGGTCTATCGCGCCCGCTCGAGTGGCGACGGCCTGCTGGCCTCGACACCGGTCGCCGCGTGGCTGGCGGCGCGCGCCGCGGTCGCCGGGCCGGTGGTGCGGGTGCTGGTCCCGGAGACCGGGGAAAGTTACCTCGCGCCCATCGATCAGCTCGCCATTGCCACCGAGACCGGCACCACGGTGGTCCTGGACGGCGACGGGGTCGACATCGACGCCGACTTCGTCACCGAGGCGCGTCTGTCCGCGCGCGGGCTCAGGCTCGCCTGCCTCGAGGAGACGTCGAATGTCAGCCGTCGCGCCCAGGGCCAATGAGCCCTTCTCGGCGGCCGAGCGCGTAGAGCTTGTCCTTGATCAGCTGAAAGCGCTTGCGCAGGCGCGCCGCCTCTCGCTTGCGCATCGGTTCGTCGAGCGGGGGTGCGTCCGCGGCTTGCATCACCTGCGCGAGCTCCGTCCAGGCCAGCTGCCGGTCGACCCTGAGCATCAACAGCGCCTGGTCCTCCGGCGGCAGAGACTCCCGCAAGGCCGCGAACCGTGTCCTGCTCTGGGTGCGCAGGTACGACGCCGTTCCGCTGCGGATTTTTTGTTCCAGCGCCGACAGCTCGCGCCAGCCCGACAGCGGGACCTGCCGCCTGGCGCGCCGGCGGGCCTCGCGCCGGTAGCTGGCCGAGACGTTTCGCGCGATGGCGTAGGCCCAGGTCCGGAAGGAGCAATGCCACTCGAATGCTGGCAGGCCGCGCCACAACTTCTCCATGAAGCTGGAAAAAACCTCGGCGGCGTCGTCATCGCGGCGGTGCAGGGCGACCAGGAAACCGAAGATCTCCGGACCATAGCCCTCGATCGCCAGCGCGGTGGCGCGCTGCAGCTCGCCGCCATCGCGATGGCGACGAATCTCTCGTTCGAGGGCGTCACGCTCGGGAGCCTCCATCCATGCACACTCAGGCGCGCGGCCGCCGGCCCGCGCGTCACAGAATGATACGATGCCGCCCGTGGGCGCCGCAGATCAAAACGGGGTCCGATGAAGAAGAGCTATCCGCCCCCCGACGACTCGAGCGATCACGGCGACGCCGACGCCGACGCCGACGTCGACGTCGACGTCGACATGGACCTGGCGGACGATTTTCTGCGCGAGGTGGCGCGGGTCGAGTCGATCCCGCCGCCGTCGTCGCTGCCTTCGCTGCCCTTGCCCTTCGTGGGCCAGCAGCTCGCGCGCTTCCGCATCGTGGGCGAGCTGGGCCGCGGTGGGATGGGCGTGGTCTACCTGGCTCACGACGACAAGCTGATGCGGCCGGTCGCGCTCAAGGTGTTGCTCACCAGCTTCACCCGCCACGAGGAACGCCGGCGGCGGTTCCTGCGCGAGGCGCGCGCCGCCGCGTCGGTGAGCCACCCCAACCTGGCCACGATCTACGACGTCGGTGAGGCCGACGGTCGCATCTTCATCGCCATGGAACGCGTCGAGGGCCAGACCCTGCGCCGGATCATCGCGTCGCGACGCCTCACCGTCGGGCAGACCGTGGATCTGGCCAGGCAGATCCTGGCCGGGCTGGCCAAGGCCCACGGGGCCGGCATCGTGCACCGCGATCTCAAACCGGACAACGTGATGGTGACCAGCGACGGCGTGGTCAAGCTGCTGGACTTCGGCCTGGCCAAGCAGAATCGCGCGGCGGGCGCCGGTTCCCCGCCCCCCGACGGCGACTCGGTGCCGCGCCACGACACCGCCGAGCATCACCTGGTCGGCACGCCCGGCTACATGTCGCCGGAGCAGGCGCGCGGTCGGCCGGTCGACGCCCGCTCCGACATCTTCGCGGTCGGGGTGATCCTGTACGAGATGCTGAGCGGACGGCGGCCGTTCACGGCGGACAGCGAGGCCGACCTCATCACCGCCATCCTCCGCGATGCGCCGCCACCGCTGGCGCTGGAAGGTGGCCAGCTGGCCGCCTCGATCCAGCGGGTGGTCGAACGCTGCCTGGAAAAGGATCCGGAGCGCCGCTATCAGAGCTGCGCCGCCATCGCCAGCGACCTTCTGGCGGGGGAACCTCTGCCCAGCCCATCGGGGATGCCGCAGCCGTCGTCGCTGCGCGGGATCGAAGCGCCCGCCACGCCGTCCTCCTCTGCGACTCCGCGCGCCGCCCGCTGGCGCCGGCTCGGCGTCGCCGCGGCGCTGGCCGCGCTGGCCCTGGCGGGCGTGTGGGCCTTCCGGCGGCCCCGAACTCCGGCTCCGACCGCCGCGGCGATGGCGCCGCGGCTGACCGCGGTGACCGATCTGCCGATGCCGTCGTCGCGCAGCCCGGAGGCCCTGGGTGAATACGCCGCGGCCATGCAAGGTTTCCGCGACGGCAACTGGGGATACGTCGACGAGCATCTCCAGCGCGCGGCCACCCTCGATCCCGCGATGGCGGCGGCCCAACTGCGACTGGCCATCGTGCGCCGGGCCATGTACCCCACCGAGGCCAGGGTCGCGTTCGCGCGCGCCCTGCTGGGACGAGGCAGCTTGAGCGAGCGCGATCAGGTGCTGCTCTCGGCCTTCGAACCTTTGCTCAATCGGGATCCGCCCAACCTGGCCGAATGGCAGGCGCGCCTGCGCGCGGCGACGGAGCGCTATCCCGGCGACGCCGAGCTCTTCGGGCTGCTGTCGTTCGCCCTGTCGCAGGATCCCGACGAGGCGCTGCGCGCCGCCCGCCGCTCGGTCGAGATCGATCCCCAGTACGCCGACGGCTGGCAGGCGGTGGGCGAGAGCATGCTCCAGCTCGGCAAGACCGACGAGGCCCTGGTCGCGCTCGATCGCTGCATCACCCTGTCGCCGGCGACGGCCGACTGCCGCGGCCAGCGCGGCGATGTCCTGGGCATGCAGGGCCGCTGCGTGGAGATGGAGGACGATCTGCGCCACGCCGTGGCCAGCAGCAAGAGCGGCGTCTGGCACAATGGCCGCGCCGCCGCGCTCTTCGCGCTCGGCAAGCCGCCCGAGGCGGTGCTGGAGGTGTTTCGGAACAAGTGGGCCCAGTTGCCGGCCGACGGAAGAGCGGTCACCGAGCTGCGCGATCGCGCCCGGCTCGACATCGCGCTCGGCAGGTTTCGCAGCGCCGAAGCCGAGATCGCCGAGCTGAAACGGCTCATCTCGGCGGATTCGGACGCCATGCTGCACATCGAACAGAGCCTGCGGCTGGTCGCGATCTACAGCGAGACCAACCGCCCGCGCGAGGCGGCGGCCGTCGCCGATGACTATCTCAAACGCAACGAGGTCTGGATCGGTTCCGGTGAGTTCGACGGCGCGCCCATGAGCATGTTGTGGGCGATGTTGCGCGGTGGCAGGGTCAACAGGGAAGGCTTCGCGCAAAAGCGCGATGAATGGATCGCCAGCCAGCAGCAGGCGCGTGGGTCGATGAAAGGTACCGCCGCGCTGGGGACGTACTCTCTTGGCCTGCAGACGCCGGACGAGGCACGCGAGGCGCTGCGCCTGTTCCCGCAGGTCAAACCGCCGCCGGTCACCTGGTACAAAGACCCACCGGCGATGGCCGCGGCATTCGGACGCCTGTATGTACTGGCCGGGCAGCCGCGCCAGGCGCTGCCGTACCTGCGAGAGACCGTGAACGGGTGCGACACGCTGCGCTCGCCCATCGAGCACACCCGGTCGGCCTGGTTCCTGGGTCAGGCGCTGGAAGCCACCGGCGACACCGCCGGCGCGTGCGCCGCCTACGCCCAGGTGCTGCGGCGCTGGGGCGACGCCAGCCCGCCGTCGCTGACCGCGACCCGGGCGCGCGAGCGCAGTCGCGCGCTTCGCTGCCCGGGCCGGTACCCCACCCAGGGTCGGGGGTCGCACCCTCCGAATCCGGAACCGCCAATCCCGGTCAGGGTGCTGCCGGCGCCCCCGGCGCCCCCGGCGCCCCCGGCGCTTCCGGCGGCCCCGTCACCGTAGGCGGCGCAGACGCCGGCGGCGCCGCCTCGTCGGTCATGCCCAACGTCTCGGCGCCGGCGCGGCGGGCTCCTTCCAGCGCCTCCACCAGCTTCTTGTAGGCTGCGTCGTCCTCGGCGAGCACGAACACGATGCGATCGTGGGGCGGCCGGGGGTCGAGGCGCCTCTTCAGCGACTGGACGTAGCTTTCGGGCGGGGTGGCCTCTCCGTTGATCTGGAAGCCACCGGACCGATCGACGCGCACCACGATCTGGTCCGGCGGCACCTCGGTGCTGGTCTCCACCTGCTCGCTGGCCGGGATGCGCACCGCCAGGTCCTTCTCGATCTGCGGCATCACCACCATGAAGATGATCAGCAGCACCAGCACCACGTCGACCAGCGGCGTGACGTTGATGGCGGTCTTGGGCCCGCGCGCCGGCAGCAGCAAGGTGGTCTTGCGGGACGGTCTCACCGCTTGACCTCCTCGACCGCCAGGGACAGGCCATGCACCCCGGCGGTCTTGGCGTCGGCGATGACCAGACGCACGTCCTTGACCAGCAGCCCGTCGTCGCCCTTGACCAGGACCTTTCGATCGGGGTTTCCCCTCAACGCGTCGGCCAGAGCCGTACGCAGCTCCTCTCGCGAGACCTGGGTGGTGTCGACCCAGATGTTTCGGTCGCGGGTGATGGAGACGACCAGCGCGTCGGCCATCTTGGTCTGATCGGTGGTCCTGGCCTTGGGCAGGCTCACGTCCTTGCCGCGATGGAGCAGTGGCGTCACCACCATGAAGATGATCAGCAGCACCAGCACCACGTCGACCAGCGGCGTGACGTTGATGTCACTCTTGACGCCCCCCTTCGGACTGACCGCGAACGACATGATGGAACCGCCGCTTCACGGCCTGGCGCCCGCCTCCTGCGAGCGCAGGTGACGGGCCACCAGGTCGAGGAACTCGTTGGACGACTCGGCGATGTCGACGGCGCGCGCGTCGACCCACCCTTGCAGGTAGTTGAAGGCGAAGACCGCCGGGATGGCCACCATGAGCCCGATCGCGGTCGTCACCAGAGCCTCGGCGATGCCGGCCGAGACGGTGGCGAGCCCACCCGCGCCGGTGGCGGCCATCTGCTGAAACGCGGTGACGATCCCGATCACCGTACCGAGCAAGCCGACGAAGGGCGCCGTCGACGACACCGTCCCCAGCAAGCCCTGCCCGCGGCGCAGCTCCTCGGTCTCGCGCTGGGCCTGCCGCTCCAAGGCGCGCGCCACCGTGTCGACCACGAACTGCTCATCGCGGGACGGGCTGGTCTCGAGAGCCTTGAGGCCGGCCTCGATCACCCGGCCGAGGTATCCGACGTTGCCCGGCTTGCCGGCGCTCTGGATCTGGCCCTGCTCGAACACCCGCGCCATCGTGCTGGCGTAGCGCCGCGACGCGCGGCGCGAGCGCACGAAGACCACCAGACGCTCACAGAACACGAACACCGACGCCGCTCCCATGAGCAGCATGACGATGACGATGGTCTTCGCGAAGGCCCCTACGGTGGCCCAGAGCTCGAGAACCGAGAAATGCATGAAGACCTCCGACCAGAGTTGATTGGATTGCTCGACTTCTTGAAAGCGATCTCAGGGGAGTTTGAAGTTGAAGGTGAACACATATTGGACCGACGCCGGGTGGCCTTGATAGGTCACGGGAGTGTACCGGCTGTTGTTCAACGTCTCGAGAACGATGTCCTGGAGGATGGGCACGCCTTTGATGACCTTGCAGTCCCGAACTTCGCCGCTGACGGTGATGACACAACGAACGATGACCTTGCCTTCGACGCGCGCCGCGACCGCCTCGCGCGAGTACTGGGGCGTCCCGCCCGACAGCTGCACCGGGCGGGTCATGCCTTGCCCGAAAGGGAGCGCCGAGTTCGGATTGCCGCCGAGAACACCGCCCACGGTTCCCCCCGGGACCCCGCCGACGACGCCACCCACGACGCCGCCCGGCACCCCACCGGCGACCCCACCCGGAACCCCGGCCTCCGTCGGTGGCTCCTCGGCCGGCTTGGGCTGCTCCTGGACCTCCACCTTGGGCTGGACCAGGACGTCGGGCTTGCGCGGGATCGGTTTCTTCTTCACCTGGCTGCGTTCGCCACCGGGGGGAGGAGGAGGCGGCGGCGGCGGTGGCGGCGGGCGCGCGGTGATGAGGGTGACGTCAACCTCATGGCTCTGCGCCGCTCCCCGACGGGAAAACAGGTACCCCGCCGCGGCAGCGCCCGCGACGCAAACCACCAGGGCCAACGTCAGTCCGGCGACGTTGCTTCGCTGTGGCTTTGTTATCGACAGAACCGAATCAAACATCCACGACCTGCCGGGGTAATTGAATCAGCCGGATACAGACCTCTATTGACACCGAACCCCACCGCGCGGGCCCGTTGCCCAGCCGCCAAACGGGAAATCTATCCCCAAAAGGATGAGCTCTTGTTGCCAAAACGTAAGGGCCTAACGACCACTTGACCAAATCTATCCCCAGAAAATGATCAGTCGAAACCTGGCGCATCCGAGGACGAAACATTCGGGAGTAAAACAAAAAAAAATACGCCTTACACAAAATACCTCTGGCTTGTGAGCCGGAAATGGATATTTCTGTCACCTGCAGCCAGTTGCTCCCCGAACTTCGTGGAGGTGGCCCGAGGCCGATCAATCGATGAAGTCGTTTGATGCCCGATATCCGGTAACCCTCTGGTTACGTCGAGCCGCAGTGGTGCTTGCCGCCGTCAGCCTCCTGGGCAGCAGCCCGGCGGTGGCCCAGCTCGGCAGCGGCACCTTGACCGGCAAGGTCGTGGACGCCTCGAGCAAGCAGCCGCTGGCGGACGTCGTGGTCACCGCGACTTCGCCCGCCCTGCAGGGCGAGCAGACCGTCGTCACCGACAAGTCCGGGGCATTCCGCATCCCCACCCTGCCACCCGGCGTCTACACCCTGCGCTACGAGGGGGAGACCTATCGGCCGTATTCGCGCGGCGGCATCCAGCTACTCTCGACGGTCACCTTGCGGGTCGACGCCGAGCTGCTGCCGGAGACCCTGCGCGCCGAAGAGGTGACCATCGTCGCCCGGCCACCGACCGTCGACGTCGGTTCGGCGCGCTCGGGCGTCACCATCGGCAACGAGTTCACCAGCCGCATCGCCGTCGCACCCCCCGGGGGCAAGGGCGGCGGCGCGCGTTCATTCGAACAGCTCGCCGACATCGCGCCCACCTCGCGCAATGACCTTTACGGCGCCTCGATCGCCGGCACGACCTCGCCCGAGAACCAGTACATGATCGACGGCATCTCCGTCGGCGACCCCGGCTTCGGCTACAACGGCACTCCGCTCAGCATCGAGTTCATCAAGGAGACCAGCATCGTCACCGGGGGCTACCTGCCCGAATACGGCCGCGGCGGCGGCGGCGTCCTCGACGTGGTCACCAAGAGCGGCTCCAACGAGTTTCACGGCTCGGTCTTCGGCAACTACACGCCCTGGCAAAAGCAGCCGCGCTTTCCCCTGGCGCAGGACGCGATCAGCACCTCCACCCGCCTGGATAGTGTGCGCGACATCGGCTTCGACCTCGGCGGCCCGATCGTCAAGGACAAGCTCTGGTTCTACCTGGGCGCGGACCTGTCGTCGCAGACCTTCGCGTTGACCCGGGATCTGAACTCGTTGCAGGTGGACAGCATGACCGGCAAGTACCGGTACAACGACGAAGGCTTCATCGTGTCGGAACCGATCGCCGGAACCCGCCGCAAATACCTGGCGGAGCAGACCGCCTTTCAGTACATCGGCAAGCTCACCTACAGCCCGACCAGCGACGACCGCCTCGAGCTCAATCATCGGGGCACGCCCAGCCGCAGTGGCGGCGATGGCAACTATTCCGTCGACTACGAGACCGGGTTGCCCACGATCTACGCCAACCCGGGCAGCTCGGCGATCATCGGCCCGTACAGCTCGCAGGCCTGGCGGCAGATCTTCGACGCCTACGACACCTCGCTGAAGTGGACCCACTCCAGCCTCAACAAGCGATTGACCTTCGACACCATCCTCGGCTGGCACAACGAACACTCCGCTAACCTGGCCTCCGATGGGAGCAGTCTGGGTGTGGACGGACTGTCCGGCACGCCGCTCTACGTCTTTGGCCGCACCAACCCGGCGCCGCATCCAATCACCGATTTCGAGAACCTCCCCGATCCCTCGGTCTGCATCAATCCGGTGATGGACGGCGATCCCCGCTGCCCGACCGGGCAATACGCCGTGGGTGGCCCGCAGATCCTGCAAGACCGCAAGTACAACCGCTATCAGGCGCGCGAGATCGTGACCTTGGTGACTCCGGGCCTGGGCCACCACATCATCAAGGCGGGCGCCGAGTTCGAATACATGGGCTATTCGTCGGGCCGCGAGTATCCGGGCGGCTCCGTGTACCTCGAACGCGCCGGCGGCACCTCGGTCAACGACTTCCGCCGCTATGGCGGGCTGACCGCGCCCGATGCTCCCTACACGATCCCGGTCCTGCGCTATGACGTCAAATCGCTCAGCTTCGGAGCGTTCGCGCAAGATAGCTGGTCGATCCTGGACAAGATCACTCTCAACTACGGCCTGCGCTACGACACCCAAGGGCTGTACGCCGATCAAGGCCGGGGATTGATCCTCCCCAATCAGCTCTCGCCCCGACTGGGCGTGATCTTCGACCCGACCCAGAAGGGACGCGCGAAGATCTTCGCCAACTACGCGATCTACTACCAGACCCTGCCCCTGAACATCATGGATCGCGCCGGCTCGGGCGAGCCGCAGATCCGCTCCCGCCGTCCCGTCAGGAATTGCAGTCCGACCCCACCCGCCGCCGCGGACCCGGCCACTTGCGATAACCCGGACAACCTGTTGACGCTGGGTGGGCCTTCCAGCCCCGACCAGAAGTGGATCTACCTGTCGACCGGCAAGCTGGCAATCGACCCGGACCTCAAGCCCGAATCCAGCACCGAGATTTCGGCCGGCGGTGAGTACGAGATCATCCCCGACGGACGCGTGGGCCTGACCTATATCCACCGGGAGATGAACAACGTCATCGAGGACATGAGCCGCGACGAGGGCACCACCTTCTTCCTGGGCAATCCCGGCAGTGGCATCGCCACCGACTTCCCCAAGGCGGAGCGGAAATACGACGCGGGCATCCTGCACTTCACCAAGGTCTTCTCCAATCTGTGGCTGGCGCAGGCCAGCTACACCCTGTCCTATCTGCGCGGCAGGTGGGAGGGCCTGTTTCGCTCCGCGACCGGCCAGCTGGATCCGGGCACCAACTCGGACTTCGACATCATCTCGCTGACCGTCAACCAGTACGGTCCGCTGGCCGGCGATCACACGCACGAATTCAAGGTCTTCGTGGCGCGCGACGTGCCGCTGGCTCCGCAGCACCACCTCAACCTGGGCCTGACCGCGCGCGCCCGCTCGGGCACGCCCACCAATTATTTCGGCACCCACGCCACCTACGGCAACGGGGAAGTGTTGCTGCTCCCGCGCGGGTCGGGCGAGCGGATGCCCTGGGTGAGCTCTTTCGACCTCCACGTGGGCTACGCGTTCTTGCAGACCAAGAACCAGACCTTCGCGATCACCGCGGACATCTTCAACCTGTTCAATCAGCAGGCGGTGACCCGGCGCAGCCAGAACTACACCTTCCGCCCCGTGCGCCCGATCACCGGCGACGCCGCGAAAAACCCCTTCGTCCCTGGCAGCAACAACAAGGTCATCGACCCCACGCGGATCCAGGCGGCCGACGGCGACGCCAGGGCGTTCGACGACACCGACAGGGACCGGACCTTCGGCGCACCGCTGGAGTATCAGGATCCCATCACCATCCGGTTCGGTGTAAAGAGCACCTTCTGATGACGAAGACCAGAAAACATCCCGAGATCTCAGGCGCTGCGCGCGGGGACGTGGGGGTCGTGTTGCGCCGGATCGTCCGTCTTCCTCTATTTTTTGCCCTTTCCGTGGGCCTCTCCGCCGGGTTCTTGATTGGGTGCGGCGATCAACCCAAGCCCAATTGCATCACCTCGTTGGGGACCTTCGCGATGAAGCTCATTGAGAAGCCCGGAACCCGCCAGGAGAGTCCGGCCATGGCATGTGCGAACCTCGGTATCCCGGCGGTGTTCAACGCCGACCCCGAGGTGGGATTCACCTCCTACTATGCGCTCGATGGCAAAGGGCAACCCGACTACAACAAAGGCTCGCTGGCGGTTCAGACCACCGAGATCGGCACCTACTTCTTCAACGCCGAGGGGGAGGGAATTCCCAACACCGCCATGGACGGGGGCAAGGTCTACTCGTTCGGGCCCTATGCGGTCACCGAGCCCGACGCCAACAATATCTGCACCGTGCCGACCATGTCTCCGACCCACGTAGTTCTGGCAGCGATCCCCGCGGTGCCCGACGACCCGGCGACGCCCGACGATGAGAGCGCGCCCGGACAACCCGCCATCGACGCCATGATGGTCTGGACGAACGTGAGGGTTTACGTGACCGCCGCGTCCTTCGGTAGCCAGGTGCAAGCGGATCTGGTCTTCACGCGGCGCGGGCCGACCGGCGAGACCTGCACCATCGGCTACAACACGGTGGCAATGGCGCCGGCGGTGCCCTGCCGGATGGCCGATGCCGATGGTAACCCCATGATGAACGCCGACGGCACCTACGTGGTCGACCCGGCTGCCTGCGACCCGGCGAACGGCTCGGGCATCAGTCCCAACACCGACTATATGTGCGCTCCCGACAGCGGTTTCTGCGTGGTCAACGGCGAGACCATTCCGGCGCTGAAGTGATGGCGATGGAGACGAAACCATGACGACACACAACAGCCGAACGACGGGGGTGGTCGCCATCCTGGTCGCCGCGTTGCTTCCTTCGTTGCTCCTTGGGCCGGCGGTTGCTCGTGCGCAAGCGCCCCCGCTACCGATGCCGGACCAGCCGCCGGGGATGAATCCACCACCGCCGGCGCCGGTGCCCGGCGCGCCCGTCTCGCCCGACGTCCCCCCTCCACCCGTGCCACCACCTGCCATGATGGACGCGCCGCCCCCCCCTCCTCCTCCCGCGGCGATGACTGTCCAGGTTCCGCCACCGATGACGGCGGCGCCGCCGGCGCCAGCCGCTTCGAAGCTGCCGGCATATATCTTGTGGGGCGCGGGCGGCGCCAGCTTGATCCTGGGGGCCAGCTTTGGATTCGCCGCGCTCAGCGCCAAGAGCGACTTCGACGACAATCCCACCTACAGCAAGGCCGACAGCGTGCATGGGCGGGCGGTGATCGCCGACGTCGGGATCGGCCTGGGCGCGATCCTGGCCGTGACCGGCACCATCTTTTTCTTCACGGCCGATCACCAGGAGAACCCGGGCCCACAGGCCATCAACCATCCCGGCAGGTCGGTAAACAGGCCCGGCGGATCGCTGGCGCGGTTGCGCATCGATCCGCTCATCACCCCCAGTGCCGGCGGCGGCGTCTTGTCGATGCGCTTTTGAGGTGGCGGCGGTGAGTCCATTGCACAGAAAGCTCCCCGGCAAGCTCTTCGGACTTTTTGCCGCGGTCATGTGGCTGGGCGCCGCCTGCACCACCCTGGTGAAGGCAGACCGTTCCAAGGTGCCCGACGATCTGTACCATCCTACCGATGCCGGTAGCGGAGTCGGAGGCGCCACGGGCTCTGACGGCGGCGACGCCGCGGTCGGCGGCGATGCGGCCGATGCCCCCACCCCCGGCGATGCGGCCGACGCCGCCACCCCCGATGCCTCCGACGACGCCGGCGACGCCGCCGACGCCGCCGCGCTCGACGTGCCGCCGGCCGACGGAAGTCCGCCCGATCTGAGCCTGGACTGATTGGACGGCGGCTGAGGGACGGCGTGAGGGTCGGCCGGCGGCGCTTCGTCGGTGTCGCCACGACCTGGATCGGCGCGGCCGGCCTTTCCCGCTGGGTCGCCGCGAACCCGGGGCCCCCCGCGCCGGCGCCCTCCGTCGATGTCACCGACGCCAGCTGGCTGGAGTTGCGGACCCTGATCGATCGGGGCGCGACCACCGTCGCGGCGCTGGTCGGGCAGTTTCTGGAGCGCATCGACCGCCTGGATCGGCGGGGCCCCGCCATCCGGGCGGTCATCGAGCTCAACCCCGAAGCGGCGGCGATCGCCGCCGCCTGCGACGCCGAGAGGAAGGCCGGGCACAGCCGCGGACCGCTGCACGGGCTGCCGCTGCTGATCAAGGACAACATCGACACCGCCGACAAGATGAGCACCTCCGGCGGCTCGCTGGCGCTGGTCGAGCAGCGGCCGCCGCGCGACGCCTTCATCGTCGAACGTCTACGCGCGGCCGGCGCGGTCATCCTGGGCAAGACCAACCTCAGCGAGTGGGCGAACTTTCGCTCGACCCGCTCTACCAGCGGCTGGAGCGCGCGCGGCGGGCTGACCAGGAATCCGCACGTGCTCGATCGAAACACCTCGGGCTCGAGCTCCGGCACGGCCGCGGGGCTGGCCGCGGGATTCGCCACGCTGGGGATCGGCACCGAGACCGACGGGTCGATCATCTCACCGTCGTCGATCTGTGGCATCGTGGGCCTCAAGCCGACGGTCGGCCTTTGGAGTCGCTCGGGGATCATCCCGATCTCGCGCTCCCAGGACACCCCGGGGCCGATGGCCCGCACGGTGGCCGACGTGGCGGCGCTGCTCGGTCCCCTGGCCACGGCCGACCCCGGAGATCCGGCGACGCGCGCCCCGGGCCGAACCGTGGACAGCGACTACACCCGCTACCTCGACGCAGGCGGCCTGGCGCGCGCGCGCCTGGGCGTCGCGCGTAACCTGGCCGGCTTTCACCCCGACGTCGATCGCGCCCTGGACGATGCCATCCACGTCATGAAGGACGCCGGCGCGGTCATCATCGACCCGCTCACCATTCCCACCGCGCAGAAGTTCGACGACGCCGAGCTGGAGGTGCTGCTCTATGAGTTCAAGGCCGGCCTCACTTCTTACCTGGCCTCGCTGACACCGGCCAGGTCGGGAGCCACGACCACGCTCGCGGACATCATCGCCTTCAACGAGCGAGAGCGCGACCGGGAGATGCCCTGGTTCGGACAGGAGCTGTTCGAGCGCGCCCAGAAAAAGGGCCCGCTCCACGAGCCTGCCTATCGCGCCGCGCGCGCCAGGTGCCTGCGGATGGCCCGCCGGGAAGGGCTCGACCCGCTGTTCGCCGCGCACCGGCTGGACGCGATCCTCGCGCCCTCGAACCAGCCGGCCTGGCTCACCGATCTGCTGAACGGCGACCACGTCACCGGCGGCAACACCACCTTCGCCGCGGTAGCCGGCTACCCCAGTATCACCGTCCCCATGGGGTTCTCTCACGACCTGCCGCTGGGGCTTTCATTCATCGGGCGCCCCTGGGGCGAAGGCACGCTGATCAAGCTGGCCTCGGGGTTCGAGCAGCACACCCGCGCGCGGCGCGCGCCCCGCTTCCTGCCGACAGCGCCCGGCTGACCCGGCGCTCGCGTCCCCTCCTGGAGCAGCGGTGCGACGGGCGATCACCCAGGGTTGGCCGGTGATGCGCGCGCATGCGCGCGCATGCGCGCTCATCGCTGGGCGATGTGGTGCACGCTCGGGCCGCTGATCTGGCGCGGGGCAGGACGGGCGCAACCGCGGCGCGCGCCTTGCACTTCAACGGCGCCCAGAGCGTTTGGCTGCTGTCTCGAAATGAAGGGGACGTCACGATGAATCATTGCCTGAGTCTTGGGTATCTCGCCTGGGTCATTGGAATCGGGGGTCTGCTCGGCCTGGGGGGAGCCGGCTGCACCGTGAGGCCGATGTACGATCCGGCCGTGATCCCACCACCGGTCCAGATGGCGGCTGGTCGTTTTGCCGCGCAGGGGTCTGGACCGAACCCTCCAGCCTCTCCGGGTGCGAGCCCGATCGGCAGAGGTGCCCCGATGTCGAACGGCGGTCCGATCGAGGCCGGTTGTAGTTTCACCTCTGACCAGATCAAAGGCGAGGCCGGCGACACCTTTCAGGTCTCCTGTCCCGATGCGTGCCTCGAGACCGATGGCTATCTTGTTGGAACGGACGTGTACACATCGAATTCTTCGATCTGTAAAGCGGGCATTCACGCCGGCGCGATCCCGCGAACAGGGGGGCTCGTGGTCGTGCAGCTTCAGCCTGGCCGTCCGGCGTATCGGGGCAGCGTGCGCAATCGCCTGACCTCCCGGGATACCGGCGCCTTCCGCAACAGCTTCGCCGTCATTGTTCCGCGCGGACAGGCCATCGTCGATTCGCCCCCTCCCGCCGCGCCCCAGATTATCGATGCGGGGTGCAGCTTCTCCTCGGAGCAGATTCGCGACGAGGTTGGCACGTCGCACGTGGTGTCGTGCCCGGCGGGCTGCAAGACCGATACCTCCTATCTTTTCGGGACCGACACGTACACTTCCAACTCCTCGATCTGCAAGGCGGCCATTCACGCCGGCCTGATATCGCCCAACGGCGGAGAGGTCGTGGTGATTCTGGATACCCCGAAGCCGGCTTTTCGAGGCTCGCTCCGCAACGGTCTGCAATCAGGTGACACGGGTTCCTTTCGCGGCAGCTTTCGCCTGAAGCGCCATTGAGGGAGAGCGACCGTCCAGACGTGACGCCTCGCCCGCCTACCCTGGGCCTCTTCCGCCCCTACGGTGGCCCCTCGCTCTGATAGACCGCGAGGTCCCCGGAGGGCGGAGACACCAGCGTGAGCCAGCGGCGGGCCGGAATCGGTAAATCCACGCTGCAGACACGAATCTGCCTCGTGCGCGCGATGGGCTCGATGTCGTCCAGAAGCTTGTCCAATCGAGCGCCGCTGAATGGGCAGTACAAGAAAAAGACCGACGCGACAGCGATGCGGCCCGCGAGCCGTGCCGCATCCCCCTCGATCGATGAAAAGCGCAAGCCGCCGAGCCGCGTCCGGAGGTCACGTGAGGCGCGGACCAGCTCGGGCTGAATCTCGATGCCGATCGCCGCCGCTCCGGTCAAGAGGTGCACCAGCGCGGCGGCGCGCCCCACGCCCGAGCCAACGTCGACAAACACGTCAGACGCTTGCACGCGCGCCTGCTCCACCATTCGAAGCAGCGCATCGACGGGACAGGGCAGGTAGGGAACACAACCTCGCGGGAGCGCAGGACCGTCGTCGGGACTCGAGTCGAGCCCGAAGACCAGATCCAGCCAGGCGTCGCGCTCTCTGGGAGGGACGCTGGTCAGGGCAGCGCGCACGACAGCCGGAGTTGCCGATGCGTTCGAGACCAGGGAACGAACCCACTCGGCGCTCGCGCGGTGCGGCTCCTCCACGGACTGCAGCCTACCGTATCGTCAAGGCCAGCACTCTGTTGCGGATAGTGACCGCTCGGGTCACTTCCAGACGCGGCCGCCGGGCCGGGTGGTGAGGTCGGTCTTGGCGCGCACCACGCAGAAGCGCTGCCCGGTCGGCGCCTCCATGACCCACCAGGTGCGAATCTGCTCGACCCTGCGGGCGCCCAGCTGCTCCAGGCGCTCGACCTCGGCCTCGACGTCGTCGGCCTCGATGTCGAGGTGCACACGGCTCGGGTGCGATACGCTCTGGACCTCGACGACCAGGTCACGCGCCGCCGCGTCGAGCCGGACGTAGTGCTCGCCATCCGCGCCCAGCGAGTCCAGGCCCAGCGCCGCGCTCCAGAAGGTCGCGGCGCCCTGGGCATCGCTACCCTGGCAATCGATGATGAACCCGGCCAGACGGCTGCGATGCATGGGCTCCGTGCTGTGCAGGTGAACCGACGTCAGGGACGGATCCGGCTGATCCGCGTGGCCCAGTTGCCGAGCGACGCGCGGGTCCCTCCACAACTGCCGAACGGCACCGTGACGTATTCGGCAAAGGTGCAGGTCTGCGCGATGTACTCCGACGCGGTCCAGATCACCTTGCCGTCACTGACGGCAGCGCCATAGTCTCCCCAGCGCGGCCGCGGTCCATCCTCGTCGGCAAACGCGGCGTAGCCGGTGAAGCCGTCCTGGGGGCCGACGCCCTCCGCGGCGACCTGGATCGGCCCCGCGCCGGTGGTCTGGTTCACGGTGACGTAGGCGGCGCTCGGATGATGGTCGGCGCCAACCAGGGTGAAGGCCATCACCGCCTTGCCGTTCGGCAACGCCGCCAGCGCAGGATAGGTGAGGTTGTTGCCCGCGACGCCGATCTGGCCCTCGACCACGACCGAGCCCGACACCGCGCCGCGCGCATTGCGTGGCCGGATCACGTAGTAGGCCACGCCCGCCTGCTCGCTGGCGCCGACGTTGACGATGGTGTCGAGCGCGCCGTAGAGCTTGCCGCCGGAGAAGACGACCTGCTGCATGCGCGAATCGTTGCTGTCGAGGGGGGACAGCACCTCGTCGTGCGCCGGTTCGGTGCCGAAGAAGAACCGCCAGCAGCCCGGACCCGCTTCGGTCGGAAGCGTGGTGTCGTTGATGCAGGCGGCGAGCGGGATGTCGCCCGGCTTCTGGTTGGACAGCGGCGGCACACCGTACGAGCCGACGCCGATCACGTTGTGGGTCACCGATAAATTGGGCGTGGCGCTGGCCAGCGATATGCTGTTGTTGATCGCCCAGATGCGCAGGCGGTTGTCGTTGCCGCTCTCGGTGAAGACCGCCAGGGAGCTCAGAAAGTACTCGGTGCCGCCGTTGGCGCGCTCGAATTCGCCGGCCGGCGACGACGCCGGCCAGACGGTGAAGCCGGGATTGCCCTCGAACAGCTGCTCGATGGTATCGAGCTGCACCACCGACAGGCTCTCGGCGCCCTGGGCCAGGTCCTGCTTGGAGATGGCGTAGATCTGCGCGCTGTTGAAATCGCCGGCGAACGCAAACTCGTTGGTGGTGATGTAAAACCCGTGCGCGTCGGCGCCGATGTGGGGATAGTCGCCCAGGCAAGGACAGTTCGGGTGCACCGGTGTCCCCTCGCTGCCGTCGTCCTGGACCGGGAGGCGATACACGTTCCAGGATCCGAGTGGGCTGGAGGTCGTGCTGACCGCGATGTCCAGGTGATTGGTGCCCGACAGGTCCGCCGTCGTGCCGACCCGGTCCAGGGTCAGCGCGACATGGAACCAGCGCTGCGTCTGCGCGTCGAAGTAGCAGCTCGGGTCGGCGATCGTGGGTCCGAAGGCCCCCGTGGCGCGGTCGATCGCCGGTGGATAGCCGTAGAAAGTGTTGAGGTCCACCGGCGCGATCAGGGCCCGCCCGGCGCTGTCGTAGACGCGGAGGACGTCGTTCACCGTCTCGACCACGAAGCCGTTGCCCACGCACAGCCCTTGATCCGGAGGTTCGGTGGAGAACTGGTTGCCGCCGTTGGCCAGGCGCTGGTCCCGGAAATTCAGCCCGTCGAAGCTGAGCTCCAGATTCGGCCGATCCTTCGACGGGAGATGGTCCGTGATCCACCGACCGACGCCCTTGTGATGGGCCACACTGCGGTTGGTGAGGCGTCCGCCCCAGTCGGATGATGATGGCCGCACCGGTAGAATGCCGAAGGCACGGACCCGCGCCGCCGCCGCCGCCTCGGCCCCCTGCAGATCGGGCTCGCCCAGCAACTCCAGGCCCGGATCGATCTCCGGGACCTGGATGGCGTCGTTGCCGATCGACGAGGGGCCGAGGGTGACCGTCCCGCCGCTGGGGATTGTGCGTACGATCCCGGCGGCGCCGGCTGTTCGCAGAGGCAATGTCCACCCCGCCATGGCCAGCGACATCGATACGAAGAAGGTGGCCGCCGGTCCCATCGGGAGTCCGATTCTTTCAGCTTTCATTGCCTACCTGCCCTGGTTGATGGCCCAATGATCTGTGCGCAACCTCGTATATCGCCACGACCGATCGCTCAGTCAATCATTCATTTCATGCCTGAGCTGCGGCTCGACTCGATGATGGCAATCGGGGCAGGATGCCCGGGTTCTCAACGCGTGAACCTGACCTTGATCGGCGGGGATCGCGCCCGGACGGGTTCACCCTGTCGATCGAGCGCCGGGGTGAAACGGGTTCGCATCGCGCAGGCCACGGCCGCCGGTCCGAAGCCGTGCCCGGGATCCGAGAGGACCTCCGCCGATCGAGCCTTGCCGTCGGCGCCCACGACCACCCGGATGATCACCGTCTGCTCGTCGATCTGATCGGTGTCGCCCTCGCGCGGCCAGGGACAGGACCAGCTCTGCTCTTCCAGGGAGATCGCGCGCGAGCGGTCTGGCCCTGCCAGGTGAGGGCCCGGGGCGGATCGCGGGTCGACGACAGGCGGCGTCCCGCCCGCGACGGTGCTGGTGCCGCCGGAGGCAGTGACCCCGCCTCGATAGGCGTGCGCCGTTCCAGTGACGAAGGTCTCGCCCGTGAGGTCCAGGGGAATGCTGGGATCGGGCTCCTGAGCGACGATGGCGCCCGCGGGGGCCGGTGCCTGCCTGGAGGGTGCTGTCAGGGCGCGCGCCGAGGCGGGAAGCCTGGGCGGCGGTGGTTGCCTCACCCGAGGCTCGAGCGCGCGCGGCCTTTCCCTGGGGGGCGGGGCCGGCACGAGATCGACGTACGCCTCGCGCGCCGCAGGGTCACGGACCCTGGCCAGCGGGCCCGACGACGACGATGGGAGACGGCGCGGGTATCGCGTGGCCCAGACCCAGAGCGACCCGTGCGCGGCGACCGCGATCAGCACCGCGGACAGCAGCCGTCGACGGTGGGCGATGCTTCGCGCGCCAAACACCAGGTCCACGATCGCGGGGCGGGAACCGTCCTCGAGCACCGTTCACCCGGCGTCGGTCACGGTGCGCCCGCGCCCTGATCCGGTGGCAGCGCCGCGAAGGCGACGCGCGCGATGCCGGCGCTCTTGATCAAGTCAAGCGCGTGAATCACCCGGCGGTGCGGGACCGCGCCGTCGGCGCTGATGATCGCCCGCAGGTCGCGCGCCCTCAGCCGGGCGTCCCTGGCCAGCCCGACCAGGACCTGGTCCTGGGTGACCGGCTCCCCGTTCACCAGCGTCGGGCCGAGCGCGGGGATGACGACCGAAAAGACCACTTGCAGCTCTTCGGTCTGGCTGGCACGCGGCAACTCCAGCGGTACCGCCGGAGTCACGATGATCTTCGCGGTCACGATGAAGACGATCATCAGCACCAGGGCGATGTCGACCAGCGGCGTGACGTTGATGCCGGTGATGAGTCCGTTCCCGTTCTGAGGGTGGGCCGCCATCGTTCAACCGCCGCCGCGCGGGCCGGCGCCTCCACGTCCCTCACCGTCGCCGTCCGAGAGATACGCCAGGACCAGGTTCGAAAGGACTTCGGTTCCGGACAGCAGCGACGCGATCCGCCGCTGGAAGTAGTTGAAGGCGGCGACCGCCGGCAGCGCGACCAGGATGCCGACGGCGGTCGCCACCAGCGCCTCGGCGATCCGGCTCATCACCGCCTGGGAGGCGACCTGGGCGGCGCCGGCAGCCAGACCGCCCCCGGCGCCGGGCGCCGCCGGGTCGCGACCCAGCTCTTCGAAGGCCCCGATGACCCCGATCACCGTCCCGAAAAGACCGATGAAGGGCGCGTTGTTGCCCAGGGTGCCGAGGTATGCCAGCCCGCGCTCGAGGCGGCTCCGTTCCAGCGCGGTCGCGCTCTGCATCGCCTTGTCGGCGGCCGCAGGTCCCCGATCGGCCAGCCGCAGACCGGCGGCCGCGATCAGCGCCGCGAGGGACCGCGACTGCGAGAGCTGCTCGATCGCCGCATCGAAGCGGCCTGCCGCCAGGGGCAGCGCCAGCCTGCGGGCCATCGCGGGCAGGTCCGCTCCCGTCGACCGGTAGTAGAACCAGCGCTCGACGATGATCGCGATGCTCACCAGCGACAGAGCGCCCAGGAACCAGAGCACCCAGGACGCCCCTGACTGCAGCAACACTCGCTTGACGACGTCGACGGTGCTCAAGGTGTGGTCCCCCGGTGTTGTTGGTGATCGCTCGGCTGACGCTGACGTCCGGTGGAATCCAGGCGCGAGCTGCCCGCGTCAGCGAAGCAAGCTCTCCACATCCGCGCGCCGGAACCCGCGCGGGTAGAGCCGCAGATACTCCCGCGCGGCGAGCTGCATGTCGTCGCCGGCTCCCGACCTTTGCAGCGCGATGACCCGCAGGTAGGCCGCATCCTCCGCCCTGCGGTCGGCGGGGTGGCGCGCGACAAAGGCCGTGAATCCGGCGGCCGCGCCCCGGTTGTCGCCGGCGCGCAGCGCGGCGATCGCGGCGCGAAAGTCGACCGAAGCATCCACTGGCGGCGCAGAATCCACCGGCCGGTGAAGGCGAGGCGCGGGCGGCACGGCGCGCGGCGCTGCCGACAAGCGCCGCCGCGAGGTCGGTTCGGTGGCGGGCGCGGCGCTCGGTCCCGCGGGCGCCGCCGCTCCGGCGTCCGGGATCCATTCTTGTCCCGGACCGATCGTCACCACCGGCCGGCCGCGGAGCCGGAGCACCACGCTGCCCTCGAGGACCGCGACCCGCATCGTATGCCCCTCCGCCACCGTCACCGCGAAGATCGTCCCGATGTCGTCCAGCTCACCGTCCGGGAGCACGACCTGGAAGCGGCCGGCGCGCGACGGGTGCCCGACATGAATCCACAAGGTGCCGCGCGCGAGCGTGACCCTCTCGCGATCGCCCGCCTCCCTGCTCTGCGACCAGACGGCCGTGCTGTCGGCCTGGACGCTGGCGACTGACACCCGCTCGAGCGGGGGCACAACTGTGCCCTTCGAGAAGACCAGCCAGCCCGCGACCAGCGCCGTGAGGGCCAGCGGAAGCACCAGCCAGCGCCGCGCGCTCCGGCGGCGCTGCGGCGTGATCAGGATGCGGTCCCACGCGCTCAGCAACCGGGTTCGTTCCCGCCAGGTCCGCAGCTCGTCCGCGTGCGACCCGCCGGGCCGCTCGGACCTCACGGCCCGCGCCAGCGCCTCCAGCGCCTGCACCTCGCGCGCGCACACCGCGCAGGCGGTCAGGTGGCGCCGGAAGCTCGCAGATTCGGCCTCGCTCAGGCGACCGTCGCGCGTCGCTTCCGCCTCGAACAGCCTGGGGCATGATGGGGCGCTCATGTCTCGCTGCCCTCGTCCAGCATGCGGCGCAGCTCGCGACGGGCCGCGTGCAGCCGCGTCCACACCGTCCCGATCGGGATGTGCAAGGCTTGCGCGATCTCCGGGCAGGTCAGCCCTTCGACCTCGGCCATCAGAAAGGCGATGCGTTTGGGCGCGCTGATGCGGGACAACGCCCGCTCGACGTCGCTGCGCGCCTGCAGCATCGCGCCGGGGTCGACGTTGGTGGCGCGGGCACCGGTGGCCGACGACAGGACCGCGAACAGACGGGCGACGGCGCGGCGGCGGCGCCGCACGTACTGGGCCGCGATCCCGATCAGCCAGGGCCGGCAGGACAGGCGGCCGTCGTATCGCCCGGCGCTGCGGGCGGCAGCCAGGAACGTCAGCTGCACCAGATCGTCGACGTCCTCGGCGTCGGAGGTGGCACCGGCGACGAACCGACGCACCCTCTGGTGGTACCGATCGTAGAGCTCCCCGAGAGCCCCGCCGTCTCCGCGCGCCAGCCGGCTCATCACGTCGGCATCGGACCCGGCATCGGACCCGCTGGCGGCCTCCCGGACGGCGGGCGGATGGATCGGGCGGCGGGTCATCAGCGCGTCCCCACGGCAACGCCGAACGCCAGCCCCACGGTCCAGGCCGGCAAGGGCGGCAGGTCGCTCGACAGGTCGGCGCCATCGGTGGACCGGCCGAGCTCTCCCTCGACGCCCACGAACGTGCGCAGCGTCGACCGGGCGCGAAGGTTCAGGCGCGCGCCCAGGATCAGCCGGGGTTCCACCCGGGACGTGGACGTCGTGACGACGGGGCCGGTGGTGCCCACCTGCTGGACGGACTTGGTCGTACCTCGCAAGGCCACCGCGGGCCCCGCCACCAGGTCCAGCGCCAGCGTCCCCGAGCGCAGGCGCCGGCCGCCCAGCACGGCAAGCTCCAGAGCCCCCGTGGGCGCGCCCGCCGAGGTTCCCTGGTAAGCGTCGACCCGGCCCTCGAACCCAGCCAGCCACCCCGCCACGTCGAGCATCGAGAGCGCCGCCAGGCCGGCGCCCGCCTGACCATCGCCGATGCGCGCGGTCGTGGCGATGGAGAGCTCGACGCCCACTCCGCTCGCCTGAACGGCGGGCGACCCCGGCGGTGGGTCGCGGTCCGCCGACGGCGCGGGGTTGATCTTGGCCGCGATGTCGTGGGTTCTCGTGGCGGACGCGGCCAGCGGCGCTGTCGCTGTCGCTGTCTCCGTGCCCGGTGCGGGGGCCAGCCGCCGGGGCTCGGGAACCAGGAGCAGCGCCTCGAGCATCGGCACGACATCCTCGGGTCGGGACACCCATCGCGAGGCGGACCGTCCGTCCGGCAAGACCACCGCCACCGCGATCGAGGCGCGATTCCCGGTCAACTGCACGCGCGCGCAGGCGTCGACGTCGACGCGCGCCTCGAACGCCGTGCGAACCTGCCCCGGCAAATCGGGCCAGTGGGCGAGCAGGCTGGCCTCGGTCTCGACCGCGATCCGGGCACAGGGCCGATCGGCGGCCGGCGCTGGCCGGGCCGCCAGGACACCCAGCAGAAAAGGGAGGATCGCCGCCGCGTGACGCGATTTCATGACTCGGCTCCACCCCATCTTCGCTCGGGAAGGCCGGACCCTTCGTCGCCAACTTCATGCAGAGTCAAAAAAACACCTCGACACCGACGCTTGGAATCGTGAGGGGCCCGACTTTGCCCTGCGTGCAACGCGTCGGCGCGTCCGGTGCCTCCGTGCAGTCCAGGAACAGGCCGCTCTTCTCGGTGCTCAGCGTCACGTTCTGCCCCTCGATGACCAGGGCGATGGATCCGTGTTTTCCCAGCGACCAGCGCTTTTCGATCCGGACATCCAGCCGGAAAAAGGCCGGCGCGCGAAGAGCGTTGTACGGAGGCACCGGCACCGTTCCGTCCAGCCGGGAATAGGGGGAGCCGGTGTAATAGACGAACCTTGCGCCGACTCGCCACCGGCGGCCCAGATCGTAGGCGAGGATGGCGTTCAGCACGTGGGTGCGATCGCCTTCGCTCGGCACGCGCGCCACCGCGTCGCCTCCCGACGGCGTGATGAAGTGCGCCTCCCTGGTCGAGCGGGACAGGGTGTAAGAGAGCCAGCCGCTGAGCCGCTTCGAGAGCGGCCGGCGCGCCAGCAGCTCGAGACCGTACGCCTGACCCCGCACCGGTTGGTTGCTGGGGCACTGCGCCATGCCGTCGGGCATGGCCTGCAAGCAGCTGCCGGTCAGATCGGTGAGGCCCGACCAGCGCGACAGGAAGCCCGTCGTCGTCAGGGCGATATCCGCCGGCAACATGACCTCGACCCCCTGGCTGGCCTGCACGGCGGTCTGCAGTTGCCGGTCACCGAAGGGGAAACCGGGCACCGAGAACACCGGCGCAAAGTCGCCCACGCGCAGGGCGGGATATTGATGGGTGACCCCCAGGGCCGAAAGCCAGGCCACGGCCGGGGTCATCATCACGCGCGCCGAGAGACGCGGATCGAACGCCGGGACCGTGGTGCGCACCCGCGCCGTGCTGCCGGGGGCGTCGGGGCGGGAAGATCCGAAGACATCGAAGCGGAGGCCCGGCACGATCTCCACGCGCGGGCTGACCCGCCAGATCACGTCGGCGTGCACGCCCGCGGTCAGGTTGGTCGGGGGAGGATTGGCGCTGGAATCCGGGACGGAATCGCCCGGACCGGTGGCATTCTGCCGGAAGCCGTGGTCGTCGAGCCGACCGACGGCACCCCCGCGAACCCGCACGGACGACGACAGCCGGCGATCGACGTCCAGGCGCACCGCCAGCGACCGCTCCGTGATGTAGATGGGGGCCGCTCCCTGCCGGTCATGGCCGCCGGTGATCCCGATGCGGATTCGACCGTCGTCCAGCGCGTGGTCGTATCGCAGGTCGACCCGGTGAAAATCGGTGACGAACTGCTCGATCGGCCTGGCCGTCGGATCCCCGGACGGCGACGGCGTCGCCAGGTAGTCGTGGCTGCCGAACGCCAGGATCCCCAGGGTGTCTCGATCGGACAGCCGCCAGGTTCCCCGCGCCTGGTAGTCCCAGTAGCTGAGCGTGAGGTCAGAGGTGATCGCGCCCAGGACCGGGCCCGGGTACCCGTAGCGCGCGGCCAAAAGGACGCTCCCTCGACCGCCGGCCACCGGCGATTCGACCAGGCCGCCCGCGTCGACGATGCGCAGGTTGGCTTCTCCGTGCGCCGCCGGGGCCGGATCGCGGGTCTGACCGGCAATGATCGCCCCCGCCACGCCCCCGTAGCTGGCCGGAGCGGAACCAGACAAGAAGTCCACGTGGTCGACCAGCCCGGGATGGATGACTCCCTGGGCGAGGCCGACGTGGAACAAGAGGGGAACGCGGATGCCGTCGAGGAAGTAGCCATTGTTGTTGGGAGGAGCCCCGCGCATGAAGAAGTACGGCAACCCGCTCACCAGCGGTGTCACCCCGGGCAGCGCCTCGACCGCGCGAAATGGATCTCCGAACGCACCCGGCATCTCGCGCACCTCGGCGTCCGACAGCCTGGCCTGCCCGATGTCCCGCCGCTGGCCGCGCACGGTCACCTCCAGAGGCGGTTCGGTCGCCGCCTCGGGGACCCGCAAGGGCGAGGTGGGCGTCGGCGTCGGCGTCGGCGTCGGTGTCCGCGTCGGCGCCGCCAGCGCCGACGTCGGCGGAGCCGGACCGACTGGCGCCGGCGTCGTGCGAGCTGCATCGGCCGCGTCAGCCGGCTGATCCTGGTGGAACTCGACGCGGGTGCGGATGCGGGCCGCGACCGGCGTGCCACCTCGCTGCGCGGGCGCGAACCGCCAGGCCGCCGCGGCGCTGCGGGCTGATTCGGCGAACGGCTCGGCGCCCTCCACGACCACCACGCTGGAGACAACTCCGTCCGCGCCGACGACCAGTTCGAGCAGCACGGCGGCGTCACCGGTGGCGCCCGGCGGATAGGGCACGTCGGTGTTGCCCTGCGCGACCGGGGGACGCAGCGCGGGCGCCTCCTGCGCCAGCGCCGGGGAGACCGCGAGCATCGCGAGGCACACGCTCGTGGCGCAACGCGCGGACGGGGTCATTCGCTGCGCGTTCCTGGCGGCCGCCTCGACAGTCATCTCGCATCTGGTTCGCGGGACGCCCCCCACATCCTTCATCGGGACCCAAAAAACATCGGCTCGACGTCGTGTGGGGCGCTGGCGGTCGGATCACGCCGCCCTGCTTTCCATCGATGACCGAGGGTGCGCCAGGCCGCCGTGCAGACCGGAGATCAACGACTCGGCGGCCGTGACGCCCGCCGACCGGTACCGGATCAGGCGCGCCTGGTGCGCAGGAAGGATCCGTCGATCTCCTCGGCGAAGCGGTCGCCCAGCCTCACCCTGAGCAGGTCGGCGATCTCGACCTCGCTGTCGAGCGCGAGCGCCTGCGCGGTCACCTCCTCGGCCTCGGCCAGCGAAGATCCGCGCACGACCGCCTTGACGAGAGGGATGCGATCCGGATCCATCGACAGCTCGCGCAGCCCGAGCCCGATCAAGATCCAGGTCAGCGACGGATCGCCCGCCATGTCACCACAGATCGAGAGCGACACCCGAGCGGTCCGCGCGGCGTCGACGACCAGCTTCAGCATGCGCAGGACCGCGGGATGCAGTGGTTGATAGAGGTAGGCCACGTCTTCGTTCTCTCGATCGGCGGCGAACGCATATTGAATGAGATCGTTGGTTCCGATGCTGAGAAAATCGCACTGTCGTGCCAGGTGATCCGCCGTCAGCGCCGCGCTGGGCGTCTCGATCAACACGCCCAGGGCGGCCGTGGCATCGTGGACCTCCCCTGCCCTTCCTAGCTCGCCGCGAACGTCGTCGCACACGGCCCGGAGCTGCCGCAGGTCGAAGAGGCCGGACACCAGCGGAAACATCAGGCGCAGCGGCCCTTGCGCTGCCGCGCGATAAAGCGCGCGCAGCTGGGGCCGCAGGATCTCGGGCCGCTGCAGGGAAAAGCGGATGGATCGGACTCCGAGGGCAGGGTTTGGTCCGGTGAGAATCCTGAACGCGAGCGGCAGCTTGTCGCCACCAAGGTCGATGGTTCGAAAGGTCATGGGCATTCCGGGCGCGGCCGCCATGGCAGCCAGTGCGTCCTGGTATTGCTCCTCCTCGCCCGGTAGGTCGGGACGCTCGAGGTAAAGGAACTCGGTGCGAAACAGCCCTATCGACTCGGCGCCCGCCGCGAGCGCCGCCGCGACGCCGGCCAGGGACTCGACGTTGGCCGCGAGGTGAATGGCGACGCCGTCGCTGGTGACCGACTGCAGCGCGCGCCTGGCGCCGCGCGCCAGCAGGCGGGTCTTCTCGGTCTCGGCGCGCAGGCGGTAGGTGTGCAGGCAGGCTTCGTCCGGATCGACGATGACCTCGCCGTGGGTACCGTCGACGATCAAGGTCCCCGCGGGCGTGACCTGGGCCGCCAGGCTCCTGATGCCGAACACGTATGGCAACCCGCAGGCCCTGGCCCTGACGGCGGCCAGAGAGGTCGCGCCACCGCTCTCGCTGACGATGGCCAGGATCCCGGCGCGTTGCAGCTGATGAGGATCGAGCGGCGAGATATCGGTGCCAACGGCGACGCCGCCGCGGGGCGCGCCGACGCCGGGCCGCAGCTCGGGCAGGCCCAGCAGGACGCGCAGCAGACGCTCGGCGACGACGTCGAAGTCACCGCCGCGGTCGCGAAAATACCGATCGTCGAGCCGCGAGAAGGTCAGACGGATCCGTTCACTGGCGCGCGAGACCGCCCACTCGGCCGAGAAGCACTCGCCGTTGATCAGCCGGCGCGCCTCCCCGGCCAGCTCCGGGCTGCGCAGGATCAGCCGGTGGGCCTCGATGAACTCGTGGCCGCTACCCTGCGCTTCATCCACCTTGCGCTGCACCAGGTCGAGCTGTTCCTCGGCGGCCGCGAGCGCGGCGTCGAGGCGCGCCACCTCGGCCTCGCGATCGTTGCGCAGGATGCGCCGCTCGGCGATGACCAGCCGCATGTCCATCAGGTACGCGGGGCCGATCGCGATCCCGCGCGACGCACCCGTGCCCTGAAAACGGATCATTCCTGTTTGTACGCGCCGGCCGCGCCGCCCGCAAGGCGCCGCTGCAGGGACGGCGAGCGTTTCACCCGCTCCAGCGAGCCGTTCGAGCGCAGTTTCGCACGGGGAACGCGGAGAACCCTCCGCGGCCCCTCGGGCACCAATGTCGTATCAGCCCTCGGACGACGACGCCGAAGCTGCTCCACTCTTCTTGGGCAGGTCGGTGATGAGCGCTTCCGTGCTCAGCATCAGGGCCGCGACGGACGCCGCGTTCTGTAGCGCGGCGCGCACCACCTTGGTCGGATCGATCACGCCGGCCTTGATCAGGTCCTCGTACTCTTCCGTGGCGGCGTTGAAGCCGAAGGCGCCCTTGCCGTTCTTCACCTTGTCGACGACGACCGATCCCTCGTGACCCGCGTTGGTCGCGATCTGGCGCAGTGGCTCCTCGATGGCGCGGCGGATGATGTGGACGCCGTACTGCCGGTCGTCCTTGAACTTGAGGTCGGCCAGCGACGACGCCGCGCGAATCAGCGCGACCCCGCCGCCCGGGACGATGCCCTCTTCGATCGCCGCGCGCGTCGCGTGCAACGCGTCCTCGACGCGGGCCTTCTTCTCCCGCATCTCGGTCTCGGTGGCGGCGCCCACCTTCACGATGGCGACGCCGCCCACCAGCTTGGCCAGCCGCTCTTGCAGCTTCTCCCGGTCGTAGTCGGAGGTCGAATCCTCGACCTGGACGCGGAGCTGCTCGACCCGCGCCTGGATCGCCGGCTTCTTGCCGACGCCGTCCACGACGGTGGTGTTGTCCTTGGTCACCGTGATCCGCTTGGCGCGGCCCAGGCTCTTGAGCGCCACGCCTTCGAGCTTGACGCCCAGGTCCTCGGTGATGGCCTCGCCGCCCACCAGCGCGGCGATGTCATTGAGCATGTCCTTGCGGCGATCGCCGAAGCCCGGCGCCTTGACCGCGCAGATCTGCAATGTGCCGCGCAGCTTGTTCACGACCAGCGTGGCCAGCGCCTCACCCTCGACGTCCTCGGCGATGATGAGCAGGGGCTTGCCCGCCTTCGCGACCTGCTCCAGCACCGGCAGGAGGTCCTTCATGCTCGACAGTCTCTTCTCGTGCAAAAGGACGAAACAGTCCTCCAGGACCGCCTCCATGCGCTCGGGGTCGGTGACGAAATAGGGCGACAGGTAGCCGCGATCGAACTGCATCCCCTCGACGACCTCCAGGGTGGTCTCCATCGACTTCGCCTCTTCGACGGTCACGACGCCCTCCTTGCCGACCTTCTCCATGGCGTTCGCCAGCAGATCGCCGATCACGCGGTCACCGTTCGCGCTGATCGTGCCCACCTGGGCGATCTCGGTCCGGCCCTTGGTCGGCTTGGCCTGCTCTTTCAGGCTGGCCACGATCTTGGCGACGGCCGCGTCGATCCCGCGCTTGATGTCCATGGGGTTGTGACCGGCGCTCACCAGCTTGCTGCCCTCCGCGTAGATGGCTTGCGCCAGCACGGTCGCCGTCGTGGTGCCGTCGCCCGCGACGTCAGAGGTCTTGGAGGCGACCTCCTTCACCATCTGGGCGCCCAGGTTGGCCAGCTTGTCCTCGAGCTCTATCTCCTTGGCGACGGTGACCCCATCCTTGGTCACCGTCGGCGAGCCCCAGGACTTCTCGATGAGCACATTGCGGCCGCGCGGACCCAGCGTCACCTTGACGGTATTGGCCAGGATGTTGAGCCCGCTGGCGATGCTGTTGCGGGCGTCGTCGGAAAAAACGATGTTCTTGGCTGACATGATGGCTTCCCCTGTCTACTCGATCACCGCGAGGACATCGTCCTCGCGCAGGATCAGATGCTCAACGCCGTTGACCACGATCTCGCTCCCGGAGTACTTCGCCAGCAGCACCTTGTCGCCGGTCTTGACCGTCGGCGGGCGGCGCGAGCCGTCCTCCAGCACCTTGCCGCTGCCCACCGCGACGATCATCGCCTCGAGCGGCTTCTCCTTGGCGCTGTCGGGGATGTGCAGCCCGCCCGCGGTCTTCGCTTGTTCGGCAACGCGCTTCACCAGGATTCGGTCGGAGAGTGGTCGGATGGTCATGGTCGTGATCTCTTTCTTGGATCGAACGGGACGCCCCATCACTCGAGGGGGAGCCGTGCGCTGACCACTCTGGGCGGCGCGCCATGAAACGGCCATGAGGAAATCCCGCCGCTCGCCGTCGCAAATGCCGTGGATGTATTTTGCCCGAATGGTGCTTATGTTCAGGGCAACACCATGCAGATCCGCGTTGGCTACGAGCTGAACTACGACCTTCCCCAATCCACGCCGATGATCCTGACCCTCAACGTCCATCACAGCCGGGTCTCGGATCTGGAGCGGCCAGACCACATGATGACGACGCCGGCGGTCCCCACCGCCGCATACCGGGACGGCTTCGGCAACTGGTGCACCCGACTGGTCGCGCCCGCGGGGCATTTCTGCGTGACCAGCGACGCCATCGTCAACGACACCGGCGCGTTGGATGCGGTCGTGCCGTCCGCGGTTCAGCACCTGGTGCAGCAGCTTCCGGAGGAGACGCTGGTGTTCTTGCTGGGAAGTCGCTACTGCGAGACCGACAAGCTGTCCCAGTTCGCCTGGGACCGCTTCTCTGGCAGCCCGCTCGGCTGGGGACGCGTGCAGGCGATCTGCGACTTCGTCCACGAGCGCATCCAGTTCGGCTACGAATTCGCCAGCCCGACCAAGACCGCCTGGGACGCTTTCCAGGAGCGCAAGGGCGTGTGCCGCGACTTCGCCCACCTGGCCATCACCCTGTGCCGGTGCATGAACATCCCCGCGCGGTACTGCACCGGCTACCTGGGTGACATAGGCCGGCCAAAGGACCCGTCGCCGATGGACTTCGCAGGATGGTTCGAGGCCTATCTCGGCGGTGCCTGGCACACCTTCGATCCGCGAAACAATGTCCCGCGCATCGGGCGGATCCTCATCGCCCGCGGTCGCGACGCCGCCGACGTCGCGATCACCACCACATTTGGACCCAACACGCTGTCGAGCTTCCGGGTTTGGACCGACGAGGTCGTCGCTTGACCGCCCGTCGTGCGACCGGGCCAGGTCGGGCGAGCGTCGGGGTATGACCTACTGCGTGGGGGTCCTGCTCAAGGAGGGGATCGTCCTGGCGTCGGACTCCCGCACCCATGCGGGTGTCGACGACTTTGCATCGTTCTGCAAGATGACCGTCTTCGAGCGCCCGGGTGAACGGGTGCTGGTCTTGCTGAGCTCCGGAAACCTGGCCGGAACCCAGGCCGTCGTCAGCGTGCTCACTCAGAAGGCGGCCGCCGACGACGGGCCGCCCAGCCTGCGCACCGCCCGGACCATGTTCGATGTCGCGTGCGTCGTCTCGGACGCCATGCGCGCGATCGAGCACCGTGACAAGGAGCATCTGGAGAGAAATGATCTGGCCTTCAACGCGTCGTTCATCCTCGGCGGCCAGATAAAGGGCGAAGCCATGCGGCTCTTCCGGATCTACGCCGAGGGCAATTTCATAGAGGCTGGCGCCCATACGCCGTTCTTCCAGACCGGCGAGACCAAGTACGGCAAACCGATCCTGGATCGGGTCATCGACTCGTCGACCCGGCCCGACGACGTGGCCAAGTGCGTGCTGGTCTCGTTCGACTCCACCATGCGCTGCAACTTGTCGGTGGGCATGCCCATCGATCTGATCTGCTACGAACGCGACGCCCTCCAGATCCGGAAGCGCCGCCGATTCGAACAGGGTGATCCCTACTTCGGCGCGCTCAGCAAGAAATGGATCGACGGCGTGCGCGCCACGTTCCAGGGCCTACCCGGGCCCGACTGGGGCGGCTGAGCCCTTGTGACATGCGTTCGGGCTGTTCAGGCTTCGGGCTTCGGGCTTCGGGCTTCGGGGCTTCAGGCTTCAGGCAAGACGCTCATCACCTGAGGTAGCGTGCCCTTTCCGTTCCCGGGGCCTGAAGCCCGGGGCCTGAGGCCCTCTGTCGGCAGTCCGTTCCTGGGGCCTGAAGCCCGGGGCCTGAGGCCCTCTGTCGGCAGCCGGCTATGGCGCCGGTTTGCCGGGCGCCAGGACGCCGCACTCCAGGGCCAGCCTCACCAGATCAGCGCGGCTGGTGAGACCGAGCTTCTCCATGAGCCTGGAACGGTAGGTCTCGATCGACTTGATCCCCACGCGCAGCTCTTCCGCGATCTGCGAGTTGGTGTAGCCCTCGGCGACGCGTCCCATCACCTCGCGCTCGCGCACGGTCAGCTCCGTGAGCTCGCGTCCGGAGACCGCGTCCGTGGCTCTCGGCCGCATCGCTCGTCGGGCCAGTCCCAGGCCGAGCGAGGCGTCCATGAACGTTCGTCCCTCGGCGACCACGCGAATGGCGGCGAGCAGCTCCGTGTCGACCGCCTTCTTCACCACGTAACCGGCGGCGCCCGCGTCGGCGGCCGCCTGTACGTAACCGAGCTCGTCGTGCACCGTCAACACCAGGATCCGGGTCTTCGGCCGCGCCCGCATCACCGCCGCGATGGCGGCCAGGCCGCCGCCGTCGGGCATGCTGATGTCGATGAGGGCGACGTCGGGCTCGGTCGCCCGGATACCGGCCTCGGCGTCCGGCCCGTTGGCGGCCTCACCGACGACCTCCATGTCGGGCTGGTTATTGAGGAGGGCCCGCAGGCCGCCCCGGAGGACCCCGTGATCGTCCGCGATGAAGACCCGGATGCTCACGATGACTCCGGCGCCGGGCCGCCCGCCGGCAGCGGGATGGTCACACAGACGGTCGTGCCGCGACCCTTGGACGACTCGACCGTCATCGACCCGCCGACCAGATGGGCGCGCTCCCGCATCCCCATCAGGCCCAGCTGGGTGTCGGGGCGCGTCTTGGCGACGTCGAAGCCCCGGCCGTCGTCCTCGATGACCAACCGGACCAGGTTGGGATTGCGGTGGACCACCACGCTGACCGCCTTGGGCGCGGCGTGCTTGCTCGCGTTGGTCAGCGCCTCTTGCACGACGCGATAAAGAGCAATCTCCAGCGACTCCGACAGGCGCGGCAACCGCGGACCGGTGACCTCGAGGTGAACGACGAACTGGTTGGCGCGCGTGAAGTCGGCGGTCAAGCGTTCCAGCGCCTCTTCGACGCCGAGGTCGTCGAGCACGCTCGGGCGCAGTCCACGCGCGATGCGCTGCACTCCCTCGAGCGCGGAGGACACCAACGCCCGCATCGTGCTCGCCGCCCCGCGCGCCTGACCCAGGTCCTGCGATTCCTCGACGCTCTTGAGGCCGACCAGCAACGAGGTCAGGGTCTGGGCCGTCTCGTCGTGCAGCTCGCGCGCGATCCTTCGGCGCTCGTCTTCCTGCGCCGTGATGACGTCGTTGAGCAGCGCCCGGATCGTCTCTTCGGCGTAGCGGCGATCGGTGATGTCGCGATTGACGCTGACGTAGCCCAGTCGCTTGCCGCCGCTGTCGTAGAAGGCGACCGCGCGCGACTCGATGTGGACACGCTTGCCGTCCCCCCGGCGGTGCGTCAGCTCGCCATGGAAGCGTCCGGTCTCGACCAGGGTGTGGATGGCCTCGGCGCGTTCCACACCCACGAAGTCGGTGCGAAACACCAGCGCGTCGGGCTGGCCCAGGACCTCCTCCGCGCGCCGTCCATAGGTCGACTCCGCGGCGGCGTTCCAGCTGGTCAGGATGAATTTCTCGTCGCTGGCGACCACCGCGTCGGTCACCGTCGCCAGCAGCACGTCCAGGTAGCGGGCCTGGGCCTCCGTCCGCCTCCGGTAGGTCACGTCCAGGACCGAAGCGAGCACAGCCGCCCTTCCGTCGAACGTGATCGGGAACGACGTGACCTCGACGTCGATCCGGGTGCCGTCTTTCTTCTGGTGCTCGCCGATGCCACGCTCACTCGCGGCGGCGGCCAGCGGCGGCTGGCCCACGCGCGCCGGTGCTCTCGATGCCGCTCCCGTCAGCTCGAGGTCCTCGATCTTCATGCTCAGGAGCTCGTCCCGCGAGTATCCGTAGTGCAGCAGCGCAGCCCGGTTGACGGCGGCGAAGCCCCCCTCGGCCAGGATCCACATCGGTTGCGCGCTGTCCTCGAACAGCCGGCGACAGTCAGCTTGAGCCTCGGACCAGCCAGCGTCCATGACATCAGTCATCACTCGGCCTCTGCTTTCCGCAAGCTGGACCTGGGGTTCTTCCCGACACCCAGGAACTATGCGCGCTCCGGCGCCTGGCGGCCGAGGATTCGCTCCCGGCCCCGATGATCGGGATCAGGCCTCCGCTGACGCCGCGAGTGGCTCGTGGCCGCTCGTTGCCGGCCTGGGCGCCTCCTCCGCGCCGCTCAGGCCGCGGCGCGGACCGGTTCCAGGGCGTCGCCGAGCTGGTTTCTCAGATAGTCCCGAATTCGACCTTTGAGACGCTGCTCCACCTGGCGCGTCCGTTCGCGAGTCACGCCGAACCGGGCCGCCAGCTGGGCAAGGGTTTCCGGTTCTTCGCTCATCAACCGCCTGAGATAGATCGCGCGCTCCCTGCCATGAAGGGTACGGCCAAACCCTTTCAGGCTGGCGCCCACGGCCTGGGCGAACTCCGAAGCCTCGGCCCGCACGTCGGGCCGCAACGCCGCCTCCGAAGCCAGCGAGTCCCCGATGCTCCGGCTCCTCACCTCGTGGGGGTGTGCCGGCGCATCCAGCGACGTGTCGCTGCCGGCGAAACGCTCCATCATCGACACGACCTCGGCCGTTTTCACGTTGAGCCCGGCTGCCAGCCGCCGCACGTCGGGCTGCCCGCCCTGTCTCTCCAGCTTGCCTTGCTCGGCTCGTAGCCGGAAGAACAGCCTGCGCTGCGCCTGGGTCGTCCCCGTCTTCACCAGGCGCCAGTTGGCCACCGTGTACTTCAAGATGTACGCCCGGATCCACCAGGCCGCGTAGGAACAAAGCTTGACGCCCCGCCTGGGGTCGTACCTGGTCACGGCGTGGATGAGGCCCAGATTCCCCTCCTGGACCAGGTCGCGCAGGTCGCGATCGTGGTGCGCGTAGCCGTGGGCGATCTTCACGACCAATCGTAGGTTCGCGGTGACCATGCGCTGGGCCAACGCCGGATCCTTCGTCCTCACATATTCCCTCGCGCACCGTAGCTCCTCGGCCGGATTCATCGGAACGGAGTTTCGCAAGTCGAAGCGGCCCATCGCTCTCGTCGTCATGGCCGTCACCCGGACCTTTCGTGGGTCCGATTTTGCGACCGGGCACGCTGGCGCTCCATCCGGGAAAACCCACCCCCACCGTAGGGGTTTGCCTGACGGTTCCGGGATGATTCACGCCACCTTGGCCAGTCGGTCCCTGACGACCAACCACGACCGACGCACGTGCTCTCGGGACCAATCGAGCACCTTCTTCGCCCAGGGAAACTCGCGGGCGAGGATCGCCAGACCGAAGGGAATCACCACGACAGAGGGGGCAGGCAAGAAGATGAACGCCACGCCCACGATCAGGACGGCAAAACCCGCGATGGCGACGGCGGTCTTGCGCAACGCGGGTGGGTACCAGCCCAGCGCCAACGCGCCCGGCGATCCCAGCCGCATGCCCGGTGTTTCCAACCTTTGAATCTTGTACTGCATGACGCGGTTCCTTCCCATGATGTTGCGTTCTCCTCTTGGCGTCGCCGGTAACCGTCGACATTGTCGAAGTTGCGCGACGACACGTCGGAATACTCGACAGCGGTGTTGCTACTGGGCTGGCTGGACCACGGCGCTGCCGTCGATGTTGACCGCCGTCTGCGCCAGCAGCCGGCCGTTGATCGACGCGCCCGTGCGCAGGGTGATCGCGGTTTGCGACAGGACGACGCCCTCGAGGTGCGCCGTGGTGCCGACCTCGACCCGGCCGGCGACTTGCCAGAAGACGTTCTTGGTCATCGCGCCCCCGGCCAGCAGGATCTTCGCACCGCTGCTGATCGTGAGGTCCTGCGCGACCTGGAAGATCCAGACCGCCGTCCCGGAGCCGTTCAAGGTGACGTCGCCGGGGATCTGCAGCCCCGTGCCCCATTGGTAGACGCCGGGGACCAGCGTCATCCCGCCCACGTTCCCGGCGCCCAGCTCGGTCACGCT
>DASRQZ010000148.1:0-29317 GCA_035696125.1 Polyangia bacterium
GTCCAGTCGGCGCAGGTGCGGTCGGGCGTGGCGGGAAACGCCATCCCGGCCACCGTCGATCCGGTGAGCATGTCGTGCTGGTTGGTCGGGATCATCGCGCCATTTTCGTCCAGCGAGTTGGCGGCGCTCAACGCATTCATGCCGCCCTCGTCGTGCAGCTGCGCCACGCTGGCGGCGATCATGGTCCCGCGGGCGTTGTACCAGGGACCGTTGCCGATGCGCGTGCGCGCGTGCACCGGCGGCGCCGCGCTGGTGCTGAGGTAGGCGTGCCAGGTGCTGCTGCCACGACCGACCGCGGTGGCCAGGGACTGGCACTTCGCATCGGCGCCGGCGATCCCTCTCAGGTTGCCGCCCATGTTTCCGCTGCCGGTGCTGGTGACGAAGAAGCTCATGGCGGTGCCGCCGGCGTCGGGCCGCGCGCCCGCGTCGGCCGGGGCCCCGCCGGTGCCACGACCGCCGGTTCCGGTCGCGCCCCCGGTTCCATTCGATCCCGCGGTGCCGCTGACACCGCCGACGCCCCCGGTGGCGCCGCCGGTCCCGGTGGTGCTCGCGCCGCCGGTCCCGGTGGTGCTCGCGCCGCCGGTCCCGGTGACAGACCCGCCGCCGGTCCCATTCGCCCCCCCTACCCCCGAGCCTGCGTCCGCGTTGTTGCCGGAGTTGCCGCATCCGACCACCACCCCGCCCAACCCCACCACGAAGCCGAGCGCCCACGCTGCGCTCGACACGAGCATCAATCTCGATTGGGCCATTGGTGTCCTCCCTGGTTGGCTCGCAACATAACACCGGCCGCGAGCGCGGCGAGGCAATCGCTCGTCCGGTCCGCCTCTCTGCCGCAACGCCGACGCGCAGTTTCCGGTGTTCGTTCCCGGCACGGCAAACGACCGGCCGACGCGGCCAAGCGGGCACGAGGATTGGGTAGACAGGCCATCCGGGAACCGGATAGGTTCTCCGTCGAAGGATTGGCCCGGAAGATCACGGCGTCCTTTCGAGCGACGCGCTGGGGAGATTCACCATGCTGACCAGGCTGACGATGTCGATGATCAGAGGAACTGCTGCGCCGGCGCTGGTCGGACTGATGGTGGTGCTGGGGTTGGGAGCGTGCGGCAGCAGCAACTCGGGCAATAGTGGCGCCGGCGGAAAAACCGGCGGGAGCGGGGGCGGCACCCCCGGAAGCGGCGGCAGCGCGGCCGGTGGCGCGACCGGGAATCCCGGAACCGGTGGGATGACGGGCGGCCCAGGGACCGGAGGCGCCAGCGCTGGAACCGGCGGCGCCACCGGTGGAACCGACGCGGGCGCCGACGCGCCCAGGGCCGACACCGGCTCGAACGTCGACGCGCCGGCGACCGCCGACGGCGCCGTTTCCCCGCAGATGAGCTTTTTCGTCACCAGCGAGACCAGCGCCACGGGAAATCTCGGCGGCCTGGCGGCGGCAGACGCGAAGTGCGCGCGGTTGGCCGCGGCGGCGGGAGTGACGGGCAAGACCTGGAAGGCGTATCTCAGCACCGCGGCCGAGAACGCGCGCACGCGCATCGGCAGCGGTCCGTGGTTCAACATCCACGGCGTGATGATCGCCGCGAACCTGGTGCAGCTCCACGAAGAGAACGGCATGACCAACAACATCACCCAGAACACGGCCCTCACTGACAAGGGGCTGATCGTTCCCGGGCGGCTGGTGCGGCCGGCGGGCACCAACAACGAGCACGACATGCTCACCGGTTCGCTCATGAACGGCATGGTAAATACCGGTTTCACCTGCGGAGCCTGGGACAGCGCCGTGGGCAACTCGTACGTTGGCCACGTCGATCGCAACGGGACGCAGACCAATCCAATCGTCATGGCGTCGTGGAACTCGGCACACCCGAGCCAGTGCGCCGACACGGCACCGGGGGGGGGCGCCGGTCGCTTTTACTGCTTCGCGACGAACTGAGCGCGGTCGTCCCCCCGCCGTGCTACCGTTCGCCACCCATGACGGTCGTGGTCCTCTTCATCGTCCACTGGCAGCTATCGCTGTTCTGCCAGAGCTTCTTTCTGCATCGCTACGGCGCGCACCGGCAGTTCACCATGTCGCGCGGCTGGGAGCGCTTCTTCGACGTCTTGACGGCCATCGCGCAGAACTCGAGCTATCTCAACCCGCGCGGATACGCCGTGCTGCACCGCATGCATCACGCATACAGCGACGGCGACAAGGATCCGCATTCACCCAGCCGGTATCGGTCGCTGATCCCGGGCCTGTTCCAGATGATGTACCGGACCAAGCGGATCTATCACGCGATCGCTTATTTCGAGACCACGCCCGAGGCCAGGTTCGACGGCGAGTTCCCGAGCTCGCGCTTCCTGCAGTGGATGGGCAAGAGCTGGCCGATGCGGGTGTTGTGGGGTTCGGCCTTCTTCGCGTTCTACCTGGCCTTTGCCACCGCGCCCTGGCAATGGGCGCTGCTACCGGGACACTGGATCATGGGCGCGGTGCACGGCGCCATCGTCAACTGGGGCGGGCATCGCTACGGCTATCGTAACTTCGCGCTCCACGACGACTCGCGCAATACGCTGCCGCTCGACTTTCTCACCGGCGGCGAGCTGATGCAGAACAACCATCACAAGTTCCCGATGAGCCCCAACTTCGCCGCGCGCTGGTTCGAGATCGACACCACCTACCAGGTCATGCGGCTCTTTCATCTGCTGGGCATCATCGACATGTCGGGCGCACAGAAGATGAGCTACGCCGCCCAGCCTCGCGCCGCCGCCTAGCCGGACATGGCTCGCGGCCAGCGCTGGTGAGCGCCGGCCGCGAGAGTCGCCGCGCAAAGGTGGTCGGCGCGGACTCTGACCGTGACCGATCGTCGTGTGTCAGAACTCGAAGCCGAGCTGAGCGCCCGCCGACCAGGTGTCGAGACTCCCGCCAGTGGTGCGCAGAAGGTCGTTGTAAAACGTCGACCGATAGGTGAAGCGCGCGTCGGCCATGAATCCGCGATACGCGAACGCCATGCCGGCGCCATAGGGGATGCTCAGCACGTCGTCGTTGCTGGCGACGTCCGAGGTGTTGACCGCGGTGCGCGCGACGTGAAAGCGCGACCAGCCCGCGCCTCCGAAGGCGAACGGCTCGAACAGCCCGGCGCCCCGGACGATCGGGAGATTGAGGCGCAGCGCGCCCTCGGCCCCGTTCGACATCAGCACCGCGTCGTTGTCGAGGCCCAGCGAGCTGATCGATTGCGCGCTGCCGATGTAAGCGGCCTCCAGCCCGACGTACTCGCGGGTGCCCGCCACCAGTCGCGCGCTCCAGAATCCACCGGTCCTGGTCATGTCCCGGATGTTGCCGCGGCTGAAATCCTGGACGCCGCCCCCGAGCAGCACGCCGGCGCCCAGCACCGAGCCCGGATACGTTTTACCGAAGCCGCGCTCGACAAACTGATTGTTGCGGGCGTCGGGGTAGAAACTCGGGTCAGGCGCTGGTTGCGTGGTTTGCGGGGTGCCAGCCGGTGTGCTGGGCGGTATGACCTCGGTGGTCGTGGTGGGGTTCGACTCCGTCGTCGCAGTGGTGGTTGTCGACGGCGGCGGCGGGGTCACGCGATCGGGCAAGTGATCGGGATCGATCGGACGCGGCGGAGCACCCTCGACCGGCGGCGCGCCGGGGGGCACATCCATCATCGGATCTGCGGCGAGCGCCGACCCGATCGACAGGAAGGCGACTCCAAATGTGCTCGCGACACTGATTGATTTCCACATGACAACTCCTCCATTTCTCGCGAAGGGCCAAAAAACCGTCGAGCGGCCGATTCGCTTACTGTTGACGCTGGCCATCTGGCGCGGCCCGGCAAGGGGGAGCTAGCTCGACCGTGGAAGCGCAATCGGCGCTGCGCGGCGTTTTTTCAGGTGCGCTGCCGACCTGTTCGTCTAGGATGAGTCGCTCGCTTGCGCTCCAGCTCCACCCCGTTTTTGGTCTCGACCGTGATGGCCTGCGTGTCCCTGCTCGGCTGCGCGGACGATCTCGCCAACGCGCCGGCCGCGGTTCAGTTCGACGCCTGTCAGCCGCTGGTGCTCGCTCCCGACCTCGACGCCGGCCCCGAGCAGCTGCAGGGCATCTCGGACGCGGTGGACCTGTGGAACAGCAGCGCGGCGACCCGCCTCAGCATGCAGGTCCACGACCGCGCAGCGAGCGGCGGGGCGGCCGGTTCCTCGCTACCCATCCATTTTCAACAAGCGGCCGCCCCGTTCCACGGCTTTTACGACGACCGCGACATCCAGATCTTCATCAATCGGGATCTCGCGGATCACGCCCGGATCGTCGCCATCTCGCACGAGCTCGGGCATGCCTTCGGCCTCGTGCACGTGGCGCCGGCCGAACGCCCGTCGGTGATGAACAGCGGCAACATCACAATCGATCCCACCGCGGATGACGTCGGGGCCCTTGCGACGCGCTGGGGTCACTGCGCGCCAGCCTCGCCCTGAGCGCCCGGCGGATTTTCGAAACGCCAAGGCGCCAAGAATCCGGCTTGGCGGCATGGCGGCATGGCGTTTAACCAGATCTCGAGGAAGGCAGCGCGCGGGTCTCGCCGAGCACCGCCGCCCAGGCCGGCAAGGCCTGCGCCTGGGCGTGCGACAGCGGTGGCGCCGGAGCTGCCGGGCGCTCCTGCAGGGGCAGGTGCCACCAGCCCACGTCCCGCCAGCTGCCGAGCTTCCAGCCCACCGCGGGGTAGATCCCGACCGGCCGGAAACCGAAGCTTTCGTGCAATCCCACGCTGCCAGCGTTGGGCAAGGTGATTCCGGCGTGGGCCACGTAGAAACCCTGCAGGCGCAGCAGCCGGAAGAGCGTCTCGTACAGCGCGCGCCCCACGCCGCGGCGATGATGCGCGGCGTGAACGTAGACCGTCACGTTGACCGACCACTGGTACGACGGGCGCTCGTTGTGCGGCGAGGCGTAGGCGAAGCCCAGCACGTGATCGCTGCCATCGGGGGCGCCGTCGACACACACCAACCAGGCCGCGAACGCCAGCACCGAGCGCATGCGCCGCGCCATCTCCGGCGCGTCGGGCGGCTGCACCTCGAACGAGGTGGCGCCGTCGGTGACGCTGGGCCGATAGATGGCGGCGATCTGCACAGCGTCGTCTTCCCTGGCCAAGCGGATCTGCATCACGACCTCCCGCTACGTTTCTAGTGAACGTCGCGGTGTCGTTCAAGGGGGTCGCCCCCATCGACGATCCAGTAACCGCGCAAATCCGCGCGGCCGCCCGGCGACATCAGCCGTACCCTTGACGCCCACATCCCGGATGACCAGCTTCCCCAAGGTGGAATGATCGGCGATGCGTTCGGGAACTTCGAGGTCATCGCCAAACTCGGCAAGGGCGGGATGGGCGTGGTATTGCTCGCGCAGCACCCGCGCATCGCGCGCCGCGCTGCGATCAAGGTCCTGGCCCCCGAGCTGACGCGCGACCCCGACGCGGTGAAGCGTTTCCTGGCGGAGGCGCGCGCGACCTCGCTCATCCGCCACCCCGGCATCGTCGAGGTCTTCGATTGCGGAGTCGACGCCAAGGGCCGGGCGTACATCGTGATGGAGTACCTGCAGGGCGAGACGCTGGCGGCCCATCTCGACCGCGTGGGGCGCCTGCCCTGGCCGGAGGCCTGCGACTTCGCCCGGCAGATCGCCGACGCGGTGGGGGCGGCGCACGAGGACCGGATCATTCACCGCGACCTCAAGCCGGAGAATGTGTTTCTGGTCGCGACCGATCCGAAGGCGCCCGCCGCGCTGACCGTCAAGGTGCTCGACTTCGGGATCGCCAAGCTGCTCGCGCCGGAATCGAGCGCCGCCGGCCGGCCCGAGTCGCTCACGCTCGAGGGCGTCCTGCTGGGGACACCGCGCTACATCTCGCCCGAGCAATGCCAGGCGGCATCGGACGTCGATCACCGGACCGACATCTATTCGCTGGGCTGCATCCTGTTCGAGATGATCGCCGGCGAGGCCATGTTCCCGCTCGACCAGGTGCACGCGTTGATCGCGGCCCATCTCTACCGTCCCGCGCCGGCGCTGTCGAGCCTGGTCCCCGAGGTGCCGCCCTGGCTGGACAGTCTGATCGCGCGCATGGTGGCCAAGAAACCGGCCGAGCGCCCCGCGACCATGGCCGAGGTGGCGAACGCTCTGGCGTCGGCGGGGCGGGCAACGCCCCACCTCGCCGCGGGCGAGGCGGCGGCGCGGGCGTCGCTGACGCTGATCCTGCCCCCGTCGGGTCCGACCACCACCGCGCGGATGCGCGAGCGCCTGCGCCGTCGTCTGGTCCTGGTCGCCGGTGTCGCGCTGGCGGTTGCGCTGCTGGCGGCGATCGGGCTGCCGCGATTGTCGGGAACCATCCCCGAGGTCGAGTCCGAGCGTCCGGCCGCGACCGCCAGCGCCGGTGCCACGAGCGGTCCGGCGCCAGCGGCAGCGCCGGCGCCGACACCGCCGGCAGCGTCCGAGCCCACCCCGGCGGCAGCGCCGGCGCCGTCAGCGTCGTCAGCGCCGATCGCGGCCGCGGCGCTGCCCGCGCGCGACGCCGAGGGTGATGCGAGCCGCGCAGCCAGCTCCAGCGCCGCACCGGCAGCGCCGGTCCCCGCGCCTGCCGCGCGCGCGCCGTCCCCCCGGCGTCGAGTCAGCTCGGTCCCTGCTGTTCCCAAGGTCCCGGAAAAACGCGCGCCCGCGGCGGCGCCAAAGGAGGCAGATGGCATCACCGATCTCTGATCGACGCCGGTCATGCGGCGGGTGGGTTGCGCAGGGCCTGCTGCTCGTGGTGATGGTGCTGGCGGGGGGAGCACGCGCAGCGGTCGCCGCCCAGGCGCCCGCGACCGCCGACGACAGCCAGGCGCGCGCGGCGGCCAGCGCGCGCATGGTGGAGGGCGTCGAGCTGCTGCGCACCGGCCAGTACGCGGACGCCTTGCGCAAATTCGACGAGGTCTACGCCCTGGTCCCCAGCCCCAACGTGCACTTCAACCGCGGCCTGGCCTATCGAGGCCTGGGCCAGAACGCGGCCGCGGTCGAGGCCTTCGAGGCCTTCCTGGCCGGCGCGACCAACCCACCCCCGGGAAAGCGCGAACAGGCCCAGCGTTATCGCGACGAGCTGCGTCCGCGGGTGGCGCGGGTCGTGCTCACCAGCGAGCTGCCCGGCGCCGAGCTGCTGGTCGATGATCGCCCCCACGGTTTCACGACCGCCGGACGCGTCGTCTACCTCGAACCCGGCTCGCACGAGCTGGTCGCGCTCCGGCGCGACCGGGGTCTGAGCGCGCGCGCCCAGGTCACCGCGACCGCCGGTCAGGAGCTGGCCGTCACCCTGCGCACCGGCGCGGCGCCCGTCGCCGCCGCGACGCCGCCGGCGCCGACGCCGGCGGGCGCGAGCGCATCTGCAAGGGATCGCGACCGCCCCGATGAGGCGCCGCCGCTGAACGCCGCTCCTTCGGAGCGCAACGACGACGCGAACGCCCCGGGCTCGGCCTGGGCGGCGGTCCCGCGCTGGGCGTTGATCGCGGCCGGCGGCGGCGTGGTGCTGCTGGGCGCGGGCGTGACCTTCGAGCTGCTGGCGCGCCGGGAGGGGGATCGAGTCAGCGCCGCCGTAAAGGTTGGCAAAACCCGGCCCGATGGTGCCGACTGGGATCCCAGCAACGAGGACAATGGCCTCAGGTACCAGACGCTGGGGTTCATCTCGCTGGGCGTGGGCGCCGCCGCGGTGGTCGCGGGGATCACCGGGTACGCCCTGGCACACCGTTCATTCGAGAACGGTGAGCGCGCCAGCCGCCCGGCGCGCGGCGTTCGCTCGATGGTGGGGGGTCCCCTGCTCGGCCCCGGTCTCGCCGGAGCCCGGCTGGAGCTTTCGTTTTGATCGCCAGAAGGAGCAGGCCGATGACCTGGTCACGTCTTGGAATAGCCAGCCTGGTCGCGCTCGCGCTCGGCGGGGCGGGATGCTACGCACCCGAGATCGAGGACGGGACCCTCCGGTGTACGCCTCCACCCAATGACAGGTGTCCGCGTGGCTTCCACTGCGATCCCGACCGCCTCTGTCGGAGGCCGACGCTCACCCCCGTGAACGGCTCAGACAGCGGCATGTCCGCCGACCTGGGGGACGGATCGTCGAACGACGGCGCCACCGATCGCGCGCCCGATTCGATCATCGCCACCGGCTCCGGCGGCAACGGCGGACAGATCAGCGGCACCGGCGGCGTGGGCACCGGCGGCATGGGTGTGGGCGGCTACGGCGGACAGATCACCGGCACCGGCGGCGTGGGCACCGGCGGCATGGGTGTCGGCGGCTACGGCGGACAGATCACCGGCACCGGCGGCATGGGTGTGGGCGGCAACCCCGGCGGGGGCATCGGTGGCGCCGGTACCGGTGGCAGAACCGGCGTGGGCGGCATGGCCGGAGTCGGCGGCAGGACCGGGGTCGGCGGCACGCCCGGGATCGGCGGCATGATCGGGGTCGGTGGCAGGACCGGGATCGGCGGCATGACCGGAGTCGGCGGCACGCCCGGGATCGGCGGCACGCCCGGCGTGGGCGGGGCCACCGGCACCGGCGGCTCGGGTTCGCCCAATGGCGACGCCTGCACCTCGGGCACTCAATGCCAGAGCGGCATATGTATCGACGGCGTTTGCTGTAACCGGGCCTGCGACGGGCAATGCGAGGCCTGCGACATCGACCGGGGTCGTTGCACCGTGGTCCAATCCGGCCCGGTCCACGGCACGCGTCTGGCCTGCCCCGCCGGCACCAACCCCGCGTGCGGATCCCAGTGCGCTGGGATGCCCATGCGGTGCGGAGATTTCCCTCAGGGCACGAACTGCACCTGCCTGGTGCCGCTACCCGGCGTCAGCACGTGCAACGGGGCCGGCAGCTGTGCCGTGAGTCTCCTCGGGGGGCTCACGCTCTGCGACGGTCTGTGAACGCATGGATCCCCGGTCAGCAGAGCCAGGTCGCGCTTCCCCCGCCGAAATCCGCATTTTCATGACGGAAAACGTTGACGCTCAGGCAACACCCCTTAGATTGCAGTTGCTGGTGTTGTACATCAGGGTGGTCCTCAGATGACTAGAGCAACAGGTCTTCCCGGGTCGTCGGCCGCGCAGCCCTCCCCTCTGTCGATGTCGACGGTGATCGAGGCACCCTCTTTCATCACCTTCGTCCCGCCCCCGACGCCGAAGCCGGCCAGTGAGTCGTCCTCGTCGGATCGCCCGTCGCTGCAGGAGCCGCGGCGGATTCTCCTGATCGAAGACGACTTCATGCTGCGCGGCTCGCTGAGCGAGTTCCTGCAGGGCGAAGGCTACCGGGTGGAGAGCGCGGCCAACGGCGTGGATGCATTGCGACGACTGGAGCGACCACCCCGACCGGCCCTCATCCTGCTGGACATCATGCTGCCCTACATGGACGGGCTCGAGTTCCGGGCCGTGCAGCGCGCGACGCCGGACATCGCCGACATCCCCGTCATCGTCATCACCGCGGTGGGGGTGCAGCCGGAGGTGGCCAAGGAGCTCGACCTGCGGCGACGGTTTTTCAAGCCGCTGGATTTACCTCAGCTGCTGGCGGCCATCGATCAGGCCTGCCCACCGCTCCTCAGCTAGCGTCGATCGAGCTTCCTCGAAGCGCGAAACTGGCCCGGCGGACGCCATCGCTGCGCGGTCGAGGGGATCGCCTTGACGCCACCGATCCTCATGCACAGGCTTCGCGCGACGCATGATCGGAGAGCGGTTCGGCAGCTTCAAGGCCGTTTCCAGGCTCGGTGAAGGGGGCGTGGGAGAGGTTTTTCTGGCGGAGCACCAGCACATCCAGCGCCGGGTGGCGATCAAGGTGCTGATGCGCGAGCTGACCCAGGACCCCGACACGGTGAGGCGCTTCTTCACCGAGGCGCGCGCCACTTCCCTGATCCGCCATCCCGGCATCGTCGAGATCTTCGACTGCGACGTGCACCGCAACGGACGCGCCTACATCGTAATGGAGTTTCTGGAGGGCGAGACCGTCGGCAAGCGAATCGATCGCGACGGCAACCTGTCCTGGAGCTACGCCTGTCATCTCGCCTACCTGGTGGCCGACGCGATCGGCGCCGCGCACGACAAGGGCATCGTCCACCGCGACCTCAAACCCGAGAACGTGTTCTTGCTGTCCAGCCAGCGGTCGCCGCCGGTCGAGCTCAAGGTCCTGGACTTTGGCCTCGCCAAGCTGCTGGGCGGTGACAGCGCCGGGGGAAAGGCGACGCTCGCGGGCAGCGTGATCGGCTCGCCCACTTATATGTCGCCCGAGCAATGCAACGGGGCCCAGGTCGATCACCGATCCGACGTGTACTCGCTTGGCTGCATGCTGTTCGAGATGATCGCGGGTAGTCCACCCTTCGGCGGCTCGCGCATGCGCGAGTTGTTGACCGCGCACCGGTTCCAGGCGCCTCCCCCACTGGCCGCCTTCGCCCCCGAGGTGCCATCCTGGCTGTCCCATCTGGTCGCGCGCATGTTGTCGAAGGCTCCCGCCGACCGCCCGCAGTCGATGCGCGAGATCGTGAGAGTGCTCGCCGGCCCCGGTACGCCGGGCCTGCTCGCGCGCTCGACCGCCGGCTAGATTCCCCGACTCGAGACCGCCGCACTAGAGCAGCCGGATCCGCGCCGTCCGCACCACCCCATCTCCCAGATCCACCCGCAGCTGCCAGGTGCCGGCGCCGGTGCCCACCGTGTTCAAGCTCAGAAGATACTGGTGGACCAGCGGCACGAAGCGAAACAGGTTGCCCACGCCCGGCGCCAGCCCCAGGGCTGGGTGTTCGGCGCCGACCCGCCCGCTGCTGTCTACCGGCGCCAGGAACAGCCGCGCCGGCAAGTCAGTGATCCCGGCGCTGCCTCCGGTGAGCGAGAACTGCACAGCCACCGGCGACGGGCGCAGGAAGGTTGCCGTCCCCAGCAGGTCGATGGGCGCCAGCAGATTTGACCAGGACACCGTCACCACCACCGAGAACGACGCCGTGCTGCGGTTCCCGCTCCCGTCGGTGGCGCTGCAGCTCACGCTGGTGGTGCCCAGGGCGAAGCCGCTGCCCGACGCGGGTGTGCAGGCGAGCGTGGGAGATGGATCGGCCACGTCGTGGGCGGACGCGGCGTAGCTGACGGACACCCCTTGCTTGCCGACCGCCACGGCCTGGACGGCCTGCGCCGGCAAGGTGAGCGTGGGCGGCGTGGTGTCGCGCACCCGCACCACGAAGCTGCGCGTGGTGGTCTGACCTGCGCCGTCGGTCGCTTCGCACACCACGGTGGTGTCGATGCCGAGCGGAAACAACGCCGGCGCGGCCGGCGACGCCGACGGAGAGCAATCGACCGGAAGCGGTCCGCTGACCGCGTCGCTGGCGGTGACCTCGTACCCCACCAGCGCGCCGAGCACACTGTCGGCCTCGGCGACGATGTCCTGGGCGGGCACGTTCAGCACCGGTGGACCGTCGACGACGCTGACCGGGAAGCTGCCGACCTCCACCGCCTGGGTGGTCGGATCGACGGCCGTGCACAGCACGTTGGTGGCGCCGATCGGAAACAGCGTGCCCGGGGCGGGCTGACAGTCGACCGGCGCGGGCGCGCCCGCCGCCGTGGTGGCGGCGGCGCCGTACTGCACCACCGCGCCCGCCAGGCTGAGGGCGTCGGTCACCAGTCCGCCCGGCAGGGTCAGCTGCGGCGCCGGCGCGCCGGAAATGGACGCCGCGGACATCCCGACCGGCAGCGCGGACGAGGGGCAGCTCTCGACCCAGCCGCCGCCGGCCGGCGAATCGACCACCTGGGTGAAGGTCAAGGCGTGCCAGCCGGGCGACAGGTCGGGAAGGCTGATCTGCCAATCACCCGAGGTGTCGGCGCGCGTGGTCCACAATCGATTCCCGTCGCGCACGTTGACGTCGGCGTTCGGCAGCGCGCATGCAGCGCCGGGCTGCAGCGCGCAGCCCACCGCGCCCAGGACCGGCCCGAGCACGCCGCCCAGCACGGGCCCCACGACCGGCAGGCCGAGCGCGATCGGCAAGACCGGCAGCGCGATGCGGCTCCGGGGCGTGCGGGCGATGCTGGCGAAGGCGCGCAGGTGGGCGTCGATCTCGGCCTGGGTCGCGTTGGCCGGCGCCGGCGGCGCCTGGAAGAAGTACAGCAGGTGCTGGCCGGCGGCCAGGATCGGCAGCAGCGCCTGGAACGCGAACGATCCGTCAGGGCGCGGCGTCGGATCGACGGTCACCGTGGCCGCGATCAGCCCCAGCGTCAGCCGGCCCAGCTCCTCGCCGATGATCAGCGGACCGAAGCTGTCCGGCGCGTACGGGATCGTGCCGCGCGCGATGATCTGCCCGGCGACGCCGCCAAGGCTGCAATCGCCCGGCGCGCCCGAGCGCGGGAACTCCACCGTGGCCGGACGAACGCCGATGCTGATGAACACCGGCTTGCCCATGGTCGCGCAGTTGTCTTGCGACAGGGCCAGCTTGTGCCAGCCGGCGCTCGGGCTCACCTGACTGCCCGCGGTCAGGGTCACCGTTCCCGAGATGGTGCCGTCGGCGGCCGCTTGCAGCGACTGGGCGATCACGCCGGCCTGGCCGATGCCTCCCCGATCGCAGGCCGCGACCGGTCCGGGCAGGCCGCGCCCGCGCACGGCGACGACGTTGTCGGCGGGGTCGGGGATCGAGGCCGGGTCGCGGGGCGCCAGGATCTCGGGCGCCGGCGGTGAGGGCGGTGACTGAGCATCCACCACCACCCGCCAGTCGATCGCGGCGCTCTCGGCGCACACCGAGCCCGGCGACGGAGCGCAGGTCGAGCCCGCGTAGGTCCGCTGCGACAGCGTCAGGGTCTGCGGCCCGTAGCTGGCCAGGGGCACCGCCGCCCCGCGCAGGTCGCCCTGGGCGTCGAAGGGCAGCACGACGTCGATCGCCGTCCCGGTCACCCGCGCGCGCAGCGACCCGCCCCGGATGCCGCCCAGCACGGTGAGCAAGACCTGGGGCACGGGCTGAAAACTGTGGTCGCCGAAGCGCGGACTCACCACGGCGGGCGGCGCCGGTGTGCCGGCGCTGGCATCGTCGGACGGTGCCAGCACGCCGGCGCCCGGGGCGCCGCCGGACCCGGCAGGGGCCAGCGGCCGCGCGAGCGAAAGATCGGGCGCGCTCCCCGAGGCCAGCGGCGTCTCCAGATCCGGCCTGGTCACGCCGCCCACGTTGGTGACGCCGAAGAGCACGACGTTCAGCCCCGCGCCCACGCTCGCGCCCGCGGCCGCGCTGGCCGCGAAGAGCGCGGTGCGCGGCACGACCTCGCGCCCCTGTCGCGCGCTGGACCAGGCCAGCTGGGTGTTGACGTCGTCGCCCGGATTGTCGACGGCCAGCCGGATCGGGTAGCGCACTCCCGCCTGCAAGCTGATCGGCGTTGCGTCGCGCTGCCGGGTGGTGGGGCTGGGCAGCGGGTTTTCACAGGACAGGCCACAGCGCGCGCCGACCTCGGCGACGCACCTGGCGTCCCACACCGGCTCGCTGCTGTAATAGGACAGATACCCGCCGTCGCAACAAAACGGGTCGTGCGCGCAGATCTGATCGACGCAGGGATGGCAGGCCGCGCGCAGCGAGGTGCTGGCGGTCAGCTTGTCGCCCAGCGCGCAGATGTCGTGCGCGCAGGCGGGGGCCAGCGCCGGCGCCGAAACCTCGGGCGGCAGCAGCGCCTGGCCTGCGATCTGGAGATCGGCCTGGCCCGCGCTGGTCACCAGAAAGGTGTAAGAGTCCGAGTAGAGCGGCACGATCTCGCCCTGCCACACCACCGAGAAGGACGAGGGCGCGATCGCGCCGGGAAGTCGCTGGCCGGCGGGCGGCTCCGAACCGAGATCGACCGTGGCGTCGACGCGATCGATCGCCGGCCCGGCGAAGCCAGGCCGGTCGAAGTACGAGGCGTCCAGACCCTGCCCCGCGCCCGGCGCCAGCCGATACAGCAGCGCAGCCGGGATGGCCGCGGGCGCAGTGGCGCCCGGCGGCCGCCAGGTGACGCCCGGCGCGCCAGCGTCAGGAGGCGGCTGGCTGGCAAAGCGATCCCAGCGCAGGTGATAGCGGCTCCCCGCCAGCAGGTTGATGCTCCCTTCGCTGGCCCCGGGACCGTCCCACCAGTCGACCAGCTTCCGGCCATTGACGAACAGACGGCTCGGCTCGGAGTCCGCCGAGAAGAGGTAGCTCCCCGACCGGGGCGCCTGGAACCACCCGGTGAGGACGGCGGCGAACGCGCCCCCCGCGCCGCCGGCCGACGGCACCGTCACGATCCCGTTGCGCAACAGCGCCGGCGGCGGAGGCGGCCCGTCGGGCGTCTCGGCGTCCAGCGCGTAGAAGAAAACCTGACCCGCGGCGCCGGGCGGCAGCGCGAACGAGAAGCCGTGGCGGGCGGCGCCACGATCGGGGCCGTCGCAGGCCACGCTTACCTCGCGAGCGAGCGGCGCCGCCAGGGCGCGGTCGGCATAGGCCAGCCCCAGCAACTGGCTGCCGCTCTGCTCGCGCGGCGCCGTCCCGTAGACCGCCACCGTCACCGCGGCGCCCGGCCACTCGGGGTCGCAGGCCCAACCGCTGACGGTCACGTTGCCCGCGCCCGGGCTGTCGATGCGCTCCACGGCGCCAAACGCGCCCAGCAGGAGCTTCTGCGGCGCCGCCGCGGGCGCGTCGAGATCTCGCGGCCAGACCCGTCCGGGCGGATCGTCGCACACCTGATCGGCCGCGGCGGCGCACAGCGCGTCCCAGGCCCGGGTGCCGGCGGCGCCGTCCAGCCGGCAGCAGCGGGGCTGGGTCTTGCACACGGCCGTGGTGCACGGGCTGCAATCCCAGGCCAGCCCGGCGCCGACCTCGTGCTCGCCGTGCCCGCAATAGTTGGGCGAGAACACCTCGACGCGCGGGGTGCCGGTGAGCGGGCTGGCCCAGCGTCCGTCCTCGAAGTGATCCTGTTCCAGGCGGTCGACGAAGGCCAGGTCCGCGCAGCGACCATTCGGCGACAGATCGCGGTAACGGGTGCGCTGCAGCGCCGACGCCTTGAGCTGGGGGCGCTCCGCCAGCGGATCGACCGAGACGAAGAACTCCTGCGCCAGCATCCAGCGTGATCCGGGATCGGCGCCGAACGGGTTCTCCACGGCGTTGGGCCAGACCAGCTGGCGGGTGTCGAACAGATCGATCAGCGTGCCGTTGCGGGTGAAGCTCTGTCGATCCTGGCAATAGGCGGCGCGCGCGGCCAGCTTGCAAGCATCGTAAAACGGCTTCAGCGCGAAGCTCCGGTCGACCCATTCGTTGCTGGCGTCGTCCCACACGTAGGCGTGATCGGTGCGCCAGGGTCGAAAGCCCCAGGCGCGGGCGCACTTGGCGGCGACCCCGCTGGCCGTGCACGCGAAGATGAAGCGGTTCGGCTGCCCGGGATCCTCGGCGATCGCCATCGCGGTGGCGCCGCCGGTCACCGGGTGGAACGGACACAGCGACGCCCAGGTTCCGCTCCAGCGATGAAAGAAGTACACCGTGTAAAGGGTCACGTCCTCGTTGATCTGGCCGCCGCCGCGGTGCAACAGGTTCGGGGCCGGATCGGGAGCTTCCCCGGCGATGAAGAGATCGAGGTCCTCGGCGGGCTGGCCGGTCGGATCGACCAGGTGGGCCACCGCGTAGTGTCCGACCGCGGAAGCTCCCGCCACCGAGATGTAGTCGCCCCCGCCGGTGCTGATTCCCGGACCGCTGGTCAGCTCGAACGGTACGAGCGGGCTGTCGGAGCGGGTTCCCCTCATCTCCACCGAACCGATCTCCACGCCGCGCAAATCGACCGAGGTCAGATCGCTGCCGAACAGCGCCGCGCCCGAGGTCTGTTGTCCCTGCGACGTGATCCCCTGCGGCGTCAGCCCTTGCGGCGTCAGCCCCTGCGGCGAGATCCCCTGCGGCGAGATCCCCTGCGGTGTGAGCCCCTGTGGCGTCAGCCCCTGTGGCGTCAGCCCCTGTGGCGTCAGTCCCTGCGGCGTCAGCCCCTGCGGCGTCAGCCCTTGCGGCGTCAGCCCCTGCGCGCTCAACGCGCCGACCGCGGCGGCGGGCGCCGCCAGCAACAACAGGCTGGCCCACCCGAGGATCCGGCGCGCCCGTGCATCATCGCGCGCCATCACCCGATCACCGCTTCTCGGCCAGCGACGCGCACACCCGGATCCCGGTGGTCACGTCGCGAATGGTGGCAGGCACGGTGTTGCGATTGGTGATCCGGGAGTTGACGGCGGCGAAGTAGTACGCGCCACCTCGGATCACGAAGTCGTCGGCCGTCACCGACGAGCGCGTCAGCTCGAAGACGTTACCGGCCAGATCGTCGATGCCGAAAGGGCTGCGCGAGGCCGGATGCGCGCCCACCGCGTCGGGCCCGAACGCCGAGTCGACCCGGCCGTAGGTCACGTCGAAGTTCGCGTCGTCGGGCTCGAGCCGATCGCCGTGTGGGTACGTGCGATCGTCGGCTCCGCGCGCGGCGCGCTCCCACTCGAGCTCGCTGCACAGGCGCGCGCCCGGCACGCGACCTGTGTCGCGTAACCAGCGGACGTAGTGCTCGGCGTCGGCCGGGGCGGTGCCGGCGACCGGAAACTCCCGCCAATCCTGACGCGTGCGCTGACCGCGCCCGGCGTAGACGAAGGGATCGCCCGCGCGCGCGTCGTAGCGCAGCGATGTGGGCTGAAAGGTGAGGTGCCATTCCCCGGCCACCGGCCGCAGCTGCAACGAGCCACGCAGCGCGGTCGACACGTCCAGCAGGTGGTGGCTCCGCTCGGCCGCAGGCAGCGCCTCGAGATACTGGATCCATTCGCGATAGGTGGTCTCGTGGCGCGCGATGAAGAAGCCAGCCGTATAGCGCCGGTGAATGGGCACCGTGTCCAGGAACTGCGTCCGGAGGCGCTCGTCGGCGTCGCCAAACCAGAAGTCGCCAGGCGGCACATAGGCAAATCCTTCGGGCACCGCCGAGGCCGGCAGCAGCCCAAGCTCGAGCTCGAGGTGCTCCCCTCGATGGAGCTCGAACGGATAGAAGGTATCGGCGTAACCGGGAGCGCGGACCGCCAGCCGATAGGAACCCGGGGCGAGCGCGGCGGGCTGACCCACCACGGCGCCGGTCTGGCCGACGGGACGCAGAACCCGGCGGCCGGTGGGTTCGTCCTGGTATCGCTCGAGCGTGGCCAGCGCCGACGCCGGATTGGTGCGCAGCACGACCATGCCCCGCGTGTCTCGAGACGCGCGGTACGCGCGCCCCTCGCCGTGCCGGTCGAGCCGAGCCTCCAGCGCGCGCTGGCGATCCTCGCGCCGCAGCTCTTCCGCCAGCAGCAGGTTCTCATAGAGCAGCTCCGACACCTTGGCGCGCGCATCGGCGCGGTCCGGGTCGAGCACCAGTGCCGTTTCGTACTCCTGGACAGCGCGATCGGTAGCCGCGTCGACCTCGGGGATCATCGCCAGGACCTGCCGCCACAGCGATTCCCCGCGGGTCCGGTCCGGGGTGTCGAAGGCGGCGAAGGCTCGCCCGCGCAGGTCACGCAGGGCGGCCGCCTGCGCGCGACCGGCGCCGCTGACGCGCGCCCCCTCATCCAGATGCGCGGCGACCTGGCGCTCCAGCTGCCGGCGCCGTTGCAAGATGGCCTCCGTCCCGGCGACCAGGCTGGCCAGCACCAGCACCACCGCCGCCCCGGCCACGATCCGGCGCCGCTGGCGGGCCGCCGGGTCGTCCTCCAGCGCCGCGATGAGCGGCGTCATCGAAGGCCAGCGCTGGGCTGGATCGGCTTGCAGGCCGCGTATCACCGCGCGGCGGATCCAGGCCGGCACGTCGCGGTTCTCGGGCGGCGCGCGCAGCCGCCCCTCGGTGATGTTGTTCAACAGCCGCACCAGGGACCCGCCGGTGAAGGGACGCTCGCCGTAAAGCGCCTCGTATAGCGCGACGCAGAAGCTGAACTGGTCGGTCTGCTCGTTGGTCGCCTCACCCAGGAACTGCTCGGGCGCCATGTACGCCGGCGTGCCCATGATCACCCCAGAGCGGGTCAGGGTGTCGAGCGGGCTGACGGTGGTCTCGCCGCTGGCGGTAGTCGGGAGCGCCGGCACCAGCTCCAGCGCGGGTGCCGCTGGCAACAGACTCGAGACTCCCAGATCCTCGCGGGTCTGTTTGGCGGTCGCGTCGCGCGCCAGGCCGAAGTCGACGACCCGCGGCCGCCCTTCCTTGTCGAGCAGCACGTTCTCTGGCTTGAAGTCCCGGTGCACCAGGCCGGCGGCGTGAGCAGCCGCCAGGCCCCGGCCTGCCGCCGCGAAGACCGCCGTCACTTCGCGCGATGTCCGCGGGCGCGACCCCAGCCAGCTCTTCAGCGTGCCACCGCCGAGGAACTCCATGGCCAGGAAGACCCGACCTTCGAACACGCCCACGTCGTGCACCACGACCACGTTCGGGTGCGCCAGGCGCGCCATCGCCTTGGCCTCGCGCAGCAGGCGGGCGCGCGCGGCCGGCTCCTGACTCGCCCCGCCGCCATCGAGCAGCTTGAGCGCGACCTTGCGGTCGAGCTCCGGATCGTATGCGCCGTACACCACGCCCATGGCGCCGCTTCCGACGCGTTCGAGGATCAGGTAGCGGCCGATGCGTGCGCCCGCTTCGAGCGCCACCGGGTTCTCGGGGAGCATCAAGCGTGCGCAATCTGGCCATCGCGACCGGTGCGGTCAAGAAGCGGCGCGGCCGACGCCGCACGATTGGATCGTCGCAGCGCTATGGCGGGCTCAGTGGATCCAGCAGTTGGTCCGACGCCAGCGCCACGAACATGAACTTGCCTCCCAGAGCACCGAACGGTTTGAAAGCTGGGTCACCGCGCCGTGAGGGGCCTCCGCCTTCGGGCCTCGGACCTCCAGTGAAGAGTCCTCCAGAGGTCTGAGGCCCGAGGCCCGAGGCCCTTGACCGGGTGATGACGGCTCATTCAATCCGTCGGTGTTCTAGGCTGGATCGGCGACCAGGGCCCAGTAGCGTATGCTCTTGCGGTCGGTGGCGGCGAAGTCGTCGACCAGCGCGCCGCGCCAGATGCGCTTGAGCTCGGGGCTCAGCTCCAGCTTGTGCAGGTCACCAGTCTTGAAGCTGCGCAGCTTGCCGGCCACCTGCGCCTTCATCTGGTCCTTGATCTTGGCGCGCGGCAGGCGCGGCTTGTAATGCGCGACCAGGATGCTCTGCTTGTCCAGCGGGCCGCCGACCACTTCGTAGCGCATCACGTAGGCGTAATCGTAGAGCTCGTCGGGCGGGAACTGGCTGGGGATCTCGACCAGCTTGGCGGTGAGCGACAGCGGCGCCGCGGCGGGACTCGCGGCCGCGGGCGGCGCGGGCGTCGGCGCCGGCTTGTCGGCCGCGCGGGCCGGCGACGGACCGGCGATCAAGAAACCAGCAAAGAATCCGACGGCGATCAGACCCGCGGCGACGCGCGCGCACCAACGTTCCATGTTCAGCTCCTCCAGCTCAGGTGACTATTGAATGGACGGGACCGCAAGCGGTTTCCTTTTCTCTACCGTTTCTTGGACTGTTGCCGCTACCGGATCCTTCGTCTGAACGTTCGTCTGAAGCTTCGTCTGAAGCTTGGTCGGCGGCGCCGAGCCGACCCGCTCGGCCACCAGCCAGGCCAGGTTGTCGGCCAGCCCGGGTAGATCGGACCGTGCGCGCGCTGCGGCACGATAGGCGGACTCGGCCTCGGCGAGCCGGCCCTGAAGCTGCAAGACCGCACCCAGACTGGCCTGGGCTTCGGCGAAGGCGGGAAAACCGGCCGCGGCGCGGGCGAAGCCGCGCCCGGCGCCGGCCAGATCGCCCGTGCGGCGCCCGAGGTTGCCGGCGTTGAACCAGTGGATCGCCACCAGCTCGGCGACCGAGACCGCGCGGCCGTAGGCCGATGACGGGCCCTGGGGCCACGGGCCGTACTTGTTCTGGTACCAGGTGTCGGGCATGACCTCGCCACGACGGAGCATTTCCAGATTTCGCGACGGCGGACCGGGCACGCGCACGAAGAAATGCCCCGGGACCAGCACGCCCTCGAGCGGCGCCCCCAGGAGCTCGGCCAGCACCAGGTACAGCGCGCCTAGCCCCAGGCAGCCGCCGCGCCGGCTCTCGATCACCCCTGGCAGCGTCAGAAAGCGCAGGTCGGGATCCTCTATCTCGCGCGCGAAGCCCAGATCACCGAACACCACCGCGTCGAGCGCGGCCGCCAGGTCGCCTCCGTCCTGCCGCCGCCGCTCCGCCACCCGCCCGGCGATCTCGGCCGCGCGCACCCAGGCGGCGGCGACCTCCGATGGCGGGGTGCCGAGCTCGCCCGCCAGCGCCAGCAGCGCGCTACCGATCGGCCCGGGCGGGGGCGGCGGCGGGGACGCGCGCCGCGCGCATCCGGCGGCGGCGGCGACCGACGCCGCCGCCACCAGCACCGCCGCGGGGGTCACGGCCGGGGCGCGGGCAGCGGCTGCCAGCCCTCCCAGAAGTCGTGCAGATCGCGCGCGGTCATCATCCAGATCACCAGCTTCTTGCGCGCCAGCGCGCCGACGCCCCGCCGCAGCAGCTTCTGCCGCACGTTGGGTCCGCCGCCGTAGCTCATCACCAGATCGACGGGCCGGCCCAGCTCCCGGGCCAGGTGGGCCGACACGCCTGCGTGCTCGCAGTCCATGAGCTGAAACACTCCGGTGAAGCTGTCGCCGAGCAGCACGATCGGGCTCGTCTCATCGTCTTCGTAGAGCCCGCCGCCCGGGCCGACCACCTGGTGGCCGACCAGCGTCTCTGGGTTGAAGCGCGCCTTGTCGCGCTCGGGCAGTCGCGAGTGCAGATCGCCGTGGCGGGTGAACTCGGCGCTCTGCACGCGATAGGGCGTCGCCGGCGCGCCGCCCTTGCCGGCGAGCGCGGCGTACCAGGGATAGCGTTTCACCCGTTCAGCGACCGCGCGTGCCGCCAGCTCGAGGCCGCGGCTGGTCCAGTGGGTGTCCTGGCGCTGGTAGAGCAGCGGCGTCTCCGCCGCGGCGCGCTCGCGCAGAAACAGCGGCAACAGATCCACGACCTCGACGCCGCGCTCGGCGAGATCGAGCAGGAACTTACGCTCGAACGGGTTCAAGACTTGCCCCGCGGCGACGCCCGCCGCCGCCGGCAGGCCGATCTTGTCGGGGAAGATCTCCGCCTTGGTGGGCACCGGCACGAACAGGAAATCGACGCCATTTTCGGCCAGCAAACGCTGGAAGGCGACGATCACCGGTAACGGATTCCTGTCGCCGCGCTGCTGGACGAGATCGCCGCCCACCACGTAGCTCAGCGACGGCCGGAAGAACAGGAAGCCGTCGCTGCCGGCGATCGCCTTGGCGGCCGCCGGCTCGGCCTTGAGGCGCCGCTTGATCGCCGCGTGCTGGGGCGCGACCTCGGCGGCCCAGCGCGACCACGATCCACCGTGGGCGGCCAGCTCGGCGCGCACGGCGGCGGCGACGGGCTGGGGGTGCGGGGTCGGCTCGCTGCGCGCGAGCGCGGGCAGCGGTGACGCGGTCTCCGCCTTGGTGGAGGCCGGCGGCGTGCCGCTCCCCGCGCCGGAGATCAAGAACACGTTGTAAACCGGCTGGCCCTGGGGCTTGCCGCGCATCACCACCGCGGGACGGACGAAGCGCTGCCCGCCCAGCTCGCCGCGGATGGCCGGCTCGGTGTCGGCGTCGGGCCAGCTGTCGCCGGCGGCCAGCAGATCGGTGTTGTAGGACGGGTACCAGTACGAAGCCAGCTGGTGGCCCCAGGCCTTGACCTCGGCCGGCGACAGCTCGCGTCCCGCGTAGTCGTCCTCGATGAAGGCGCGCAGCGCCGCGGCCGCCGCCGCCGACTCCGCGCCCGGCGCCGGGTCGGCGACGCGCGCGTAGATCTCGGGAAAGCCGTCCCCGTCCTCGTCGGGCATCGCCGAGAAGCCCTGGAACCAGGGCGCGAGCTCGACCTTGATCCAGTATTCGATCCCCGCGCCGCCACCCGCGTGATGCAGGTAAACCTCGGTCGCGGTCTGGCGCGCCAGCTGCGGGCCGCCGCCCAGGCCGTAGTCCTCGGCGCGCACGCGCGCGACCACCTCCTCCAATCGCTCGGCGCCCGGCAGGTGCTTCGACGCCAGCAGCTCGACCAGCGGCGCCAGCGCCAGCGGGTGGCGTCGCTCGGCCTCGCTGAGCGGGGTGGCGGCGATCGATCCGGTGATGGTCTCGCGCGCCAGCGCGCCGGCAAAGGCGTGGCTCGCGTCAGCGCGGGCGCCCGCGCCCGCGAGGCGCGCGTTCTCCGGTGCCTGGTCGGCGTTCATGAAGTTGGCGTGGTAGGCGGCGTAGTCCAGGTTGGCGCGGGTGGGCCGGCGAATCGCGCGCACCAGCACCTGCGAGCGCTCGCGCTGGTAGTGGGCATTCAGGGTCTCGACCTCGGCGTGGCCGACCGCGGCGGACGCGGGCGCGCCACTCGAACGCGGCGCCGGCCCCGGCCAGGGAAAAGCCGGTAGCGCCGCCGCGCAGGCGGCAAGCGCGACGGTCAGCGCCGCGCTGGCGGCGCGCGCCCGCCCCGCGACCTCACGCCGCATACGCGCCCCGCTTGTAGCGCCACATGACCTGCAAGACGCGCCAGGTGTAATGCAGCGGGCGCAGGTGCGAGATCTCGTCGCCGTAGTGGGTGGGGATCGGCGCCTCGCCCACCGCCAGCCCGCGCGCGCAGGCGGCCGCGATGGCCTCGAGGTCGAAGTCGAAGCCGTCGCTCAGGCGATCGAACGGGATGCCGTGCAGGGCGCGCCGGCCATAGACCAGGTAGCCGCTGTGGAAGTCGGTGAGCGGCAGGGCAAAGACCCGGCGCTCGAGCTTGCCGATGGCCCAGTTGCCCGCGTACTTGTAAAGGGGCATGCGTCCGGCCAGCGCCTGTCCCCCGGCGATGCGCGAGCCCTGCAACAGATCCAGCCCGCGGCGTGCCCGCGTCTCCAGCAAGTCTGCCAGCACCTCGGGGCTGTACTGGCCGTCGGCGTGCACCGAGGCCGCGCAGTCGGCGTCGCGCGCGCGCGCCGCGCGCAACCCGTCCTTCATGGCCGCGCCGTAGCCGCCGTTGCGCGGCCGCTCGATGAGCTGCAAGACCGGGTGGGTCAGCGCCAGCGCGCGCGCGACGCGCACGGTGTCGTCACGGCTGCCGTCGTCGACCACCACGATCCGATCCAACCCGGGCGGACCGGCGCGCAGGATCCGCTCGACCACCCCGGCCAGGTGGCGGGCGGCGTTGAAGGCCGGGACCACCACCACCAGCCTGGGCACCCCGGCCACGATGTGACCGCCCTTCACCGCGCCCCCTGCGCGCGCAGCCGCCCGCGCCCGCGCGCCTGCATCAGCAGCGGCTCGTAGCGCGCCAGGTAGTCGGCCACGATGGGCGGCAGCATCCGTTCCAGGGTGACGCGCGGGCGCCAGCCCAGCAGGCGCTGGGCCTTGCCGATCGCGGGCACACGCACGATCGAATCGTCGTAGCCGGCGCCATAGAAATCTCGGCCGCGCATGGTCCGCACGCGCGGTCGCGGCGCGGTCGGACGCTGCGCTCGGTAGGCGGCGATGATCGCGCCCGCGAGCGCGCGCATGGTGACGTCGTTGCGCGGATTGCCCAGGTTCAGGATCGCCCCGCGGCAGCGCGCGGGGCGGTCGACGATGCGTACCAGCGCGTCGACGAACTCCTCGACGGCGACGAACGACCGACGCTGCCGCCCGCCGTCCACCAGCACCAGATCCTCACCCGCCAGCAGCGCGCTCATGAAGGCGGCCAGCACGCGCGGGATGCCCTCGCCGTCCAGGCCGGGCACGAAGTCCATGCGCGGGCCGATGACGTTGAACGGCCGCACCAGCGTGAAGGCCAGCCCGTTGTGGGCGCCCAGCGCCCAGATCACCCGCTCGAGCAGCTGCTTGGCGGCGGCGTAGCTCCAGCGCTCCTTGTGCACCGGGCCCAGGAACATCCCGGTGTCGGACTCGTGCATGCGATCCATCGGCCGACCGGCGCGGTCCAGCGCCACGCGCCCGTAGACCTCGCAGGTCGACAGGTGGATCAGCCATTTCCCGCGCGCCGCGCACAGCTTGGCCAGCGGTACGAGATCGGTGTAGCTGGCGTCGATCACCTCGAGGGGCCGGGTGTTGTACAGCGACGGGTTGCACAGCGCGGTCAGCGAGATCACCACGTCGGCGCGCGCGGTGAGCTGATCCAGCAACCCGGGCGCGTCGATGCTGGCCTGGATCCGCCGTACCCGATCGCCCGGGGACGGCGCCAGTTTATCGAACGACAGGTCGACCGCGTCGATGGTGCAATCGCGGCGCGCCAGCAGCGCGGGCACCAGGTGCGAGCCGATGAACCCGCCCGCGCCCAGCACCGCGATGTGCTCGGCGCGCCCCGATGGCAGACTGGCCAGCAGCGGACGCGCCGGCGCGGGCGCGCGCGCAACGCCGGCCTTGCGGCGCCTTTGTTTCAAGGTCACACGCCTCACTTGTTGATGAAGATGTCGGGCCAGCGATCGTTGCCCGAGTGGTAGGTGAGGCGGGTCGCGGTCTCGGGCGGCGCGCCGACCTGCCACAGGTAGATCTCGTAGTCGGCGATGTCGTGGTCGTGGCCGCGCTGGGTGGCGGCCCACACCAGCCATTTGCCGTCGGCCGACAGCTCGGGAAAGTACTCGTGCGAGCGCCGGCCGGGGATGTCGATCAGGGTCAGGCGGTCGAGGTCGTCGCTCGCCCGCGCGCCCGCCGCCGGCTTGTCGCCGCGCATGGCCTGGTGAAAGACCCGGCTGCCCCCGTTGCCGGTGGGGTGCACCCAGTACACCTCGCGGCCGTCGGGCGTCCAGTTGATCTGGCAGCCCTCACCGGTGCGGGTCCAGGTCTTCTTCTCCACGTTCCAGATGCCGGTCTCGCGCTTGGACCCGCGCAAGGTGATGGCGATGAAGCGGCCGTCCTTCGACATCTCGGGCTGCTGCAGCAAGGCGCCATCGAGCGCCGGCACCTTGCTGCTGTCGACCAGGAGCTCCTCGTCGCCCGCGCTCGCCGCCAGCTTGCGCCGGTAGATGCGGGTCGCGCGCGCGTAGACGATCTCGTCGTCCGACAGCCAGTTGCCCCAGCTGGCGTCGTCGACCACCTTGGTCAGGTCCTTGCCGTCGGGCGTGACCGTGTAGATGTCCCACTTGCCCTCGGCGTTGGCGTCGCGCTCGAACACCCACCCCTTCTTGCTGCGCGTGAAGAGGATGCGCGACCCATCGGGCGAGAAGCGCGGGAACCAATCGACGGCCTCGCCCTTGGTGATGGGATGCACGTGTGACCCGTCGGTGTTCATCATGAAAAGGTCGTGATTGCCGAGGCGCGAGCTCGACCAGACGATCACCCCCTGGGCCTTGGCGCCGATATCGGCCATGGCCTGCTGCTCGGCGGCGCTGGGCGTCTCCTCGCTGCCGGTGGGCGACCCACCGCCCACGGTCGCGCATCCCGAAAACGCGGCGACGGCCGCGACGGCCATAACGGTGATCAGAACAACGACGGCGTCCGCTGGCGCGGGGGCGCCGCGGGTGAATCGAGCTTGCATCATGCGGGTGTCCTCCTGGCGAAACAGCCTTCAATCCCGGCGCGTACGCCGCGCGGCCGGTAACCGAGATCGCGAACGGCGTCGGCGCAATCGAGGTCGGCGTGATTGGTGAAACCGGCCACGGCGTAAGGGGTCAGTGGCGGATCCTTCATCGCCAGCGCCAGCACCTGCGCCAGCGCACGGCACAACGGCACCGGCAGGTGCAGGAACGGCTTGCCCTCGCCCAGGCGCTCCAGCACCAGGCGACCGAGCCCCTCGAGGGTGATCGATTCCCCGCCGCTCAAGTTGTAGGTCTTGCCGAAGCTGCGCTCGTTGCCGGCCATGCGCAGCAAGCCGTCGACCACGTCGTCGGCGAACACCGGGCTCTTGCGCGCCGTGCCCGGGCCGATGAAAGGAACCACCGGGAAGCGCCGCAGGTATGCCAGGAAGAGCATGAACTCCTGCCCGCCGGCGTGATCGTAGACCAGGGTGGGCCGCACGATGGTGTGCTGGAAACGGCGCTCGGCCGCGACCACTCGCTCGGCCGCGAGCTTGGAGCGCCCGTAGGGGGTGAGGCGCGGATAGGTCACCGAGGCCGACGACACGTAGATGAAGTGGCGCACGCCGGCCGCGGCCGCGGCCGTCACCAGATTGGCGGTGCCCTGGCGATTCACGCTGTCGTAGAGGCCCGGGTCGCGGGCCAGGATCACCGCCGCCAGGTGAAAGATGGTGTCGGCCCCGGTCACCGCCGCCACCAGCGACCCGGAGTCTCGGATGTCGCCCTCGACGATCTCGCAGCCGGCGCCGTCCAGCCGCCCGCGCAAGGGATCGCGCGGCAGCACCAGCGCGCGGGTCTGCCATCCGGCGGCCACCAGCCGCTTGACCAGCCGCACGCCCATCTCGCCCGCGGCGCCGGTGACCAGAACCCGCTGGCCGGTCACGGAGCCCCCCGCGCGGCCGCGGTCCAATCGATCGGCTTCCAGTCGCCCACCGCCAGCTCGCGCGAGGCGAACTCCCAGACCACCACCTTGGTGCGCGCCAGGCGATCGGCGGCGTCCCGATCTCCGAGCGCGTTCGCCAGCAGCCGGCGGGTGGCGTACGCGCCCGAATCGTTCTGGGCGATGACGTCGACGTCGCGGGCCAGCGCGTGCGCCAGGTGCGGCGCCAGGCCGGCCGCCTCGCCCCACCCCATCTGACCCAGGCTGAAGACGTTGGTGAAGCTGTCGCCCAGCAGCAGCAGCTCCGCGCCTTCGCGGGGGGCAAACGCCGCGCCGGCCGCGTCCTGCACCTGGTCGACGGTGATGGTGCGCGGCGCGAACAGGGTCTGCCCCTCGGGCAACCCCAGCATGTCGACGATGTCGCCGACCCGGGTCACCGCGCGCGGCGCCAGGCGCCAGGCGCGCGCGCTCTCCGGCGCCGGCGTCGGCGGCAGCAGCCGGCGCTCGCCCAGCACCTGCGCCAGCGCGGCGGCGACCTCCGCCATCCAGCGCGGCGTCCAGTGCGTGTCTTGCTCCAGGAACCGCGGCGCCGCGCCGGCCTCGATCCGACCCGGCGTCGGATCGAAGACCACCACCCCCGCGTCGCGCAGCTCGGCCACCAGGCGGGGGAAGTCGGGATTCTGGGCGGGTGGATCGGCGCCCGCGCTGGAGACCCGTCCGTGCAGCTCGCGCGGTTGCAGCGCCGACTTGTCGGGGACCGGAAAGATCACCAGCGCGATCCCGCGCCCGGCCAGAAAGCGATGCAGCGCCAGGATCGCCGGCCGGGGATCGGGATGGATGGGCGGCGATCCCTGATCGACCCCTTCTTTGCTCCGCAAGGCGAGGGCGTCCGGATCCAGAAAGCCGGGGCCGCCAACCGAGAGCAACCCCGGCTGGTAGAACAGCCATCGGTGATCGCGCCCGATCACCGCCTTGCTGTTGCCGTAACCGCCGTGACCGGTCAACAGAGCTTGCAGGCGCGGCCGCACCAGCTCGCGGGCGTAGGACGCCTTGTCGAGATCATCCTCGAACTGCCGCAGGCTGGCGCGCGTCGGAACCCGCCGGAACAGATCGGGCAACACCGATTCATCGCCCTTGAGCTTCTCGGCGACCGCCTGGGCCACCGGGACGGCGACGATCGCCAGCACGAAAAGCGCCGCCAGCAGCGCCGCCACGGGCCGCGCGACCTCGGTGTGCAGGATCCCGCGGCGCAGCTCGATGTCGTGCGACGGATCGGTGGGGCCGCCGCGCCCGCCCGTCGTCGCCGGGCCCGGCGCGGCGTCGTCGTTCGGAGCAGGCGGCGTCGGATTCATGACCATCAGAACTGGAAATACAGGAAAGGGTTCGCGCTCTGCGTCCACATCATCAGGATCGACAGCGACAGCAGGCCCAGCGCCAGCGCCGCCCGGGGCGCCGTCAGCCGAGCGGTGAAGGCCCAGGTGTTCGGCGCACCCCAGACCAGTGCGGCCGCCAGCAGAAACATCGCGCAGTGATAACGTGTGTACAGCGCCCCGGCAAGCGTGTGCGCGCCGGTTCCCAGCGACGCAGCGCCGAACAACGAACGACAGAATGTGACGGCCTGGCTCAGCGTCTTGGCGCGAAAGAAGACCCAGCTCAGGCAGACGATCAGGAACGTCAGCCCCACGCGCACTGGCCCGGGCAGCCTCCGATAGAAGCTGGACTTGCCCTGCGCGCGCTCGAAGGCCAGCATCCCCCCGTGCAGGGCGCCCCACAGCACGAAGTTCCAGCTGGCGCCGTGCCACAGACCGCCTAGCAACATCACGGTCATCAAGTTCACGTAGGTCCGGCGCGGGCCGCGCCGATTGCCGCCGAGCGGGATGTAAAGGTAGTCGCGCAGCCAGGTCGACAGGCTGATGTGCCAGCGTTGCCAGAACTCCGTGATGCTGCGCGCGCGGTAGGGCGAGTTGAAATTCTGGATCAACACGAAGCCAAGCATCAGCGCCAGGCCGCACGCCATGTCCGAGTAGCCCGAGAAGTCGAAGTAGATCTGGAAGGCGTAGCCGACCAGCCCGAACCAGGCGTCGTGAAACGGCAGTGGCCCGGCGGCAAAGGCCGTGTCGGCGACGTGGCCCATCGGGTTGGCGATCAAGATCTTCTTGGCCATACCCAGCGCGAAGAAGCTCACGCCGCGCGCGAACTTGTCGAGCGTGTGACGCCGCAGCCGCATCTGCTCTTCCAGCGCCGCATAGCGGATGATGGGGCCGGCGACCAGGTCGGGAAAGAACGCCTCGAAGCACAGATAATCCGTGAACCGGCGCATGGGACGCGCGTCGCCGCGATAAACGTCGATCGCGTAACTCATCGCTTTGAAGGTATAGAACGAGATCCCCACCGGCAGCACCAGGTGCAAGATCGGGATCGCGCCGGCTCCCCACCCCATGGCCCGCGCCAGAGCGTTGAGGTTCTCGGCAACGAAGCCCGTGTACTTGAAGACAGCCAGCAGGCCCAGGTTGGTGACGATCGAGACCACCAGGATCGCCTTCATCTTGCGGGTGCGCGGGATCTCGGGGCCGATGATCGGCGGCAGCCCATCCTGATCGGGCAGCCCCGATTGGCGCACCAGCAGGATGCCGCACACGTAATCGACGCTGGAACCGAAGAACATGATCACGGCCCAGATCGGGTTCGCCCACCCGTAAAAGACGTAGCTCGATACGGCGATGAGCGCGGTGCGCGCGCGGAAGGGCAGCGCGTAGTAGAGCCCCAGCACCAGCGGCAGGAAGTAAAATAGAAAAACGTGGCTGGTGAAGACCATCAGGCCGCGACTGGCAGAAGAGCAAAGATCCGCCTGATGGTCCACAGGAATCCTTGATTCTCTTGACACCCACCCTTGGTTTGTTGTTGGGTTGGCTTCTGC
>DASRQZ010000149.1:0-12566 GCA_035696125.1 Polyangia bacterium
AACGCGCTCCGGGAAAGGGAACGTCTTCTGCATCCACATCTGAGCGGCGACGGGGAACCCCAGCCGACTGTCGAGGTCCCAGACCCGCCAGGCGTCACCTCGGGTCGCGAGGACGACGTGGTAGTCCCATAGAACGGGATCGATGTCGTTTCCTGCTTTCTGCTTCCAGCAGGCCACCTGGGCCTCCGCTCCCGTGATCACGAGGACGAGGCGATCCTTCGCCGCGGCCGCCGGATGCTGAATCAGCTGCCAGATATTCTCTTCACACCAGAACGACTGATAGCGGATCGGAGACGGGGGAACACTGATCATCGGGATTGCGCCTCAGACGGTTCGTATTCTGGAGTCACACCGCTGGCCGCGCCACGATCTCCAGCGATCCCGCGATGTCCGGCACGCGTAGCACGCCCCCGCTACAGAAAAAATGCGGGGTTCGGCTACGCCGGACCCCGCATGCTGAGTTCTCGGACGGCGAGGTCTACCTACCTGCCAGCCGCTAACGCCCGATGACATGAACTGCTTGATTGTCGGCCAGCTCGAAGGCGGACTGGGCCACCTCCGCCGAAATCAAGAAGCTAGAATAGGGCCGACGTGTCCGACGTCCGCGGGCAGCTCGAAGGGGTCGTCCGCCGGCAGCGCTCCTCGCTGCTGGCCGCGATGACACGCGTGTTTGGCCCCCGCAACCTCGATGTCATAGAGGCCGCGTTGCAAGACGCTTTCGTGAGCGCCGCGGATGAATGGCCATCCACGGGGGTGCCGCAGCGTCCGGACGCATGGATCCTGACGGCGGCGCGCAATCGGGCGGTCGACTACTTGCGTAGAAGCCGGACGGCTCGTGGCAAGGCGTCAGCTCTCCGCGATGAGGAGGAGCTTTGGTGCGCGGCCGAGGAGCGGCCGCGCGCCCGCGTGCGGGGCGAGCTGGACGACGACGACCTCCAGATGATCTTCGTCGCGTGCCACCCGTGCAACTCTCTCGAGTCCCAGATCGCGCTGACCTTGCGCACGCTGTGCGGCATGGAGGTCGACGAGATCGCGCGGGCGCTGCTCTCGGATCCGCAGGCCATCGCGAAGCGGCTCGTTCGCGCGCGCCAGGCGCTGCGCGACGCCGATGTCGAGCTCGCGTTCCCGCCGCCCGCCGAGGTGGGCCGCCGGCTCGTCGGCGTCACCAAGGTGCTCTACCTGCTCTTCAATGAAGGCTATAGCTCGCTCAAAGGGCCGCGCCAGATCCGCGAAGAGCTGTCCCGCGAGGCGATTCGCCTCGGTGAGATCCTGGCGCGGCATCCGTTGACCGGAGTGCCCAGCGTCCGGGCGCTCGTCGCTGTCATGCTGCTGCAGTCGTCGCGCTTTGCTGCTCGGACCGACGACGCCGGCGCGCTCCTGACGCTAGAGGAGCAAGACCGCGCCCAGTGGGACCGGGAGCGCATCGGGCGAGGTCTTCGCTACCTCGCGGCGTCGGCGACCGGGAGCGAGCTGTCGGAGTACCACCTCGAGGCTGCGATCGCGGCGTGTCACGCGACGGCGCCGAGCTTTGCAGAGACCGACTGGGCGCGCATTCTGGAGTGCTACGACGCGCTCCTCGCCGCCAGCGGCTCGCCCATCGCGGCGTTCAACCGCGCCGTGGCCGTGGGCTTCGCTCGCGGGCCCGAGGCAGGCCTGCGCGAGCTGCGCGAGCTCGGCGACGCACCCAAGCTGGCCAACTACTTCCCGTACCTCGCAGCGCTCGGCGAGCTCGCGCGGCGCGCGGGCGATTTCGCCGCCGCCCGCGCCTCCTTGACGCGGGCGCTGGCGGCTGCAGGCACCGACGCCGAGCGCGCGTTCATTTCGCGCCGGCTCGCCGGGCTGGACCGTCACCCGTCCGCCTGAACACCCGCGCGCACCTGGACGAAGCCGCCGATAGCGACGAGCGGGCAGGTGAGCGCGATCGCGACCGCCTCGTCAAGATCGCGTGCGTCGATGACGAAGAGCCCAACGATCCCCTCCTTGCCTTCGGTGAACGGGCCGTCGACCACCACCACGCCGTCTCGCCGGCGCACGGTCTTGCCCCAATCTGTGCCCAGGCGCTCGACGAGCAGCAGCTTGCCGGACTTTCGCAACCCGTCCGTCCAGCTGAAGAAGTTGTTGCGCAGCGCCTGGTGATCTTCCGGTCGCGTGACGCTGGAATCCCCCTGGTGCAGGATTAGCAAGTAGTCGCTCACGACTTGTCCTTTCTGTTCCGTCAATCGTCGACGTGGACCTTGAGATCGTGTGGGGCGGGCCGGCCGCTTCCGCGCTCGACAAGCTCCGCGAGGCTCAAGAGGAACCTCGCCCATTTCGTGTTGCAGTGATACATGAACTCGACCGGCTGCTTCCACCTCGAGCGTCGTGAGGGCGGCGAATGCGGTGTCTAGTTTGGCGCCGATGCCAACGCGATGAAGAATGTCGGGCATGGCGTGTCCTTGGGTAGGAGTTCGGAAGAGGAAAGAAGGGCGCCCTCGGTCGAGGGCTACTTGGCGGCACCGTCGAACATCGCTGCGAACGGCCGGCCGTCGAAGGCGGACATCGCCCGGACGATCTTTCCGTTCTTCACCCGGTGCCATTCGGCCACGAGCGTGCTAGCCGGGGCCGGCGCGGTCGTCACCATCTCCATGAAGATCGCGGCGTCGTCCCCTTCGCCGATGATGACCTTCACGTCGAGTCGCGCGACGATCGACATCAATTGCGTGAAGGTCGCGATGTATGCGTCCGCGCTCGCATACGTCTCGAAGAGGCCGACGAAGACCATGTCGTCGGCGAGGTACGTCCGGGCGCGCGGCATGTCGCGCTGGAGGACGGCGTCGTAGAAAGCTTTCAGCGTGGATCCGGCGTTGCTCACGTCGTGTCTCCTTTTCTTGGCTGCGGTGTGCGTGGCGCGTTAGCGGGCGCGTGCGGCGAAGAACTGCTTCATCGGTTCCCAGTAGACGAGGCTCCAGTGCGTGTTCACGATCTCGCGCAGGGGGCCGACCTCGCCTCCAGGGGCCAGGTGCTGCGCGGCGCGTTCGGCGCGTTCGATGTCGCCCAGCTCGTCGATGATGAGCGGCAGGCGAACACGGTAGTCGGGCACCTCGACTTGCACGAGGCGAATCTCGGCGCCCGCCAGGTTCCGGTGGAAGCCGAGCACGACGATCGATGGTGCGGGCGTGACCTCGCGCGGGTCGATGGCCAGTCGCCACGCGATGTTCTTCCAGACCAGCACCAGCTGCTCGCCCGGAACCGCACGCAACACGTCCGCTTCGACCGCGAAGTTGAAATCGCCGTCCGCGCGACGGATGCCGACTGCGCGCAGGCGGTCCCCCGGTTCGGCTCGTTGCACGTGCGCGTCGTCGTTACCGCGGAGCACGACGGCCGGCCGGGCTCCGTCCGCGGTCATGGCAGAATGCAGCGACGGGGTGACGAACGCGTCGTACAGGTCCAGCGGGCTGACCCCTACGAAGACTGCGGTTTGGGCGATCATGGGTTCCTCCTTCAACGGGGTGCGCCCACCGTTTGGTTCAAGGACGCGCGTGTGCTCGTCGCGAGGACGTCCGGTCGATCGAAAACAGCGCTCTGTGAAGCGTTGCTCGAGATCGCGAGTGATCCCGCACGGTTCAGCACTGGCTGCCAGGACGGCGCTCAGCCCGTAAGCAGTTGGCGACGCTCCGTGGAGGAGCTCCTTGCTTCCGCGGAATGACGGCGCCAGGTGCGGCGTCGCGAGCGGCCGGCTACGCGGCCAACCTCAGGGCGATCTCCAATGATCCCGGATGTCCAGCCCGCGTAGCACGCCCCCGCTACTCCCGCTCGACATCGCCGCTCCGGGTATACCCCCGGGGGCGGCGGTGGTCTCGCTCGGCGAGGACCCGTAGCGGAAGGACGACGTCAGGGTGTGACTTCACGGCCGCCAGCGTCGAGGAACGCAAGGTTCCGAACACAGAAGTCGAAGTTGAACGCCATGCCGGGCAGGCTGGCGACGTAGAATTGCAAGGCGGTGATCAGCGTTCGATCGAGGCTCGTATTCGGATGGTCGGCGTCGGGCCGGTTGAACTCGGTGAGAGGCACTGTGACGGTCCCCGGACTGGTGATGGCGCTGCTTCGATCGAAGCTCATGAGGCACTCGGGCACTTGCTTGCATTCGGCGCTCTGGATCTGGGTGATCCGAGGAAGCACGCCCGAGAGCGGGGGTTCGTCGAGGCTGAACCGGACCTTCTCGATCCCGACCGCTGCGGCGTCGAAGGGCGCGATCGCCATGCCCGCCACCAGGTCCCTGTCGATGAGCCCGACGGTGAGGATCGCGCCCCACCCCGAGCCGTCTGCACCGGAATCGACCGTGCCCGACATGCAGAATCGTCCGGGCGCGTGCCTGACGACCGCGATGGAGGCTCCGCCGCTGACTCCATCCGTGATCGGCCCCGTAGACCTCACAAAGGAATGCTCGTCGACGATGATGCGGCAGCCTGGATCCAAAGGGCTCACGCACGTCGGGGTGACCTGCTCGTTGGCTTCTTCGGAACCGCAGGCCCCGACCAGGCCGAGGGCGAACGCGAACCCGATGCGGGGAATGTTCCTGGTCATGACTCTTCTCTCTTGGCCGATGAGCGGCAGCAAGATTGGCGCCAAAGAAGGAGAGGACGCAGCGGATGCGTTTGCAGCGGAGCACCTGCGCCACTCCTGCTCACCTGCGCGAGGTTAGCTCAGAACCTGCGCGGCCGCGGGAGCGAATCGTATCCCACGCAGCGCTTGAACTCAAGTTCGTTGTTCGACCCCACGGTGGTGTCCACCGCCGCGGACCGTACGCGACCGCGATGCTTCATCTCCGCAGTAGGTCGGCGCGCGGCCCCGGCGTCCGGGCGGAGTGGGACCCCATCCGCTACGCCGCGAACCTCCACCGGGTGGGTGACGTCGGTACCGACCAGCAGGGCCCACAATTGTCGCGAGGCCCCGTCCCAGAATCCGGCTTGCCCGTCCCAGGTGCGGGGGTTGCGGTAGGTGCCGAACACGGCGTCCCAGAGGGCCAGCCCGCCGTAGTTGAACCCGTGAACGCCGCGCTGGTGGTGAATGGCATGTGCCTCCGGCCGCTGCACGATGAAGCCGAGCCAGCGAGGCGTTCGCACGTTCGCGTGCTCGAACACGGCGATGAGGAACCCGAAGCTTCCCGCCAGCGCCGCCGCCGGCGCGCTGACGCCTACCAGGAACGATGACAAGAACGTCGCTGTGAAAGCATAGACGACCGTGTCGAGCGGGTGAAAGTAGAACGCCCCCGCGACGTCCAGGCGCTCGGCGCTGTGGTGCATCTGATGCAGACGCCAGAGCGGTGGACGATGGCGGAGCCGGTGCACGGCGTAACCCAGAAGATCGTTCACCACGATTGCGACCGCCGCGCCGGCCCAGGTCCCGAGGCCCTCCAGGTTCAGCAGACGGTGCGCGCGGGCGAACGGCGTCCAGGCCGCAGGCAGGCCGCCCACCAACAAACCGCCGAGCAGGAAAAACAGCAGCCCTTTGAGCCGCCAGCGGGGGATCGGGGCCAGCGGGCGGGCAGGGACCAGCCGCTCGAGACCCAGGAACAACAAGTAGATGAAAGGGGGAAGAACACCGAGAACCTTTTCCATGACCTGACCTCCTGCCCTTCGGGCGTCATTCCACCAGGAACGGGGTTCCTCCAGCACGGCGGTCCGTTTCGGAACATCGTTCCGTGGAAAGTGACGCCTCCCGGTCGATGGCGCCTCGCGCTTCTTTCGCATCCGCCGCCCCACCGCCCCTGGTGAAGGAGGCTCCACTGCCAACTCCAGGCGGTGCCCTCTTCTGTCGGACCGCCGGCGGCGACGGCGATGGTCCGAGCGCGCTGGTGGTGTTCCACGGCGCGCCCCGGGTTCTCTCACGATCCGCTGCGCTGCTCGGAGGCGCTGGCCACGCCGGAGCGCGCGGTGATCGTCCATGACCAGCGCGGGGTCGGGCTTTCCTCGGGCACGCTCGCGGTCGCCCGCTACTTCGAGCAGAGCATCGAGGATCTCCTCGCTTCGTTCCTCGAAGAGCGAGGCCCACACGATAGCGACAATCACACCCACACTGACAACCGGAACCAGGACAAAGGAGATCAGCCATGAAATCAAACGAGAGCACCGACGACACCGCTATCGACGACGTCATTCGTTCCCGCGCGCGACGGCTCGGGTTGGCCGGACTGCTGGCGGCGGCGATGACCGCGACGGCAGCGCACGCCGCGGCACCCCCGACGGCCCCCCCTGCGGAGGTCGCCCAGCTGCTGAATCAGATGGCCGGCCGGTGGTCGGCCCGCGGCATCGGGGTCACGGTTCAGGGCAAGGCCGCCAAGTCCGATAGCGACGTGACGTGCGAGAAGACCACGGGTGGCTGGGCGCTTCGTTGCCGGGTCGAGGTCAACACAGGCGGACACCGCCAGGAGCTTCTCCAGATCTTGGGCTGGGACAGATCAAGCGGCGAGTTTCACCTGTTCTCGGTCAGCGACGCGGGCGACAGCCACGACCACCATGGCTCGCTCGACGGCAAGACCCTCAACCTCGAATATCGGGGCACCCGCGACGGCAAGGCGTTCGTCGAGCAGCTGGCGTTCGCGATCAAGGGACCGAAGGAGCTGCTCTGGAAGGACACCTGCACGCTGGGAGGCGAGGTGGTCTTCAGCGGCGAGGGCATCTATCACAAATGAACGGCGCGGGGAGGGTCCTTCGGTCGTCATGGACAACCTCGCCGGCGGCGACGCAGACGTGGGCCATGGCGACCCTCCTCGCTCGCGACGCCGAGCTGGCCGCGCTGGAGAGCGCCCTCGCCGACGCCCGCCGCGGTCGAGGGCGGCTGTTTCTTCTGGTCGGCGAAGCAGGGATCGGCAAGACCTGCCTCGCCGACGAGCTTTGCGCGGGTTCGCGATCGCCGCTAGTGTCCCTCGAGCGATGCCGGCAGGATGCCCTTCGGAAAGGGCGCCTGGTTGACCAGCGACCAGAATCTCCGCGCGCGCTCCGCGTGGTAGGCCTGCTTCTCGAAGCGTCTGGGACCGTCGCCGGTCGCGGCGAAGGCGTGGGCGAGCGCGATGTGCAGGTGGAAGAGCGCGGTGTACGCGGCGTTGTTGGGCACGCGGCTGATCTCGTCGTACAGGGTCATCTTCTCGGCAAAGAGCGCCTGGATGAAATGCCCGAGCTCGTCCTTTGCTGTCGGGTTGCTGGGCGCGGCCTGCGCCAGGTTCTCCGCGTAGCGGGCCAGGCTCACGGGCGAGTCGCAGGTGCGGCGCGCGCGCAGGTCGGAGAGGCAGGTGAGCGCCGCGCACGCCAGGTAGCAGTGCGCGACTTCGCTGTCGAGGTTGGCGTTGGCCAGCCCCAGGAACAGGCCGGCACCCTGCGCGGCGAACGGCAGATTCTGGCCCCAGCCGTAGGCACCACGGAAGGTAATTGCCCCGGCCGCAACCCGGTCCCAGTCGATGGGCGGCTGTCCGGCGGCCCGGGTACACTCGAGGACCCCAGGCATGCGCATGAACAGGCTCGAATCGCGGGTGACCTGTTCGCGCTGCGCGTCCGATCCGAACTGCGATCCGGTCTGCACCGTCAGCCGGACCCACTCGTCTTCGTGCTCGGCGAATGAGGCACGCCCGCGCCGCAGGCACGCGGCCAGTTGCTCGCGGCGGTTGTCGGTGGCCAGCCGCTCGCAGAGCGCGCGCACCTCGTCGGCTTGCTTCCCGGCCTCGAGGGTCGCGATCGACAGCTCGATCGATTGCGTCGAGCCGGCGTTGTTGTCGGCGACCTGCTGCCACAGCCTCAACGCGTCGGCGTTGCGTCCCTGCTGCGCGCGCGCCGCCGCAAGCGCGAAGCGCGCGTGGTCGCCTTCGAGCGGCGCGACCGCGCCTCGCGCCGACAGATCGATCACCTTCTGCAGCGCTGGCGCCGCCAGCTCCGGGTTCCCCGACTGGGCCGCCGCGGCGGCGATCGACAGGAACAGCTCGGCCCGATCAGGCCCGCAGCGGTCCTCCCCGTCACATTGCCCGTTCGCAACCTGGGTGGCCGCACCCAGCGCCCGGGGCTCCTTCGTGGCGAGCTTGATCAGCCGGTCGATCGATTGCGTCGCCAGCTCGGGTTTGTCTACCGTGGCCTCGACGAGACAGTCGTTCACCCGCGAGGTCTTCGGGGCCTTCATCCACTGCTCGGCCATCCTTGCTCCGTCGGCGCGATCGAATCGCGGACAGGATTCGGCGCGCGCCGAGTCCGCCGGGCCGATCGTGGCGACCGCGGCGCCCAGCAGCCCCCACATCATCACGCGAGCGTTCGTCGTCATCGCAGCGACCTCACAGATCGGGCCAGAAAGACACCAAGAAGAATTCGTCCCAGGTGGTACGGGGCGGATCGGCGCGCCGGCCCGGGAGGTGCTGGCACGCGGGCCGGGTGTCAGCGAGGGTCAATGCGGGGCCGGCGACGTTCTCGCCTCGCCAGCACGCGGTGAAGGCGCGCCGCTGCACTTCTCCGCCGGCCGCCGGCCAGCGGACCTCGAACGCGGCTTGCGGTGGCGAGATCGGGATCAGCTTGTTGTCGAGCCGGGCGCTCTGGTAGCTGAGCTCGGTCGAGATGTCGCCCTTGTTGCGAGAGTAGGACGCTCTCTTCGGAATGGGAACGAAGCTGAGGCAGCGCAGGAGCGTGCCCGACCGCAGCAACGAATCGGCTGCCTCCGCCAGCCAGCGGTCGTCGCTGGTCAGCAAGGGGAGCGCCGGCCCGCTGGGATCGAGCCGCGGCAGGAGCGGGGTGCGTCCCACCGCACGGGGGGCCGCGTCGGGCATCACGCAGCCGAGCTCGAGCTGGACATCGTTGGCCGGCCAGCCGCCGAGCCCGGTGTCGACCGCGCGAAAGCGCAGCGCCGGGGCATCGGCGCCAACCTTCAACTCGAAGACCGGCACCTTCTGCCCCAGGATCGCCGCCAGCTGGGCAGCCACGAATTCCTCGGGCCGCTGGCGCGCGCCGCCAGCGGCGAGCTCGGCGCGAAGGCGCTCGCGGAGCCTGGGTGACAGCGCCAGGTCAGCGTCGATGTGGACTTGCTGCGCCCGCGCCAGTTGCGCGCGGGCGAGCACCAGCAGGACTACGGCGGCGAGCAGTACGCAGCGGGCTCGAGGATCCATGTGTTCCGGTTTCCCTTCTCTGGCGTGAACCCCGCGGTCCCGCAGGGTGTGAAGCCGGTCTCGCTGCGTTTCAGCACGGTCAGCGCGAACAGATGGTTGGCCTCGACCGGCTCGTTTTCGACGAGCAGCGGTTGTGCGGACGCGTCCTTGATCTCGGTCCTCAGCGCTCCGAGCAGTTCGGCGGGCACCGAGCCAGCCCCGACGAAGACGCCCTCGCGGACCAGCGGGACCTCGACGCCGGAGGCCAACCTCAGGCAGTGTGACTGCGCGTTGACGCAGCCGCGGTGCGCCGGCGGCAGCCGCGAGGGGACCGCCAGGTCCGCCGTCTCTTTCGCGAGTCGCACCAGGATCGCGTCGGGCCGCCTGAGATCGCCCGCGTAGGCAATGAGGTTAGCGTCGTGGGGCAACAGCACCCGCTCGGTGCGCTCGTTGGTCGACAAATCGAGGACCCGGGCCAGCGGGCGCCAGCCGAGGTGGACCACGGTCTCGACCGTTCCGGGAAGGCAGGTCACCTCGGTGGAGGCCGTCCCGAACCGAACCGCGATCCGGCCCGCTTCGCCGCACTTGATGGACAGCACCGGCGCGAAGAAGGTCGCCGCTCCCACGATCAAGAGCCCGAACGTCATCAGCGGCGACAGATAGAGCGCGCGCAACACCCGATGCGCGGTCTGTTCAGCGGCCTGGTCCTTGACCACCCACAGCGCCGCCAGGGTCACCGACGACTGGATCGGCGCCGCCAGCGCGGCGGCTGCCGAGGGAAGCAGCAGCGCGGTCCACGAGAGCAGGTACGCCAGCAGGATGGCGCTGGCCAGGATGTGGCAGAACTGTCGCGCCGAGAGGGTCATGCGGGCCGGTCCGGCTAATGAACGGACGTGCCACCGATTCTTCCATCGCGGGGCTATCCGCATCCCCGGTCAAGCCGGTCGCGGCGCTTCCGGGCTAACGAGCGCCGGGCGCGCGCGAAAACTGATAAGGTCCCCGGCCATGAGCAAGCGCAACCGACCCACCACCGCCGGGCAGGCGGCTCACCGCAGCCGCCGTCACGCGTACCGCAGCGCCTACAATTCGCCCGAGGGTAAGGCGGCGCGCGCCGCCGGCGCCAGCAGCACGGCGAAACCTGCGGCGGCGCCTGCCCCCAGGCCGGCGGCGGCCAAGGTTGCCGCGCCAGCGCCCACCCCCGCGACCAAGCCGCCGACCGAGCGGTGAATCTCCGCTCCGGCTGCTTCTTCAGCGCTCTTTTTTAGCCTGTATTGAGAGAGATTGACATCGAATGATTCGATGTCTATCTTTCTGTCGATGAGAGGATCGCGCCCCGGCCAGCCCATCGGCCTGCAGATAGCCCGAACGGCGAAGACCCTCAGCCGCGCCTTCGACCAGGCCCTGTCGCGATCGGGAGGATCGCTGCCGGTGTGGCTGGTGCTCATGTCGCTGAAGGGCGAGCGGCACGGTCAGCAAGGCGACCTGGCCGCCGCGGTGGGCATCGAAGGGCCCACGCTGACCCATCACCTCAACCGCATGGAGGCGCAGGGGATGGTGGTGCGCTCGCGCGACCCTGGCAACCGGCGCGTCCAGAGGGTGGAGCTGACCGCAAAGGGTCACGCCCTGTTCGGCCGCCTGCTGCAGGAGGTGATCGAGTTCGACCGCAGTCTGCGCAAGGGCATCAGCGAGGCAGAGCTGTCGACCCTGAGGGCGCTGCTCGATCGGCTTCGCGAGAATGTGACCGACGACAGCGCTGCCGAGGTGAAACCGTGAGCGCCGGTCGCAAACACCGCGACGCGAGAACAACCCGACAAGGCAGCAAGCAACGATGAAGGAGGCACGTCATGACCAGCACGAACACCCTCGCGAACCGGGTCGCCGTCGTCACCGGTAGCTCGCGCGGAATTGGCGCCGGCATTGCTCGTTTGTTTGCGCAGCAGGGCGCCAAGGTCGCGCTTCACGGCAGGGACACCGCGGCGCTGGCGGCGGTGAAGAAGGAGATCGCGCAGGGCGGCGGGACGGCCATCGCCGTCCCGGCCGATGCGACCAGCTGGACCGAGATCGAAGAGATGCGTCGCAGAATCGAAGGTGAGCTGGGACCGGTCGAGATCCTGGTCGCCAACGCGGGGGGCAACCCGACGGCCCCGGGTCCGATCGAGGAGATGAGCGAGGAAGCCTGGCGCGCGGGGGTCGACGCCAACCTGACCGCGACGTTCCTGTCCATCAAGAGCGTGCTGCCCGGGATGAAGCAGCGGCGCGCGGGCAACATCATCACGATCTCGTCCGCGGCCGCGCGTCGTCCGACGGTGCGGTCGCCGGCGGCGTACGCCGCGGCCAAGGCGGGCATCGAGCTGCTGACCCAGATGGTCGCCATCCAGGCCGGTCCTTTCAACGTCCGCGCCAACTGCATCGCTCCCGAGACAATCCTGACCGAACGCAACCAGCAGCTCATCCCGTCCGCGCAGCAAACCGCGCTGGTGGATCAGCACCCGCTCAAGCGCCTGGGCACCCCGGAGGACGTCGCCCGGGCCGCCCTGTTTCTCGCCTCGGACGCCGCCGGCTGGATCAGCGCCACGGTGCTGGATGTGGCCGGCGGTTCGGTCGTGGTTCGCTGAGACCAGTTCGAGACTAGCTCAGTCGGTCTCCCACAGCTGCAGGTCGCGTATCCCAGGCGTATCGATGACCAGCGCGCCGCCGCGCACGCGGAAGAGCTGGCGCTGGGTCGTGGTGTGCCGGCCCTGACTGTCCGAGGCGCGAACCTCACCGGTGCGCAGCAGGTCTTGCCCCAGCAGCGCGTTCACCAGGGTCGACTTGCCGGCGCCCGATGAGCCCAGCATGACGATGGTCTGGCCGCGCGTCAGGAATTGCTCGACGGCAAGAACGCCGGCGGGCCCGACCACCGTCGTCGCCACGACCGCGACTCCCGGCGCGACAGCCTGCGCGGACGCGATGCGCTCGGCCAGCGAGGCCGCGTCGATACAGAGGTCGGCCTTGGTCAGCAGCACCACCGGTCTTCCCCCGCTGGCCGTCGCGACGGCGACGTAGCGCTGGAGGCGGTGCAGGTTGAAGTCGCCATCCAGGCCCATGGCGATGAAGACGCTGTCGACGTTGGCCGCCAGGATCTGCTCGACGTGTTTGGGCCCGGCAGCCCGACGGGACAGCGCGGTGATGCGCGGCAGGAGGGCCGCGACGGCGCCGAGCTCGGCGCCCGCGACCGGCGCCCGGAGCGCGACCCAGTCACCCACGCAGGGCAAGCTCGCCGCCGAGTCCGCCTCCTTCCGGTACTTCTCCGCCAGCGCGGCCGCGATCTCACCTTTCGGCGTGGCGACCGCGTACCTGCCCCGCTGCTGGAGCACGACCCTCCCCGGCATCAGCCCCGGATCGGCGAGACCCTCCAGGGCGTGCGCAAAAGACGCTCGCCACCCAAGGTCTTGCAGGGAGAGGAAGGAATCCGCCACCCCCGAAGACTAGCGCT
>DASRQZ010000150.1:0-34850 GCA_035696125.1 Polyangia bacterium
AGAGACTGGTCCCTTTGCCCATTTCTTCACGCGCTGGCCCATTTTGCCGTCGCGCGCTCTTTCCTGGGCGCAGGCCCGAGAACATCCCGCAATCCTTTTGGATCTGGCGGACTCAGGTTACGGCGACGATCTGACGAACTTGACTATTGGGCAGGGATATTGCACGCATTTAACGAGAGGTTCTCCCGATGCTCGAGCCCTGGATCATCGAACAGATCCGACGCCGCGAGGAAGAGGAGCGGAGGCGCAACGAGCGACCGCAGCTTGAGGTTCCCGTCCGTGACGAGCGCTGGAAGCATCCATCCGGCGACGAGGAAGATCGCGGCAAGGATAAAGACAAGGACGACGAAGGCTCCGAACGGGGCGTGGCGATCATAGATTTCTCGAGTTTCTGACAAGTAGGCGCGGGGCCAGGTTTCGCTGGAGCGGGGCATGGGCCGGCGGTCGTCCTCTTTCGGGACGCAGCGGGCGGTCTCGTTCAGGCCAGGCGAGGGAGGCTCACTGGCCGGTCACGCCACCCGAGACGATGAACGCCATGACCTCGGCGGCGTCGACGGCCAGGTGGGTCACCGCGGCGCTCGGGACGATCACCACCTGGCCGGCAAAGTTGTACGACTGCGGAAAGTAGACCGCGACGTCGTCGGGGCGGCCGAAGCGTTCCATCGAATCGCGGGTGAGGTAACCAAGCGCCTTGATCCGCCCGTCTCCGGCAATGTCGACCAGGACCGGCCTGCCGAACCGACGCTTCTCCCCGACGAAGGCGCTCATCAGATCCCTTATCGAGGTGTGAAGCAGCTTGAGCAGCGGCAGACGATCCAGCTGCCGATCGAGGAACAGCATCAACCGCCGCGTGAGGAAATTCGATGCCAGGAATCCGAAGGCGATCACGCTGACCAGCATCACCAGGAAACCCAACCCTGGCATCGCCACGCCAATCAGATGGCGGATCGAGTCGTCGATTGCCAGAAAGGCGCTGCCGACGACCCAGAGTGTCACGACGATCGGGACCAGGAAGATCAGCCCCTGCAGAAAATAGTAGGCAATGCGGCGCATCGCTGCAGCCTAGGCCACCGGCGCCTCACGGCGCCACTTCGAATGACGGGCTTCGGCGTCAGGCGCGGCGGCCGGCCGCCGTACTACTGCTTGGCGACGGTGGTCTTCTTGATGTCTGCGACCTTGACCAGGATGCGGTCGGCGGACCACTTGGCGACCAGGTAGACGTCGGGCGAGGTACCCGCCTGCACGAAGTAGCTTTGCTTGTCCTTGGTCTCGTCGCCGACCTTGAGGGTGCAGGTCGCGCCCTTGGACCTGGCGACGATCGTCGCCTTCGGCTTGACCAGGCCGTCGGCCTTCAGCGACGGATCCTCCGCGAAGCTGGTCGCCTTCCAGGCTTTGAACGCGCCCGCGATCGGGGTCACCTTGCTGCCGTCGACCTCGGTCTTGGGCGGCTTGGTCGCCTTCCAGTCCTTACCGCTCTTCACCAGAGTGTACGACTCGGCGCCATGGCTGACCGCGATCTCGGTCAGGTCGCTGTCGGCGATGTCGCAGATGGTCTTGTCACGGAACTCGATCGGGCGCCGGTTGACGTGCTCGACGCCGTACTTCTTGACCACGAAGATCTGCGGCGACTCCCCGTTCTTCACGTAGTAGTCGTCGTCGCCCTTCTTGTTGCCGACCATCGCGACCGCCGTCTTGCCGCCCTTGAGCGACACCGTCACGGTGAGCGCCGGCGGGGCCAGACCAGCGGCCTCCGGCTTGACGTCATCGGCGAAGTCGGAGGCCTTCCACGAGGCCAGCGTCGAGGCCATGGTGCTGGCGATGGTCGGGTCGAGCTTGGGGATCGGCACCGACGAGGACACCACGGCCCAATCGTCGGCGCCCGCAGCCGCCTTGTCGCCTTCTTTCTTGACCGGCTTGCTGAGCGTGATGGCCCCGCCGGTCTTGCTCTTCACCTCGATCTTCTCGGCGTCGGACAGGGTGAAGGTCGTGATGCTCTTGTCGCGCCAGTCGGCGGACGACTTGTCGAAGGTGTACTTGATCGCGCCCTGCGCCTGCCAGACCTCGTCCTTGCCGGGCACCCGCACCATCGTGCCGCTGCCGATGCTCTTGCCGATCAGCAGCTCGGCGACGCTCTTGTTGCCGTTCTTGGCCACCACCCGCAACCCGTCGTCGGCCACCTCGAATTCGCCGTGCTTGGACTTCTGGTCGGTGACGATATCGCCAAACTCCAGCTTCTCGATCGCCTCGAAGGCTTGCTTGGCGTTGTTCTCGTCGGCCACGTAGGGGGTCGGCGATACGACCTTGTACTTGCCGCCCTCCTTGCGGATCGCGGTGGTGACCTTGGCCTTGGTGACCTCCAGGGTGTCGAAGTCGCTGTTCTTCAGCTTGGCGATCGGCCGCGGCGCCTCGCCGCGCCGCTCGCCCTTCTGGGGCTGGCGCAACGTGGCGATCGCGATAACCAGGAGGACAGCAAAGACTGCGAATGCGGTGAGCGTCTTGCGATTCATGGCAAAAATGGGGCCTTTGGGTTGGAGCGGGAGGGGTTAGAGCTTTTGACCCTGCCGGTTGGCACGGCGGAGCCGCCAGCGGAAGATCCCGAAGATGCAGAAGAGCAGGGGCACGCCGGCGATGTTGATCGCCTTGAGCGCAGCGACCTTCTGATCGGACTCGATCTGGATCGGGCGGGCGGCTACAGTCTTGCTGCGCACCGGGGTGAGGGCCTCGTCTTCCAGCGTCCAGCTGATGGCGTTGAACAGCAGCTGCGCGCCGCTCTGGTAGATGGGCAGGAAGCGCGACATCTGCAGATACTCATCGGAGGCGAAGTCCGAATCGCCGAACACCACCAGCCGCACCGGCTTCCTGGACTCCGACAGCGGCGCGCCCGCCGGGTCCGGCACCGACATGCCGGGGGTGGCGGCCGGGGACGGATAGGCCGACTTCAGCGGCCCCTGGTAGGCATAGCCGAGCCCGAACGAGCCCTGGTCCTTGCCCTCTTCGATCTTGGCGCCCGGGGTCATCATGAAGAACCCGGTCTGCTTCCAGGCGGTCGGCGATGATTTGGCCAGCGCCCACAGCTTGCCCTGGGTCGGCTTGCCGCCCTGCAACCCGCCGACCAGGTCGACCGAGCTCGCGTATGGGAAGACCAGCGCCTTCACGCCGGCCAGCACCGAGAATTCCTTCTCCTTGTCCCTGTCGCTGTCGATCTCCACCCCGACGAAGATCGGGTGGTTGGCCAGCATGCGGCGGCCGTTGTACTCGACCGGACCGGGAACGTTTTGCCGGTCGAGCACGAAGTCCTGGTTGATCTTGAATCCATAGGCGGCCAGCACGTCGGCGAGCCCGGTGTCGTTGGCCTGGCCGATCTTGGGCATGCCCGGCATGTCGGGCTGGCCCATCATGTTGTTGCGCGGCGAGCTCATCACCATGCCGTCGATCAGGAAGATCGCGCCCTTGCCCTGCATCAGGAAGTGATCGATCGCGTGCCGGCCCTTGTCGTCGAAGGCCTGGCGCGGGCCCCCCACCACCAGCGCGTCGACGTCGGCCGGGATGTCGGCCGTGGACGGGTTGACCGTGGTGGTCTCGAACTCCTGCGACAGCACGTGCTTCAACGCCTGGAAACCTTCCGACAGGTCGTGCTCGCCGTGGCCGTTGGTGAAGGCGACCTTGCGCTTCTTCTGCGACATGCGCTTTATCAGCGACGAGATCTGGTACTCGAGCCCCTCGACCTGGCCGACCTCGGGGATGGCCTCGTCCTGGCCGTTGTACTTGAAGCACAGGCCCAGGTAGTAGCTGCCGACCTCGAACTTCTGCGAGCGCAGCACCTGTACTTGCAGCTTGTTCACCTTGCAGGAATTGGCCTCTTCCTCGATCTTCTTGTCGCTGCCCGGGTCGATGACCTCGAAGCGCAGCTTGCCCTTCGAGTAGGTCTTGTATTCATCGAGCAGGTCGCGCACGTAGCGGCTGCTGCTGGCGAGCTCGGGCGGCAGGTCCCTGGAGATGTAGCCCTTGACGTTGAGGTACTCGGGCAGGGCGCCGACGATGTCCTTCGACGCCTTCGACAGGGTGTAGACCTTGGCTTCGGTCAGGTCGAGGCGACCGAACACCCTGGTCGCGATCAGATTGATGACCACGATCGCGCCGACCGTGAACAGCGTGTACAGCGCGGCGTTGGATGCGGAGGAGCGCTTCTGTTGGTTCATCGCCATGGCTACTTCCACTTCCTCGACTCGAGCGAGGTCGTCGCCACCAGGAGGCAGACCCCGATCACCGACAGGTAATAGATGACGTCGCGGCTATCGACGACGCCGCGCCCGATGTTATCGAAGTGACCGTCGATCGACAGGAACGAGACGATCGGCTGCAGCGCCTCGGGAACGAACTGGGTCAGCTTGCCGAACAGGAACAGCGTGAAGCTGATCGCGAAGGCCACGATGAAGGCCACGATCTGGTTGCGCGTCAGCGACGAGGCCATGAGCCCGATCGCGATGTACGCGCCGCCCATCAGCACCAGGCCCAGGTAGCCTCCGATGGCCGGCCCGCGGTCGAGCGGCCCCAGCGTCTTGACGGTGAAGGCGAACACCAGCGTCAGCGCCAGCGCGGTGCACAGCAGGAACAGCGCCGCCAGGAACTTGCCGACCACGACCTCCCAGTCGCGCACCGGCATGGTGATGAGCAGCTCCAGCGTGCCGCTGCCCTTCTCCTCGGCCAAAAGCCGCATGGTGATGGCCGGGATCAGGAACATGAACAGCAGCGGCATGACCCCGAAGAACGGCCGCAGGTCGGCCTGCTTCTCCAGGAACAGCTGCGTGAAGAACAGATAGCCGGTGATGATCATGAACACCGTGACCACGATGTACGCGACCGGCGAGTTGAAGTAGGCGCGGATCTCCCGTTTGGAGATGACGAGCGCGGGGTTCATGACTGGGCCTCCATTGCTGTCTTGCGTTCATCGGCGCCGGCGGCCTTGTCATCGGATCTGGCCTCGGGTCTGGCGTCGTCGCCGGTGGTGAGGTTGCGGAACACGTCCTCCAGGCTGACCGACTCGCGTACCAGCTCTAGCAGCGTCCACTTGTTGTCGACGGCCGCCTTGAACAGCAGCGGGCGCAGGTCGTCCGAGGTCGCGGCGTCGATGCCAAAGGTGTAGGCGCCATCCTCGCCGGTCACCGTCTGGCATGCGCCCACGCCGCCCAGGCGCGACAGCGTGGCGCGGATGGCCTCCTGCGCCGCCTCGGGCGCTCGGAAGGCCGCGCCGCCCGCGTGCAACACCACCCGATAGCGGCCGCGCTTCTCGCGCGAGCGCAGCGCTTCGGGCGTGCCGTCGGCCACCAGCTTGCCGCCGCTGATGATCAGGATGCGGCTGCAGGTCGCCTGCACCTCGGGCAGGATGTGCGTCGACAGGATCACCGTGCGCTCCTTGCCGATCTCCTTGATCAGCGAGCGGATCTCGACGATCTGGTTGGGGTCGAGGCCGCTGGTCGGTTCGTCGAGGATCAGGATGTCGGGGTCGTGCAACATCGCCTGCGCCAGGCCCAGGCGCTGGCGATAGCCCTTGGACAGCTCGCCGACCAGCTTGCCGGCGACTTCGGCCAGTCCGCAGCGCCCGCCGATCTCCTTGATGCGGGCCGGGCTCTTCTGAGGGTCCATGCCGCGCATCTCGGCTGCGAACTGCAGGTACTCCAGGACCGTCATGTCGCGGTAGATAGGCGTGTCCTCGGGCAGGTAGCCGATGCGCCGCCGCACCTCGAGCGAGGCGGTGAACACGTCGAAGCCGGCCACCTTGGCCGTGCCGGCCGTGGGCGCCAGGAAGCAGGTCAGCATCTTCATCGTCGTCGACTTGCCGGCCCCGTTCGGGCCCAGGAAGCCGAGCACTTCGCCCTTTCGGACGTTGAACGTCACCTTGTCGACCGCGCGCGCCGGTCCGTAGTCCTTGGTGAGGTTCTCGACCTGAATCATGACGTCCGACATGCGTTCCTCGTCTCTCTCTGTCTGATGGCTCGAAGATCGTGGGATGGCGGTGGGGCCCGGACCGGGCTGGCCGATCCGCGACTGCCAACCCGCCCCCCGTGGAATTCATTCCCGGACCCTGGCGCGGATCGGGGTCGTGCACTGACTTTTCCCAGGCGCCTACCTACGACAGGGCGCAGAAGGCTGTCAAGTCGCAGCGACCCCGGCAGGGACAGCTCAAGGACAGCCGGGTTCGGGAACGCCCGCGCGACACGGCGCGCAGGTGAAGGCCGTGGTGAGATCGGGGGGCGGCGTCGCGGCGCCCCGGTTGATGAGCAGGCGCTGCCCGTCCAGGCATCCGTCCGGGTCGGCGGCCAGCGACCAGCACGGGGGAAGGTTGCCGTTGTCACCGCAGTTGGCCAGCGCTATCTCGACCCGCTGGCCGTTGCTGCCGATGAACCGGTCCGCGACGCGGCAGGGCGGGTGCGCAGCGCCCGACGCCGGCGGGAAGGGCCCGTCGACGCAGAATGGCCCGAACACGCCGGCGATCTTGTTGGCGATGAGCTGCAGCGCGGGCGCGAAGCTGTTGGCGCAGATGCTCAGGAACAGGCCGTTCCGGCCGAAGGCCTGGGTCCATTGTTGCAAGCGCACCGCGGGATCGGCGTACTCGCCGCTATTCTGCGTACACGAATGAAGCATGTTGGGGTGCACTTCGACGTCCATGGCGTTCTGGATCATCTCGATGCTGTAGGGAGCGGCCGGTCCTGCGACCACCGATACCAGGAGCTGGCGCGGGTCGGATTTGAGGCTCTTCAAGAACTGGATCTCGTCCCCGAGGTGGGTCAGCTTGCTGCTCTGCGTTTCGTTGGAGACGCAGCCCTGGAGGTTGCTCATGGCTGGGCCGCGCGGCACCGACTGCAGCGTCCCGTCGATGTTGCACAGGTGGCCGAACTCGTTGCAGCGGAACGACCACAACGGCCCGTAAGGATCGCTCATCCGGGTCTGCTGCGGGTCGATCAGATCCGAATCGTCGGGCAGCGAGCAGTCGTCTTCGTTGGTTATCAGGATCACCGAGAGATAGGCGTCCGGGCGCAGGAACCCGACGTTCGTATAGGGAACGTTGATGGGGTCGAGCGCCCAGCGCACCGACTTGAGCTGCCCCTCGAAGCCACACCCCAGGTCCCCCAGCGCGGCGATGCAGGTGAAGGCATCGACGATGTCGCCGGTATAATTCTTGGTTTGCTGGTTGTTGGCGGCCGCCAGGAAGAACTGTCCCGCCGGCAGGGGTGGCCCCGCACAGATGCCACGCGCCTGACTCTGAAAGCGCCCGCCATCGCCGAAAAAGGCGCAGTGCCGATCGGGCAGGTCGAAGCGACCGGGGCCGGTGTCGGAAGAGATCACTGCGAGGTGCAGATCGGGCAGCCCCATCGGCAGGCCCTTGAGCACGTTCATGAACACCGGGAAGCTGGCCAGCAGCTTGTTCTGCAGCGGCAGCATCGATTGTGAATTGTCGATCATGAACAGGATGTCGACCTTGTGACTGATCGGCTGTTCCAGGATCTGCCAGTCGTCGGTCGGGCCGGTCCTGCCGCCCACGCCGGTCCTTCCGCCCGCGCCGATCGTGCCGGCGGCCCCGGTCGTGCCGCCTGCGCTGGTCGTGCCGCCCGCGCCCGCGGGATGATCGATGGCGGCGTCGGCGCCGCCGCTGCCGCCCGAGGCCGCCAGGTCGGCAGCGTCGCCGGCCGCCGCGTCGGTGACCGGCGATCCGCCGCCACTTCCGCCCGCCGTCCCGGCGCGCCCTCCCTCACCGCTGTGCGCGGTGGGGCGCGAACCACACGCCGCGCCGTAGAAGGCGACGAGCACGAGGGCGGCGCTGGCGGCGTTGCGCTTGACGGGGCGAGGGGGACTGGTGCCAGGTCGAGACATGAGGAAACTCCAGGTGAGTGGGCTGCTAAGCGGGACGCCAGCGGCGGGGCGCGGCGCGCATGGTTTGAACGCCCAGAGTGTCGCACCAAGCCTCGAACTCCGCTCGGGGAACGCCTCGGAATTGCACTTCCTCCAGTGACTCCGCGCACGGCGCGGTCTCGACCAGGGTGGCCAGCGTGCGGTACAGCAGCGCCTCTTGCCGATGGGCGGCCAGCGTCGCGGCCAGCTGCGGCGCCCCGCGCGGCAGGACGCTCCAGGCGCGCACGCTGTCGGGGATATTCTCGAGGCGTTCATACGCGGCGATCACCAGCGACGCGCTCTTGTCCCCGAAGCCGGCCAGGCCCGGGATGCCGTCGGCGGTGTCGCCGGTCAGTGCCAGATAATCCGGCATGCTGCGCGGGCCGAACCCGCGCCGCGCGCGGAACGCGGCCTCGTCGGTGACCTTGTTCAGGCGCCGATCGACCATCACCACGCGGTCGCCCTGCAAGCACTGCCCGAGGTCCTTGTCCGGCGTCATGATGCGCACCTGATCGACGTCGCCGGCGAAGCGGCGCGCACCGCTGGCCAGGCCGTCGTCGGCCTCGAACTCGCGCATCGACCACACGGCGATGCCCAGCGCGCGCACGGCGGTCTCGACGGTGTCGAACTGGGCGCGCAGCTCGGGGGGAACGCCCTCGTCGCTCTTGTAGTCGGGGAACAGATCGTTGCGGAACGATCGGATCGGGTTGTCGAACGCCACGGCGATGTGGGTCACCTCCTCGCCCGGGTCGTGCAGCAGCGACAGCAACGACGACGCCACCCCCACGGTGGCCTTGGCGTCCCAGCCCTCGGGTGCGCGATGATCCGGGCGCGGCGCGTAGTGTGCTCGGAAAAGCTCGTAGGTTCCATCCACCAGATGCAGCCGCATCGGGCGCAGTTTGCCCCTAGTGCGAAACAAAGTCCCCGATCGAGTGCCGAGCGGACCGGGGGTTACGAAGGCGCGGCAGAACCCCGTGATCGTGGTCGTGGTCGTGGTCGCCCCCCTGATCGTCGACGTGCACGTGAACGGGAACGCCACCGTGGGCGTGATCGCCGATCACGTCCACGGTAGCGTTCCCGTGCACGTGCACGTCAACGATCAGGGGGCCGGCCACGGCCATGGCCAAGGCCACGGGGCTGGGCGGGGGGCGGCTAGCGGCGCCGGCGCGTCGGGCGGGGCGCCGGCTTGCGCACCAGCACGGGCTCGAGGGGGACCAGGCCGGCCACCCAGCGATCGGCGACCTTGCGCGCCGCTTCGGCCAGGGCCTCGGGCGCGAGGGCGTCCAGGATCGCTTTGACTTTGCGGGTGAGCTTGTCGCTGAGCTTCATCGGAGAGATGTCCTTGTCCCTATTTTGACCTTGCGCGCGCGTGAGCGCTTCGAATTGTCGTACTTCGTCGGTGCTGAGCGGTCGAAAAGGCATCGACGGATCTCGTTTCAGGCTGGAGTCGGAAGCGAGCAGACGGGCCACCAGCGCGGTGCGGGCCAGCACGCCGGCGTCGACGGCGGCCGCGTCGGCGGTCTCGCCGCCGGCCGCCGATGTCGTGACCGCGTCGCCGCTGATGTGCTCCGCGCGCACACCCAGCCCGTAGAGCAGGGCCTGGGCCGCGGCCGCTTCCTTGATCGCGGCGGTGGCGCGCGCCACGTCGGCCATCGACGCGAACGGTCGCTCGCCTGTCCGCGGCGGGTCGTCCAGGATGCGCGGGAACGCCGGACGAAAATGGGTCACCGCGGCGATCACCTCGGCGTCGGTGTCCTCGAACAGGCCGGGACCGAGCGCTGCGAAGGGGCCGCGCCGCTCCAGAGCGCGCGCGAGGCGCCGCACCTTGCCGACCAGGCTGACGCCCAGCCGGAACAGCCGCACCACCGACACCGTGGCCACCGCTTCGGTGGCGCGTTCCTCGTCGCCGTGAGCCAGGAACTCGATGGCGATGTCCAGCGTGGCCAGCATGCGGCCGAGCACCACCGCCACGGCCTCGTCGTCGCCCGGCGTGACCCGATCGGCCGACAGCACCCGGTTGCCCAGCGCTACCAGCGCGAAGTGCAGCTCGGCGACCTGATCGGCCGAGCTCAGGCCGGCGACGGCGCGCGCGAAGGGCGACCCGTTGCCCAGCCGCTCGACCAGCGCCAGCGGAGCGCGCAGCGAATCCCCGTTCTTGCCGTCGCCGTGCGACGGCCGAACCCGCGACGTGGCGCCGGTCGACTCGCCGATGCGCACGGTGGCCGGATCCAGCTCGCGGTACACCTCCAGCGCTTCCCACGGGTCGGCGAAGCCGAGGTCGGCCATGCGCCCGCTGCGCCAGCGATAGGCCATCTCCTGCAGCCCCGAGGGTAGCTCGCCGCGCGCCGCCACCAGCAACCGGCGCGCCAGCACGCGGTCGGACCGGTAGAGGTTGTCGATGATCTGGATGACGGCGCGCGCCGAATCCATCGCGGCGCTGTCGCCTTCCTGCTCCTCGGCGTCGTCGGCGTTCGCGGCCACCGGCTCATCGCCCGCGCTCGGGCCGTCTCCCGGCAGGCCGCGCACGTCCAGCACGAACAGCCGGTCGGGCGTGGGGTAAAAGGTGCCCTGCGGTTCGTCGGGCGGCTCGCCTTCGCTGAGGTCGTAGATCGTCATGGTGGTGGTCAGGATCAGCCCCACCAGCTCGACGTCCATGCCGGCGATCCATTCGCCGATCTTCTCGGGCGGCGCCTCGGCCAGCACCTCCAGCCATTCGGCCAGCCGGGCCGGCGCCACCTCGTCGCGCTCCCAGATCGCAAAGTCGAGGACCGTCTGCACCTGGCCGGCGCTGGCGTAGAGCAAGATCTCCATCGCGTCGCGGGGGCCCGCCTCGTGGACCACGTAATAAAGCTCGTCGCCAGGCAGCGCGCGGATCGCCGCTTCGGGGTTGGGCGAGTCCATCAGCGCTTCGGAGCGGCGCAGTTTCTTGCCGCGGCCGAGCTGGGCGCGGTAGCGCGACAGGGCGATCACGTTGTCGGGCGGGACGTTCTTGGATTCGGGCATCGGCGGGCTTTCTTATACGATAGCCGTTCGGGCGACGCCCGCGTCACAAGCGCGTCGAGTAAGCTGGGGCTGATGTTGTCGCGTGTGGAGCGGACGATCCGCGAGCACGGTTTGCTGGCGCCGGGGGACCGCGTGCTGTGCGCGGTCTCGGGCGGTCCCGACTCGATGGCGCTCCTGCACGCGCTGTGGGAGCTGCGCGAGCGCTGGGGCCTGACGCTCGAGGCGGCGACCATCGACCACGGCCTGCGGCCCGCGGCGCGCGCCGAGGCCGCGCTGGTCGCGGCGCGGGCCGCTGATCTCGGTCTGCGCTGGCACCTGGTGGCGGTCGACGTGCGCGGCGCGCGCGCGCGCGCCCGGAGCCGTTCGAACATCGGGTGGGATATCGGGTCCTCGAGCTCCTGGCAGGACGTCGCCCGCCAGCTGCGCCTGGCGGCGCTGGAGCGCCTGGCCGGGGAGATCGGCGCACGCCGGATCGCCCTCGGCCACCAGGCCGACGACCAGGTCGAGACCATTCTTTTCCGGATTCTCCGCGGAACCGGGGTGCGTGGCCTGGCGGGCATCCCCTACCGGCGCGATCCGTTCGTGCGGCCGTTGCTGGACGTCGAGCGACGCCAGGTGCTGGCGTACCTGCGCCGGCGCAGCATTCCGTTCGTTGAAGATCCCTCCAACGCCGACCCGCGCTTCACGCGTGCCCGCCTGCGCCACCAGGTCATCCCGGCGCTGCGGCTGGAGAACCCGCGCTTGCCCGATGCGCTGCGCGCGCTGGCCGCGGACGCCGCGCGCCTGGCGGTCGCTGCGGGCGCGCCCGCGGCCTCCGGGGACGACCTGCCGCCCCTCAACCGCCGGGCGGCGCGCATCGTGGAGCGCCTGCGCGACCAGCGCGGCGGAACGCGTACGGTTGACGTCGCCGGGGGTCAGGTCGAGATCTCCTATGGTCAGCTGAGGTGGCATCCGCGCCGCGACCCGGTCGCCGGAGGGCCGATCGCTGGCGCCGCGGCGCGCGCGGCCGGCCCGCTTACAATCACCGCGCCAGGAGACTATGGATGGCGGGGCGGCCCCTTCGTCGCCGTGCGCGAAGCCGAAGGCGCGCCCAGCTCGGCCGTCACGGGTGGGGCCTTGTTCGACGCCGAGCTGGTCGGCCGGCCGCTGCGCCTGCGCGCGCTGCGCCCGGGCGATCGGATGCGCCCGCGCGGCGGCCGGGGCAGCCGCAAGCTGTCCGATCTCCTCATCGACGCCAAGATCGCGCGCCCGCTGCGTGCGCGGCTGCCGGTGCTGACCACCGTCGACGACCAGATCCTCTTCGTGCCCGGTCTGCGGCCCGCCGAGCTCGCGCGTCCGCGCGCCGCGACCCGGAAGTGGCTCCAGGTTTTCTCGGCGCCGTCGCGCTCCGAAGCGGGGCCGAACAGTTCCGAAACCAGTGTTTGACCCTCCTGTCTTTGGGGGCAATACTTGGTTCGTGGGCAGCCAGCGCTCAAGCGATCCCTTTCTCTCGTCGAAAAGGGAGATGGAGACCAAGAGGCGGGCCAGGTTGACGACCGCATCCCACGCCGAAAGGAATTCGAGTGCGCCAAGGACATAAGACGTTCCTCGTCTGGATCATGCTCATCTTCGCGTTCGTCGTGGTGTGGCAGTTCCTGAACAGCCAGCACCAGGCCGACCATCCGCTGCTCTTTTCGATGTTCGTGCAAGACGTCGATCAGCACCCGGAGAAGTTCAAAGCCGGGTCGGCGATCACGATCAAGAAGAACGCCGAGAGCGCCGAGTTCCGCGGGACCTGGGCCAACGGTGAGAACTTCGTCACCACCGGTATCGTCAGCGAGAAGCTGCTCGACCGCCTGGACAAGGCCAAGCTGAACTACGAGGTCGTCAAGGAGAGCGAGAACGGCTTCTGGCAGCAGATCTTCGTGACCTGGTTGCCCATGCTGGTGCTGGTGGTGCTGTTCCTGGTCTTCATGCGCCAGCTCCAGGTGGGCGGCGGCAAGGCGATGAGCTTCGGCAAATCCAAGGCCAAGCTGCTGTCCGAGAACCAGCGCAAGATGACCTTCGCCGACGTGGCCGGCATCGAGGAGGCCAAGGACGAGGTCGAGGAGATCATCTCCTTCCTCAAGGACCCGAAGAAGTTCACCCGCCTGGGCGGCCGCATCCCCAAAGGGGTCTTGATGATGGGCCCGCCCGGCACGGGCAAGACCCTGCTGGCGCGCGCCATCGCCGGCGAAGCGGGCGTTCCGTTCTTCTCGATCTCGGGTTCGGACTTCGTCGAGATGTTCGTGGGCGTGGGCGCCAGCCGCGTGCGCGACCTGTTCGAGCAGGGCAAGAAGAACGCCCCCTGCATCATCTTCATCGATGAGATCGACGCCGTCGGCCGCCACCGCGGCGCTGGCCTGGGCGGTGGTCACGACGAGCGCGAGCAGACCCTGAACCAGCTACTGGTCGAGATGGACGGCTTCGAGTCCAACGACGGCGTCATCCTGATCGCCGCCACCAACCGGCCCGACGTGCTCGACCCGGCGCTGCTGCGCCCGGGGCGCTTCGACCGCCGCATCGTGGTGCCGCGTCCCGACGTCAAGGGACGCACCGGCATCCTCAAGGTGCACACCAAGAAGACCCCGCTCAGCGCCAACGTCGACCTGGACATCATCGCGCGCGGCACCCCGGGCTTCTCGGGCGCCGACCTCGAGAACCTGGTCAACGAGGCGGCGTTGTGGGCGGCGCGCGCCGAGAAAGACCGCCTCGACATGCACGACTTCGAGATGGCCAAGGACAAGGTCCTCATGGGCCCCGAGCGCCGATCGATGATCATCAGCGAGGCCGACAAGCGCATCACCGCCTACCACGAGGCCGGGCACGCGCTGGTCGGCAAGATGATGAAGGGGTCGGACCCCGTCCACAAGGTCACCATCATCCCACGCGGCCGCGCGCTGGGCCTGACCCAGCAACTGCCGCCCGAGGATCGCCTGAACATCTCCAAGGAGGCCGCCAACGACCAGATCGCGGTCGCCATGGGTGGTCGCGTCGCCGAGGAGCTGATCTTCAGCCAGATCACCACCGGCGCCTCGAACGACATCCAGGTCGCGACCGACCTGGCGCGCAAGATGGTGTGTGACTGGGGCATGTCCGAAAAGCTCGGTCCCTTGCACTTCGGCAAGCGCGAGGGCGAGGTGTTCCTGGGCCGCGACTTCGGCGACGGCGGCAAGGATTACAGCGAGCAGACCGCCATCGAGATCGACAACGAGGTGCGCAAGATCATCCAGGTCAACCACGACCGCGCCCGCAAGGCGGTCATGGAAAACCTCGACAAGCTCAAGGCGCTCGCCGAGGCCCTGCTCGAGTTCGAGACCGTCGACGGCGTCGAGATCGACACCATCTTCGCGGGCGGTCGCCTCGACCGGAAGCCGTCGACCTGGGCTCAGACCTCGAACCCGCCCAAGCCCGCCGCCAAGCCGGCCGAGAAGCCCCGCACCCCCAGCATCTTCGCCCCGACCCGGCCGTTGCCGGACCCGGAAAAGGCCTAGCGAAACACCCCCAACGGTATCCGGGCGCTCGATGTGCACGGCGGACGCCTGTCTGGCGCTCTTTCGTGGCAGGGTTGGGGTGTCGCCGGTCCGTCCGCGATTCGACCACACCCTCACTTCGGCAGGTGGAGGACCCCTAACTTCGCGTCAAACTCGGGTGGCAGCGCGTCTGGTCCGAAGTCGAAGGCGTCGTAGACCGATCGCACCAGGCGCATTCCGTACCGATCTGGGTTTTGGATGACGTCCCGCACGGCGAAAACGTAGCGAGCGGGATCGGGGTCAATGACGGGAGTCCTGATCTCCTTCGGTGGAGGTTGTGGATAGCGGGGGGATCCCGCCCGAAGCCGCGCTCCCCCGAGACCGCTGATCACGAGTCCAGCCACGATTTGCCGATCCGTTTCCTGACTGGCGAACCTTTCCGAGATCGTCTTTGCAAATCGAAAGACCGAAACAGGCAATTCGAGCAGCGTGTAGGTCTTTATCTCGGTGTCGCTCGAATCGTGCTGCGGAACGAAGAGAATCGTAGTGTCCACCATGAACGTGATCCGACCGCTCTCCGTCACTTCGGTGAACCATGGAATCGTGTCGTCGCCGCCTTCGATTCGTCCCTCGCGAGGCCGGGGTTTCTTCTCAGCGTGTACGAACGTGATGCCGGTCGGCCGGTTGCCCGTCGTCCTCGCGTCCGTTAGCCAGCACTCGAACTGCCGCTGGACCTCCTTGTCATCAAAATCAATCCCCAGCGGCAGAGTTGGTTGCAGGCGAATCCAGAGCCGGGGCGGTTGCTTCGTTGCCTCGTCTTCTTGTTCCTTGCGAAGGTCTTCGACAATCCGAGCGATGTCGTCCCCGTTCGGCGAGGCGTTCCTTATCCGCTGGTCGATTTCGAGACGCGACATATCGCGCAAGCGATCCGTGACCCGGATCAGGAAGTGGCGTCCTCGATCGATCTGAGCGTAGGGCCCGCGCGCCCCCTGCCTGACGGTGATCTTGATCAGGGCTCCACCCGCGCCGGTTGGCACGGTTTTTAGGTCGAATTCGTCGCGGATGGGTGGCTCGATCGTCGCGATGAGGTGGTCTCGGAGGGCGTTGATGGTTCCCTGAGCAGCTGGGATATCCTGGAGAGGAGGCACCGCCATACCGTCCTTTTCCTGAACGCCGATCCAGATCTCGCCCCCCTCGTGGTTTAGAAACCCCACCACCTCTCGCGCGATCTTCGAGGGGTTCTTCAGAATCTCGGCGGCCTTGAACTCCAGCTTCTCGTTCTCGCGCTGCCCGAGGAGTTGTGTCGGATCCGAGGCGCTCATGGCTCGCTCCCCGCGTATCTTCCAGGTGCCAGCAGAAATTCGTGGAGTGGGACGATGTCCAGGTCCTTCGCGCGCGTCATGGTGAGTCCGCCATGGAGCAACAGCTTGCGCTCGATTCCTGCCTTGCGCATGGCTTCGCCTGTCCGCGCGAGCTTGTCCGGCCTCGCCTCCGGGCTGGAGGTGACCTCGATGCCCACGGCCACGCGGGAATAGCGGATCACGAAGTCGACTTCCAGGTCGTCGTTCAAACGAAAGAAGCTCAGCTCGCCCCGGTTTTCCCGCGCGAGCTCCCGGAGGTGGCGAAAGACTACGGCTTCGTACACCCGTCCCAGGACTTCTGAGACCTCGAGCGGCTCGGCGTGCGGGGAAAAGGCGGTGATCAATCCATGGTCGGCCGCGAAGATCTTGGGACGGGATCGGAGTTGGGTCCTGGCCCTCTTCAAGGAGGTGTGATCGCGTTCCAGCCTGACGAGCAGGTGGGTCGATTCCAGGAGCGCGAGCCAGTCGGTCAGCGACTTCCTGTCGGCGTCTAGATCGGCGGCGCGGTTGCTCTGGTTCCACTCGTTGCCCGATCCATTCACCAGGTGGACGAAGAGTCGTCGTACGCGCTCGATCTCCACGCCGGCCCCGCGCAGGTCGCGCAGGATGGCCCGTTCGGCGATGTCATCCCGGATTCGCTGCCGGGTCTCGCGGGGAGATGGGGACCGAACGTGCTCGGGCAGTCCACCCAGCGCCAGATACCGATCGAACGCCTGCGGTTCACGGGCGGCGAGACGAGCGGGCTGGTCGGTGCTGCCGGCCCCGAGGGCCAGGAATTCGGAGAATGTGAGCCCCTCCAGCGAGACTTCATCCCACCGCCCCTGGCCCGATTCGACCGCTCCATCGCGGAGTGACGCTGCCGCAGATCCGGTGACGATGAATCGGATGGGGGCACCGCCCCGGCGCGCCTGGTCGATGGCGGCCTTCAGCCACCGGGCCCACCCGGCCGCGTACTGAATCTCGTCGAGCAAAAAAACACGTGGATGCTCGGAGGTCAGGCCCGGGGGTCGAGCGTTGACGATGTCTCGCGGCGACAGGGTGGCGACCAGTCGTTCATCGGCAAAGTCGAAGAAGATGAGGTTTCCCGGCGGCCATTCGCGATCGAGAAGCTCGTCCGCCAGCTGCAGCAGCAGGGTGGTCTTGCCGACTTGCCGAGGTCCAATCAAGAGGACAGCCCGGTCTTCGTGGCCGTTGCCCGCGTACTCGAGGAGCTTGGAAAATACCGGCCGACGAGATAAAAACCTGCGTGTTTCTCGGTAGTTAGAATCCGACCACCAGGGGTTCTGGTCCAGTAGAATCGCGGAAACATCCATCTCTACGGACATATTATCAATGTTCATGTACGTCGCAACGTACATTAGTATTTAGCTACCGCCGACAGGCCGCAGAGTTATAAAGAAGCTGCTGCCATGCGCTGCCTGATCGTCGGCGTTCTCAACGTCACGCCTGATTCATTCTCGGACGGCGGTAGTTATGAATCGGCGCTGGAGGCGGTGGCCGCGGCCTCCTCGATGGTCGACGACGGCGCGGACTGGATCGATGTCGGCGGCGAATCGACGCGGCCGGGGGCGCGGATTGTTCCGCAAGATGAGGAGATCGCGCGCGTGGTGCCGGTGATCGCGGGCCTGCGCGAACGGGTGGGGGAGCGGGCGCGGATCTCGATCGACACCTACAAGTCGGGCACGGCGCGCGCGGCGCTGGCGGTCGGGGCGACCATCGTGAATGACGTCTCGGGGGGGCTGCTGGACCCGGCCATCCTGGAAGTCGCGGCGCGCGCGCGCGCCGCGATGGTGCTCGGGCACCTGCGGGGGCGGCCCGCGACCATGATGGAGCAGGTGGCCTTCTCTGACGTGGTGGCCGAGGTGGGCGATGAGCTGGCGGTGCGCATCGCCGCCGCCAGGGCGGCCGGGTGCGAGGAGATCTGGGCCGACCCGGGCATCGGGTTCGGCAAGCGGGCCGAGCACAGCCTGGCGTTGATCCGCGGCCTGCCCGCGCTGTCCCGCCGGGTGGGGGTGCCGGTCCTGGTGGGCGTGTCGCGCAAGTCCTTCCTGGGGCAGATCCTGGGCAAACCGGCGAGCGAACGGCTGTTTGGCACCGCGGCCGCCGTTGCCGCCTGCGTGGCGGGTGGCGCCGCGGCGGTGCGGGTCCACGACGTCGCCGAGATGCGGGACGTGGTACGGGTCGCAGACGCGCTGAAGAATGCTTAAGATGCTGCCGCATGAGCTCCAGCGAGACCAGGAAGCTGTTCGGTACAGACGGGATCCGCGGGGTGGCCAACAAGGACCCCATGACCGCCGAGGTGGCCCTGCGCCTGGGCCAGGCGGTGGCGCAGCGCTTTCGTCATCCCGAACGGCCCGGCCGCATCGTCATCGGTAAAGACACCCGCCTGTCCGGCTACATGCTGGAGAGCGCGCTGCAGGCGGGCATCGTCTCGGCCGGGGCCGACGTCATGCTGGTCGGACCGCTGCCGACGCCGGGCATCGCCTTCATCACCTGGTCGATGCGCGCCGACGCCGGCGTGGTGATCAGTGCGTCGCACAACCCGTTCCAGGACAACGGCATCAAGATCTTCGCCGCCGACGGGTTCAAGCTGCCCGACGAGGTCGAGGCCGATCTCGAGCGGCGCATGGAGAACATCTCTGACGGCGGGCGAGGCGGCCTGCACGACACCGCACCCGACGCGATCGGAAAGGCGATCCGCATCGGCGACGCGCGCGGCCGTTACGTGCAGTTCCTGAAGAACGTCTTCCCCAAGGAGCGCACGCTCGACGGCATCAAGGTGGTGGTCGACTGCGCGCACGGGGCGGCCTACCACACCGCGCCCCAGGTCTTCGAGGAGCTGGGCGCCCACGTGATCCCGCTGGGCGTCCTTCCCGACGGGCGCAACATCAACGAAGGAGTCGGCGCGCTGCATCCGGAGAACATGGCGGCCGAGGTGCGGCGCACCGGGGCCCAGCTCGGGGTCGCGCTGGACGGCGACGCCGACCGGGTCATCCTGGCCGACGAGAAGGGCACCATCGTCGACGGCGACGAGGTGATGGCCATCCTGGGCATGCGCATGCTCGAGCGCGGGACCCTGCCTCAAAAGACGGTGGTGGCGACGGTGATGTCCAACCTCGGGCTGGAACGCGCGCTGGCCAAGCGCGGCGGCAAGCTGATGCGGACCGCGGTCGGCGACCGTTACGTCGTCGAGGCGATGCGCGAAAAGGGCCTCCTGCTGGGAGGCGAGCAGTCGGGTCACATCATCTTCCTCGACCACGCCACCACCGGCGACGGCATGGTGGCGGCGCTGCGCGTGCTGGCGGCCATGGCCGAGACCGAGCAGCCGCTGTCCGAGCTGGCGCGAATCATGACCCGTTACCCCCAGGTGTTGCTCAACTTCGCGGTGGCCAAGAAGCGTCCCTTCGAGGAGATGCCGGCGGTGACCAAGATCATCGCCAGCGTGGAGAGCGCCCTCGGCGCCGAGGGGCGGGTGGTGGTGCGCTACTCGGGCACCGAGTCCAAGGCGCGCGTCATGATCGAGGGCACCGACGAGGTTCGCATTCGCGCCCAGGCCAACGAGATCGCCGAGGTGCTCAAGGCCTCGCTGCTCGCCTGAGGCCCTCGAGGCCACGCCGCTGCCATGAGCTATGTGCTGACCGCCGAACAGATGCGCGCGGTCGACCGCGCCGCCAGCGAGAGCTTTGGCGTGCCCACGCTGCTGTTGATGGAGAATGCGGGCCGCGGCGTGGCCGAGGTGGTGCGCGCCGCGGTCGGCGGGCGGCTGGCGGGTCTTCGAATTTGCGTGGTGTGCGGCGCCGGATCGAACGGGGGCGACGGCTTCGTGGTGGCGCGCCATCTGGCGCTGGCCGGGGCCGAGGTGCAGGTGGTGCTGGCCGCCGCCCGGACCAAGATCACTGGCGACGCCGCGCTGATGCTGGCCGCGCTCGAGGGAATGGGCGGGGTGCCCCTCGCCGACGGCGCGGCCTGGGACGGCGCCGACGCGCGGCGCTGGGGCGAGGCGCTGGCCGGCGCCCAGGTGGTGGTCGACGCGCTCTTCGGCACCGGCCTGCGCGCCGACGTGACCGGGGCGGCGGCCGCCGCCATCACCGCCATGAACGCCGCGCCCGGCATCAAGATCGCCGTCGACCTGCCGTCGGGGATCGAGGCCGACAGCGGCCGGGTGTGCGGTGTCGCCTTCCGCGCCGACGTCACCGCCACCATGGGCGCGCGCAAGCTGGGCTTCACCGTCGACCCGGAGGTCGCCGCCGGTCGCGTGGAGGTGGTCTCGCTGGGCGTCCCCATCCGTCCACCCGCGGCGCTGGGACCTTACTGTCACTTCGTCGATGTCGGTGAGGTCAGCCAGACGCTGGCCGGCGTCCCGCGCCGTGGCCCGGGCGGGCACAAGGGAACGGCCGGCCACCTGCTGGTGGTCGCCGGCTCGGCGGGCAAGACCGGCGCGGCCCTGCTGTCGGCGCGCGCCGCGATGCGCGCCGGCGTCGGGCTGTGCACGATCGCGTCGACGGCGGCCGGGCACGCGGCGCTCGACGCCAAGGTCGTCGAGGTGATGACCGCGCGCTACAGCGACGGCGAGGACGCCGACGCCGGCAGCGCGGGACGGCTGTCAGCGCTGGCGGGCGGCATGCGCGCGCTGGCCATCGGGCCGGGGATCCCGACCGGGCCCGGCATGCGCAGCCTGATCGCCGATCTGGTGGGCCGGTCGCCGCTGCCCATGGTGATCGACGCCGACGCGCTGAACCTGATGGCGACCGACGTCGGGCCGCTGCTGGCGCCCGCGCCCGCGGCCAGGGTGCTGACCCCGCACCCGGGCGAGATGGCGCGGCTGCTGGGCACGACCACGGCCGAGGTGCAGCGCACGCGCGTGGCGTCGGCGCGACGTCTGGCGACCGAGACGCGCGCGGTGGTGGTGCTCAAGGGGGCGCGCACGCTGACCGCGCTCGCCGACGGCACGGTGTACATCAACCCGACCGCCAATCCGGCGCTGGGCACCGCCGGCGCGGGCGACGTGCTCACCGGGGTCATCGGCGCGTTGCTGGCGCAGGGGCTGGCCGCGCCCGAGGCTGCTCGCCTGGGGGTGCTGGTGCACGGTTTGGCCGGGGAGCGTGCCTCGGCGGCGGTCGGAGGCCTCGGGATGGTGGCGGGCGATCTCCCCGACGCCATCGCCCGGGTCATGGGGGAGGGACGCTCGTACGCTCGGCGATCCGGATCCGCTGCTCCGGGCGGTTGAGCCGGACCTGGTAAGGCCCGGGGGCCAGCCCGGACAGGTGAACACTCCCGTCGAGGCCGCTCATGGTCCACACCACGGTGCCGTCGGCGGCGGTCAGGGACAGGAGCTCGTGCACGATCGGGGCGCCGTCGGGGGCCAGCAGGCGCAGGCTCGCGGAGCCGGACTTGCCCCCGGCGCGACGGCCGATCGTCGCCAGCGCCGCCGAGGCGTTGGCGGCGACGGCGGGAAAATGCGACGTGCCGGCGCGGGTGAGCGCCAGGCGCAGCGCGGCCATGCCCGCCAGGCCCTCGTGCGACAGGTCGGGGGCGAGCGCCAGCGCCCAGGCCCCGGCCGCGCGCACGGGCGCGGCGGTGTCGGCGGCGGCGACCAGCGCCACCAGACGCTCGCGCCCCAGGTCCCCACCCACTGTCGCCAGCGCCGCGCACAGCCGGGGCCGCACCTGGGGCTCGGCGGCGTCGAAAGCGCGCGCGACACCCTCGGCAACGCCGCGCGTGGGCCGCACGCGGGTCAACGCATCGGCGGCGACTTCGGCTTCGGCGCCCCCGGCTGCCGCCATGTCCAGCAACAGCTCGGCCAGGCCGTCGCTCTCGATGGGCTGGGCCGCGTGGGCCGCCACCAGCGCGCGCGCGATGGCGCGCCGGCCCACGCCCGATGACCGGCGAGCCGCTGCCAGCAGCGCGCCGTCGTCGGGCGGGGTGGCGGCGATCTCCAGCGCGTCGGCGACCGCGCGGTCAGCCGGAGCCCGCGCCAGCAAGGCGAGCAGCGGTTCGAGCGTCCCGGGCACGCGCCGGCCCATCTGCACCAGCGTGGCGACCGCTTGCTGGCTGACCGCGCGGTTCGGGTCGCCGAGCCGCGCCACCAGCGCGCCCAGCGCGCCGGGCGTGCTCATGCCCAGCCCGGCGCCCAGGCGCAGCGCCAGGGCGCGCACCTCGGCGTCGTGATCCGACAGGCCACGCTCCAGCAGGGGCAGCGCGCGCTCGTCGCCGATCGCGATCAGCGCGCGGAAGCAGGCCCGGCGCGTCTCGGCCGTGGGGTCGTTCGCCACCTCGAACAGCACAGGCAGCGACTCCGGGTCCCGGATGGCGGCCAGCGCGTCGAGCGCCGCCGCGGTTGCCGCCGTCGAGGTGTGCCCCTGGATGACCTGCACCAGCACCCGCGTGAGCGCGGGATCGGCGCCGCGTGAGCCTGCGCGCAGCCGGCCGAGCAAGGTCACGGCGGCCGCGCTGCTGCTGGGCGTTCCGTGCTGAGCCTCGGTAACCAGCGCCGGCATGGCCGCCGCGCCCGCGTGCAGCAGCCCGGCCAGCAGCTCGTCCGACAGCGGCGGCTCGCGCAGGCGGTCGATCAAGAACGCGATGGCGTCGGGCGTGGCGAGCTCGCCGAGGGCGAGCGCGGCCTGGCGCGCGAATTCCTCGAAGGGACGGCGGCGCATCAGCGCGGCGATGGTGGGTGCCGCGTCGGCGATCTTGAGATGGCCGAGCGCCAGGGCCGCCGCGATGCGTACGTCGTCGGCCACATCGTCGAGCAGCCGCTTCAACGCCGGCGCCGCGCGCGGATCGCCCAGCTCCGCCAGCGCGTGGATGGCCTCGACGCGGATCTGCCGATCGACGTCGCCGAGGCGCGGCAGCAGCGGGACCACGGCCCGGCGATCGTGCGACAGGGCCAGCGCGCGCACGGCGCGCAGCCGGACCTCGCGGTTATCATCTTCGGTCGCGGCCGCGATCGGCAGCAGCGACGGCGCGATGTCGCGCTGGCGCGACAAGGTGTCGATGGCCAGCAGGCGCACGGTCACGTCGGCGTCGCTCAGGCTCCTTTCGACGGCGCGCAGCGCGGGCGCGGGCAGCGGGGGTGGGGCGTCGCGCAGGACATCCAGGCCGAGCCGGCGGTTGGCAGGCGTCGCCGAGATGGTCCAGCGGGTCGCGCTTTCGATCGCCTCGGGCGCGCCGTCGCGCGCCAGGATGCGCGCGGCGATCAGGCGGACCGACGGCGCCGAGTCGTCGAGCAAGGTCGCCAACCCCGGCCGCAGCCCGGGCCCGCCCCGCAGCGCCAGCCGCTCGGCCGCGCGCTGGCGCTGAACCTGGTCGAGCGACGACAGGTCCTGCGCGTCGATCGCCGCCGCGCCCGGCCATTCGAATCCGCTGGCCTCGGCGAGGAGCGCGTACAGGGCGCTGCATGCGAGAGCGACGGCCAGCACGAGCGCGAAGTATGCCGCCGGCGCGCTCCGACCGCCACGGGTTCCCCGAGGCGCGCGAGTGCATTAGACTGCAGGAATGACCCGTGAAATCATCGTGCAGATTCTGGAGAGTGAAGGGGCCAAGGGCGGGGCGAACGGCTTTTCGATCCGCGAGGACCGCGAGGCGACCTGCTTCGTATCGGCGCCTGGCGATCTGCTGCAGATTCCGCGCATCGTGAGGATCGACCTCAAAGAGAAGTTCCTGTCGCTGCAGAACAACAAAGAAGAGCGGTTCATCTTCGCCTACGAGGACGTCCTGGGCTTCAAGCTGTCGGCGGTGGCGAACAAAGAGCGCGCCGCGGGTTTCTCCGGGTGAGCGCAGGCGCGGGCAGGCTCAGCGCGGCGGCCGCCGCCACCGCCGCTGCCGCTGCCAGATGATCGGCCGCCCCCCGCCGAAGTCCCCCCTGGTGAGCTCTCCGAGCCTCTCGCGGCCTCTGGCCTCGCGCCTCAGACCTCTGGAGGACTCTTCACTGAGGTCCGAGGCCCGAAGCCAGAGGCCTGAAGCCAGAGGCCGCGAGAAGCGCGGTGGCCCAGCTTTCAAACCATTGGTGCTCTAGCGCATCTGCATGGACCAGCTGGCGATGGTCTTGTTGCCGTTGAACCTGGGAAAGCCGAAGCTCTGCATGCGGCCGAGGACGCAGCCGGAGAAAGGGCCGCCGCGCTGGCCGTTGACCTTGACCGCCGAGACCTTGCCGGTGCCGCGGACCACGAAGTCCAGAGAGATGTCCGACAGGCCGGGGGTCTTGTGCCGCTCGGCCATGATGCAGGGGACCAGGCTGCGGTAATTGCCCATCATGACCTTCTGGATCACGTTGTCGTCGAGCGTCTCGTCGCCCCCGCCGGCCTTGGTGGCGTCGCCCAGGTTCATATCGTTGGTGAATTCGGCGTCGTTGGCCGCAGCGCCGCCGCCCGTGTGCCGGGCGGCGCCGGGCTGCCCCTTCTTGGCGACGTGCGCCGAGGCGAAGTTGATCTTCACGTCTTTGAGGAAGGCGTCGACCTCGGCCTCCTCCTCGCGCGACGCCAGCTTGCCACCGGCGGACTCCTTGCGCGACAGCACGAAGAAGGCGACGCCGCCCAGCACGCCCAGCACCAGCAGCCCGACGATGAAGAAGGTGACCAGCGACTTGCGCTTCTCGGTGCTCTCGTGCGTCTGCTCGGCGTGCGCGCGCCGCGCGTGCTCGCGCCGCCGCTCGGCCGATTTGGTGAACTCGCCGAGGCCCGGGAACTCCTTGACTTTCTTGCGCTCGCCCGAATCGCTGTCGACGATGAGGTGCTCGCCGGCGATCTCGCCGCGCTCGATCTGCGCGCGGATCTGCGCCAGCGAGAAGGGCCCAAAATCCAGCCGATCCTTCTGCACCAGCCAGCGTTCCTGGGTCTCGTCGCCGACGGCGCCGGCGACCTCGGCGACGTTGAACGGCGTGCCCAGCGTCAGCCGGCCGCCATCGCCGATCGCGGGTGGCTGTACCGGGAGCGCCGGCGACGAGCCCCCACCGCCGAGCGGCCCATGAGCGGCCACGCCGTTGGCCACCTCGACCGGCCCGAAGGTTCCGAAGGTCGCCCGCGCCTCGCCTGCGCCCCCGGCCGACCCGCCGGCCGGGTCTGCGGCCGCCTCGGGCGCCATGACCTGGGCCAGCGCCCGCTTGAACTCGGCGGCCGATCCCCAGCGTGCCTGGGGACTGCGGCTCAGCGCGCGTTCGATGACCGGGTCGATGCTGGCGGGCACCTCGGGCGCGAGCTGGCTCACCGGGGTCAGCGGCCCCGACGGCGGGCGACCCACCAGCACTTCATAGAGGATCACCCCCAGCGCGTAGACGTCGGCAGCGGGGGAAGGGGGCGCGCCCGCGATCACCTCGGGCGCCAGGTAGAGGTGGTCGGGGCTGCCCGGCGGCGCGCCACGCCGGCCCAGCGCCGGCAGGGTGCGCATCAGGCCCAGATCGGCGACCTTGACCCGGCCCGCCTTGTTGACCCAGACACTGGCCGGGTTCAACCCGCCGTGGGCCATCAGGTCTTCGACCCTTTCCAGGCCATTGGCGATGTGGGAGAGCAAGTTATAGGCGCCCTTGACCGAGATGCCCCGCCCGTCGGCGCGCTTGGCATCCATGAAGTCGCGCAGGCTCTGGCCGTCCATCAGCTCGGTGGCGATGAAGTAGAAGTCCGCCTCCCGACCGATCATCAGCACCGAGACCAGGTTCTTGTGCACGACGGCGCTGGCCTTCTCGACGTCGACTTCCAGGGCACGCGCGTTGGCGCCCAGCACCCGCAGGGGGATGACCCGCACGGCGGCGGGCGCCCCCTGGGCGGTGTCGAAGGCCCGATAGGTCCGGCCCACGGTGTCTTGCCCGATGGGCTCCTCGATGCGGAACCGCCCTCCGATCATCGCGCCGGCGGCAATTTGGCCCTTGGGCAAAGGTATGGCGGGCGAGTCACCTGCGGGCGTCATCGGCAGGGGGCGACTCTACCAAAACTCCCTCGCAGATCGAAAGCGAAGAGGGCCGGGGACCGGCGCGCCGCCCGGCCCACCACGCCGGCGGCTACTTGGATTCCAGGACCGGGGGCAACTTCTTGGCCTCCTCGATCCAGTACTGCAATTGGGGATCCGCGGGCGGCTTTTCGGTAATTTTCTTGGCCTGGTTGGCGCTGGCGACCGCGGCGGCCAACCCTGCTACATCCTTCTTGGCCAGCTCGGCCGTGGTCTTGACGCCGCTGGCCTCGAGCAGCAGCACCATCTCGGAGCCGACTCCCTTGAGGCGCAGCAGGTCGCACCGGCGCGCCAGGTTGAGCAACTCCGGGGCCGGCACCCCCGCCGACCTGGCCAGTGCCTTTCGGTCCTTGGTCTTGGCAGCTTTGTCGAGCAGCTCCTCGGTGGTCTTGATGCCGGCCTTCTGCAACTTCTCGGCCTCGGCGGGGGGAATCAACCGGGGCACGTCTCCGACGGCATAGTGGCTGGCCTGGGCGGCGCGACCGAGCAGCGAGAGGGACAGCGCGACGAGGACGGCGAATCTCATGATCGGACTCCTGGAACGGGTTTGCCGGGGCGGGAGGCGCCGGCTCAAAACGCCTTGAAGCGGCGTACCAGCTCGCGGAGGCGGCGCGAGCCACCCCCCTCGCGATAGATGAAGCGAACGCCGGTCTGGTTGACCCCGGCGTGGTAGACGACGCGGCCCGACAGGTCGAACGAGACCTCGCTGCCGGGCGGCGTGATTTCCAGGACGATGTCGGTGCCGATCGGGGGCTGGAACTCTCCATACAGGAGCCCGCCGCTGACGCTGATCTCGCGCAGCTCGGCGTCGATGTACTCCAGCTCGGAGGAGATGCGCACGCGCGCCGGGATCCCGATGGGGATGCGGGTGTGCTTGCGGCGCCGTGTGGGCGGGCGGTCACCCTTGAGCGTCTGCACCATGAAGTCGCGCTTGGCCATCTCCTCGGCGTCGAAGGCCACGGTGGCGCCCGCGCGGATGCGCATGCGGGGCAGCGCCGGCCGCCAGGCCGTGACGATGCCACGGATCAGGACCTTGTTCGGCAGGCCGTCGCACGCCATCTCGACGACGACGGGCGTGCCAACGGCGAGCTCCGTCGTCGTGGGACAGAACGCGCCCCCGTTCGGCAGGTCGGGTAGGTAGTGCTCTTCGAATTCCTCCAGGTTCCGGCAGCGTACGCGAAGAATGTTCACCGAAGCTCCAGGCTCTGTTTGACGGTCTGTGGTCGCGCCGCCCCTTTGGGTACCTGCGCTCGCAGGATAGCCCCAGTGCGGCGTGTGCAGAATAGCCGAGCTCTCGAGGATGTACTAGGTTCTGCGCGAATGTCGATCCGCGTGTACATCAAAGAACACTCGCAAGGGCCGGGGGGGGTCCGCCTGCCCGAGGAAGCGCGGGTATCGGTTTTCGACCGGGGGTTCCTGTACGGGGACAGCGTCTACGAGACCATCGCCACCGCGCACGGGCGTCTGTTTGCCCTCGACGAGCACCTCACCCGCCTGGAGCGTTCGGCGGGCCGCATCGGCCTGCGGACGCCCCCGCGCGCCGAGATGGAGCGCGCCATCGCCGACACCATGGCCGCCGCCGGCAACCCGGAATCGCGGGTCCGCATCATGGTCACGCGCGGGGTGGGCACGCTCGACCTGGATCCCGCGTCCGCCGATGATCCGCAGCTGGTGGTGCTGGTCTTTCCACTCAACGCGCCCAGCCCCGAGATGTACGCGCGCGGGGTGCCGGTGGCGATCGTCTCGGTGACCCGCAACAGCCCGCAAGCCATCGACCCGGCGGTCAAGTCCGGCAACTACCTCAACAACGTGCTGGCCGTGGGCGAGGCTCGTCGCGCCGGCGCCTACGAGGCCATCCTGTGCGCCGCCGACGGCAGCGTCGCCGAGGGGGCCAGCAGCAACGTGTTCGTGGTCGATGGCGGCGTGGTGCGCACCCCGCCCCTGTCGGTCGGCATCCTCGACGGGATCACCCGCGGCAAGGTGATCGAGCTATGCCGCGCCAATCGCTTCGCCGTCAGCGAAGAGCGAATCTCTCCCGATCAGCTGCGCGGCGCGGCCGAGGTATTCATCACCAGCGCCACGCGCTCGATCCTGCCCGTGACCCGGGTCGACGATCGCTCCATCGGCAAGGGCCTGCCGGGCCCGGTGACCCGGCGATTGATGGACCTGTTCGCCGAGCTCGTGCGCTACGGGGGCAACAAGTAGCGATGTCGCCCGCGGCCGAGTTCCTGCCCAAGTTCTTCGTGATCTGCAGCTGCATCCTGATCGCCACAGGCATCCTGCAGGTCTTCGTACGCCCCCGCAAAGAGAAGGAGACCCTGGCCGAACGGTTGGTGAATCGCTCGACGATCACCGCGCTGGTCTCGGTGCTGGTCGGGATCCTGGGCTTGCTCCTGGGCGCGGGGGTGATCCCGATGGTGCACTTGCAGCTGGGCGGGCGCTAGGCGGCGCCGGAGCGGGAGGGCGATCACGCCGACGCCGACGCCGACGGAAAATCGTTCCGGATCCGACCGTCGGCGTCGGCGTCGGCGTCAGCGTGGGCGATGCCCTTCGCGGCGACTTACGTCTGACTTACGTCTTCAGTTTTGGCGAGATGAAGACCCGGTCCTTGGGCAAGAACGACAGCGCGGTCTTGTAAGTCTTGGTCTTTTGGGTCTCCTGCTCCTTGAGCGCGCCCTTGTCGTCGGTCTTGTGCAGGCCCAGCTTGGCAAAGGTGATGGCGGCGTAGGAGGCGATGGTCTCCTGTACCGTCGACAGCTTGGCGTCGTACTCCTGGCGGGTGACGGTGATCTTGATGATCGGCTCGTCGTTGAGCAGGCCGGTGTAGGTCAGCTCCTTGAGGTTGGGCGCCTTGCTGAACATGGTGCTGGTGAACTCGGCCCAGTAGGTCATGGCGTTGTTGAAGCTGACCGCCTTGACGTACTCGTCCTTGCCGACGTCGAGATAGGGATAGGTCACCTCGACCGACTGGCGCGCCGGATCGACCTTGTACGATGGCTTGTGGCTGAATTTCTCGTCGAAGCGCGGCTGCTTCTTCTTGGTGTCGAGATGGCAGGTGTCGGCCAGGTCCTCGGGTACGGCGCGGTTCAGGCTGTAGGCGAATGCCTTGTCGACCTGCTCGGGGAACTCGAGGGCGATGTTGTTCTCGCACTTCGGGCCGCTGTCGCCGCGATCGCGCCAGATCCTGGCGGCGGGGTTGGTGCCCAGCTGCGCCTCGCCCTCGCTGGTGAAGAACTCGCCCGAAAAGCTGATCGGCTCGAAGGACCCGTTGCGGGTCATGGCGTACCGGTACAGGAACTGCAGCGACGGGTAGATGTCGTCGCGCTTGGTCTTCTGCTTCAGCGCCACCCGCAGCTTGACGTTCTCGCCGTCGGACGGGCCGGTCACGTCGTCCTTGATCACCACGAAAGCTGGAACTCCGGGCGGGATCTTGGGCTGATCGCAACAGGCCTTCGGGCCCGTGGCTTTTTCCGTGCTGCACGAAGCCCCGACGGTGGCCGTCAAGAAAAGCAGAGGGAGACAGACTGAGCGGGTGCGCATCACGGACCTCCTGGGGCAGGGGCGGAGTTTCAGCAAAAGTACTACAAGAAGGAGGGCCGCCAAGACTAATATCGGCCCCCCATGACGCCGCTGACCCCGGGAAGCAATCGTCGCTCTTGCCATGGTTTCCAGCGGGTGCGCGCCGGATCGGTGACGTTGTCCGCGTTCATTCGGTCCGCCTTTCGTCTGTCCGCCTTTGTCGCGGTGGCGGGCGCGGGCGCGGTGGTCACCCTTCATCCGGCCGCGGCGCGGGCCCAGACGCCGCCCACGCTGACCGCCGATCAAAAGCAGGAGATGAAGATCCACTACGAGCGCGGCCAGCGCGCGTACGACATCGGTAAGTACGCCGACGCCATCGACGAGTACGCCAAGGTCTACGAGATCGGCGGCAGCCCCACGATGCTGTTCAACATCGCGCAGGCGCACCGGCTCAACAACCAGCTGCCGGAGGCGCTGCGCTTCTATCGCCGCTATCTGCAGCGCGCGCCCAACGCCCCCAACCGCGCCGACGTCGAGACCAAGATCGCCGATCTCGAGAAGAGTGTCGATGAGCGCGGCCGCTCACCGTCACCGGCGGTCGCGCCGCCCGCGACCACACCCGCTCCGCCGGCGCTGACTCCGGCACCGCCGGCCACGCCGCCCGTGGCGCCGGCGCCGCCGCCCGCGCGGGTCGAGGCGCCGCCGCCGGCCCCGCCGCCGGCGCAGGTTGCCAGCCCACCGCCGGCGGCGGCACCGTCGCCGGGTGCGACCGAGCAGCCGCCGGTCGCGACGCGCTCGGCGACCGAGGCGGACGGGGCGCAAAGCGGCGTCGGGGGCCGCACGATCGCGATGATCTCCCTGCTGGGGGTGGGCACCGCGGCCGTGATTCTGGCGGCGTTCGAGGGGCTGAGCGCCAGCTCGAAGGCTGAGACCGTCAGCGCGCAGTCGAAGTCGAACAACGTCTTCGATCCGGCGATCGAGACCGCGGGACGGCGTGCCAACGCCATCGCCATCACCTCGGGGCTGGTGGGGGTTGCGGCTCTGGGCGTCGGGGGTTACCTGTTCTTGACCCGCCCGACCGCGACGGAAGAGGCGCCCGGATCGCGGGTCAGCATCGCCCCCTGGGTCACGCCGTCGGGGCTGGTCGGCGCCGGCGCCGCCTGGAGCTACTGAGAGGACGAATGATGTCGCTGTCCCTTCCCAAGTCGATGCAGATGAGCCAGGTCACCTTGATCGAGACACGTCGTCGGGGCGCGCGGGGAGGGATGGGATCGTGGCTGGCCGCACTGCTGGTGGCGGCGGTGGCGCTGGCCGCCGGCGGCAGTTGCTACAACCCGAGCATCCTCAACGACGGCTTCATCTGCGCCGAGGCCGGCAAGCGCTGCCCGGACGGCTTCGAGTGCAGCTCGTCCAACAGGTGTCATGCGGTCGTGAAGTGCTCGGCGGGGACACCGACCCCGATCTGCTCGGACCCGCCCAAGGCGGGCAGCGACTGCAATCCTGCCTGCCAGATCGGCTGCGCGTGCGGGCGCTGCAACGTCGCCAATTCGTCGGCGAAGTGCGTACCTACAGTCGGCACCGCGACGCTGGGGCAACTTTGCGCGCCCACCGCGGACAACTGTGCCGCCGGGTTGATCTGCCTGCTGGAGCCGGAGACCTGCGGCAACAACGTGGGGCGTTGTTATCAGCACTGCACCACCTCGGGGTCCGCGGCCGCCCAGTGCAGCGGCGGACGCGCTTGCGAGATTCCGATCCTCGACTCGGAGAAAACGGATACCGGCTATCGCACCTGCGGGTTGGCGGCGCAGGTGTGCAATCCCATCGCCACCAGCAACAACGGTTGTCCCAGCGCCGCCTTCGGCTGCTATCTCGACGTCCCGGGCGGCACCACCCTTTGTGATTGCCCGAACACGGTTCCTCCTGTGGTCCTCGGTGGCGTCTGCTCCGTGTACAGTGACTGCGCCGCCGGTCTGGTGTGCACCTCCTCCGCCGGATCCGTGGGCCCGCGCTGCCGGCAGATTTGCATCCAGTCCAGCTCCGGCCCCGCGGGCATCGGTGGTTGCGCCGCCGGCCAGCGCTGCATCCCGATCGGCGCGACCTACGGGTACTGCGGCCTCTGAGTGGGGCGGAGAGCGAGGGATCGCCGACGCCGACGCCGACGCCGACGGACGGATCCGGAACAATTCGGCGTCGGCGTCGGCGTCGGCGTCGGCGATCCGGCCCGCGCTGCCGGCGGTACGCTTCGGGTGGGCAAACCCCACCGGTGTCACGCGGGTGTTATGTTTGACCGGTGACCGAAGCTCGCAGTCTCCCTCGGTTCGCCTACTTGACCCCGCGCACGCTCCCACCGGCCGATCGGCTCGCGGGACGCGTGGCCGTGCTGGACATCGCCTTCGCGAGCGAGGGTGGGGGCTCGTCATTCGAGAAGACCACGCTGCCCTTCATCCGCGGTCTGGGCAGCCGGCTGGCGGCCTGGGTCGATCACCACGATCACGACCGCCACATCGATTACGCCGACGACCCGCGCTTCGTGCTGGCCACCAAGGCCCAGCACGGCGCCTGCCCCGAGATGGTGACTCCCGCCGTGGTGCACGCCGCCGGACCGGTCGACACCGTGGCGGTCCACCTGGATCTCGACGGGCTTTACTCTGGCGCCAAGTGGGTCCTGGGCGGAGTCGAGCCGTATCCCGGCGCCGACGCCGACGCGCGCGCCGTCGATACCCGGCGCGGCGAGCCCGGTCCCATCGCCGCGCGCATCGATCGCGCGCTGCGCGCCCGCTTCCGCGACGAGAACCTCAAGCATCGGATCATCCAATACCTGGTGGCGCGCGCCAAGGCGCCCGTGCACTGGGAGGAGATCGAGCAGGCCGCTCGCGAGATCGACCCGCTGCTGGATCAATCGCGCCGTCTGGCCGAGCGCTACCAGATCCGCGATGGCGTCGCCTATGTCGAGGCCGGAGGCGGACCTGCGTACGACAAGACCGAGCTCTTGCTGCTGGGTCAGGAGCGCGCGCCGGTCGCGGTGGTGCGTGACTCGGGCGCGCTGACCATCGCCGCCGACTTCGAATCGGGTTTCGATTTCGTCAAGCTGTTCCGCCTGGGCGGGGGCATGCCGACCCGGGTCACGGTGCCGGAGGCGCGCATGGATGAGGTGATGAGCAAACTGGCGGGGCTGGCGGTGGCAAAGTAACCTCAGCCGGACGGGAATATGGCCACCCAGCGTCGCGCATTGCCTCGATCCCCCTATAGCGCGCTCGCCGAGCGCGTGCTCTCGGCCGCGGGCGGCATGCGCGCCGGGCTGGCGTCCGAGGGTCCGCTGCCGTCGCGGCGCGACATCCGGATCCTGGTCGAGGAGCTGCTGGAGGTGCTGTTCCCCGAGTCGCACCGCATGGGGACCGACGGCGGCGATCTGCGCGGTCACGTCGCCGCCACCATCGAAAGCCTGGAGACGCGGCTCAGCGCGGCCATCTATCTCGGCTTGCATCGCCGCTGCACCAAGCCGGCCCAGATCGACAGATGCCGACGTCGTGCGCGCGCGATCACCCGCCGGCTGCTGGACGATCTGCCCGAGGTGCGCGCGCAGCTGGGCAAGGACGTGCTGGCAGCCTTCGAGTCCGATCCAGCCGCCACCGGCATCGACGAGATCGTCGCCTGCTACCCCGGCCTGTACGCCATCGCCATCTACCGGGTGGCGCACCTCCTGCTGGGCGACGGCGCCGAGGTGGTGCCGCGCATGCTGACCGAGCACGCCCATTCGCGCACCGGCATCGACATCCACCCGGGCGCCACCATCGGCGAGTCGTTCTTCATCGACCACGGTACCGGCATCGTCGTGGGTGAGACCACGATCATCGGCGACCGCGTGCGCATCTACCAGGGGGTCACGCTGGGCGCGCTGTCGGTGCGCGACCGCGGGCGTACCGACAAGCCACAGGGGCGCAAGCGCCACCCCACGATCGAGGACGACGTGATCATCTATGCCAACGCGACGATCCTCGGTGGTAACACCGTGATCGGGCAGGGCGCAGTGGTGGGCGGCAACGCCTGGATTACCTACTCGGTGCCGCCGGGTATCCGGGTCGGTGTGGGGACCTGACGGGCGGTGGCCGTCTCCGCCAGATGCCTCGAGCTCCTGCGCGAGGTCTCCGCGGAGATTCTCGAGGCCCAGCGTCCGATTCGCGTTCTGCGCGCCATCTCCTGGGACGAGAGCGTCGAGCGCGCGTTCTTCGCATCCAACGCCTGCGAGCTGCCCAGGCCGGAGTACCGCGTCCCGTTCGGGGTCGCCGGCTCGCTCGAGCGGTTCCGCGCGCTCAAGACCAGGGTCCAGGGCGACAACGCCATCGAGCGCTTCCTGCGCGAGACCTGCGAGTCATTCGCCACCGCGGCGCGCATGCTGTCCGCGGTCGGCACCCGGGACTTTTACTTCCACTCGGTCGAGATCTACGGCCGCCCGGCCAGTCTGACCGCCGACCGGCGCACCACCAACCTGGATCTGGCGCAACACTTCACCGAGGTGGTCGACGGTCTGGCGGGCGCGGCGGCCATCCCCAGTCCCGCCGACGAGCTGACGCTGACCGCCGAGGAGGTGGTGCCAATCCTGGCGCGGCGCTTCGAGACCTTCTTCGCGGGCACGCCGATCAAGGTCGAGATCGTCGACGGCATCGCGGCCAAGGCGGTGGCGGGCGTCGACGGCGTGCGTGTGCAGCGCGGCGCCCGCTTCGCGCCGCGCGACGTCGCGCAGCTGGAGTTCCACGAGGGTCACGTGCACGTGGCCACCGCGATCAACGGGCGTGCGCAGCCGATCATGCCCTTCGTGGGCTACCCGTCGCCGCGCACCACGGCGACCCAGGAGGGGTTGGCGGTGCTGACCGAGTTCATGACCCAGTCGACCAGCATCGAACGGATGCGCCGCCTGTCCGACCGTACGCTGGCCATCAAGATGGCCGAGGACGGCGCGGACTTCCGCGAGCTGTACCGCTTCTTCCTGGGGCGCGGTCACGAGCAGGGCGCGGCCTATGACTGCGCGCGCCGGGTCTGTCGCGGCGGCCTGGTCACCGGCGGCGCGCCGTTCACCAAGGACGTCTGCTATCTGGACGGCCTGCTGCGCGTCACCAACTTCATGCGCGTCGCTCTCGTCAAGGGCCACGTCGAGCTGGTGCGTCTGTTCTTCGCGGGCAAGATCGACCTCGACGACGTCCCGCTGTTCGGGCGGTTGTTGAGGGAAGGTCTGGTGAAGGAGCCGCGCTACTTGCCACCATGGGCGCAGGATCTCTCGTACCTGACCGCGTTCATGAGCTACTCGGCTTTCCTGGGCGAGTGCGATCTGTCGGTCGAACGGCGCCGCTACGAGGACCTGATCGCGCACGCGGAGGACGACCTGCTTTAGTGGCGTAGTGGCGGCGGCAGCTTGTTGATTGCGGCTTCGCTCTCTCCGTCGTGGGGCGGGCGGGGCGGGGGAGGTGGGGTGCTCCTCTTGCGGGGACGCGGCCCTTACGCCGCCGGGCGGGCGGTGAACTCTCGATGACTGCTTTTGGTGTCTCCGGGCTCTTCCCCCTCCTTGACCCTGAACGCCGGCGGCACGGGGGCCGCTCCGATCGTCGGCTGGCAACCGGCCTGCGGACAGGCCGGTGCGCCTCCTCAGGCCCCGCAAGAG
>DASRQZ010000151.1:0-23619 GCA_035696125.1 Polyangia bacterium
CCCCCCCCCCCCCCCCCCCCCCCCCCCCGCCCCACGACGGAGAGAGCGGAGCCGCGATCAGGAGCAGAGCAGCCCCCCTACTCGGGCGCGTGCCCAGCCGGCCCAGCGCTGGCGCGCGCCGCTTCCTGCGCGCGGCGTTCCTCGATGGCGGCCTTGAGGTGGCTGTTGTCGCCTAGCCCCCTCCGGGCCAGGATCTCGATGAGGTCACTCCCGCCCAGCGCCGCCAGCGCGCGATCCACCGCGGGGCGCTGCTCGGGCTTGAGCTGCGGATAAAGGTCGATGAGGTCGGCGGCCAGCGCCGCCCGCTGGCTGTCGCTCAGCTTGCCGGGTGGGACCTCGGCCAGGCTCTCCAGCAAGACGTCGCGCGGCTTGGGGCGTTGCTCGATCATCACGAGATCTCGCCCGTGCTGGATGGTCACCCCATCCCACAGCGAGGCGACGCCCTGGACCAGGAAGGGCCACATCGGATCCTGCTGGCGCGGCGTCGGATCGGCGGCGATCGCGGCCAAACCGGCCTCCAGCCCCACCACCATGTTCGGGTAAGCGAGCAAGCTTCGGAACGCCGCCTTGCGCGCGTCGAGCGAGCCCGGGGTCGAGGCCAGCTTGCCGTACCAGCCGATGAGCTCGCTGACCGCGGCCGGGTCTTCCTGGCCGGCGAGCGCGGAGACGCGACGCAGGGCCAGCTCGGAACTGGCGCTGGCGCCGGCCGCGCCCGGGGCAAGCGACGAGGCGGGAGCCCGCTCTGCGCCCGGGTTTGGGAGCCCGGTCGGCCGCGTCCACCAGACCACGCCGCTGGCGATGCCGCCCACGGCGGCGATCGACACAATCGACGCAAGTTTCATGACACTGGACTTCCGCCGAGCGCGGCCTGCGCCGCGCCCAGGATTCTGACTTACTCGGGATCGGTGGGATCGTTGAACAGCGGGGTCAGGGCGATGGCCCCGTGGCCGTTCTGCGGAAAGCGGTCCGCCGTCGTCGTCATCGGCTGCAGCGACGAAGCGGTGTCGTCGGGCGGGAACAGCACCAGCGTCCCCAGGAAGTTCACGACCCACACCTTCTGCGTCCGCCCCAGCGCCGCGAAGGCGTCCCGCGACACCTGAGCCTCGCCGCCGTGACGGAGAATGACCTCTTCCAGGTTCTGACTTCGCCCGTCGTGTCCATAGGGCGCCGTGGTCGCGACCCCCCACAGCGGCTCGGTGATGAAGCGCTCCTGGTAGGTCCCCTCGTAGTTGCGCTCGAAGAAGTTCGGGCCCACGTTGTGCCGCTTGAAATCGGCGAAGAAATTCCGCACCACGAACGGCGCGCCCGCAGGCTGCTTCAAGGTCGGCATCCCGGCAGGGTCGCCCGCTCCGGCCACCCCCTGCAATCCTCCCATGACCAGTGGTTTGGCGACGGCAAACAGCCGATTGAACGGATTTCCGTGGCTGGGATCGAACGTCGTCTCGAGATCGGCGACGCGTCGGTCCTTGTTGATGGTCAGGGTGGCGACGTGACAGGTGGCGCAACCGATGGAGGTGAACACCGCCCGTCCGTTGAGCACGTCTGGTTGCGTCTGGTCGCCGGTCCCCGGTTTGAAGTAATTGAGCAGGTAGAACTCCATGAAGTCGACGATGCTCTGCGGGATCTCGTTGACGTAGGTGTCACCGTCGCCGTCGACCGTCGCTGACATCACCGGCGGGGGCTCGATCCGATCCAGTTTGCCGTCCAGGACCATGCCGGCCGGCGTCACAACCATGCCGCCGCCCGCCGCGGTCACCAGGTCGGGGTCGGGCGATTCCAACCCCATCTCGGCGTTGAAGGCGCCCACCAGGAACTCCCGGATCGACATCGTGCCGCCCTCGGCGAAGAACGGCCGCACGCGCAGGTCGGGATCGACGCCCTCCACGCGAGAGGTGTCGAAGGTCCCGTCGGCGCGCGCGGTGATGAGCCCGTAGTTGATCCCCTTGGCGGTCAGCACGCGCGACACCGGGCCTCCGGAGGCCATCGCGGCGGTCGCCGCCGAGGCGCGGATCGCGCGCAACGCCGAGGTGATCTCGTCGGCCAGCTGCTCTTGCAGGCCGAGTCCGAAGAGGTGCGGCGCGTCCCGGCTGTCCGGACGGGTGACGACGTCGCCGCCCGCGCCGGCGGAGCCGCGCGGGCGTCCGTGACAGCTGGCGCAGGAATCCGACAGACCGGCGGCGCCGCTTCGGTCGCCACCCACGTAGCTGGGATCGACCACACCGTCGTTGGTCGTGGGTCCCATGCCCTGCTTCATTTGAAATTTTCTCTGAAAGATCTGACGTCCTCGTCGGACGGCGCGGAAAGGATCGCGCGCGATGATGAACGCCGACGTATTCGGCGTCATGATGTCGCCCCGGCCCAGGCCGATCTCCTGCACCCAGGTCTTGTTGATGGCGCCGCCGGCAACCACCGGCGACAACTGACTCTTGTCCCGCAGCTGCGCGACGGCATCGCTGTCAATCGCCGTCGCTGCAGTCACCAGCGCGCCCAGCAGGAATGCACCTCGCGTTGTGTTCGATCTCATGGGTGACGCCTCCAGTTGATCCCTCGAACAGGCCAGGTTTTATTACGCGCCTTCGGGCGGCAACGAGCTCAAGTTCGACCCGGACGGAAGGCAAGGTATCTCAAGGCTCGATACGCTTCCACACATTTGCGCAGGTTTATTTGATCGCCCTCGGTGGCCATCCGCGCCAGGGGTGCCGGGACCGCGCGGCCGGATCGTTGACCAGCTTCGATCGCATGATCTTGTGAGCTGGTCGACCCGCCCGTGGCACCGGTCATTGCCGACGTCCTTTGCACGCCTCCAGGCAGCCGGGGAGCTTCACCTCCAACCGTCCGGCCCCTCCCCAACGCGTGGGTCGGTACGCCAGGATCATCGCTGACTGGCTGGCCCTGAATTCCGGAGAAACGTCGAAAAACACCAAGCCGCGAGCTGATTGCCGGGCAGCCAAACTCCGAGGTCTCAGCGCGGGCCCGCAACCAGGCCCGAGGGGGATTGTCGGATCGATTGTTTGCAAGATCACCCCGTCCGCCTCCAACGTCACATCGCGCGGCGATACAAAGACCGCCGCGGGTCCGGCAATGATGCGTACGGCGAAAGCCAGGCGCGCCAGGGGCGGTGGCGGCGCGATTGGTCGTTGCGGCTGAGCTGGTCTCGCATCGGGCGCCGGCAGCGGGCCGGGTGGGTTTGCCGCGACGCGCCCGGCACCGCAACCGGTGACGGCGTCGAGGCGAAATCGGACGCTGCCGCCGTCAACCCACTCACCTGGGCTGGCAGCTCTGCGCTCTACCGGGGCGGGCGGGATGTCCTCCCGGCCAGAGAGATCCTGCGCCCCGGCGGGCCGGAGCCCGAACAGGGCAAGAAACACCAGCAATGGCGAGAGAACGCGGCGGACGACGGCGGCCGGGACCACTGACCGGTCACTTGCAGGATATCGTGCTCGTCAGCGGGGATGGGCACCGCGCGACCGCGTCCAGCGTGCAGTTCGAGACCGTCGTCGCCGCACTGTCACAGTCGGCCGCCGAGCAGATGCACACGCGGGCTCCCTCCGAGACGCCGCCGTCGCCGACCGTCACCCTGTCCACAGTGAGACAGCATTTCTGCCCGGCGCTCGCGGGGCAGGCATCGATCGCGCTGCCCACCAGCGTGGGCGGGAACGAGAGCGTGGCGCCGCACTGACAGAACCCCAGGCTCGTGTCGCTCTTGCAAGCGAACGCCTCGCAGGTGCACAGATCGTCGGTGCCACAGCAGAGCCCTTGCTCACCACTGTGCGTCGCCGCCGATGTGCGACTGCAGGCTGCCAGATCATCCGGCAACTCGTCGCGGCTGGCGCACAGGCATCCCGACGGTGTCTGGCTGCACGCGAGCGGAGTCGTGACCGCCGTGTTTCCTCCGTCGGGAGGAACATTGTTGCCTGCGTCGCGAGGAGCATTGCCCGACACCGACCCCGGGATACAACCAGGGCCGATCACGAAGAACGCCAGCCCCGAAACCACCATTCGACGGAAATCGATTCGCCGGATGTCCATCGCCGGCAGTATAACGATCTCGGATTGGGGTGCAATGAACATCGACTGTCGATAAATTGCATTTATTACGACACGCCTGTTACCGGCGTGGCTCAAAATCATCTGCTCGACGTGACCGGGAGGGCCCCGATCGCGCGACCACATTGCACGGCGTCGTTTATCCCGACCGATATTCGTTGCATCACCCGGTGGGGGGTGATGAAGTCGCCCCACGCTCGGCCAGCGTTTTCCTGAAAGGTAGGTTGAAGATGCGGCAGTCGAAAATGATCGCGTTCTTGGCGGCAATCACCGTCGCTGCGCTCCCGCTGGCGGGCGCGGCCGAAACGGTGGCGGTCCTGTCGAGTCAGGCCGCCATTCGCGCAAAGCTTGGGCGCGCCCTCAAACACGCGCGCGTACGGGTGGTGCCCGGCAATCAAGTGGCAAGAGCCATGCGTGACGAGCACCCGCCGCTATCCGAGGCGGATTGGGCGCGGATCGCGGGCAAGCTGGGCATCGACGCTTTCGTGAGCGGCGGCGCGCCCGCAGGGGGGGGATCGGGGCAATTCGAGATCGTCATTCGTAGCGGGGCTGACGGATCGGTGGCCGGACAGGAGACCGTCTCCTCGCGCGTCCAGCCCAAGCATTTACGCAAGCTCCTGGCTGCGTCGCTGGCCAAGCGGCCCGACGGGTTCGCCGCCGCGATGGCCGCGCCCATCCCCACAACGCAATCCGCCGGCGGCGGGCCGGCGGCGGAAGCCTCCCCGCGCGTCGCGGCGGCGCCGGTCGCGCGCGCCGAGCGCGAGGTGACCTCCCCGCCGCCGTCGACCAATCCCGGCGCCGAAGGCGGGGGCGCGGAGGACGCGGAGGGCGCGGGCGCGACCGACAACCGGCGCGCCGGGCAAGAGCCTTCCGCCGTGTTGACCGGGCGGACCGAAAGGGCGTCGCCGCTGCTGGAGGGCGCGGTCGGCAAGCTCAGCACCTTCGAGCTGGAAGCGGACGTCCGCGAGCTTCGACGGACGTTCAATTACCAGGGAGGCGGCGCCGCCCCGCGCTACCTCATGACCTTCAATCCGGTCGCGGGCGCGCGCGCCGCCTACTTTCTTCTGCGGAACGCGGGCATCTTTGCCGCGGGCGAGTTCGGCGCCGGACTCAAGACCGACGCCTATCCGACCGGGACCCGGGAGCTCGTGGGCGGCGCGCTGGCGCGGTTTCCTTTTTCCTTCGGACAGATTGGCGCCAGCGCCAGTTACTTTCACCATGCCTTCCTGGTGCAAGACACTTCGTCGTCGGGCGACCCGTCGCGCCTGGCGCTCGGCGTCCCCAACACCGTCTATTCCGGCGTCCGTTTGAGCGCCGGCGCGCGCGTCGCCCTGCCCGGCCGGGTCCAGGTGGTGGTCGACGGCGCCTATCGCCAGGTGGTGAGCGTCGGCGATGGCGCGGGCGAGGTGCGCTCGCCGGCGTTCTTCCCCGGCTCGTCGTCACCGTACGGCCTGGATGGGCGCGCCTATGTGGGCGTGGGCCTGGGGCCGATGTTCGAGGCGCGCGCCGGAATCGACTACCGCCGCTACGTCTACGGTGGTCTGCGCGGAACCACCGCCGGCGGAGACATGATCAACGCCTCGAGCGCCGTGGACCAGTACCTGGCCCTTTCATTGGGCCTGGCCGCCGTGCTGGGACCCCAGGGCAAGTAGCCCAGCGAACGAGTCGGCCGATCCGTGTGAGATGCGGTCGGGCTGCTAGACTGCGTCGCGAAGGAGTCCAGATGATCAAAGGCACCCCGGTCTCGCCGGGCATCGCCAGCGGGACCGCGTACGTCCTCGCGTGCGCCAAGATGACCGCCGCCCCGCGGCGCACCATCGAGGCCGCTGACGTCGACGGCGAGCTGGCCCGCTTCGAGGCGTCTCTCGGCCACGCCGAACATGAGCTGCTGGCGCTCATGGCGACGGTGACCGACAAGATCGGCGCCAGCGAGGCCGAGATCTTCGCCGCGCAGGCGCTGCTGCTGTCCGACCCCGCCTTCCGCAATCAGGTGTCGGCGCTGGTGCGCGACAAGCGGGTCAACGTCGAGGCCGCGCTGGCCGAGGTCATCGAGAAGTTCACCCGCGCCTTCGACGAGATCCCCGATGCTTACCTGCGCGAGCGCGCCGCCGACGTGCGCGACGTCGGACGCCGGGTGCTCGGCCTGCTGATCCAGGACCGCACGCCCGAGAGCCTGGACATCCCGGCCGAGGCCATCGTCGTGGCGGAAGAGCTGTTACCCTCGGTGACGGCGCGCCTCGAGGTCGGACGCGCGCGCGCCTTCGTGACCGAGCGCGGAGGAAAGTTCTCGCACACCTCGATCCTGGCGCGGTCGCTGGGTACGCCGGCCGTGGTCGGGGTCGCCGACGCGTCGACCCGCATCAAGACCGGCGACGCGCTGATCGTCGACGGATTCACCGGCGTGGTCTTCATCGATCCCGGTGACTCGGTCCGCCGCGAGTACGCGCGGCTCGAGAGCGAGATCCGGACCCACAAGCAGGCCCTGCGCCACCTCATCGATCTGCCCGCGGTCACCCGCGACGGCACCGAGATCGCGCTTCTGGCCAACGTCAGCAAGTTCGCCGACACCGAGGCGGCGCTGCTCTACAACGCGGCGGGCATCGGCCTTTACCGCACCGAGTTCGGCTACTCGGTCCGCGGCACCTTTCCCAGCGAGGACGAGCAGTACGAGTTCTTGGCGCGTGCCGCCGAACGGTTTCATCCGCGCAAGGTGGTGTTCCGGCTGCTGGACATCGGCGGCGACAAGGAGCTGTCCTACCTTCCGCTGCCCGCGGCCCGCAATCCCTCGCTGGCGCAACGGGGCATCCGCCTGCTGCTCGACCATCCGCGGATACTGAAGCTCCAGCTGCGCGCGTTCCTGCGCATCAGCGCCCAGCACCCGGTCTCGATCCTGATGCCGGTCGTCGGCGGCCTCGAGGAGGTGCGGGCCACGCGCGCGCACCTGCGCGAAGCCCAGCGCGAGCTCAGCGCCGAGGGCAAGGCCTTCAACCCCGACACGCCGCTGGGGGCGATGATCGAGGTGCCGGGGGCGGCGCTGATCGCGCGCGCGCTGGCGCGCGAGGTCGACTTCTTCAGCCTGGGCACCAACGACCTGGTGCAGTACGTGCTGGCCGCCGATCGCGAGAACGAAACCGTCGCGCGCTACTACCAGCCCCTGCACCCGGGCGTGCTGCGCCTCATCGACCTGGTGGTCGGCGCCGCGACGGCCAGCGGGCGACCCCTCACCATCTGCGGCGACATGGCCGGCGATCCCTTTTACACCCCGCTGCTGCTGGGCCTGGGTCTGCGCGAGCTCAGCGTGGCGCCCGGCGAGATGCTCGAGGTCAAGAACCGCATCCGCGACGCCGACCTCGGCGCCGCTCGCGAGCTGGCGCGCGCCGCGCTCACCCTGGGCTCGGCGGCCGAGATCGAGGAGCTCCTCGGCGGCCGCGACACCGGCCCGCGCGCGGCGTTGGCCGCGGGCTGACCCTCAGCTGACCCTCACCCTCACCCTCACCCTCACCCTCACCCTCACCCTCTTGCCGCAGCGCGCGGTCAGTTCGAGGGCGCGGCGTCGCTGGGTGGCAGCGCGTGCAGCGACCAGGAGCAGAGCTTGTCGGTGGCGCCGGCGATGATCCGGCCCTTGACCGCGATCGCCGACGTCCACTGCTGGATGTTCGGGCAAGTCGCCGCAGCGTCCTGGTACAGCAGCTCGCCGGTGTCGCCGTCGCGCGCCACCAGGCGACCGCCGTCGATGTACCAGACCATCACATCGGCCTTGCCGTCGGTGGTGGTGGAGATCGCGCCGTTGCGGCTGCCGATCGGCGCGCACCAGGCCAGGTAGGGCTGCGGCGGCGCGCCCGCCGAGATCCCGATCGACACCATTCCGGCGCCGGCAGCGGTGGGACAGGGAACGCCGCCGTTGGTCGGGAACACCACGTGAACGCCGCCCAGCGGCGTGGTGTATGCCGCCAGCGGGGCGTGCACCGAGACCGCGCCGGCAGGGATGGCGTAGTCGACGACGTGGCCGTTCATCCCGCCCAGATTCTTGCTGTCGAGCAGGTACAGATGTCCGTTCTTCGATACGGCGGCCACGAACGACGGCGGGGTCGCGCCCGGCACCTCGATGTAGACCGGGCTGCTGGAGCCGAAGTCCTGATCGCCGGCATCCATGGCCGCCCAGATGGCCGGGTAGAAGACGTGCTTGATCGTGCTGCGGTCCAGCGTCGCCAGGCCCGTGAGGTGCACGACCTCCTCGCTGTCGCGATGCGCGGCCGGGACCCCGCCGGTCGCGTTGCCGGTCACGGCAAAGACGCCGGTGCCGTCGGACGCCATGCCGCCCGAGGCCCAGATCCCCTCGCCCTGCCCGGCGGTCGCCCAGGCGCCGGTCCTGGTCGGATCCTTGGTGTCGACGGCGATGACCCAGCCGTGGTACGGACCGCAGTCGCCGACGTGCCCGCCGTAGGCGACGTAGAGGATGCCCTTGACCAGCGACAGCGAGCTGCGCTGGTTCTCGGGCTGCGGCTGGAACTTGAGCGGACCGTAGCTGAGCTTGCCCACGTCCACGGGCCAGCCGGCGCGCTCCGTGCCGTCGTCGACTGACAGCGCGTGGATCTCGTGGCGATCGATCGCGGCGGCGCCGATGGCGCCCGCGACATAGATGGTGCGCGCCTCGGCGTCGATCACCGGCGTGCTGAGGATCCCGATGGGGTGGATGCTGCCGCAGCCGGCGCCGCTGGCCTGCGCCGAGGGACCAATGTTGTGGTTCCAGACGACCGCGCCCGTCGTCTCGTCGAGCGCGAACACGTCGTTGCCGGTGGTGACGGCGAAAAACAGACCTTTGCCCGCGGGCCCGTTTTCGAGGTAAAGCGGCGACGCGTACATCACCCCGGTGAAATTGGCCGCAAACCCGGTGTCGAACGCCATCCTCGACACGGCCGCACGCGCCAGCGCCGGCTGCAGGAACAGACCATCGCGCGACGGATGGTGGTTGCGCTCCAGCACCGAGGCCGACGCCGCCGGTGGGGGCGGGGGCGGGGGCGGCAGCGACTGCTTCCCGTTTCCCCCGTTCGAGCAGGCCAGGAGGCACACGAAACCACCGACGAGCCATCGCTGGTCCATGCGGCGGATGATGGCACGAAGCGCCAGGCCCGAAAAGCCGCGCCGGGCCGTGAACGCCGTTCGGTTAAGGGCCATCGGGCCTCGGGCCTCGGGCTTCGGGCCTCGGGTAAGTTGAGAGAAGTTACAAGTGCCTGCAGAGCCCTGATCAGACGGCTGCTCATGCCGAGACTCATTGGCCGTGGCGTCGCAAGAGTTTCCCCCGCAGTCCAGGTCCGACGCCCCCGAAGTCCGAGGTCCGAAGTCTGACGCCTGAGGCCGGTGGCCTGAGGCCCGAGGCCCGACGGAGACCCCTTAACCGGAACCGCATTGCGCTGGGCCGTGAACGCCGCGCGGGTGATCGCTGGCACGCGCACGGGCTGGAAATGGCCGCCGGCGCTCACCGATCTTCAGATCGCCCTGCTTTTCTGAGAGAGTCGACTGCATGGACACCGGGGCGACGCGACTCGGACAGGAATGTCCTGGTCAGCGCCGTCCCCGGGGGATGATGGCGTGGGGAGCCCGACCGAGTCGCTCGGTTCCCCGTCGAGGAGGGGATGAATTGGCTCGCGCATTGCTGAGGGATCGAGGGTGCTTGGTCAACGGAAGGCGAGCCGGCAGGTCCACGGTCGCGCTGGCGGCGGCGGGCTTGACGGTGCTGGGTGGCTGCTTCACCGAGCCAATCAATCGCAACCCGGCAAGACCTTCCATTCAACCGGTGGCGCCGGTGGTGCGCGGGGCACCAGCGTCGTTCGACATCGACGCCTCGGATCCAGATGACGGTGACTCCTTGACGCTCAGCTGGGGCGTGACCGGCGTGCCCTGTCCGGACGATCCCACCCCCGAACGATGGACCGGCGGCGACCGCCACGGCCTCGACGGGGATCACCGGGCGAAGGTCTCCGAACAGGAGACGCTGACCCCGTTCTGTCTTTGCGCCTTCGCGGTCGACAGCCACGGTGCCTCCAGCACGAGGTGCCTGCCCTACGATCCCCAGAACCAGGCGCCGACCGCGATCATCAAGATGGTGAAGCCTGGAGGGGATCCACCTTACGCGCTCTACTCCGAGATCCAGCTCTCGGCGGCGGGTTCATCCGATCCCGTCGACATGGATCATCTGACCTACGACTGGGTGCTCAGCCCGCCGACCGGATCAAACGCGAGCACCGGCGCCTGCCGGGCCGGTGTCCTGTGCAGCTTCACCGCCGACGTGGACGGAGACTACGACGTGACACTGACGGTGAGCGACGGGATGAACGGGCGCGGCATGGCCACGCAGAAGCTGAAAATTCTTCCCGATCGGCTGCCTTGCATCGACGCCTCCGAGCCGAGCTACCTCGTGCAGTCGGTGGTGCGCGATCCGTGGAGCGCGCTGCCGCAGGACACGACCTTCAAGGTGACCCAGGTCGACGATGACGGAGCGCCTTACCCCGCGAACGCCTACGGGGAGACCCACTTCATCTGGTACCTCGGCCACGGTGATGAGGGGCTGATCCCTCAGGACCGCGACTTCTCCACCTTCCCAGTTCCTCCGAAAACCTTCGACCACGGCGAGGTGGGTCGGATCCGGGTCGAGATCTGGGACAACCAGCAGAACAAGCAGAGGATCGACACCGCGTTTCTGAGCTGTCACGACGCCCAGTGCGGGGTGGTGCCGGGCTGCCTGCAGCGCGTGACCTGGAGCGTGCAGTACTGATGGACGCGCGCTCGCTGTCTCGAGCTTCCAGACGGCGCTCCGGCGTGGCGCTGGTCATCACGCTGGCCTTCGCGGGCGCGGCCGCGTTGCAGGCGTGCGGATCTGCCAGCACCGCCAACAACGGCGGCGGCTTCGGCGGCTCTTCGGTGGCCGGCACCGGCGGGAAGAGCATGGGCGTCGACGGTGGCAGCGACGCGGCCTCGGGTGCCGGCGGCTCCCTTGGCGCCGGCGGCGCGTCGTCCGGCGCGGGGGGTGCCACCGGAACCGGAACCGGTGGTACCGGCGTCCCGGTCTGCCGGGTGCGGATCGTGCCGCTGTCCGCGCCGTCGTTCACGGGCATCGAGTCCGGCCCCATGGCGCGGCTGCGGGTCCAGGGCATTGTGCAGGGGGCAGTACTGTCGCCGGTGGTCTGGCAGTGGACCGTCACGTTCGACGGCGTGACAACCGTCATGCCCACGACCATCGACGGCGCCGGATCCATCATCGACTTCCCGATCGACAAGCCCGGCGCTTACGATATCACCGCGAGCCTGGCCAGGGAGTCGAACTGTTACCGGTCCGAGCCGGTGCGAACCGTGGAAGCCCAGCCGACCGCGTTCGTGCTGCGCGCCACCGCCGACGGGTATCCGGTGAAGGAGACCCGCTTCGTCCTCGGCTCCGATCCCCAGCAGGCGGTCCCGATCCAGCTCGATCGAGGCGAGCCCGCCTCGCTGTTCCCCACCCGTCTCAGCACCGGCCAGGCGCTGCCCTCGTATCTGCGGGTCAGCCGGCCGGCCTCGAACTTCAGCCTGGAGGGCGACACGCTGCACGGGCCGTTCTCGGTTCAGCTGCTTGCGGAGGTCAGCTACGACCTGCTGATCGTCCCCAATGATGCCGTCGCCCCCGACCTGCTCACCGGCGTACCGTCCAGCTTTGCCGCGCGCACCTCGCTGGACCCGGGGGTGCCGGTCACCGCGACGCTGCACGATGTCGGCAGTCGACCGGTGGCGGGCGCTCGCATGGTCCTGCGTCGCGGCGCCCTCCCCTCGACGGTGGGGATCAGCGACCAGAGCGGCGCGCTGTCCCTGCTGGCGCGCGCCGGCACGCTGGCTGCGTTCATCGTGCCACCGGTGGGCGCGGGACTGCCGCGGATGAGTGTGGGGGCCGCGAGCGACCCGGGAATCGTGCTCGACGCCGCGGCGGCCTCGCTGGAGCTGATCGTGTCGTGGGACAGCGTGATGAGCGCGCCCCTGCCGGTCGAGGTGCATGCGCCGGGTGGGTCGGCGCCGGTGGAAGGAGCGCGGGTGCGCGCCGTGTCACACGAGCCCGGGCTGCGCGCCGGCTCACTGGTGGCGCGGACGGCTGCTGGCGACGTCAGTCTACCCGCGCTGGGTTCGACCGACGTCGAATTGACCACCAACGCGTCTGGCCGGGTTGTCTTCGCGGCGCTGCCGGTGGGGGCTTACGACGTGACGATCGTGCCGCCAGCCACGCCCGCGCCGACGGGCGGAGCCGCGCCCGCGATCACCGAAGTAGCGCTCACTGTGGCGGTCGGCGGTCCGGTTCAGATGGTGACGCTGGCGCGGAAAGGGCTGCTGGCCGGGACCTTGTTGCCGCTGTCCGATAGCGTGGGCGCGCGGGTGACCGCCATCGACAAGAGCATCGCCGCCCCGGGCACGGTGGTGAGCGCGACCGTCGCCGCGGACGGCAGCTACACCATCTCGGTCGACCCGGGCCGGGCTTACCAGCTGCTGGCCGAGCCGGCGTCGGGGACGACCCGCGGCCGCGCCGTGCTGGAGACCGTGCGCTCGGCGGCCGGAACAACCCCGGTCAGCCCGCATACCCTGCCGCTGGTTCATGTCGTGCCGGGAGTGGTCACCTCGGGGCCCGCCGGCCCCGGCGTGGGCGGGGTGCTGCTGCAGGCGTTCTGCGTCGCGGCGTCCACGCGGTGCCTGGATCCAACCCTGCCGCTGGCCGATGCGATCAGCGCCGGCAACGGCAGCTTCGAGCTGCGCCTGCCCGAGCCGGCCCAGAACTAGTGTCCTGGAAAGATCTCCAGATGCCGACCTGGCTCGACGAGCAGTACACCTGGATGTCGATCGCCACGCTGGCCGGCTTCGTCTGGATCCTGTGGCAGTTTGGCCGGGAGCGGCGAACGCGCGCCCCGACCTGCTAGCGGTGCGCCGCGAGCGCGGCGCTGGCGGCGGCGTGCCAGGAGGCTGGACCCGCGCCCCGGTTGCCGGCTAAGAGATCCGCGACATGGCCCTTCACGGCGTCGCGCTGACCGCGACCGGCGCAGAGCGCCTGCGCGAACGACATCCCCAGCTTCCGCTCGGCGATCTGGCCGGCGGCGCCGCGGGGCTGGAGCCGGGACGACCGCTGCGGCTGCTGGCGGCGAACGGCGACGCGCTGGGCGCCGGCGTGGCCGACCCCGAGAACGACCTCATCCGGGTGTGGCGCGCGCCCGACGGCGGCGCGGGCGCCGGCACCGACGGCGGGTCGGCGATCCACGGGTTCGACGCCGGCTTCTTCCGCGCGCATGTCCGGCGCGCGCTGGCGCTGCGCCGGATGCTGGGCCTGGCCGATGGCGTGTCCGCCTATCGCCTGCTCAACGGCGAGGGCGACGGCCTGCCAGCGCTGGCGGTCGACGTGTACGGCCCTTACGCCGTGGTCACCGCGCTATCGCGCGGCCTGCTCGCCCACGCGCGCCTGCTGGGCGAGGCGGCCACGGCCGTGCTGCCGGAGTCCGGGCTCCCGCTGCGGGGTGTGGTGCTGAAGGCGCGCCTCAAGGCCCAGGGGTCGAGCCCCGAGCGGGTCAAGGATCAAGTCCTGGGCGAAGAGCCGCCCGCCAAGCTGATCGTGCACGAAAATGGCGTGCCCCATGAAGTGCACCTGCGCGGCGGGATCAACGTCGGCCTGTTCTCGGACATGCGCGACCACCGGGCCGGCCTGGCCCGTTTCGTGCGCGACCGCCGGGTGCTCAACACCTTCGCGTACACCGGTGCGCTGTCACTGGCGGCGGCGCGCGCCGGCGCCGCCAGCGTGACCAGCGTCGATCTCGCCAGCGGCCCGCTGGCCTGGGCGCGCGAGAACTTTCGCCTGTCCGGCCTGGATCCGGAGGCGGCGCGCTTCCGCTGGGAGACTTCGGATGTGTTCCGCTTCCTGGACGCCGAGCGGGCGCGCGCCGCGAGCTACGACCTCATCATCCTGGATCCGCCCACGGTGTCGGGCGCGCGCGCGACCTGGTGGGCACAGAAGCGCGACTACCCCGAGCTGATCGCCGCCGCCTGCGCGCTGCTGCCGGAAGACGGCGGACACCTGTGGGTCTCGTCGAACACCCACCGCGGCCCCAGCGTGCTCAAGCACGTCGAAGCCGGCCTGGCCCTGGCGGGCCGGCCGGCGGCGCTGCTGGAGCTGGGCGGCCTGCCCCCCGACTTCCCCACCCCGGTGGGCTGGCCCGCCGCCCGTTACCTGGAGGTCTGCCAGCTCGCCGTCGGGGCCGGCCGGCGGTAGCAGCCGACGTGGGACGCGGACGGGTCGGGTCACCCCTGGCGCGCGCGGCGCAGGTACCCGCCCGTTCGCAGCGCGATCTTGCCCGCGCCCACCGCCAGGCAGCGCGTCTTGTCCCAGGGACCGAGCGGCGAGCTCAAGATGATGCGCAGCAGGTGCAGGTATTCAGCGTGACGCGCGGCCCGGGCCTGCCCCGCCCAGCGCGCCCGTTGCTCGGGCGTCAGGCTGCGCGAGTTCTGGCGGTGCTCGCGTTTGTGAAACAGGACCTCGGGGATGGCGGCGAAGCGGCCATAAAGCGCCATCTCGGCCAGGAAGGCGCGGTCGGCGCTGTAGTAAAGGCCGAAGCCCACCGAGCGGCGCAGGACGCTCATGCGTAGCACGCCGAGGGCGAAGTGGCTGGTGGTCGAGCGGCGCAACACCGCGCGAAAACGCGCGACCGGATCGTCATCGGTGGCGCAATTGGCATCGGGCGGCTCGATGCTGGTGTGACCGCTGCGATCCACGTAGCGCCCTTGCAGCGGATCGTAGGACAGCGCAAAGCCTTCATCGTCGATGTAGCGGATCGCGCTGTGGGCGATCGAGATCGTCGGGTCGGCGTCCAGCACCGCGGTCGTCTTCTCGATGTAGGTCGGCTCCAGCAGATCGTCGTCGGAGCCCAGCTTGAAATAGGTGCCACGCGACAGCTGGATGACGCGGTTGTAGTTGCGGTTGGCGCCGATGTTGGTCGGGTTACGCAGATAGCGCACCCGGGAATCGCGGGCGGCAAAGTCCCGGGCGATCGCCTGGGTCCCGTCGCTCGAGGCGTTGTCGCTCACCACGACCTCCAGGTCGGTCGCCGTCTGGCCCAGGATCGATTCCAGGGCAACGGTCAAGTAGCGCTCGCCGTTCCAGACCGGCAGGCCAATCGAAACCCGGGGAGTGACCGTCGGTGGCGTGCACTACTTATACTCCAGATCAGGGCAGCGTGTGGCGAGCGAAAGCTTCCAAGCCACGTTCAGTACCGACCGTTGCGATTCAAGTCCCCGTGCCCGCCGAGTCAGCGCATCGCCGGCACTTGCCAGTCGTCGGGCAGCCGGATGACGTAGCCGAGATCGATCGAGCGCTGCTCGCCGGATTTCAGCGCCACCTGCCAGGTGAGAAAGCCGCGCGCGGCGTCCAGCTGGTAGCCGGACGTGGTGCGCGCGGCGGCGAGCTCGACCGCGACGTCGGCGATCTTCGACACCGGCAGACCCTCGCGCAGCTCCACGGTCTCGGCGCCCGCGGCGCGGTTGGACAGCGTGACGCGAAAGGCGCGCACGATCTGCTTGGTGCTGCCGAGCAGGCCGGGGCCCTTGTCCTTTTCGTCCAGGGTCTTGCGCTCGACCTTGAGCTCCTCGTCGGCGCCCAGCGACACCTCCATCGGCTCACCGACGCCGCGGTAGCGCAGCTGGGCGTCGCCGACGTACGAACCGGCGCGATAGCTGCGCACCCGCCCGTCGAGCAGCGCGTAGGCCGCCGGGTTCTTGAGCGCGACGATCTGGTACACCCGCTCGTCGAGCTTGGGCGTGGCGACCAGTTTCACGTTCCCCGCCGCCTGGATCAGGTCGACCGGCGCCCAGACCGGCCGGCCGTCCGACGCGATGCTGACGCGGTGGGGGAGCGTCAGCACGAAAGCGCTGCCCTTGTCGTCCAGCGCGGCGGCGCTGGCGCCCGTCGCGCCCCCGCCCGCGCTGCCGGCGCCCAGCTGCTCGCGCCGCTCCTGCGCCTGCACCAGCACCTTGTCGCGGCGCTGTTCGGCGCCACCGATCACCAGCGGCGCCGGCTGCGGCGCCTCGGCGCCCAGCTTGGGACGCGCCGTCGACAGCTGCAGGCGCACGCCCTGCCAGTCCTCGCCGGTCGACTGGCGCACCAGCGCGCCGACGGTCAGGCGCACGGCCCCGGGCCCGGTCTTGCCGCCCGCGCGCGACGGCGTGAAGCTGAGGTCGTATTCGGGCTGCCAGCCGGCGCCCGGCACGACATACGAGATCGACGTCGTGACCTCGGCGCGCCCGTGGCAATCCAGCGTGACCGCCGCCGTGCGCGTCGCCCGAGCCGACCCTGCGGCGTCCAGGTAGCCCAGCTCGCGGCGCAGCCGGTCCTCGCGCAGGCGCAACGCGCGCGCCGCGACCTCGAGCTTGCGATACTGCTGCTGCGCGCTGGCCCGCCGCTCGCGCAGCGCCTCCAGCGTCCGCGTCCAGGCGGTGGTGCCGGGGGCCGGGTTGCGCATCTCTTCGCTCACGGTCGCGACAAACACCCCCAGATATCCATTCAGCAGCTGCGTCTCCGCGCTCACCGTTTGCTGGCGCGCCTCGCCGGCGCGCAGCTCGGCCGCGATCTTGTCCAGCTCGTCGCGCAACGGGCGCGCCCGCGGATCGACCAGCTGCTCCTGATCGACCAGCTCGCTGGTCAGGCCGATCACCTCCGCGCCGTCGCTGGCCTCACCGCGCAGCGTGCGCGTGTCCAGCGCCGCCGGCAAGCGCTCGAAGAGCGCGCGTGCCGCGCCGCGCGCGCAGCGCGCCGCCCCGGTGCGGGTGACGCGCGCGCGGTCGGCGAACACCACGACGCTGTCGATCTCGCCGGCGCGCGTGGCGGCCAGCGCCGGCGCCGGTGATAGGGCGGCGGCGACCAGCACCAGGGCGGCGGTCCATCGCGTGCGGGTGGTGCTCATCATTGCTGGTACAGCTGCCAGCCTCTGGGCCGGCTGATCTGGTAGCGCAGGCGCAGGGTGCGCGTCGCGCCCGCCGCCAGGTCGACGCGCCAGCGCACCACCCCGTCGGCGTCGGGTGGACCCTGCGCCGGCGGATCCACGCCCAGCAGCTTGACCTCCACCTTGTCCTGCGCGCTGCGCGGCAACTGGTCGGCGACCTCGATGCTGGCCGGCTGCTTCTTGTAGTTGCCGATCTGGATCTGGACCTCGTAAGTGGTCTCGTCGACTTTCATGATCAGCCCCGTGGTACGCGTCGCCGGCACCACCTGCCGGGTGAGGCGGATGTCCTGGTCGGCGCCCAGCGGCAGCTCGATCTCGCCGCCGGGACCGGTGGTCTTGATCTCGCCCTGGCCCACCAGCTCGCCGTCGCTGAAGATGGTGGTGGGGCCGCGCAGCAAGGGCCGCTTGCCGTCGTTGCGCACGCGCGCGCGCAGGAACGCGGTCGCGGCCAGCGCCGGCGTCGCCTGGTGGTAAGCGGCCGCGCGGAAGGTCTGCACCGCCAGCGGGATGCGCGTCTGCCGCCCCGAGCTGGGCACCGTGGCCGTCGTCGGCGCGGGATAAAGGTAGTCGAGGCCGCCCGCGCTCACCGCCGGCAGCAACGGATCGGTCAGCTGCGGCACGGCCCGGGGCGGCTGGTCGAAGAGCGCGAGCGGCACGCGGGTCATCGGCGCCGAGCTCGAGGTACGGGGGCGGCTCACGGTCGCGACCATGTCCTCCTCCGATTGAGCCTTCTCCTGCGCCGATTCCGCCATGGACGTCGACGTCGCCATCGCCATGCTGGGCGCGGAAGGCGGCGGGGCGGCGGCGGCCGGCGCGCCGCCCGCGTAGCCGTCGGATGACGAGCTCTGCTTCTTCATGACCCGAAGACGCACGGGCGCTGCCGCGCGCGTCGACCCTTGCGCGACGGTCGCTTCATCCAGGCTGCCGCTCTCGAGCGGCGCCTCCTGCGCGGCCTGGCCGATGCGCGCGCGCACCGATTCCGCCAGGGCCACGCGCGCGCTGTCGGCGCGCGCGACGGGCATGACGGGCACGACGGGCGGCGGCGCAGGCGGCAGCGGCGGCACATAGCGGGCGCGCAGCTGCGGCACGAACTCGCTCTTTTCGCCCAGCGTCCAGGTCAGAAGCTCGGGCGCGTCGATCCCGCGCCCGGGGATCGCCGTGGAAAGCGACAGGGTCACGTCGTTCCAGTCCTCACCGGTGGCCTGCTCGACCAGCGCCGCGGTCTCGAGGCGCAGCTGACCGCGCGCCGGCGCAAAGTGCAGGTCGTAGGTCGGCCGCCATCGCGCCCCGGGGACGAAGTACTCCAGCTCCAGCTCCACGGCCGCGCCGACGGCGCCCTCCAGCACCGCCACGACCTCGACCAGGCGCTCGGAGAAGCCGCCCTGGTTCAACCTGGCGACCTCGGCGCGCAGGCGATCGCGGCGCTCTTCCAGGGGCCGGCGGTCGTCGGCGGCGCGCGCCAGCCGGCCGCGGGCGGACTGGCCGCGGCTGGCCAGGAAGTCGAGCGCGCGCGTCCAGGAGCCGGCGTCGACCACCAATGCCTTGCGCCCCTCACGCTTGTCCTCGGGGACCGGCGCGGCCGGGGTCAGCCGGCCGAGCTGCGCCAGCTCCCATTCGTCCAGCGCGCCGACATCGACCAGCGCGGCCAGCCGGTCGTTGACCTCGTCGATCTCGTCGAGCAACCGGGACGCCTGCTCGATGGTGCGGCGCTCGCGCTCGACCGGGCGCGCCTCGACGCGCAGCACGCGCGCGCCGCTGGCCGACACGCGCACGGTGTCGGTCCAGACCGCGCCCGGGAGATCGGGCAGGCGCAGCACGGCGATGGCCGACGAACCGGGCAGGCTGACGTGGCCGCGGCGCCGCACGCGCGCGCGGTCGCTGTAGACCGTGACCTCGGCCAGGCGCGCGTCCAGTCGCTGCGCCGCCTCCAGGGTCGCGGGTCCGATGGCGATCTCCGGCACCTTCTCGGCGCGCGCGTCGCGCAGCGCCGGCGCGACCAGCAGCGCGGCCAGCCACAGCATGTCACGGACCTTGGGAGCGGGACGGGGCGTGGGTCTCATGGATCCTCACCAGCGACGGCGCGGGTGAATGGCTGTTCACGCGCACGATATCAGCCCCGCCCCCGATCGTGAAGCGACAGCGACGAAAGCCACAGCGTCGCGGCCGCAATCAGAAACCCAGCGTGGCCAGGCTCAGGTCCGCGAACCCGCCGGCGACGATGTGCGCGTTGCGAAAGCGCGCGCGGTCCATGGCGGGATCGGGCAGCGCCACGACCTGCATGCCGGCGGCCAGCGCAGCCTCCACGCCGAAGGGCGAGTCCTCGAACACCAGGCACTCGCCGGGCTGGGCGCCGAGATCGGCGGCCGCGGCCAGGAAGATGTCGGGCGCCGGCTTGGGACGGCCCACCCGCGCGTCGTCGCCGCACACCACGGCCGCGAAGATCGACAGCCAGGCCCGGTGCGGGGCGGCCTTGATCGCGAACAGCGGCGCCTCGGTGCTGGTCGCGATCGCCAGCGGCACGCGCCGCGCCGCCAGCGCCCGCGTCAGATCCTGTGCCCCCGGCAAGGGCGTCGCCGTGGCCAGCAGCTGCACCAGGACCCGGTCCCGTTCGTGCACCAGCTCCTGGGGCGACAGCGGTAGCTCCAGCGCGCGAATGATGATCGCCGCCGCCTCGGAGGTTCCGCGGCCGATGCACTCGCTCTTGACCGACCAGTCGTAGCGCTTGCCGAAGCGGGCGGCGACCGCGGCCGTGGCCTGGGTATACAGCGGCTCGGTGTCCAGCAGCACGCCGTCGAGATCGAAGATCACCTGCCGGACCGATCGCGCGAGCCTCACCCGGGCCTCGTCATTGAAGGAGGGTGATATCCCGGATCGCCGGCCACCGGTAGCCCCGACCCTTCCCCCCCAGCGCGACTTCAGCGCGGAAGCGGGAACGGCAGCGGCTGGTCCTCCAGCACGTCGAGGTCGTCGGCCGGGCTCCACTCGCTGGCGCCGGCGCCGGGCGCGGGCGCGGTAACGGCGGGCGCGGCAACGGCGGGCGCGGTCGCGAGTGCGGCGGCGGCCGCGGCCGCGGGCACGACGGCGGGCGCGGTGTGGCGCGCGGGCGCGCTCTCGGCGCGGGCCACGGTCGGTCCACTGGTGAACGACCGCGGGGATGACGGGATCGCCACCGGCGCTGCCTTGTCGCCCGGCGGGGCGACCTTGCGCTCGGCGGTCTTCTCCAGCGACCTGGCGATGGCTTGCTTGGCCACCGCGGACGACGGCGCCAGGATCGGAGCCGCCGCGGGCGCCGCGGTCTTCACCGGCACGGTCTCGGCCGCCCTGCCGGCGGGCGCGACGGGCGCGGCGTCGAGGTCGAAGTGGCGCGCGACCGCCTCGGCGATGCAGTCCCAGACCAGCGAGGTCTCCAGATTTTCGGCGATCACGATCGGCGTGACGTGTTGCAACACCAGCGCGGCGTCGAAGCTCGATCGGGCGAGCGCGTCCTTGATCAGCTCCGCCAGGACCGGCCGGGGCGCCTCGACCACGAACTCTGACGGTGGCAGGAAACGGACGATGTCGGCGGGCGTGATGAGCTCACTCTCCAGCGCGCGGGCGAGCACGCTGGCGAACCATTGCCGCGCGGGGTTGCTGCGCGTCCCGCCCTTGCGGCTGAGGCCGCCGCGATCGGCGGCTTCCTTCAAACAGCGCCACATGACCTGCGGATTCAGGTGCTCGGCCAGCAACGCGGGCGGCGCGCTCTCCAGCACCTGCGCGGGCGAGAAGGTACCCATGCTGAGCGCGCGTGACAACAGCTCGCTGATCACCGCGGGCGGCAGCTGGGTCACCAGCACTTCAGGGTTGGCGTGGTCAATCACGTCCCTCGGCGCCAGCAACGAGCGCTCCAGCGACTCCTCCAACGCATACGCAAGCCACGGTCGATGACGGTCTTTGTCGATGGCGCCCATCGGTTCCTCCGGACTTCGGTTGTCGGCAGAATCGGCCTGCGACTTCAGTGGGGCCGTGATGGGTGTCGCAGGTCCTGATACCCCCAACTCGGACTGTCCCCGCCGTGGATGGGCCCAAGGCGCGTAGACCTTCGCCCGCGAGCGACCCTATCCCGTCACCGGTGCTTGTGGGGGCGCGCCCTCATCGCTGGCTCAGCCGCATGGAAAATCGACCGCCCGCCTGTAACCTGCGCCGGGCTTCGCTGCTCCATCCAGCCGCGGGTAAACCCCTGTCGAAAGGATTGAAGAGATGACAATTGCGCTGGTGTTGTTCGCGATCGCGGCGGTGGGGGGGATCGTGCTGGCGGTGATGCGGTTCAAAGGAAAACCTTATCCGCCGCTGGGCCTGGCGCTGGTCCATGGCGCCGTCGCGGCGGCTGGTCTGGTCGTGCTGATCGCCGGCGTCGCGCAGGGACAAGGCGCCTCGCCTGCGCGCACGGCGCTGGTGCTGTTCATCATCGCCGCGCTGGGCGGGTTCGTGTTGTTCTCCCATCATCTGCGCAAGGTCGCGCTGCCGGTGTGGCTGGTGGTGGTGCACGCGCTGGTGGCGGTGACCGCCTTCGTGATCCTCTTTCTCGGCTGATCGCCCGCGCCCTGCTGTCGCCGCGACGTCGATGCGCCTGTTCGGTCACCCGGTCCACCCCATGCTGGTCGCCTTCCCGGTGGCCCTGCTGGCGCTGACGCCGATCTGGGACGGCATCGCCTGGGCGGGGGTGATGGCCGATGCAAAGACGGCGGGCTACTTCTGCGCGCTGGCCGGACTCATCGGCGGCGGCCTGGCGCTGGTCACCGGCTTCGTCGATCTGATCAAGATCCCGGCCTCGCAGCCCGCCGCCGCGCGGGTGGCGCTGATCCACGCGTCCTGCGCGTTGAGCGCGCTCAGCCTGTACGGGATCGCCTTCGCCTTCCGCGGCGGCCGCGCCGTGGTTCCCGGCGTCGGCGTGCTGGCTCTGGAGGCCGCGGGGGCGATGGCGCTGGTCGCCACCGGGTGGCTGGGCGGGCACCTGGTGTTCCGTCACGGCGTGGGCGTGCAGGCGGGCGACAACTCCGCTCGCTGAGCGAAGGTCCGTGGGGGCGACACCGACGCCGTCGCCCAGACGGCGGTGGCGGTGTTGCATTCCGTCACGACGGGGGCGTGATGATTCCACCACAGCGGGCGGCCGGGCGGCTGGCCCGATCGTGCGACAGATCGCATTCGACCGCGATTCCTCGCGGTCCCTCGCGGGGATGGGCTGGCATGGATGGTGCTGTTCATGGTCGGATGCCTAATGAAATGCGCTGGCGAGCGACCACCGGCCGAGCCCGGGTGCTCGCGCTTTCTGTGCTGACCGTCTTGCTGACCACCTGGATCGCGGCGCGCGACGCCCGCGCCGACGTCCTCTTCGAGGCGCCACCCCCACCGGCGCGCCGCCTGGGGATGGCGATCAGCGCGGCGCTGCTGGGCGCCGCCATCGGCGTCGAGCTGGTCCTGCCGCGTTTTCGCTTCGAGCTGCACGCCGACGCGACGCCGCCACCGCCCCCGCCGCCGCCGTATGACTACCCGGCCGCGCCGCCGCCACCCTGTTGCTACGCGCCGCCACCGCCGCCGCCGGTGATGATCGCCGAACCCGCGCCGCTGGCGCCGCAGGAGCCGGACTTCCCCCGATTCGGCGTCGCGGTCAACGGTCTCATCCAATCGACACAGACCTCGGGAGCGCCGGCGGCGACCGCCGGTGTCGCGGTGTCGCTGCAGGCGCGCACGTCGCGACGGAGCATCTTCGCCATCGAGGTTCAGTCGCTCGACGCCGAGCGGTCGTCGCGCCGGCGGACCGATCAGGCCGGTCTGCTGGTGGGTCGCCTGTTCCTGTGGGACCACCCGATCGCCCCTTACCTCGATCTGGCCGGCGGCCTGGGTCGCGCGGCCATCGACACGCAGAACGCCAGCGTCGCGACGTCAGAGGTGATCGGTCGCGTCGGTCTGGGACTCGAGATGAGACTCGGGCCTCACCTGGTGCTCGAGGGACAGGTCGCCCGGGTCTACAAGCTGCGGCTGGATCACGAGCCTGGCGGCCCGCAACCCGCCGACCCGACCTTCATCGGCGAGCGCGAGCTGGCGACCGAGCTGCGCGGGGGCCTCGCCTACCGGTTCTAGGAGGATCGGGATCGTCCACAGTCCCTCTCGCGACTCTGTTCTGGATTTCTAGTAATTCCGATCCAGCGACTTGGGACTTTCCAACGGCGCGAAAGGGTGTAGCCTGCTCCCTACTTTAGTTCGTCCCGAAGTTATTAACGGCGAGGCAGACTCGATCTGCGTGAGGAGAGCCCATGTCGAAGAAGGTTGCAGTACCCCTTATGCTTTTGTCCCTCGGAATCTTTGCGGTCGCCCAGACCTCCGGCTGCAGTAGCAGCAACGGCAACGGCGGCAGCGGCGGCGCGAAAGCCGACGGGGGCACCGGCGGCAAGACCGACGCGGGCACCGGCGGCAGGATCGACGCGGGCGGCACGGGCGGCGCAACCGGCACCGGCGGCCGCATCGACGCAGGCCCCGACGCCACCGGCACCGGCGGCATGGGCACCGGCGGCCGCATCGACGCAGGCCCCGACATGCCAGCGGATGTCCC